>NZ_DATLEC010000152.1:0-79097 GCF_035525475.1 Lentzea sp. | reverse complement strand
CGCGGCTGGCAGAACGTGACGGCCGGCGGCAAGAACGGCGAGTGGCAGGCGGCGGGTGGGGCCGCGCCCGGTCAGTTCGCCGAGGAAGCGGGTACGCGCGGGTACTCGAACCTCGTGGCCGGTGTTCCGAACTGCACCGTGTACCACGACGAACAGGCCGTGGCGACGTACTGCTACACCGGCAACCAGTGGTGGACCGTCGACGACGCGTGGTCGATCCAGCGCAAGACCGCGTGGCTCAGGTCGAAGAACCTGCTGGGCGCGATGATCTGGGAGATGTCGGGTGACCGCGGTCCGTTGCTGACCGCGGTCGACGCCGGACTCCGCTAGTACTCGGACTCGTAGAGGCCCTGCAGCTCGGTCAGCAGGGCCGACGAGTCGGGCAGCTGCTTGCCGTCCAGCGTGGTCACCCGCGTGATCTTGCGGACGCTGGACGCGAGGAACACGCCCTCGGCGTCGTAGAGCTCGCCGGTCTGGATCGGCTCCACGGTGACGGTCCAGCCGGCGCGCTCGGCGGCGCGGAACAACGCGTACTGCGTGGTGCCGGGCAGGATGCCGAGCTTCGACGGCGGGGTGACGAGGGTCTTGCCGCGCACCAGGATCACGGTCGAGGTCGGGCCTTCGAGCACCGAGCCGTCCGACGTCGTGAAGATGACCTCGGCGGCGCCGCGGCGCTCGGCCTCGCGCAGGGCGGCCATGTTGATCGCGTACGACAGCGACTTCGCGCCCAGCAGCAGCCACGGCGCGCGGTCGGCGAGGTCGGCGTCGATGCCGCGGTCGAGCGTCACCGCGGCCAGGCCCTCGGCGCGCTGCTTGAGCACCTTCGCGCCGATCTCCATGCCGAGCGCGAAGCCGGTGGGCGTGCCGTCGCCGCCCTCGACGCCGCGGGTGTAAACGAGCTTGAGGGCGAACTCGGGGCTGCCCTCCCAGTTGCCGAGGACCAGCTCGACCGCCCGCTCGAACTCCGCACGCGGAGGCGGCTGCATGTCGAGCATGGCGGCGGACCGGTCGAGCCGGTCCAGGTGCGGCGTGAGTTCGCGGGGCTTCCCGTCGACCACGAGGATCGTTTCGAACACGCCGTCACCGCGCATGAGTCCGAGGTCGTCGACGCGGATCTGCGGCGAGTCGGGGTCAGCGAGGGTTCCGTCGAGCAGTGCCAGCACGCGCATGCGCCGAGCCTACTGGCAGCAACTAACATGGCTGTCGTGGAGACCGCAAGAGGGCTGCGCAAAACGCTGCACGACCGCGGGATGAGGATGACGCCGCAGCGTCAGCTCGTGCTGGACGCGGTCAGGGTTCTGGAGCACGCCACTCCGGAGCAGATCTGCGCGCGCGTCCAGGAGACGGCGCCGACGGTCAACATCACCACCATCTACCGCACGCTCGACCTGCTCGAGAAGCTCGGGCTGGTGCGGCACACGCACCTGGGCCACGGCGCGCCGAGCTACTCGGTCGACGAGCACCAGCACGTCCACCTGGTGTGCCACGTCTGCGGCGGCATCCGGGAGATCCCGTCCGAGCTCCTCGAGCCGCTGGTCGGAACATTGCGGGAGCGCGACGGGTTCGAACTGGACGCGAGCCACCTCGCGCTGTCCGGCACGTGCCGAGACTGCCTGAAGCAGGAGCAGGAGACCGAGTGAGCTTCCCAGGAGCCATCCCGCCGCCCGACGATTCCCTCGACGCGGGCGTGGCCTGGCACTACGGCGACCCGTTCGCGGAGCAGCGCTCGGCCGCCCGGTCGGTCGTCGTCGTCGACCGCTCGAACCGCGGCATCATCGCGATCCCGGGCGAGGATCGGCTCACGTGGCTGCACCAGCTCACGAGCCAGCACTTCGAGCAGCTGGGCGAGGGCGCGGCCACCGAGGCGCTGATCCTCGACGCGCAGGGCCGGCTGGAGCACCACATGGTGGTCGCGAACGTCGGCGGCACGGTGTTCCTCGACGTCGAGGAGGTCGACGACCTGCTCGCGTACCTGAAGAAGATGGTCTTCTGGTCGAAGGTCGAGCCGCGCGACGCGTCGTCCGAGTTCGCGCTGCTGACGATCACCGGCCCGGAGACGCCCGCGCTGCTCGAGAAGCTGGGCATCCCGCTGCCGTCGGACGTGGAGCCGCTGGGCGAGGGCTTCGCGCGCCGGGCGTCGTGGCCGGGTCAGCACGCGGTCGACCTGCTGGTCCCGCGCGCCGAGCTGAGCGACTGGTGGCAGCGCATCACGGACGCCGGAGCGCGCCCCGCGGGCAGCTTCGCGTTCGAGGCGCTGCGGGTAGAGGCGTTGCGGGCGCGCCAGGGCGTGGACACCGACGAGCGCACGATCCCGCACGAGGTCAACCTGATCGACAGCGCGGTGCACCTCAGCAAGGGCTGCTACCGCGGCCAGGAGACGGTCGCGAAGGTCCACAACGTGGGACGCCCCCCACGGCGGATGCTCCTGCTCCACCTGGATGGTTCCGCCGACGCCCAGCCGGAGACCGGCGACCCGGTGTCGCTGGACGGCCGCGTGGTGGGCAGGGTGGGCAGCGTCGTGCAGCACCACGAGCTGGGAACGATCGCGTTGGCACTGGTCAAGCGATCCGTACCGGTCGAGTCGGAGCTGGTCGCCGGAGCCCCCGAACGGGAGGTCCCCGCGCGGATCGACCCCGACTCGGTGCCGCCGGACACGCCCGGACTGGGCCGGGAAGCCGTTCGCAACCTGAGGGGATGAGCCCTTATGGTCGGGGCATGTCCAACGGCACGCTGATCACCGTCGCTCCCACCGGAGCGGAGCACGCCAAAGCCGACGTCCCGCAGCTCCCGGTGACCCTGGAAGAGCTGGTCTCGACGGCGCAGAGCTGCGAGCAGGTCGGCGCGGCGATGATCCACGTCCACATCCGCGGCGAGGACACCAGGCCGTCGCTCGACCTCGGCCGGCTGAAGGCCACCGTCGAGGCGCTGCGGTCCGGGACGAACCTCGTCGTGCAGCTGTCGACGGGCGGGTCGGTCCACGACCCCGAGGAGGACCGGCTGCGCGTGCTCGAGGCGATGCCGGACTCCGCCTCCTGCACGATGGGCACGGTCAACTTCGGCGACGACGTGTTCCTGAACCGCTGGCAGTTCATCGTGTCCCTGCACAAGGGCATGCAGGAACGCGGCATCGTCCCGGAGTACGAGATCTTCGACATCGGTCAGCTGGCGTCGTTGAAGCGCCTGCTCGACCAGCACGGCCTGCCCGCGGGCGGTCACGTGCACGTGGACTTCGTCATGGGAGTGCCCGGCGGGATGCCCGGTGACGCCGCGACCCTGGTCGCCGCGGTCGCCGCCCTGCCGGACGGGGCGACGTTCTCCGCCACCGGGATCGGCAGGACGACGCTCCCGGTGATGTTCACCGCACTGGGTGCGGGTGGCCACCTCCGAGTGGGTATGGAGGACACGACCAGCTACTCGCGGGGGGTGCCGGTGCGGGACAACGCACAGCTCGTGGCACGTGCCGCGGGGCTCTCGAAGATCGCCCAGCGACCGGCCCTGTCCCCTGACGAGGCGAGAAAGCTGCTGGGCGTGCACATTTGAGACAAGTTCGGTGCATGGGATGTGTTGGCGGGTGAGGAGGATCTACCGCAGGATGGACACGTGATCGAGGTGCGTCCTGGCGGGCGCCGCCGAATCGACAGGGTGCTCGCCCCCGACTACACGGAGGGCGTCGAGCAGCGCCCGCTCGTCGAGGTGCGCGAACTCCGCGACGAGGCAGCGCAGGAAGAAACCGACCTGTCCTACCTGCGGCGGCTGTTGCACGCGCGGATCGACATCGTGCGCGCGGAACAGGAGCGCCGCAACTCCGGCGGTTCGGCGGTGGTCGACCAGCTGGCCACGATCCTCTCCACGAACGCCGTCGGTCCGGCGACAGGCCTCGGCCGGTACCAGACCCATGAGCCGTCACGTGCTGATGCGCATCAACGGCACGTCGAAGCGCTCATCTCCGACGTGGACCTCTCCGACGTGAGCTCGTTGTCGGACGACCGGCTCGGCGAGGTGCTGGAGACGTTCATCTCCGAAGAGGCCTCGGTGTCGGTGCGGCGGCGCGAGGTGCAGGTCGTGGTGGACAAGCTCAACGCCGAGATCGCGTCGCGCTACCAGCGCGGGAGCGCCTCGGTCGACGAACTGCTGGCCGCCGAGCGCGGGCACCACCGCCGCAAGAGCTGACTCCCACAATCGGCTCCCATCATCTGGGACGGTTGTTCCACTTTGTGAGCAGCGGACCTAGCGTGCCCTCATGGGGTATCGCTGGGTCGTGCTGTGCGTCGGGGCTTTGGCCCAGGGCACGAACGCGGCCGTCTTCCTCGGCCTGCCGGCGATCAGCCCCCAGTTGCAGGACCACTTCTCCCTGACGCTGCCCCAGGTGGGGCTGCTCCTCGGTGCCGTCAACCTGGGCACGATGATCGCTCTCGTGCCGTGGGGAGTCGTCGCGGACCGGCGTGGCGAACGACTCGTGATGACCATCGGCGGCCTCGGGGCCGCCGTCTGCCTGCTGTGCGCGGCGCTGGGCAACGCCTGGGTCGCCGGTCTCGCGCTGCTCGCCGTCGGCCTCTTCGGGGCCAGCGTCAACGCGGCCAGCGGCCGGGCCGTGATGTCGTGGTTCAGCAAGGAGTCGCGCGGCCTCGCGATGGGCGTCCGGCAGACCGCGACCCCGCTCGGCGCGGCCCTCACGGCGGCCGTGCTGCCCGGCATCGCCATCTCCGCCGGGGTGCCCACGGCGTTCGTCGTGCTGGCGGGCGTGACGGGGTTCGTGGCGCTCGCGGTGGCGTTGCTGGTCAGGGAACCACCCGGTGCGGTGCGGGCGGGTTCCGACCACGGGCTGGTGCTCAAGGACCCCCGGTTGCTGCGCCTCTCTCTCGCGAGCGGGCTGCTCGTGGTCCCCCAGTTCACCGCCACCGCCCTGATGGTGCCCCTCCTGCACGAGCACCGCGGCATGAGCGTGACGGCGGCCGCGGCGGTCTTCGCCGTCGCCCAGGCGCTCGGTGGCGCCGGACGGCTCGCGGTCGGCGTGTGGTCGGACCGGGTGCGCAGCCGGATCGGCCCGCTGAAGATCGTGTCGGTGATCACGGCGAGTGGGTTCGCGCTGGTCGCGGTGCTCGACCAGGCGCCGTTGCCGGTGCTGGTGGCCGTGCTGGTGCCGACCGCGGTGCTGGCGCTGTGCTGGAACGGGCTGGCGGTCACCGAGGCCGGTGAGCTCGCGCCGGACGGCCGCAGCGCCACCGCGATCGCCATGCAGAACTCGGCGAACTACCTCAGCGCCGCGACCACGCCGTTCGTCGCGGCCTTCGTCGCCGTGCACGTGGGGTGGCCCGCGGCGATGGCACTGGCCGCCGTCGCGGCCGTGGTCGCGCGGGTGCTGCTTCAGCCGTGGCGTTCCCTGCGGGCCAGCTCGCCCCAGAACTCGCGCAGCGTCTCGTAGCGCAACGCGACCTCCTCGGCGTCACCGGTCTCCAGGGCGTCGACGATGGCGTTCACGTCGGCCGCGGAGGTGTCCTCCAGCAGGTCCTTGTCCTCCAGCAGCTGCACGAGGCCGCCGTAGTCGAGCTCGACGGCCGAGTGCGGGTGGAAGTGCTCCAGCCAGCGGCCGGTGTCGGCGAGGATCGTGGCGGGCCCGTCCTCGCCCAGGGAGCCCTTCACGACCTTGAGCGCCCTCGCCACCCTCCGCCGGGCGTCCGCCATCGCCACGCGCCACGACACCTGCCGTTCCGGGTCGTCCTGGGCGCTCGCCAGCACCACGCGGCGCTGGGCGGGGTCGACGAGGGCGAACCACGGCAGCGGCACCGTCCAGGTCGTGGAGATGACGTGGACCGCGCCCGCGGAGAGTTCGGCCATCACGGCCGACGCACGCGCCCGGACCGTCTCCGGGGAGAGGCTGAGGGCGGCGTCCTGGAGGATCGGCGGCGCCGAGGCCAGGAAGCCCACCAGAGCGGCCGCGGACCGCGTCCGGATGTCGAGGGGGCAGACGAGAGGGCCGGGGCCGACACGGGCCGCTTCGGACGTCGGAACCTCGGCCGGGCTGATGGTCATCACGTCGGACGACTCGCCCGGGAGGAGCTTTCTGCCCAACTGTGATCGCAACCACAGCTCCCGTTCGCGGTTCCCTGCCTCCGAGCGGGGGACAGGGCCCTTTTCCAGGGCTTTCTCGACCTTCGCCGCTAGCGGTGCGTCCAACACCGATAACGGTTCGTACACCCTCAGGTAGGCGACGAACGGTCTGGGCACCTGTGCATCCTTCCACGCGGGGGCGGCCGTGAGATTTGGCGGCACGTGTCATGCCTACCGCGTCGCGAGGAACCCCATCGGCACGGTACGGTAGTTACCAGGAACTAGTTGTCGAGACGAGTGGGGCCGCCGTTCCCCCGGCCGCCCCCGTCCCTGTGCGAGGGGGTCGAGCCATGGGGCGCGGCCGAGCGAAGGCCAAGCAGACGAAGGTCGCCAGGGAGCTCAAGTACAGCTCTCATGAGACCGACTTCGCTGCGCTGCAGCGCGAGCTGTCTGGTGACGAAAGGTCGCCGAACGGGAGTAGTGGTGGCGACGAGCCACTCCACGACCCGTACGACGATTACGACGACTACCGTCGCTGAATTCAGCCTTCGGAGTTCAAGGGTTGGGCTGCCGGTCACCCCGGAGCCCAGCCCTTGAACTCTGAGGGCGTTCTCAGAAAGCCCTGGCGTACTGCTTCGGCGCGCGTACCTCCACACCCAACTGCTGAGCCGCGTGCAGCGGCCAGTACGGGTCGCGGAGCAGTTCGCGCGCGAGCAGGACCAGGTCGGCGGAGGAGTCCGCAAGAACCTGTTCGGCCTGCTTCGCCTCGGTGATCAGGCCGACCGCACCCGTGGGCACGTCTGCCTTGCGTCGCACAGCTTCGGCGAGCGGCACCTGGTAGCCGGGCCCGATCGGGATGTCCGCCTGCGCGGTGTTGCCACCGCTGGACACGTCGATCAGGTCCGCACCCGCGGCCTTGAGCGCCTGTGCCAGCACAACGCTGTCGTCGGCGGTCCAGCCACCTTCGACCCAGTCGCTGCCGCTGATCCTCACCAGCACCGGCACGTCCGGGCCGACCGCTGCCCTGACGGCCGCGGTCACCTCCACGGAGGGGGCGATGCGTTCTTCGATGCTGCCCTCGTTCGTGAGCGGCGAGTAGTACTCGTGGAGCAGGTAGCCGTGGGCGGCGTGGATCTCCAGCACCTCGAAGCCGGCCTCGACGGCCCTGAGCGCGCCGTCGACGAACGCCTTGACGATCCCGCTGTGGCCCTCGAGCTTCTCCGGCTGGTTGCCACCGGGGAACGGCTCGGTCGTGGGCGCCACCGGCACCCAGTCGCCGATCGCCTTGCGCCCCGCGTGCGCGAGCTGGATGCCCGGCACCGAGCCGTGCTCCTTGATGAACTTCGTGATCGGCTTCCAGGCCTCGACCTGCGCGTCGTTCCAGATGCCGACGTCCTGCGGAGAGATCCGGCCCCTGGGCTCGACCGCGGTGGCCTCGGCGATGACCAGCCCGGCACCGCCGACGGCGCGGGAACCCAGGTGGACGAGGTGCCAGTTCGTCGGCACGCCGTCTTCCTCTGTCACCGAGTACTGGCACATCGGGCTGACCGCGATGCGGTTGGGCAGCGTGACCGAGCGCAGGGTCAGCGGGGAGAACAACAGGCTCACGAAAGGCTCCCTTGAAACGTTCGTATGTCTACGAACGTTTCAAGGACGAACGGCCACCGGGTTGTTCCCGAGCGCCGGGTCGTCTCGCTCACTGGACGTGTCGCTCGGCCCGTCGCATCCGTTGTCGTACCGCTTGAGGTGAGATGCCGAGCGCCGCGCCAAGCTCGGCATAGGTGTGACGAGGTCTGCTGCCCCCCACAACAGGTCCACCACCGAGCGCGCCTCTACGAGCAATTCGCCTACCATCTCGTCCGCCTTTCGACGAACCTCACTCGTCGCGCGCAGTCTCTCCAGCAGCGAACCAACGGATTCATCTGCCAGTGATTCCCCGATGACTTCATCGATCAACTCAGCGATTCTGTCCCCCCATGCCACCCGACTGTAGCAACCAATCCTGATCAACAACAGGTGTTGTCCGCCGACAACTTCAGTTCACCTGCGACACCTGCTCCGGCAGCAATAAGCTGAGCATTGCCCTGGGGATTGAATGAACAAGTTGAAGAAAACAGTGACCGCAGTCTCGACGATGCTGACGGTGTTCACTTTTTCGCCTGTCGCGGCGAGCGCGCAGGACACAACATCGTCGATTTCGACCGCGAGGTTGCGAAGAAGAACGGCTACGAGGTCGCGAAAATCCGGACGGCCGGATCACATCTGTCCCGACCAGGCAGGCCGAGGCCGCTCGACGTGGCGAAGTACCACCGGAAGCCCCAGTCGTCGACCCGAACGCCACAATGGCGTCGGGCGACGTGGGAATATCCCGCACGCGATATGTGGAAGACGTCAGGGCAACTGCGGCGTTGTCTTCGTCGAGTTCCGTGCACGCGGCGAAAAAAAGGGGGGAACACCGCACCGGGTTCGTCCTCTTTCAGAGCATTAGCGCCGCAGTCGAGCAGCTGGCTGGCGAGGCAGACGCGACGATCGTCTCGGGCAGCAGCTACGCCATTCTCGCAAACGGCTCGGTATGTTGGGCAGGCCCCGCTGAAGCGTGGGACCACGTCTACTGATTCGGGTAACTTCGAGGCCATGGACTTCAGCGATCGACCTCCGCCGCCGCCATCGCCCGAGATCGACTTCGATGACGCCGCGGCCAGGCTTGGCGGACCGGTTTTGATCACCGAAGATTCACCGGTGATCGGGTGGAGCCGGCACGCGATCGACGACGACCTGGAGTACGTGGAACTCGAGACCGACGACCAGGACGACCCGCTGCTGGTGCACACCCGGCGGCGGGCCGTCCCTCTCAGGACTCTCATCTCCCTGCTCGAACGGCACGCGCAACGGTGCGGCATCGCGACGTGGGGCGACCTGGGCATGCCCGACGCCGTCTCCACCGCGAATCTCGTGATCAACGGTGTGCCGACGACGGGTCACGTGATCGACGGCGGCACCGTGCTGGCGGCTGTGGCTCGTGCCGGTGCGGTGTCGGTGAGCCTGGTGTCCTCGGCAGCCCGGCTGGAGCGGCACGGCTGGCCCGCCCTGGTCACCGCCCGCGGTCAGCTCAGGTAGCGGACCTGCCTGGCCTTGCCCTCCAGCACCTCGTCGCGTGCGGCCGCGATCTCCGACCGGTGCGAGACCTCCGGCACGCCCACCTCCCACCACGCCCCGGCCTCGGTCCACGACGACGGGTGCGTGCGGATCACGACGACGGCCGGGCGCTTCTCGGCCACCGCCGCCTCACGGGCCTCGCGGTAGGCGCCTTCCAGCTCGGCCAGCGACTCCACCGGGAAGACCGCGCAGCCCAGGGACGCCGCGTGACCTGCGAAGTCCGTGCGCGGCGGCTCGGCGTGCGACGTCGTGCAGTCGGGGTAGAGGTTGTTGAAGCCCGCGCCGCCCTGGCTCGTCTGCAGGCGGTGGATGACCGCGTAGCCGTCGTTGTCGCAGACGACCGCCACGAAGCCGTGGCCTGCGAAGGCGGCGGAGAAGAGCTCGGAGTTCAGCATCAGGTACGAGCCGTCGCCGAGCAGGGTGGTGACGACGCCCTCGTCGCGGGCGATCGCCGCGCCCCAGGCGCCCGCCAGTTCGTAGCCCATGCAGGAGAAGCCGTACTCGACGTCCATCGTGGACTCGCCGGTGGCCCGCCAGCCGTCGATCAGCTCGCCCGGCAGGCCGCCGGAGGCCGTCATGACGTAGTCGGCCGGGCCGCTCACGTCGTTCACGACGCCCACGACCTGGGCGTACGTCGGGAGGTCCGTCGAGGGAGTCCGCAACGAGGTGATGTGCGCGTCCCACTTCATGCGTTCGGCTGACGCACGAGCCGACCAGGAGGCGGGGGCCTGCCAGGCGTCCAGGACGTCGGTCAGTTCGCGCAGGCCCTCGTCGGCGTCGGCCACCAGGGCGGACGAGCCGTGCTTCACGGCGTCGAAGCGGGCCGCGTTCAGCGACACCAGGTGCACGTCCGGGGAGAAGACGGTCCAGGACGCCGTGGTGAAGTCCTGCAGGCGGGTGCCGACGGCGATCACCACGTCGGCTTCGGCCGCGAGGGCGTTGGCCGAGGTCGAGCCGGTGATGCCGAGCGGGCCGGCGTGCAGCGGGTGCTCGTGCGGGACCAGCGTGCGGCCCGCGGTGGTCTCCACGACCGGGATGTTGTGCTGCTCGGCGAAGCGCAGCGCCCGGCCGGCGGCACCGGAGTAGCGGACGCCGCCACCCAGGACGAGCAGCGGCCTCACCGCTGAACGGATCGCCGAGGCGGCCTCCGCCAGGGCGAACAGGTCCGGGCGCGACCTCAGCGGCCGGTGCACGACGGGCTCGAACAACGCGTCGGGGAAGTCGTAGGACTCCGCCTGGACGTCCTGCGGCAGCGCCAGCGTCACGGGACCGCAGTCGGCCGGGTCGGTCAGCACCCGCGCGACCTGCGGGAGCGTCGACAGGAGCTGTTCGGGGCGGGTGACGCGGTCGAAGTAGCGGCTGACCGCGCGGAACGCGTCGTTGACCGTCGCGGTCGGGTCGTGGAAGTGCTCCACCTGCTGGAGAACGGGGTCGGGCGCGCGGCCGGTGAACGTGTCGCCCGGCAGCAGGAGCAGCGGCAGGCGGTTGGCGTGGGCGACGCCGGCGGCCGTGACCATGTTCAGGGCGCCGGGACCGATCGACGACGTGGCGACGCCGACCTGGCGGCGGTGCGAGGCCTTGCCGATGCCGACGGCGGCCAGCGCCATGCCCTGCTCGTTCTGCCCGCGCCACACCGGGATCCGGTCGCGGACCTCCTCCAGGGCGTTGCCGATGCTGAGCACGTTGCCGTGACCGAAGATCGCGAACACGCCGGGGAACAGCGGCGCGTGCGTACCGTCGAACAGTTCCGTTCGCTGGGCCAGCATCCAGCGGACCAGCGCCTGCGCGGTCGTGAGCTTCATCGGACCCGCCCCTCTGCGGTCGTCACGGGGCAACGGGGGTCGAGCTCCTGCGTCGCCCAGCTGTCGCGGACCCAGGTGTGCGCCGGGTCGTCGCAGAACGCCATCGACCGTTCGGAACCCGGACCGGCCAGCACGTTCAGGTAGTACATGGGATATCCCGGCGCCGCGACGCACGGACCGTGGTAGCCGCGCGGGATCAGGAACACGTCGCCGTCCCGCACGGTCACGTCCTCGTCGATCGTGCCGTCGTCGGTGTACGTGCGGTGGAAACCGAAGCCGGTGCGCGAAGGCGTCACGCCGTCACGGTCGGCGATGCGGAAGTAGTAGATCTCCTCGTTCTCCACCTCGCACGGCTCGGACGAGTCGTGCTTGTGCGGCGGGTACGAGGACCAGTTGCCGTCCGGCGTGATCAGCTCGCACGCGCTGAGCTTGTCCGCGTGGTCCCAGACACCCGGCACGCCGAAGTTCGTGACCTGACGGGTGGCGTTGCCGGAGCCGCGCACCTCGACGGGCACGCCGTCCGCCGGCCCGTACTTCGGCGCCAGCCTGTTCTCACACCGCGCCATCGGCAGCGCGACCTCACAGCCGTCCACAGAGGACAGCACGACCGTCGCGTCGCGCGGCACGTAGGCGAAGTCCGTCACGCGGGTGAAGACGGAGTCGCGGCCCTGGAGTTCGAACCTCTCGTCCTCGACCTCGACCGACAGGGACCCGGCCAGCGGCAGCACGAAGGCCTCGAACTCGCCGGTCTCGACCGTCGAGGACCCACCGGCCTCGATCCGCAGCACGCGCAGACCGGTGTAGGCCCAGCCCGCGTCCTCCGGCGTCAACGAGATCACGCCGGACGAGGTCGACAGAGTCCCGTGTGGACGGTGCAGGCTCATTCCAGGACCCCCTTCGCGGTGCGGAGGATTTCGGCGGCAGCGGCGACGGCACCGGCGACGTCGCCGTCCGGGGGGTACAGCAACGCACGTCCGACGACCAGGCCGCGCACGGTCGGGTGGCGCAGCGATCGGCCCCACGACGCGAGGTCGTCCTCAGGCCGTTCGGAAGGCACGCCACCGAGCACCAGGGCGGGCAAGGCGGTGGCGTCCAGCACGACGTCGGGCTCGTCCGGGGCGGGCAGCTTCAGCCAGGTGTAGGCGGAGGTCGACCCGAGCCCGGCGGCGACGGCCATCGCACGTGACAGAGCCGCGGCATCCTTCTGCAGCACCAGGTTGTCGTTGTGGTCACGCTTGTAGGGCAACGGTTCGACCATCGCCATCAGGCCGTGCTCGGCGAGTTCCGTGACGGCTCGCGCGCAGCCTTCCAGCGTCGGGATCGTGCCGGGGTCGGAGTCGACCAGGCGCAGCAGCATCTTGCCGCCGTCCAGGCCGAAGGTGGCGATGGACGCCGCGTCGTACGCGGTGAACCTGTCGTCGATCTCCCAGTCCGCACCGGCCAGGCCACCGCGGTTCATCGAGCCGATGACCACGCGTTCGTCCAGGCCGTCCAGGAGAAGGAGGTCCTCGATCACGTCCGGGGTGCCGAGCACACCGTCGACCTCGGGGTTCGCCAGCGCCGTCAGCAACCGGGCCAGCAGCTGCCGCCGGTCGGCCATCGCCAGCGGGTCGCCGCCGACGCCCAGGGCACCGCGCGCCGGGTGGTCCGCCGCGACCAGGAACAGCGTGGACTTGCCGTTCAGCAACGAGTTGCGCCGCTTGCGCGACTGGTAGGCCCTTCTGATCGAGCCGGGGTCTTCCGCCCGCCGCCACAGCAGTTCCCGCCACTGCCCATCGGTGATCACCAAGGCCTCCGGAGGATGCCGAGCCAGAAAGGAGTGCAACCTGCGCCGTGAGCGCTTCGCCTGCGACTACAGGCCGGCATTTCGGCCGACATGACTCCTCCAGTACTTTGTGCGTTGTGCGAACGGCACGCAAGTGCCGGGTCTACCCGACAGTCGAACAAGCCGCACTTCTGAACCGCACGTTCGAATGTGTGCGTCTGGTAGGGGTGGGCCTGGGCCCGACGAACTTCCTTGTGACCAGTGATGGTGAACGAATCGCCAATCCCCGACACCTGGCTCGTCGGGCGCGAAACCTGGCTCGCCACCAACGTCGACCGGCTCGGTGCCAGCGTGGCAGCGACAACCGCCGCAAGGTGAAGACCAAGGTCGCACGAGCCCATCGGAAGATCCGGAACGCGCGACAGGACTTCTTGCACCGCACCAGCACGAACCTCGTCAGGTCGGCGGATCTGATCGCGATCGAAGACCTTTCGGTCGAGAACATGGTCCGCAACCGCCGTCTTGCCCGCGCCATTGCCGATGCGGGTTGGGGTGAGTTCCGCCGCCAGCTGGAGTACAAGTGCGCACGGGCTCGCCGCACCCTGGTCGTCGTCGACCGCTGGTACCCCTCCAGCAAGACCTGTTCGAATTGCGGCTACCTGCTTTCGAACCTCAGGCTGGGCGAACGGCACTGGTCGTGCCCGAACTGCCGCACCCGGCACGATCGGGATCTCAACGCGGCGAAGAACATCCTTGCGGCTGGTCGAGCCGTAGTCCGAGGTGACTCGGACGATGCCTGTGGAGCTGATGTCGGACGGCAAGGATCCTCCTTTCCGCGATCGGCCGTGAACCAGGAAACCCACGCCGTGAGGCGCAGCGCGTGAGCGCTGCCGATCGCCTCACGGCGTCGGCTGGGAGCCTCAGCCCTCTGGCTGGGGAAAAGTCAAAGAAGCTCCTCGATCTCTTCCTGGTTCGGCATGGCATCGGCGCAGGCCAGCCGGGACGCCACGATCGCGCCCGCCGCGTTGGCGTAGCGGGCGATCTTCACCGGGTCCCAGCCGGAGAGCAGGCCGTGCGCCAGCGATCCGCCGAACGCGTCACCGGCGCCCAGCCCGCACACGACCTCGACGGGGTTCGGCTCGACGGTCCAGCGGCCTTCCGGCGTGGCCACGAGAACGCCCTCGGCGCCCTTCTTGACCAGCGCCAGCGAGATTCCGCGGTCCAGCAGCCGTGAAGCGGCCTCGTCGGGATCGGACGTGCCGACCGCGACCTCGCACTCCGCCCGGTTGCCGACGGCGACCGTGACGTGGTCGAGCATCCAGCTGATCTCGGCGCGCGCGGTCTCGACGTCCGGCCAGAACATCGGCCGGTAGTCCAGGTCCAGCACGGTGTGCCCGTTGCGGGCCCGGCTCGCCAGCATCATCCGCTGGGTGCCGCGGGCGGGTTCGGCGGAGACGCCGGTACCGGTGACCCACAACAGCGGGACGTCCCGCACGAGCGGCCACGGCACGTCGTCCTCGCCGAGCGTCAGGTCCGGTGCGGTCGGCAGCCGGTAGAACAGCAGCGGCGGGTCGGCGGGCGGGTCGAGCTCGCAGAACACCACCGGTGTCAGCAGGTCGGGCGAGGTGCCGACGTGATCCGCCGACACGCCGAAGCCCTCCAGCGCCTCGCGGACGTAGGTGCCGAAGCCGTCCGGCCCGACCTTGGTGAGCACGCCCGCACGGCGGCCGAGGCGCGCGGCGGCGACCGCGACGTTGGTCGCGGTGCCGCCCAGCGACTTGGCGAAGGTGCTGACCCGGGCCAGTGGCACCCCGGACTGCTCGGGGTAGAGGTCGACACCGACCCTGCCGACGGTCAGCACTTCCAGCGACGTCACGCCTCGACACCCCGCAGCTCGTGCTCCAGCGCCTCCAGCTCGGCACCGCCGGCCATCTGCCGCGTCAGCTCGTTGATGCCGATCTCGGACTTCTCGTACGAACCCAGTGCCCGGCCGCGCTTGAGCAGCAGGAACCTGTCGCCCACCGGGTAGGCGTGGTGCGGGTTGTGGGTGATCAGCACGACGCCGAGTCCGCGATCACGCGCCTGGGCCACGTACTTCAGCACCACACCGGCCTGCTTCACGCCGAGCGCGGCGGTCGGTTCGTCGAGGATCAGGACCTTGGCGCCGAAGTGCACCGCGCGGGCGATCGCGACGCACTGCCGTTCGCCACCGGACAGGGTGCCGACCGGCTGCTCGACGTCGCGCAGGTCGATACCCATGTCGGACAACGCCTTCTTGGTGATCTCCTTGCCCTTCTTGCGGTCCAGGAAGCCGAACTTCGTGGTGGGCTCGGAACCGAGGAAGAAGTTGCGCCACACCGACATCAGCGGCACGACCGCGAGGTCCTGGTAGACGGTCGCGATGCCGTGGTCCAAGGCCTCGCGGGGCGACGAGAAGCGGATCTCCTCGCCCTCGACCTTGAACGAGCCCCTGTCGTGCTGGTGGACGCCGGCCAGGATCTTGATCAGCGTCGACTTGCCGGCGCCGTTGTCTCCGAGCACGCAGGTGACCTCACCCGCGTTGACCACGGTGGACACGTCGCTGAGCGCGATGACGCTGCCGTAGGTCTTGCCGATGTTCTCGGTCTCGATCAGGGACGTCAACGCTTCACCCTTTCCGCCCGGCGGCGCAGCATGTTGTTCACCAGCACGGCGGCCAGCAGCATCACGCCGAGGAACAGCTGGAACCAGTCGCTGTTCCAGCCCGCGTAGACGATGCCCTGCCGGGCCATGCCGAAGATCAGCGCGCCGATCGCCGCGCCCACCGCGGAACCGAAGCCGCCGGTGAGCAGGCAGCCGCCGATCACCGCCGCGATGATGTACTGGAACTCGAGGCCGATGCCCTGGTTCGCCTGCACGCTCGCGTACCGCAGGATGTTGATCGACCCGACGAGCCACGCGGCGAACGCCGTGGTCATGAACAGCAGGATCTTCGACCGCATCACCGGCACGCCGACCGCGCGCGAGCTCTGCGCGGCACCGCCGATCGCGAAGATCCAGTTGCCGAACCTGGTGCGCATCAGCACCGTCGACGCGACCACGGTGAACAGGATCCACCAGATGATCGACACGTAGAAGCTCGTGCCGCCGATCTGGAACGTCGAGGCGAACAGGAACCCCGCCGACTCGTAGCCGGCGGTCTCCCGCATGCCCGACACCTGCACGCTGCCCGTGACCAGGCGCGTGACGCCGAGGTTGAGGCCCTGCAACGCGAGGAAGCTGCCCAGCGTCACGATGAAGCTCGGCAGGCCCGTGCGCATCACGAGCCAGCCGTTCAGCGCGCCCACCGCCAGCGCGAAGACGAGCGACACCAGCAACGACAGCCAGACGTTAAGTCCCAGCCGGGTGGCGAGGAGAGCCGTGACGAGCGCGGTGGACGCGGTCATGACACCGGCGGACAGGTCGAACTCGCCGCCGATCATGAGCAGCGCCACCGCGACCGCCATGATGCCGAGCATGGAGGCGTCGTCCAGCCAGGTGGCCGCGCCGCCCACGCTCAGGAACTGCTCGGTGACCACCGAGAAGAACAGGAACACGAGCAGTGCGCCGAGCATGGCGCCGATCTCGGGGCGCTTGATCAGCTGGTCCATCGGCTTCGGCCTGCCCAGCCGTTCGTCGGCAGCCGGTGGCGCTGTGGCCGTCACGGTCATCTCCTGCTTCCCCTACCTCTTGCCGTTCTTGGCGTACTCCGCGACCTTGTCCACGTTGGACTTGTCGACGAAGCCGGGACCGGTGAGGACGGGCTTGCCACCGCCGAGCGTGTTCGCGTTGTCCTTGAACAGCTTGAGCATCACGACCGGCAGGTAACCCTGCTGGTACTGCTGCTGGTCGACGGCGAACAGCACCTCGCCGGACTTGATCGAGTTGACCACGTCCGCGTTGAGGTCGAACGTCGCGACCTGCGCCTTCGAGCTCGCGCCCTTGATCGCGGACGCCGCGTTGACGGCGACCTGCGGGTTCAGCGCCAGCACGCCGTCGACCGCGGAGTCGGACTGCAGCTTGGCCTTGATGCGGGCCTCGATGTCGGTCGGGTTGGAGATGTCGACCTGCAGGTTTTCCACCGCGGCGCCGAAACCGGTGCGGGCACCGTCGCAGCGCTGGTTGAGACCCGAGTTGCCGGCCTCGTGGATCACGCAGAGCAGCTTGGTCTTGCCCGCGGCCTTGAGCTTCTTGCCGGCCTCCTCGCCGGCGATGGACTCCTCCTGGCCGACGTGCGCCATGGCGCCGAACTCCGCGCTCTTCGCGCCGCCGGAGTTGATCGTGATGACCGGGATGCCGGCCTTCACCGCGTTCTCGATGGAGGTCTTGAGCGCGTCGGGGTTCGCCATCGACACCACGATGCCGCCGACCTTCTGCGACACGGCGTTGTCGATCAGCTTGGCCTGGGCGCCGGGGTCGCCGTCGGAGTTGTACGTGACGCCGACGCCGAGCTGCTTGCCCGCGTCCTCGGCGCCGACCTTCACGACGCTCCAGAACGCGTCACCCGCGGTGCCGTGCGTGATGACGGCGACCTTGAGGTCACCCGAGGCGGCCGGGGCGTTGCCGCCCGTGTTCTGCGCGCTCGTACCAGTGGGACCGCTGCAGGCGGCGAGTAGAGCAACACCGGCGAGAGCTGCGCCCGCGCGGATGACCAAGCGAGACTTCATCGTCTCCAGTCCCTTCAGAGGATCTTTCGGAGGTGCGCGAGGCTGCGCGCGGTGTCCTTCAGCGGCTTGTCCACAGAACCACCGTCCTTGAGCTGCGTGTCCTGCTCGAGGACGAACCATCCGGTGTAGCCCGCCTCGTGGACGAGCCGCACCAGTGCTTCCACGTCCACGTCGCCGTCCCCGAGCGGCACGTAGATGCCCTGTTCCACTGCGTCGGTGTAGCTGAGGTCGCCGCCGCGGACCTTCGCGGCGATCTCACCACGCACGTCCTTGAGGTGCACGTGGCCGATCCGGTCCGGGTGGCGGCGCGCCAGCTCGACCGGGTCCGTGCCACCGATGAGGAGGTGGCCGGTGTCCAGGCAGAGCGGGAGATCCGAGTCCGCGAGGAACCGCTCGACCTCCGCCCCCCGCTCGACGTGGGTGCCCACGTGCGGGTGCAGCACGGTGCGGAGGCCGTGCCCGGCGGCGATCTCGCGGATCTTCGCGCAGGTGCCGACGAGCGTCCGCCACTCGTCGTCGGTGAGCTCCGGCGTCTCGTCGTAGCCGTCGAGCCCGGTGGCGGCGGCGAGCACCAGCACCTCGGCGCCACCGGCATGCAGGATCGCGGCGACCCGATCCGCTTCGTCCAGAGTGGACTGGACGTCGGTGTGCAGCGTGACCGCGAGGAAGCCGCCGACCAGGGTGAGGTCGTGGCTGCCCAGGAGGGTCTTGAGCTCGCCGGGGTCGGCGGGCAGGTAGTCGGGAGGACCGAGTTCGGTGGCGGTGAGGCCCAGGGAGCGCATCTCGGACAGGACGGTCTCCGAGGGCAGGACATCGCCCCAGCCGGGAACCTCGCACACACCCCAGGAGATCGGCGCTCCCGCGATCTTCGCCATGCTCAGTTCCCCTCGATCCTCACCGGTGCGCCGCTGCGGCGCGACTGCTCACACGCGACGGCCAGGCGCAGGCTGATCAAACTCTCTCGCGCCGGTGACGGATTCGCGACCTCGCCCTTGATGACCTGCGTGAACAGGTTCATCTCGTTCACGTACGCGCGGTGGAAGCGCTCGGGGAAGCCGGGGTAGGCGTCCGCTCCGGCCACGTGACCGCCGGGTTCCAGCGAGTTCAGCGGGGTGCGCGGGTCGACGCCGGCGACGAGGGAGTCCCTGCTGCCCATCACCTCGATGCGGTGGTCGTAGCCGACCGGGTCGTGGCGCCCGCCGGCCAGCGTGGCGTGCGCGCCGCCCGCGAACTTCAGCATCACCACGGCGTTGTCCACGTCGTCGGCGTCCGCGAACGCCTGGTGCACCAGCACGGACCCACTCGCGTAGACCTCGACGACCGGCTCGCCGACCAGCCACGGCACGCAGTCGAGGTCGTGGATCAGCAGGTCGCGGAAGATGCCGCCGGAACCCGGCAGGTAGGAGAAGTCCGGCGGGTTCGCGTCGTTGCCGATGGCCCTGACCAGGTAGATGTCACCGACCTCGCCCGCGCGGATGCGGCGGTTCAGCTCGTAGATGGCTGGGTCGAAGCGGCGCTGGAACCCCACCAGCACCTCCACGCCCGACTTCTCGACGTCCGCGATCAGCGCGGCCATCTCGTCCACGTCGCTCGCGATCGGCTTCTCGCACAACGTGGGGACGCCCCTGCCGATGGCGGCGCGCAACATCTCGGGGTGGGTGTCCGTCGGGGTCGCCAGCAGGACACCGTCGACGTTGCCCAGCAACGTGTCGAGGTCGTCCACGGCCTTGGTCCCGGCAAGCCCCGCCGACGCCTGCGCGGCGCGACCGGGCACCGGGTCGAAGAGGAGCACCTCGTCGACGCGATCCAGTGCGGCGAGGTTGGTCGCATGCATGGTGCCGATCCTGCCGACACCCGCTACTCCGATCCGCATCGCAGGTTTCCCCTGTTCATGGCTGTGATGTTTTAGAGCGCTCTATTGGTTGGAGCGCTCTAACCCTGTAACTTCGGCCACAGGGTGTCAAGAGGGGAGGTGGGAAGAGGAGATGGTCAGGCCGACGATGGAAGACGTCGCATTACGCGCAGGCGTGTCCCGTGCACTGGTCTCACTGGTGATGCGCGGTTCACCCAAGGTGAGCGACATGCGACGCACCGCAGTTCTGAAAGCCGCGGAGGAGCTGGGGTACTCGCCGCACGCCATGGCGCGCTCGTTGGCCTCGCGCACGTCGACCGTGCTCGGCGTGATGGTGTCGGACCTGCACAACGCGTTCTTCGCCGAGGTCGTGGACGGCATCGACGAGGTGGCGCGCGAGCAGGGGTTCGACATCATCATCAACACCGGCGGCCGCTCACCCGCCCGCGAACGCCGTGCCCTGGAGTCGCTGCTGTCCTTCCGCCCCGCCGGTCTGGTCCTGCTGTCGCCCGTCGTGCCGGCGACGGCGATTTCGAAGGCCGCTGAACAACTTCCCGTGGTTTTGGTCGCCCGGTCGTCTCGCGTGTCCACTGTGGATAGCGTCAACGACGACGGTGAGGTCGGCGCTCGGCTGGCCGTTGACCACCTGGTTTCGCTGGGGCACGAGCGGATTGCGCACCTGGACGGCGGCGAGGGAAGTCAGGCAGGACCTCGTCGGCGAGGGTATGTCGCCGCGATGGAGTCGCACGGGCTTGTGCCGCAGGTCGTTTCTTCCGAATACACCGACGCGGCCGGTGCGCGGGCTATTCGTTCGTTGATCGCCGATGGCTCGTTGCCCACAGCCATCCTGTCCTGCAACGACTTCAACGCCGTGGGGGCGATCTCGGCGTTGGAGGATGCCGGGTTGCGCGTGCCTCACGACGTTTCCGTTGTGGGGTACGACAACACGTCTTTGGCGGCATTGCGGCACGTCTCGTTGACCACGATCGACCAGCCCCGTGCCGAGTTCGGCCGGTTGGCAGCGGATGCGCTTCTACAGCGCGTCCGCGAAGAGCGCACCGAGCCCGTGCGCCATCTCCTCACTCCCTCTCTCGTTGTTCGGAACACGACAGCTGCCCCAGCGACTTGAGGCGAAGTCGCCGGAGCGGCGAAGCCGCGACCAATAAACACGGAGGCTTGCGTTGAGCACCATCCCCCACTGGATCGACGGCGCCCGCACCACGGGGGTGTCGTCTCGCACGTCCGACGTCTTCGACCCGGCCACCGGCGAGGTCGCGTCCCAGGTCGTGCTGGCCGAACAGGCCGATATCGATCTCGCCGTGTCTTCTTCTTTGAAGGCCGCCCAGTCCTGGTCCGAGTCGTCGCTGGCCACGCGCTCGCGGATCCTGTTCAACTACCGGCACCTGCTCGACGTGCACCGTGACGAACTGGCCGCGATCATCACGTCCGAGCACGGCAAGGTGCTGTCCGACGCGGCCGGCGAGGTGCAGCGCGGTCTCGAGGTCGTCGAGTTCGCGTGCGGCATCCCGCAGCTGCTGAAGGGTGAGCACTCCGAGCAGGTCTCGCGCGGTGTCGACGCGTACTCGCTGCGCCAGCCGCTGGGTGTCGTCGCGGGCATCACGCCGTTCAACTTCCCCGTGATGGTGCCGATGTGGATGTTCCCCATCGCCATCGCGTGCGGGAACACGTTCGTGCTGAAGCCCTCCGAGCGCGACCCGTCGGCGTCCGTGAGGCTCGCCGAGCTGTTCCAGGAGGCCGGGCTGCCCGACGGCGTGCTGAACGTCCTGCAGGGCGACGCCTTCGCGGTCAACGCGCTGCTGGACCACCCGGACGTCGCCGCCGCGTCGTTCGTCGGCTCAACCCCGATCGCGCGGCACGTCTACTCGCGCGGCACGGCTGCCGGCAAGCGCGTGCAGGCGTTGGGCGGCGCCAAGAACCACATGGTCGTGCTGCCGGACGCCGACCTCGACGTGGCCGCCGATGCCGCCGTCTCCGCCGGTTACGGCTCCGCGGGTGAACGCTGCATGGCGATCTCCGTGGTGGTCGCGGTCGGCGAGACGGGTGACGAGCTCGTCTCGAAGATCGCTTCCCGCACCCGCGACCTGCACGCGTCGGTGCTGCCGGGCACGAACCCCGATGCGCAGATGGGGCCGCTGGTGACCGGTGCGCACCGGGACCGCGTCCGGTCCTATGTGGACGCTGGCGAGGCGGCCGGCGCCTCGCTGGTCGTCGACGGCCGCGGTCATGCGCCCGAGGGCGCGGAGAACGGGTTCTGGCTCGCGCCCACGTTGTTCGACCACGTCACCGCGGACATGACGATCTACACCGACGAGATCTTCGGGCCGGTGCTGGTGGTCGTGCGCGTCGACACGTTCGAGGACGCGCTGGAGCTGGTCAACGCCAACCCCTACGGCAACGGCACGGCCATCTACACCGGTGACGGCCTTGCCGCGCGCGAGTACCAGCGGCGCGTGCACGTCGGCATGGTCGGCATCAACGTGCCGATCCCCGTGCCGATGGCCTACTACTCGTTCGGTGGCTGGAAGGACTCGCTGTTCGGGGACACGCACGTGCACGGGGCTGAGGGTGTGCGGTTCTACACGCGGGCCAAGGCGATCACGGCCCGGTGGCCGCAGCAGCACGGCGTGAACCTGGGCTTCCCGACCCACGGCTGACCGTCCGGCACAACGACCGCCCGGCCGCTCAATGCGGCGGGGCGGTCGTTCGCATTTGGTACGAACCAATTTCGCGCGACCTCCGCGATTCACCGAATCTTGGAATACCAGGGCGCGCGCCATCGATTCGACAAAGACGCGGGACACGCAGGTAGTATCCGCGTCCACCCAGTCGAACAACGCTTCTTTCTTCTCCGTCCCGGTCCAGTCCGTTACAACCGGCGCGAGAAAGAGCGAGTACGTCGCAGGAGGACCGAGACGATGTCGCCCAGTGAGGACGACAGTCCGTTCGCGGCGGCATGCCGCGCCGCCACCCGCGCCGAGTTCATCTGCGCGCTCAACCAGCTGCGGCTGTCGAAGGAGCTGTCGTACCAGCAGGTCTCGCTCAACGTGGGCGGCCTGGCCCTGCCCAAGAGCACAGCCCACGCGCTGTGCAGGATCCGGTTCCCGAAGCGCGAAGACCAGCTGCGGACGTTTCTGACCGCCTGCGAGGTGCCTGCCGGGGTGCTCGAGAACTGGGTGGAGCAGTGGCAGCGGCTGCGGTTCGGCCAGCCGCAGGACGGCGGTCCCGGCCGGCGGAGCGCGTGACGACCTCCCGCCGGTCACCCAACGCGAAATGATTGACACAAAGCAGCCAATTGGACCGCATTGGACGTGGGGACACACCTTCGTCCGGCCACAGGAAAACCTGGACGATGAATCAGTTGGCGGTCACCCGTGTGAGTGACAGAATCGTGGCCGAGCCGCTGCGCCGCAGAGTCCCGCAATAACCCGCGCCGACGCTTTCCGCGCTTTCCGGCCTTTCACCGTTCCGCATTCCAGCTGATCCACCCAGGAGCATCCATGACCACCACGCCCTACAACGGGGCTCTCCACCCGCGCCGGCGGTGTTCCGGTTCCGGCACCGGCGTCGTCCTGCTGGCGGCGCTCACGTTCGCCTTCGCCGGAGGGATGATGGCGTACGGCCACCCGCCGGTCACCGCGGTGGCCACCGCGAGCGCCCTCTTGGCCGTCATCACCACGCTGGGCCGCAGCCGGCCGTTCAGCGCCAGGTTCGGTCCGCTGCCGCTGACGGGCTCGGCGGTGGTCTGGGAGGACGAGCGGCGATGACCCACGGGAACGGCGATCCGCTCGAGCGCCTGAACCGGCTCTGGTCGCGGCTCGTGTCGGGGCTGTCGGGACCGCGGGCGGAGGCGCTCGCGGCGTACCGCGAGGTGAACGCCCTCCTCGAGGCGGAGCTCGGCCTCGACCACAGGCCGGTGGCCGAGACGTCGGCCGCCGAGCTGCGGGCCGCGACGGAGGCCGAGTTCGTCGAACTGCTGCGGACGGTTTACGTGCGGTCGGGGCTGAGCCTGCCGGAGATCTCCCGCCGGGCCGGCCGGGTGCTGCCGCGCAGCCAGGCCTACTCGCTGCTCAAGCGCGGGAAGCTGCCCACGAAGCCCCAGCAGGTGAGAACGTTCGTGACGATCTGCGGACTCACCGAACCTCAGGTTGCTCGCGTGATGGAGCTGTGGGCGACGTTGCGGCAGCGGGCGGAGATCGCGGTCAGCGGCGCGTGAGGAGACCCCCGCTCGTTTCCGAGCGGGGGTCTCCGGCCAACGGGGTCAGGCGTCGACCTTCTCGCGTTCCGGTTCGGAGGAGGCGGCCGGCGGCTTCGGCAGGAACCTCCTGATCAGCGGGAAGAACAGGATCAGCAGGATCACGACGTAGACGACGACCGCCATCGGGCTGTTGACCAGGCCGGTCAGCGAGCCGTCTGACAGTTGCAGCGAGCGGCGCATCTGCTGTTCCGCGGCCGGGCCGAGGATCACGCCGATGATCGCGGGCAGCACCGGCAGGCCGTAGCGGCGCATGCCGAAGCCCAGCAGGCCGATCACGAACATCAGCAGCAGGTCGAAGATGTCCGCGTTCACCGCGTAGGCGCCCACCGAGGCGAAGAACAGGATGCCCGCGTACAGGTACGGCCGCGGGATGCGCAGCAGCTTCGCCCACAGCGGTGCCAACGGCAGGTTCAGCACCAGCAGCAGGGTCAGGCCGATGAACAGCGACGCGATCAGCGCCCACACCAGGCCCGCTTCGCGCTGGAACAGCAGCGGGCCCGGCTGGATGCCGTAGGTCTGGAACGCCGCGAGCATCACGGCGGCGACCGCGGTGGTCGGCAGGCCCAGGGTCAGCATCGTGACCAACGTGCCCGCGGCGGACGCGGAGGCGGTGGACTCGGGACCCGCGACGCCTTCGATGGCGCCTTTGCCGAACTCGTCCTTGTGCTTGGAGAGCCGCTTCTCCGTCACGTACGACAGGAACGTCGGGATCTCCGCGCCGCCGGCCGGGATCGCGCCGAACGGGAAGCCGATCACCGGGCCGCGCAGCCAGGGCTTCCAGGTGCGCTTCAGGTCCGCCCTCGACAGCCACGGGCGGCCGACCGGGATCGGGACGAACGGCTTGCGGCGCAGGTGGGCCGCCACCCACAGGGCCTCGCCGACCGCGAAGAGCGCCACCGCGACGACGATCACGTCGATGCCGTCGGCGAGGTGCAGGGAGCCGAACGTCAGGCGCTGCTGGCCGGTCATCTCGTCGAGGCCGACCAGGCCCAGGGTCAGGCCGATGAGCAGCGACGCGACGCCGCGGATCCGGGAGGCGCCCAGCACGGAGGTGACGGCGATGAACGCCAGCACCATGATCGCGAACAGGTCCGGCGCACCGATGTCCACGGCGTGCCTGGCCACGAACGGGGCGAGCAGGACGATCAGGATCGTGCCGATGATGCCGCCGGTGAAGTGGCCGATGGCAGCGGCGGCAAGCGCTTGCGCACCCCGTCCCGCCCTGGCCATCGGATTGCCTTCGAACGCGGTGACGACGGCCGCGCTCTCGCCCGGTGTGTTCAGCAGGATCGACGTGGTCGAGCCGCCGAACATGCCGCCGTAGTAGATGCCCGCGAACATGATGAACGCGCCGGTCGGCTCCATGCCGTAGGTGACGGGTAGCAGCAGTGCCACCGCCATGGCCGGGCCGATGCCCGGCAGGACGCCGATCGCGGTGCCGAGCAGCACGCCGATCGCCGCGAACAGCAGATGTGTCGGCGTCAGCGCCGTGGCGAAGCCGTCGAGCAGTTGTTCCACCTAGAACACCTCCATCAACGGGCCACCGGGGAGCGGGACGCCGAGCAGGTTGTTGAACACCGCGAAGGTGAGGATCGACAGGCCGGCCGCGATGAGCGGGTCGCGGACGTAGGCCCTGCTGCCGAGCGCGTAGGCCGCGCCCCAGAACAGGATCGCGCCGGAGATCGGGAACCCGACCACGCCGATCAGCGCGGCGTTCGCGAGGAAGGCGCCGCACAGCAGCAGGACCGTGCGCCAGTCGGCCGGTGCGGTGAGGTCGACGTCCTCGCCGCCCTCCGCCTCGCCGCGGCCGCCGCGCAGCACGTCGCGGGCCAGCAGCGCGGCGACGAGCAGCAGCAGCGAGCCGACCAGGATCGGCACGGCCTTCGGGCCCACGGGACCGCGCTGGGCGAAGTCGGTGGGGATGCGCAGCGCGTCGGTCAGCACCAGCACGCCGAGCACGACGAGCAGGGCGCAGATGCCCAGCTCGGAGTGGTCGCGGAGCCAGTTCTTCCGCTCCGTCTTCGTCACGGTCGTCATGCGAGCCCCAAGTCCTTCAGCACCGTTGCCACCCGCTTGTTCTCGTCGTCCAGGAAGGTCCCGAACTCGTCTCCCGGTGCGAAGGCGTCGGTCCAGCCGTTGCGCTGCAACGCTTCCGCCCACTGCGGCGTCTTCTGCAGCCGCGTGAACACCTCGACGAGCTTGGCGCGGTCGGTGGGCGAGATGCCCGGCGGTGCGACGATGCCGCGCCAGTTGGTGAACTCGACGTCCACACCGGCCTGCTTGAGCGTCGGCGCGTCGATGCCCTGGATGCGGTCCTTGCTCGTCACCGCGAGCACCCTCAACGTGCCGGCCTGGATCTGGTCGCGGTACTCGCCGACACCGGAGACGCCGAACGCGACCTTGCCGCCGAGCACCGACGCCAGCAGCTCGCCACCGCCGTCGAACGGGATGTAGTTGACGGTCTTGGGCGGCAGGCCCACGGCCTTGGCGATCAGCATCGGCGCCAGGTGGTCGGGGCCGCCGGGAGCCGAGCCGCCGCCGACGGTCACGGTGCCGGGGCTGGCCTTCCAGGCGTCGACCAGTTGTCGCATCGACGTGTACGGCGAGTCCTTCGCGACCACGACGATGTCCGGTTCCTCGATCAGCTTCGCGATCGGGGTGGTGTCGAGCAGCGAGTTCGGCGACTTGTTCGTGTACACCGCGCCCACGACGCCCAGGCCCATCGACATGATCAGCTTGCCGTTGCCGCGCTCGCCGACCGTGCGCCCGAGCCCGACCGTGCCGCCTGCGCCGGGGAGGTTGAACACCTCGGCGTTGCGCAGCAGGTCTGCGTCCTCCATGGCCTTGGCCGCCGTGCGGGCGGTGATGTCGTACCCGCCACCGGGCGAGTTCGGCACCAGCACGCGCAGCGACCGCACCTGGCCGCCCTCACCGCCGTCCGCACCCGGTGACAGCAGCGGCGGCACCAGCAGGACGGCGAGCAACGCCGTCGCCACCGACACCCACACCTTCACCGACACTGTGATCCCCGCCTCTCGTCCGCGTGGTTGGACATGTTGCACTCGTGTAAACCTTGATGTCGCTCTTGCGCTCTCAAGGTTTCTTTCGGTCTTTCTGGTCAGAGTTCGATCCCGTGGGGAGGTCACATGCGTCGCCGCCGTTCCCTGGCCAGCCAGCTCCTCGCCTGGCAACTCGTAGTCGTCACGCTGCTGCTGGTCGCGGTGGGCGCGCTGACGGTCGTCCAGACGGGCAGCAACTTTCGCTCCAACGAGGAACGCCGGATGCTGTCCGTCGCGGAGACGGTGGCGGCGAACTCGCTGGTCGGGGAGCAGATGGGCAACTGGCGCCTGCTGTCCGCGCCCGCCGAGACGGCCCGCAGCCTCTCCGGCGCCTCCTACGTGCTGATCCTCGACGCCAAGCGGCTCGTCATCGCCTCACCGGACCCGTCGCAGATCGGGTCCACACTGGACACCAGGACCACCGCGCTCGAAGGCCGTTCGTGGACGGGGACGGCCGGCGACTCGCTCGAAGCGCACGTGCCGGTGTTCGACCCGGTCAGCCGTCGCGTGAACGGCATGGTGATCGCGGGCGCGGAGGACCCCGGGATCTTCGCCGGCGCGCTGGAGCAGCCCGTCGACGTGCTGCGCTACCTCGCGATCGCGTTGCTGATCGGCGTCACCGGGTCGTTGTTGCTGGCCCGGCGGGTGAAGAACCAGACGCTCGGGCTGGAGCCGCACGAGATCACCGCGCTGGTCGAGAACCGCGAGGCGTTGCTGCACGGCATCCGCGAGGGCGTCGTCGGCCTCGACGGCCAGAACCGGATCACGCTGGTCAACGACCACGCGAGCGACCTGCTGGTGCTGCCGGAGGACGCGGTCGGCCGCTCGGTCGAGGAGCTGGAGCTCAACGACCGGCTGCGCGACGTGCTGACCGGCCGCGCGACCGGCGTCGACCAGCTGGTGCTGCGGCAGGGCGTCGTGCTGACGTTGAACCGGATGCCGATCGACGGCGGCGAAGGCGCCGTCGTGACGTTGCGGGACCGCACGGAACTCCTTGAGCTGCAACACGAGCTCGACGCCTCGCAGCACGCGACGGACACGCTCCGCGCGCAGGCGCACGAGTTCGCCAACCGGCTGCACACGATCGCCGGGCTGATCGCGCTGAAGGAGTACGACGAGGTCACCCACTACATTCACCAGATCAGCTCGGCGCAGGACCAGTGGCGGACCGAGGTCAGCTCGTCGATCGGCGACCCCGCGGTGGCCGCGCTGCTGATCGCCAAGGCGTCGCTCGCGGCCGAACGCGGCACGGAGCTGCGGATGGCGCCCGACAGCGTGCTGGGCCGCGTCGACGACGCGCTGTCGGCGGACCTGGTGATGGTGCTGGGGAACCTCGTCGACAACGCGCTGGACGCGTTGGGCTCGCTGGGCACGAACGGCGCTCAGAAGTGGATCGAGGTGGGTGTGGTGCAGGTGGACGACGAGGTCCAGGTGGTGGTGCGCGACTCCGGTCCCGGTGTGGCACCGGAGCTCGCCGAGGAGGTGTTCCGGCACGGGTTCACGACCAAGGCGGCATCGCACGGCGAACGCGGCATCGGGCTCGCGCTGATCAGGCGGGCGTGCCTGCGGCGCGGGGGTTCGGTCAGCGTGTCGGGGTCGGTCTTCACGGCAAGGCTGCCCTGGTGATCCGGGTGCTCGTCGTCGACGACGACTTCATGGTGGCGAAGGTCCACAGCGGATATGTCGCGCGCACGGACGGTTTCGAGGTCGTCGGGGTCGCGCACACCGGCGGCGACGCGTTGCGGTTGGTCGCCTCGTTGAAACCCGATCTCGTGCTGCTCGACGTCTACCTTCCGGACCAAAGTGGACTGGAGGTGCTGAAGTCGTTGCGGGCCAACGAGGACGTGGACGTCATAGTGATCACCGCGGCGACCGACGTCGACACCGTGCGCGGTGCGATGCGCGGCGGCGTGCTGCACTACCTGATCAAGCCGTTCGACTACTCGGCTCTGCGCGACCAGCTGGCGCACTTCGCGTCGTTGCGGGAGAAGCTGCACGGGCTGGCCTCGGCCGGGCAGGCGGACGTGGACCAGGTGTTCGGCGCCCGGCCCACCTCGAAACCGTTGCTGCCCAAGGGGTTGACACCCGAGACCGCGCGGCTCGTGGAGAACGCGCTGCGGTCGCACCCGGACGGGCTCTCGGCATCGGAGTGCGCGTCGTCGATGGGCGTCGCCCGCGTGAGCGCGCGGCGGTACCTGGAGCACTTCGTGTCCACCGGACGCGCGGAAGTCCGCCTGCGGTACGGCGGAACCGGTCGCCCGGAACGGATCTACGCGCTAGTCCCAGGAGCCTGAACGGCCACGGCCGCGCTTGGTGTCCGCACGGCGCTTCTTCGAGGCGATGCGGCGTTCCTGCGATCCCCTCGTGGGCTTCGTCGGCCTGCGCACCGGCGGTGGCGGAGCGGCGGCACCGCGCAGGATCGCGGCGAGGCGTTCCCTGGCGGCGGCGCGGTTCTGCAGCTGCGCGCGGTGCTCGGACGCGGCGATCGTCAGCACGCCGTCGACGAGCCTGCCCTCCAGGCGGTCGAGCATCCGGCGCTTGAGGTGTTCGGGCACCGACGGCGAGGCAGCCAGGTCGAAGGAGAGCTCCACACGGCTGTCCGCCGTGTTCACCCCCTGCCCACCCGGCCCACCTGACCTGGAAAAACGTTCGCGCAACTCGGACGCCGGGATCACCAGCGTCCGAGTCACGGTCACGTCGTTCATGCTCCCAGGTTAGAAGGTCAGACCCGGAAGTGTCGCGATCTTTATCAGCGTCTCGCGGTCGAGCACCGGTGCCGGCCGGGTCTTCTGGCCGTCCAGCTTCGGCATGCCGGCCACGTTGGTGCGGAACTCCCCCACGTTGACGCTGCTGACCTTGACGTACGCACCGTCTGGTCGAAGCGCCTCCACCTGGTAGATGTGGACGCTGTCCTGCCTGCCCGAGATGCTGGACCGGATCTTGACGCCGTCGGCCTCGCGAAGCTCGCACGGCGCGACCTCGGGCTCGAAGCACGTGGTGAGGTCTTCGCCGGCGTTGCCGCGGTGGAGCTCGACGGTCACCGCACTGGTGCCCTGGGCGTCCTTCAGCAGTGCCACGGCGCGACGGACGTCTCCGGTGTCGAAGAACCGCAGCGCGCCTGCCGGGACGCCCTGGGCGTCCTGCACGGTGACTCCGGCCGGGATCACGTCGGCGTCGCGCAGGATCGCGGTGAGCTGACCGTTGCGGTCGACGACCACCTCCCCGGGAGTCGGGGTCGCCCCGGACAACTCCCGCGGCAGTGCCAGGTATCCGGCCGTGCCCAGCCCCGCCAGCACCACGAAGGCCACCGACGTCGCGATGGCGGCCCGCCTGCGGGCGAGCTTCGTCTTCCCCTTGCGGATGACCTCGGAACGGTGGATCCGCAGCTCGGGCTCGTCCTCCAGCAGGTCGCGCAACGCCGCCAGCCCCTTGGCCGCCTGGCTCTTCACCGTGCCCTCCGTCCTGCCGAGGACGCGGGCGGTCTCGGTGACGCTCAGGTCCTCCCAGTACCGCAGCACGACGACAGCGCGCTGGCCCGGAGGCAACGCGTCGAGTGCCAGCCGCAGGTCGAAGTCCGCCGAGTCGTCGGTCACCGGGTGTTCGGGCACGGCGTCGACGGACTGTTCACGCCGGAAGAACCCGCGGCGGCCCTCGTCGATGGCGGTGCGCACCAGCACCTTGCGGGCGTAAGCGTCGACACTGCCCTTGTGCACGCGTAACCAGGCCACGTAGAGCTTGATCAGCGCGTTCTGGACGATGTCTTCCGCGCGGTGCCAGTCGCCGCACAGCAGATATGCCGTGCGGCGCATGACGAGAGCGCGTGCGTCGACGAACTCCCCGAACTCGGTGTCGCGGTCCAAGTCCCCTCCTCGGTCGCCGCTTAGTACGAGGCGACCGCCTCAGGAGGTTGCCTCAGAAGGTGAGGCCCGGAAGTGTCGCGATCTTCGCCAGCTCCTCGCGGTCCAGCAGCGGCGCCGGGCGCTGAGGCGCGCCGCTCACGTCGGGCTGGCCCCGCACGACGTCGCTGAACCTGCCGAGGTTGTCGCTGGTGATCGAGATGGTCGTGCCGTCGGGGCGGAGGGCGTTGGCCGACAGGACCTGCGCGTCGGGCCGGCCGGGCACCGGGATCTGGATGGTCCGGATCTTGACGCCGTCGCGTTCCTCGATCCGGCACGTGGCGTCGTCGCAGGCGCCCAGGTCCGTGCTCGCGGCGCGCCCGATCGCGATGGTGACGCCGCCGACGCCCCGCGCGTCCCGCAGCCTGGCCACCGCTCGCCGCAGGCCGTCGGGGGTGTTGGTGTCCCGCGTGAAGAACACGAACGCCCCGGCCCTGATCTCCGGCACGTCCTCGGCGGTCACGCCGGGCGGCAGCCGGTACGAGGACCGGAACAGCTCGGTGAGCACCGCGTTGCGGTCGGTGGCCTCGGACAGCGCGGCGCCCCCGCTGTCCGGGGCCTGCCGCGGACTCGCCAGGTATCCGGTCAGGCCGATCCCGGCCAGCAGCGCGAACACCAGGGCTCCCGCGATCGCCGTGCGCCTGCGCGCCAGCCGCGTCCTGCCCTTGCGGATGACCTCGGAGGTGTGGATCCGGGACGCCGGCTCGTCCTCCAGCAGGTCGCGCAACGCGGCGAGGCCCTTGGCGGCCTGGCTCTTCACCGTGCCCTCCGTCCTGCCGAGGATGCGGGCGGTCTCGGTGATGCTGAGGTCCTCCCAGTACCGCAGCACGACGACAGCGCGCTGGCCAGGAGGCAACGCGTCGAGCGCCTGACGCAGGTCCAGGTCGGAAGCCGCGTCCGCCACGGCGCTCTCGGGCACGGCGTCGACGATGCGTTCGCGCTGGAAGAAGCCGCGCCTGGTCTCGTCGGCGGCGGTGCGCACCAGCACCTTGCGCGCGTAGGCGTCGACGCTGTCCTTGCGGACGCGCGACCAGGCCACGTAGAGCTTGATCAACGCGTTCTGGACGATGTCCTCGGCACGGTGCCAGTCGCCGCACAGCAGATATGCCGTGCGGCGCATGACGGAAGCGCGTGCGTCGACGAACTCCCCGAACTCGCGGTCCCGGTCCAACTGCCCCTCCTCGGTCGCCGGTAGTACGCGGCGACCGGGCCGGGAAGTTGCCTCAGAAACGCGGGTGGTCGCCGACGAGCGCGGCGCCGCCCTCCTCGGACCGGGTGATCTCACCGAGCACCCACGCCGGGACGTGGCGGGCGGTGAGCACGGCCAGTGCGCGGTCCACGTCCTCGGGCGCGACGACGGCGACCATGCCGACACCCATGTTGAACGCCTTCTCCATCTCCTCGCGCTCCACGCGGCCGCGCTGGGCGATGAGCTGGAAGACCGGCGCGGGCGTCCACGTGCCGCGGTCGAGCGTGGCGTGCAGACCCGCCGGCAGGACGCGGGCGAGGTTCGCGGCGAGGCCACCACCGGTGATGTGCGAGAACCCGCGGACCTCCGTCTCGGCGATCAGCGCGAGGCAGTCCTTGGCGTAGATCTTGGTCGGCTCCAGCATCTCCTCGCCGAGGGTGCGGCCGAACTCCTCGACGTGGCCCTCCAGCGGCATCCGCGCGATCTCCAGCAGCACGTGCCGGGCCAGCGAGTAGCCGTTGGAGTGCAGGCCCGACGAGCCCATCGCGATCACGACGTCACCGTCGCGGACGCGGTCGGGGCCGAGCAGCTTGGACTGCTCGACCACGCCGACGCCGGTGCCGGAGACGTCGTAGTCGTCGTCGCCCATCAGGCCGGGGTGCTCGGCCGTCTCGCCGCCGAGCAGCGCGCAGCCGGCCTGGACGCAGCCCTCGGCGATGCCCTTGACCAGCGACGCGATCTTGTCCGGGTCGACCTTGCCGACGGCGATGTAGTCCTGCACGAACAACGGCTCGGCACCGCACACGACCAGGTCGTCCACGATCATGGCGACCAGGTCGATGCCGATGGTGTCGTGCTTGTCCAGCGCCTGCGCGATGGCGATCTTCGTGCCGACGCCGTCCGTGGAGGAGGCGAGGACCGGCTCCTTCCAGCGGTCGAGCTTGAGCTGGAAGAGGCCCGCGAAGCCACCGATCCCGCCGAGCACCTCGGGCCTGTGCGCCTTGGCCGCCCACGGCTTGAGCTTCTCCACCGCCTCGTCACCTGCGGCGATACTGACTCCGGCGGCGGCGTAGGTGGCCTTGGCGCTGTCGGTCACGTCAACTTCTTCCACTTGGATCCGGGTGCCTAGGGACGTACCCAAAATCAGGGACGTCGGAGTGCGTCTTCGGCACCATAGCCGTTCGGCAGAACGGGAGCGGCCGAGCCCGAGACACCCTTCAGGCCCTCGAGCAGGTGCTTGCCGATGAGCGCGTCCTGCGGCAGCTCGATCGGGTACTCCCCGTCGAAGCAGGCCGAGCACAGCCGCGTCTTGGGCTGCTCGGTCGCCGCGATCAGCTGCTCCAACGACACGTACCCCAGCGAGTCGGCGCCGACCGACCGGCGGATGCCGTCGTCGTCCAGGCCGTTCGCGATGAGCTCTGCCCGCGAGGCGAAGTCGATGCCGTAGAAGCACGGCCACTTGACGGGCGGCGACGCGATCCGCACGTGCACCTCGAGCGCCCCGGCCTCGCGCAGCATGCGCACGAGCGCGCGCTGGGTGTTGCCGCGCACGATCGAGTCGTCCACGACGACCAGCCGCTTGCCGCGGATGACGTCCCTGAGCGGGTTCAGCTTCAACCGGATGCCCAGCTGGCGGATCGTCTGCGACGGCTGGATGAACGTCCGGCCGACGTAGGCGTTCTTGACCAGGCCGGACCCGTACGGGATGCCGCTGGCCTGCGCGTACCCGATGGCGGCCGGCGTGCCGGACTCCGGCACCGGGATCACCAGGTCGGCCTCGACCGGGTGCTCCTTGGCGAGCCGCCGCCCGATCTCGACCCGCGTGGCGTGCACGCCACGCCCGGAGATCGTCGTGTCCGGCCGCGCCAGGTAGACGTACTCGAAGATGCAGCCCTTGGGCTCGGGGGTGGCGAACCGGGTCGACCGCAGGCCGTCCTCGTCGATCGCGATGAGCTCACCTGGCTCGACCTCGCGCACGAAGCTGGCGCCGACGATGTCGAGCGCCGCGGTCTCGCTGGCGACGACCCAGCCCCGTTCGAGACGGCCCAGCACCAGCGGACGGACCCCGTGCGGGTCGCGCGCGGCGTAGAGGGTGCTCTCATCGGAGAACGTCAGGCAGTACGCGCCCTTGACGGTCGGGAGCAGCTCCAGCGCGGCCTGCTCGATGCCCTTGTCGGCCGCCGCGTGGGCGAGCAGGCCGCAGAGGATGTCCGAGTCGGTCGTCGCGCCGTTGCGCACGACGATGCCGAGGCCCTTGGCCTTCTCCAGCAGCTCGGCGGTGTTCACCAGGTTGCCGTTGTGCCCGAGGCTGAGCGCCGAGCCGGCGGCGGTGGTGCGGAACGTGGGCTGCGCGTTCTCCCAGGTCGTCGACCCGGTGGTGGAGTAGCGGCAGTGCCCGACGGCCACGTGGCCCTTGAGGCTCTGGAGCACCTGCTCGTCGAAGACCTGGCTGACGAGCCCGAGGTCCTTGAACACGACGACCTGCGCGCCGTCACCGACGGAGATGCCCGCTGCCTCCTGGCCGCGGTGTTGCAGGGCGTAGAGCCCGTAGTAGGTCAGCTTCGAGACGTCTTCACCGGGAGCCCAGACGCCGAAGACGCCGCACTCCTCACGGGGTTCCTGTTCGGGCTGGGAATGGTCCACGACCACCGAGTTGGCTCCCTCACGAGTGGGGCTGGCTGCAACCCGAGTGTATGTGGAGCACCCTGTGGTAGACCCCCCTCGAACCCCTGGCAGGGTGACCAAACTCATGCGTTCAGACGCACGAGTGAGCCGTTTCAGGCTTTGCGGCACCCGCTCAGCTCGGTTTTGATCCCGTTGGTCTGCGAGGCCCCGGACGTGTGCTGCTTGGCCGTGCAGGTCACCGAGTCACCGGCCACGACGTCACCACCGCTGATGTCCGCGAGCGCCACCGCCGCCGAGGCCAGCGAGTCCTTCGACAGCACGCCGCTCGGCGCCTCCCCCGACAGCTTCAGCCGGACCCGCTTCTCCGGTTCGGAGCTCGGAGCCATCTTGTAGTCGTAGACCTCGACGACCTCGTAGGTGACCTGCTCCTGCCAGTCGGAGGCGCAGCCCGCCACCAGCAGGCAGCCCAGCAGGACCGCGGTGAGCGCGCGCATCAGTGCCCCCGTCCGACCCGCAGGACGTCCAGCACCCGCTGGTCGCCGGTCATCTCGCTGAGGTTCATCCGGTTCCAGAGCCAGAAGTAGACGAGCTCGGCCTCACCGGTCACCAGGGCGTCGCCCTCCTCGCCGGGGGCCGCCGCGCGGATCTCGGGCGCCTCGTCCGGGGTCAGGGAGATCAGCCACGACTCGGGCAGGTCGGTCGTGCGCACGACGGCGGTGCCGGGCACGATGTTCGGCACGTCGCCCTGGAGCTTGGCGGCGACGATCGTGGTCAGCACCTCGTCGATGCCGTCGACGCAGAGGTCGGGATCGGTGCCCACGACCTGGCGGACGACGGTCTGCGCGTCGAAGCGCCGCAGGACCGTCTCGTGGGCGATGCGGCGGTGCCACACCCACGCGAGATCGGGAGCCGCGGGCGAGAACGTCCACACCGGGCGGTTCCCCGGCACCGCCGTCAGGATCTCCGCGGCCGCGGTCAGCTGCAGGTCGAGGTACTCGAGAGGCGCCAGCCCCGCGGGCGGGTGCGGCGGCCGGACCTGGTTGCGGCTGCCGGTGCGCAGGTAGTCGGTGGAGGTCTGCAGGAAGCGCGCGACGTGGACGACCAGGTCCTGGACGGTCCACCCCGGACGCGTCGGCACCTCGGCCGCCGGATCCGCGTCCGCCACCGCCTTGCGGAACATCTCCGCCTGTTCGATGAACACGGCGGTCCACCGCTGGGCCGTCCACCCCGTCTGCACCATGAACGACATCGTGCCCGAAACGGTCACCTCGTGAGTGTGGAACCGGCCATGATGCTTCTGCGTCGCATGGATCAGAGACCAACCAGGGGGTGGCGATGGCGATGTTCGGCGTTGAGCCCGAACTGCTGCGCAACGCGTCCAAGGAGTTCGGCAACGGCTCCGACGCGGTGCGCGAGGCGGCGGAGATGATCTCGATGCTCAGGCTCGACGCCGGGGCGCTCGGCGAGGTCGACGCCGCCGCCGAGTTCGCTGACGCGCTGTCGAAGTTCGTCGGAACGCACTCCCAGGACCTGCAGCGCGGTTCCGCGTGGCTCACCGACGCGGCGGAGGGCCTCACGTCGAACGCCGAGGCTTACCAGCGCACGGAAGAGGACCACGAGGCCGTGCTGAAGAAGCTCTTCTCGGGACTTGGGGGCGGCAAGTGAGCTACACGGACCCGGAGAGCCTGTACGGCAAGCTCGCCGCGGGGGACGCCGGCCGGATCGCGGCCGCCTCGGACCCGATCACCGGTGCGATCAGCGCGGTCGGTCGTGCCGGCGAGTCCGTCGCCCAGGGCGGCCGGACGGCGGTCAGCAACTGGGTCGGTGACGCCTCCTCGAAGTTCACGGCGCGCGCGGAGCTGTCCGCGAACGCCGCCAGGGCCGCGGGCCAGCGCCTCGGCGCCGGCGTCGACATCGTCCAGGCCGCCTCGCGCGCCTACGGTCAGATGCGCGGTGCCGCCGACCAGGCGATCGGTGTGTGGCGCAGCCGTCCGCCGGGCTTGGACGAGGCGCAGACCCGCACACTCGCCAACCAGGTCAACGACGCGCTGACCAGGGTCAGGTCGGGGTACGAGAACGTCCTGCGCTCGTACGCGGGTGCGCTCACCAAGATCCCGCCGGGTTTCGAGGAGTCCGCGCGGACGGACAGCGGCTGGAGCCGCGCCGCCCAGCTCGCCGGCGGTGCGCTGCCTCCGGTGCCGCCGCCGGGGACCGACCCGAAGGCGGTCGCCGAGTGGTGGAACAAGCTCAGCCAGTCCGAGAAGGACGCGCTTCTCAAGACCAAGTTCCAGGAGCTCGGCCAGCTCCGCGGTCTGCCGGCCCCCGTGCTGGACCAGGCGAACCGCGAGCGGATCAAGCAGGACGTGACGCGGTTCACCCAGCAGAAGACCGAGCTGGAGCAGCGGCTCGCCGACCGCGCGGCCGAGCTCGGGGTCGACCCGAAGTCGGCGGAGGGCCAGCGGGCGCTGCGCAACGACCCGCAGGGCTCCCAGCTGATGTCGCAGTACGACGAGGCTTCCCGTCGTGCGAAGAACTCGACCGACGCGGCCGCCGCCCTGGTGGAGGCGGACGACAAGGCGAGGGACATCGGCAAGTCGTCGTACGTGCTCGCGTGGAGCCCGGACGGGGCAGGGGCCAAGGAAGGCGCCATCGCCGTGGCCTTCGGCAACCCCGACACGGCCGACAACGTCGCGGTGACCGTGCCCGGCACCACGTCCAAGCTCAGCAGCTTCGGCCTGGACCAGGCGGCCAACCTCAGCGCCGAGATGGGACCGAACGGCGCGGCCATCCAGTGGCTCGGCTACGACGCGCCGGAGTTCCTGCCGGGACAGGTGAACGACCCCGCCCAGGCGCGGGAGGGCGCGGCGATCCTGGCCGCGGACGTCGAGGGGTACCGGACGGCCAACCCCAACGCGCACGTCACGGTCGTCGGGCACAGCTACGGCAGCACGGTCGTCGGGTACTCGGCGATGGACAACGGGCTCAAGGCGGACGACATCGTGTTCGTCGGCTCGCCGGGTGTCGGCGCGTCCAACGTGGACCAGCTGTCGGCCGGTCCGGGGCACGTGTACGTCGGTGGCACCGAGCACGACCCGGTGATCCAGGCCACGAGTGGCGACTGGTTCACCAAGGACGGGTCGTCGACAGGGCCCTACGACTCGTCGTTCGGGGCGAAGACCTTCGGCACCTCGGGCGAGGACTGGATCGGGCACGCGCACTCGTCGTACTACGACAAGGACTCCGAGTCGCTCGAGAACATCGCCAGGATCGCCAACGGCAACGGCGGCGACGTCACCGAGCAGCGCTGGCAGGACGCGCCCACACCCCGTGAGGTGCCGGGGTCGGACCTGCCGGGGATCGGGCCCGTCATCGACTGGGGCGTCAACACCGGCAAGGAGGTCGTCGACATCGGCGAGGACGTCTGGCGCGGCGGCGGTCAGGTCGTGGACGACGTCTCGCGGGGCAACTGGGGTGACGCGGCCGGGCACGCCTGGGACACGACCAAGGAGGTCGCCGGCGACGCGGGCGATGTCGTGGTCGACACCGTGGGCAACGTGATCGAGGTCGGGCGCGACGTCGTCGACGGCGTCGGCGGCGCGATCAAGACCGTCGGCTCGTGGTTCTAGAAGCGGACGACCGGCAGCAGGAACGACAGGTCGGCTCGGGTTCCGGAGGCGGTGACCCGAGCACCGTCCAGGGCTTCCGGCCACGACAGCGCGCCGATCGCCAGTTCCAGCCACGTGCGGGGGTCGGTCTCCACCACGTTCGGGGGTGTTCCCCGCGTGTGGCGCGGGCCCTCGACGCACTGCACGGCGGCGAACGGCGGGACGCGGACCTCGACGCTGCGGCCCGGCGCGATCTGTTCCAGGGTGCGCAGGCTCAGGCGGACCGCGGCGGCCAGCACGGGGCGTTCGGGCTGGTCGGCCTCGCCTCGCAGCCAGGGGAGGACGGCCTGCACCGCGGCGCGCATCTCGGCGGGGTCGACGGCTCTGGCTGGCACGGCGCCCACATTAGCGAAGGGGCAGCGGCGCTCCTGGCGCTGTTGGTATATGTGGGCTGTGATCAGGAACTTCGCCGTCGTCGGTCCCGGGCAGGCGACCAGGGAACGGCTGACGGCGGCTTTGCAGGCCGCGCCGGACATGGCCGTCTACCGGATCGGGCGCGGTGCCGACCCGTTACCGGTCTCGGCCACGTTCGACCCGGCCGACCAGGCGGGGTGCCGGAGCCTGCTGGACTGGTTCGAGCGCGGTGCGCCGAAGGGCGCCGTGCTGCTGGTCGACGACTGGGCGTTGTGCTTCGAGCAGGACCCGCAGCTGGACCGCACCGTCGAGTGGATCGCGGCGTTCGGGCCGCGGCAGGGCGTGCAGACCGTGGTCACGGCGAAAAGATGGGCTGATCTGCCGCACCGGCTGCGCGGACAACTCCACGGCGAACCGACGGACTTCCTCGCGCTGCACGGCATCGACGCCGACCTCAGCGACATGTGGCAACGCGACGACCTGACGGCGGCGGCCGGTGTCGACGACCGCGGGTGGCCGGTCTACCTGCGGATCGAGATCGGCAGCGCCCTGCACCGCGGCACGCTGGACCAGCTGCAGAGCGTGCTGCTCGGGTTCATGGCCACGCATTCCGCCGACCGCCTGCAGTACCTCTTCCTCGACGGCAACGGCAGCGGGGTCTTCGAGCCGTTGTCGTTCGCGTCCCAGGTCGCGCACACGATCACGCCGGCGGACGACGCGGCCCTCCCGCGGCTCGTGGACGCGCTGGCGGGCGAGCTCAGCCGGCGCCAGGAGGCCAAGACGCGCGGCGAGACCCTGCCCGAGCTGCTGATCTGCGTCGACGGACCGGAGGCGTTGTTCCACCGGGAGCCGCAGCTCCGCGAGATCCTGCTCGTCGCCATGCGGGGCGGACGCATGCTCGGCGTGCACGTCCTGTACTCCGGCGGCGACCCGCGGATGCCGTACGAGCTGCCGGAATGGCCGCTGGCCGTGCCGACCTACGACCTCGTCGAGATGCTCGAACTGCTGCCGCACGCGCCCGGTGCCGGGACGGCGCACGAGATCATGATCCCGCCGCTGGGCCACGACGGGACGCCGCTGACGCTCGACATGCTTCCGCCCGGTGCGCTCGGCGTGGTGGACAAGCCGTACGAGCACCGCCAGGACGTACTTGTGCCGCACTTCACCGAGGAACTGCGCCACGGCGCGATCGTCGGTGCGCCCGGCACCGGCAAGTCGACGGCACTGCGCACGCTCGCCGCGGTGCTCGGCGACCTCAGCGCGTACCAGCTGCTCGACGGTCCCGGCGAACCGCTCGACCCGCAACGGCACATCGTCGTCACCGCGCGCACGTGGGACCAGGTCCCGTCGTTCATCCGGGACAGCCTCGCCCTCGGCATCGAGCTCCGCCTCGACGACCCGGCCACGTCGCTGGTCGGCGCCCGCCGCGCCGCGACCGTGCCGGCCCTGCCGGGGTTCGGGCTCTCCGTGCGCGACAGGACCGCCGTCCAGATCGCACTCCTGTGAGCCCGCAGGTCTACCGCATCGGCCCCTCCGACCACGGCCAGGACCTCCTGGCCTGGTTCGAACGCGGCGGCGAACCAGGCGCGACACTGCTGATCGACAACTGGAAACTCTGCGCCGCACGCGATCCCGGCCTCGCCGAGTCGCTGAGGTGGATCACCGCGACCGCCCGCGACGTCCGGGTGGTGATCACCGCCGGTGCGCCGAACGAGGTCCCCGAGCACCTGAGGTCGTTGGTGCGAACGGACTTCCTCGCGCTGCACGGGCTGAGCGGCTTCACCAAGGCCGAGGCGTGGAAGGGCCACTGGTCACGGACACCGGTCGGCCACAACGGCGACCCGGTCGTGGTCGACCTCGTCCACCACGAAGGTCAGTACCGAACGGGATCGCACCTCCACGCGACCACACCGGAAACCCTGCGCAGCCTGGTGCTGGGCCTGATGACCACGCACTCGCCGAAGCTGTTCCAGGCGATGTTCATCGACGCCCACGACACGGACGTGTTCGCCGGGCTCACCAGGGCACCGCACGTGCACAGCCACTTCCGGGACGCGGCGGCGAATCCCGCGCCGGTCACCACGATGCTGCTGGCCGAGTCGGAACGCCGGCTCGAGATCGTCGGCAACACCTGGACGATCTTCGACCACCGCGGCCTCTACCAGGTGCTCCCGCAGCTCCTGGTGTGCGTCAGCGGACTGCGGGACATCCTCGCGGCGGACCCCGGCTTCGCCGCCACCCTCGCGACCATCGCCCAGGACGTCGGCAAGTCCGGCGTGCAACTGCTGCTCGACAGCCCGCACGACACCGCGCCGAACCAGGTCCCCGAGTGCTCGGTGCCCGAGAACCTCGACGACATGGCGAGGTCGTTGCCACAGCTGATGCGTGACGCGGAACCCGTGCCGGGCTTCGCCGCACTGCACGGGGTCCCCGGCGGCTTCGACCGGCAGAAGACCTGGCGGCGGCGACCGGCCGGCGAGCAGTTCCGCGTCATCATCGGCACGGACGAGCACAGCCGGCCGGTCGAGATCGACCTCAAGAGCGCCAGCCTCCAGGACGGAATGGGCCCGCACGGCGAAGTGGTGGGCCGGAACCGGCAGGGGCTCCTCCGCTCCCTGCTGCTCGGCCAGATGCTGTGGCACCCACCGGACGACCTCCAGCTCGTCCTGATCGACTTCCCCGGCACGGGCGTCTTCGCCGGGCTCGACAAGGCGCCGCACGTGTACGGGCACTACCGCGGCATGACTCCCGCGACCGCCGACCGGCTCGTCGAAGCGCTGAAGGGCGAGCACGAACGGCGCACCGGAATCCTCGTCGCCGCCGAGCACAGGACGACCTGGGACTACCGCGCGGCCCGCGACAGCGGCGCCCCGTTCGACCCGCTGCCGGAGCTCCTGATCTGCGTCGACGGCGCTGCGGAACTGCTGCGGGCGCATCCCGCGTACCTCGAGGTCTTCCAGGAGTTCGGGCGGCTGGGCCGCACCTACGGCCAGCACCTGCTGCTGTCCGGCACGACGCCGGCCGGCGACCTCCAGAGCTTCCTCGGCTATCGCTTCGAGCTGACGGGCAACGGCTGGACCCGGCGCATCAGCAGGTCCGTGGAACGCGTCGAACTGCCACCGGACCTCGACGAGCTGACCAGGTCGCTCCCGCACGCGATGCAGAAGGTCGAACCCCTCCTCGACCCGCTCCTGCCGCCGCCGCTGCACGAGTGGTCCAAGCTCACGCTCGACGAGCTCGGCACCATCTCGCCGGGGCACGACGCCGTCCCGCTCGGGTTGCGCGACAACCCTTTCGAACGCAGCGTCGAGGTGTTCTACGCCGCCTTCGGCCAGGGCGGGCACGGCGCGATCGTCGGCAAACCGGGCTCCGGCCGCACCACGGCGATGCGGACCCTGACCGAGTCGATCACGAGGACCTTCGGCTCCACCACCGGTTTCCACCTGGCGGACGGCCCGCTCTACGGCCGTCCAGAAGAGCGGCACGTCGTCGTGACCGCCTCGACGTGGGCGGAGGTGCCGCAGTTCATCAGGGACGACCTCGCCTGGGGCGTCGAGCTGAAGCTCGCGGACCCGTCCTGGTCGGCCGTGGACGAACGCCGTCAGGCGAACCTCCCCGACCGACCGGGCACGGGCCTGTGCGTCCAGCTCAAGCAGCAGGTGCGGATCGCGACCTCATGACCGGCGCAACTTCCGTTGTGCGTCATAGAGGTTGCGCGGCGTGACATCCGTCGTGCCGTAGAGCTCCAGCCGTGAGTCCAGGTCACCGGTGAAGTCCGGCTTGTCGACCTGGCCGAAGTCGCGGACCTCGGAGATCGCGACGGTGGCGCTGCACGGCGCGACTTGGTCGATGCGGACGTTGCCCGCGCGCTGGTTCGTGACGGTGACGTTCCAGTGCGCGAACCTGGCTCCGTACAACGGACCGGCGTTCGCGCTGCCGCCGTGCGCACCGACGTTGTTGATGGCGATCTCGGTGCGGACGTTGGCGAACGGCAGGCCGCGATGGGTGTCGAAGACGTCGTGGTCCATGTGGCCGCGCGTCCAGACGTTCCCGCACGACAGGCCTTCGACGTTCAGGCCGTGGTTGCCCGCGCCCGCCTGCGACGGCTCGGACGGCGCCTCGATCACGAACCCGTCGGTCAGGTTGTCGTGCGACTGCTCGCGCGTCGCGTACGCGTGGTGGTGGCCGCGGCCGGAGACCCGCGTGTTCAGCAGCGAGATCCCCTTGGAGGACACCAGCAGGAACCCGTTGTCGACGTCGTGGACGTGCACGTCGTCGGCCCAGCAGTCCCACGCGCACTGGAACGCGAGACCGTTGTACCCCTTGTCCAGCAGGTGCTTCGGCGTCGGCACCTTGAACATCTCGATCTTGATGCCCTCCACGCCCGCGCCCGTGACGACGGGGGCCATCGTCGTGAGACGCGCCCTCCACTCCGGGCGGATCTCCAGCGGCAACGGCTGCGCGAGCTTGACCCTGGTGCCGCGCACCCACTCCACGCGCACCGGCCACAGGAACGGGAAGTACGACAGGAGCTTGTCCTTGTCGTCCCACCGGTAGGAGGCGGTGCCGGGCACGTCGCCGCACATGTGCCTGGGCAGCGAGTACTCGGAGTCGTCCAGCCGCAGCAGGACGCGCTGACCGGCCCGCAACGACCGTCCGTTCTCGACGGTCAGGACGAACGAACCCCGTGCCGCGGAACCGGACACCGCGGTCAGCGTCTCGCCGGCCTCCAGCTCGTTTCCCGTCCAGCCCTCGAACGGCCACCGGTGGGCCCTGATCGCGTCGACCAGCGGCTGGTAGCGGTCGCGGTGGCACACCCAGACCAGGCCGCCCGACCAGCTCCACGCCGAGTTCTCCGAGCCATAACGGCTGCGGTTGATGCCGATGATCTCTTCCAGCGACCGCGTGGCGTAGAACGTCGTCCTGGAACTGCCCGCCCCGCGCAGCACCACGTTGTCGTAGCCGATGCGGACGACGTCGTCGATCCGGTACCGGCCGGCCGGGACGAAGACCGTGCCACCGCCCAGTTTCCCGACGAGCTCGATCGCCCTGTTGATCGCCGCGGACGCGTCGGCCGACCCGTCGCGGCGCGCGCCGAAGAACAGCACGTTCGCGAGAACGGGACGGCGAGGGGGCTTCTCACCGGTGCGGTAGCCGGCGTAGGCGATGTTCGGGATCTGCGGGTGGTCGTACGGGTTCGCCACGAACTCCTGCCACAGCGAGGCGGGGGACGCTGCCGAGGCAGTCCCCGCCACCACTGGCGACCCGACCAGCGCGACCCCTGTAGCCAGCAGGAATCGCCGTCTGTCGATGTTCATTTCGCCGTCTCCAAGGGGTCTTGGCCACGGCGGCGGTGGTCAGATCAAACCAGAGATCAGCCGCCCGCGGAACGCACCGCCTCGGCGATCAGCTCGTCCACCTGGTGCATCATGCGGCGGGCGTCGGTCGGCGTGAACGTGCTCCACGGCGGCTGGCCGTTCGACGAACGGCGTTGCTGCAGGTAACGGCCCTCTTCGGTGTCGAAGAACGCGACCACGCGCTCGGGACGCCAGCGCTTGCCGTACTTGTCGCGGGCGGCGGCACCGAAGTTGCCGGTGTGCACGAGCCCGGTGAACATCGTCACGAGCGCCTTGGCGTCGGCCTCGCGCAGGCCGATGTCCCGGAAGGCGGCCTCCATCGACTTCGGCGTGCCGTCGGTCTGGGAAATGGCCTTCTCGATGTCCGCGCTGGGCAGCGTCACCGACAGACCGGTTCCGGCGGGGTGCGGCGGCAGCACGGACAGCACCGCCGAGGCGAGCCCGGAGCCCGCCCACGGCTGGAACGTCAGCTGGTCGTCCCGCAATGTCGCCACCGCGCCGAAGTCGCCGTTCGCCACGGCGAGGACGCGCAGGCTCCTGCCGAGCCAGAGGCGGCCGTCCGCCTCCCGCTCGGGTTTCACGAACATGCGCAGCAGCCCCTCCAGCTCGGGGGCGAAGCCGCGCGAGTTGCCCAGCCGGCGGTGGTCCAGCTGCTGGTAGACGCGGTTCTCGAGCTGGACGCGCTCGTCCCGCGTCTTGCCGGGAGAGGGAACCTTGAGGACGAGCGGCATGGGACCGGCGTCCAGCCGTTCCCACACCACGTCGAACTCCTCGGCGGAGAGAGTGATCGGCTCCCTCTCCGCCGGACCGCCGAACAGAGACATCTACCTGCTCATTCGGAGAATCCACCGATGACCGGCGGTGCGACCATGCGATCGTCGCCGAACACGTCGCCGGTCTCGACCAGGTAGTCGGCCGCCTTGTGCTCGATGTCGTCCTCGCCCTCGCCCCGCTGGCCGTGGGCACCGCCGGCGCCCATGGCACCGCCCTTGCCCGCGGCACCCGCGACGCCACCCTTGCCCGCGGCGCCCGCGCCGGAGCCCACGGCACCGCCGCGCACCCCGTCGGGACCGGAACCCAGGCCCGAGCCCATGCCCGACAGGCCGCCGGGCTTCATCGAGCCCTGGCCGGACGAGTTGAGCGACCCGGACATCGGGCCGAACGCCTTGCCGGAGCCGAGCTGGCCACCGCGAACGCCGCTGACGCTCTTGCCGCCGCCACCGGGACCGCCGGGACCACCGCTCTTGCCGGAGCCGCCACCGGGACCACCGGTGCCGGGCCGGGTGAAGACCGGGCCACCGGGCGGGGCAGGCGTCGGGTTCGACGGCGGGGTGGGCAGGTGCGGAGGCGGCGTCGGCGTGTTCACCGGCGGCGTCGTCGTCGGAGGCTGCGTCCACGACGTGTGCGTGGTGTCGGTGGGCGGCGGCGTCCACGTCGAGACCGGGTTGCCGGTCGTCGTGGGAGGCGTCGTCCAGGACGGGGTGGTCGTGCCCGTGTGGCTGCCCGTCGGCGCGTAGCCGGTGGGCGAGCTGTAGCCCGCACGCGTGCTGCCGGTGCCGGTGTCGGCGGGCGGCGGCGTGTCGATCACGACCTGCGGCGGGTTCGGGAACTCACCGAGCGTCGAGGAGTTCCAGCGGCTGTCGGACTGGTAGTCCTCCATGACCTTGACGGCCTGGGCCGCGGCGTTGTCCGCCGCCGCTTCCTGCCGTTCGTGGTCCAGCTGCTGGCCGACGACGTGCGCCATGCCGACGGGACCGGTCAGCGCGCCGGCCGCCATGTCCAGCAGGCCGGGCTTCTCGGTCGTGACCGGGACGACCTCGGGCATCTTCTTGCGCGCGTCCGCGATGAACTCGCCCTGCAGGCGCGCGGAGCTCTCCATCGTGGTCGCGCCGGTCTCGGCGAAACCGGCCCACTCCGCGAGCGGCGACAGCGCGCCCTGAGCGGCGTCGGCGGCGTCGGACTCCCAGCCCGCGCCCATCTTCGCCAGACCGGCGTGCAGGTCGCCGTCGATCTGCGCGAGCGTCGCGGCGATCGCCTTCCAGCCCTGCTCGACGGGGATCGAGGCGGAGACGCCGGGACCGGAGTTGATCATCTTGTACAGCTCGGGGTGTCCGTACCCCTGGAAGCGGTGGTCGGTCATCGGTCAGGCCTCCTCTCAGTCCCTGTCCCGCAGGTGCTTGCCCCACATGGCCGTGTTGTCGCCCTCGACCTGGCGGTACTGCTCCTCGATCATCGTCAGCTGGTCGATCACGCCGACGAGCTGCGCGCGGTAGAACTTCAGCGCCGCGAGCGCCTTCTCCGAGGTCTGCTCGTTGAACGCCTTCGACGTCTCACTGCTGATCGGGTCGTTCGCCCAGGGCTTCGTGGGCAGGTCGTGGACAGCCGGCTTGATCTTGGCGTCGAACTCGTCGAGCGCGCGCTGGAAGGCGGCCCGAGCCTGCGGAATGGCCTGCGGCTCGACCTTCAGCTTGCGCTGCCCGAACTCCGGCGGCAGCGACGGGCCGCCTCCTCCGTCCGCGAGTTGCACGGCACACCCTCCTCAGTACGGCCCCCCAGTTGGGCCGCGTGTGCTTATGAAACGACTTTAGCTCTGATGCGTGACGCGAGTGACCGGTTCCCGTACAAGGCGCGTAGTTCTACTCGACATCACTTGGTCGCGAGAACAGGTCCGACCGCGTTCGCGAGCTTGGTCGCCTGTTCGCACGCCCCGTCCACTGTGGTCTTGTCCTCTCCGAACCCGCCCACGGCGTTCACCAGCAACAACTGCCCGTCATTGGCATCGACGTAAACATCACAGGCCGGTCCCGCCGCGTTCTCGCGCTTGTCGATGTACGCCGGGTAACCGGCCGCTCGCACGGAGGTGAGCTCGGCCTCGCCGACCGTCTGCTTGAGCCGGTCGACACCGCCGTTGAGCAAGGTGTAGATCGACGACGAGTACGCGGGGGCCTCGTAGTTGTTGCCGCACGTCTTGCTGCCCTCGCCGTAGTCGGCCTGCGGGTCGCGCGGCGTCACGAGGCGGACGCCGAGCGCCGTCTTCACCTCGTCCGTGTAGAGCGAGCACGGGTCGAGCGTCTTGAGGTCGACCGCCTTGGGCCTGTTCATGGCGCGGGAACCGGTGGAGGTCCCGGTCGCCGGGGCGGGGTTGCCCGTCGTGGGCGCTCCGGGTTCCGTCGATGAGCACCCGGTCAGGACCGCTGCCAGCAGAAACGGGACGGCAAGTCGACGCATGCGGGTCAACGTACCGGGTCGCCGGACACGCAGGGTCGCCAAGGGCGCGTCCCGCGTCACCCGGAAGGTGCATTGCCGGTGGCGACAAGAAAAGGAAACCTTCTTTACGGTACCCCGAAGCGCCGCCGCCCCGATGCGTCGAGGAGCGACATGCTGCGCAACCGACCACTGCCGACACTGGTCGTGGCCGCGGTGGGCCTGGCCTTGCTCGTACCAGGCACCTCAGCCACCGCGGGACCCGTGCCCGGCACGGGAGCGGCGTTCACGGTGGCCGCGAGCCCCGGAACGACCTCCACGATCCCCGACTGGCGACTGCAGAGCAGCGCCAAGGCCACGCAGGCCGGTGACGTCATCTCGGGACCGGCCTATCCGGACTCCGGGTGGATGACCGTTCCCGCCCGGTCCACCGTGATGGCCGGCCTGATCGCGAACAACAGGTACCCCGACGTCACCTACTCGCAGAACCTCAAGCAGGTCGACGCGAACGACTTCAAGGTGCCGTGGTGGTACCGCAAGGTCTTCCAGGCCGACCCGCGGCCGGGCGTCAACACCTTCCTCAAGCTCAACGGCGGCGTCATCTCCCGCGGCGAGATCTGGCTGAACGGCACCAGGGTCGCCGGCACGGACACCGTCGTCGGCGCCTACCCGACCCACGAGTTCAACGTCACCGGCCTGCTGCGCAAGGGCGACAACGCGCTCGCGATCAAGGCGTCGCCCGCCGACCCGGCCAAGGACCTGGTGATCCACTTCATCGACTGGTCGCAGCTCCCGCCCGACCGCAACCAGGGCCTGTTCCGCGACGTCGACCTGGTGCAGAGCGGCGCCGTCTCGCTGCGCGGCCTGCACGTGCTGACCGACCTGCCGCTGCCGAACCTCACCAGCGCCACCGTCACCGTGAAGGTCGACGCGCGCAACAACACCGGCAGCGCGGTCACCACGACCGTCGCCGGCAGCGCGGCGGGCCAGAGCTACAGCCGGAACGTCAGCCTCGCCGCGAACGAGACGAAGACCGTCACGTTCACGCTCAACGTCACGAACCCGCAGGTCTGGTGGCCGTTCCAGATGGGCGCGCAGCCGCTGTACGACGCCACGGCGACCTCGACCGTGTCCGGCGTGAAGACCGACGAGCAGGCCACGACGTTCGGCATCCGCGAGGTCACCTCGAAGATGGTCAGCGGCAACGTCCAGTACCAGATCAACGGCAAGCCGATCCTGATCCGCGGCGGCGGCTGGGCCTCCGACCTGTTCCTGCGCACGAACCCGCGCAAGATCGCCGACGAGCTGGCGCTGACGAAGTCCATGGGGCTCAACACGATCCGCCTCGAGGGCAAGCCCGAGAACGACGAGCTCTACGACCTGGCCGACCGCGCGGGCATCCTCGTCATGACCGGCTGGGAGTGCTGCTCGAAGTGGCAGGACACCGGCGGTTTCACCGCGGAGGACAAGAGGGTCGCCGGCGCGTCCGCCGAGGGCGAGGCGAAGCGGATCCGCAACCACCCCAGCGTGTTCACGTTCCTGATCGGCTCCGACGAGGCCCCGGTCGCCGACGTCGAGACGATCTACCTCGACGCGTTGAGGCGCGCCGACTGGCAGACGCCAATCATCACCGCGGCCGCGCGCCGGACCTCACCGCAGCTCGGTGACTCCGGCATGAAGATGGAGGGCCCGTACTGGTGGGAGCCGCCCGTCTACTGGTACGACAACCAGAAGGGCGGTAGCGCGGGCTTCGCGTCGGAGATCGGTCCCGGCCTCGCGATCCCGGAGATGGACGAGCTGAAGAAGTTCCTCAGCCAGTCCGAGATCAACAAGCTGACGGACTACAACGCACAGCAGTACCACCTGTCGCCGTCGGGCAACTTCAGCAAGATCGGCCTGTGGGGCACCGCGCTCGACAACCGGTACGGCAAGCCGTCCACCGTGGACGACTTCGTCAAGAAGGCCCAGCTGCAGCAGTACGAGACGAACCGCGCGCAGTTCGAGGCGTTCGGCCGCGACTTCTCCGACACAGGCGCGAACCAGGCGCAGGGCGTCATCTACTGGATGCAGAACGATCCGTGGCCCAAGCTCTACTGGCACCTCTACAACTACAACCTCGCGACCGCGGGGTCGTACTTCGGCGCCAAGACGGCGAACAGGGCGCTGCACGTGCAGTACTCCTACGACGACAAGTCACTCGCCGTCGTGAACATGGGTCTGCGGGCGCAGCAGGGCCTCAGCGTGCAGGTGACCGTCTTCAACTCTGACGGCACGCAGAAGGCGAACGAGACGCGTCCGGTCCCCGCCAAGGCCAACGGGTCCGCGCGGGTGGGGACCCTGCCGCAGCCGTCCGGCCTGTCCCCGGCGTACTTCGTGCGGCTGCTGCTCAAGGACGCGAGCGGCAAGGTGGTCGACCGCAACGTCTACTGGCTGTCGACGAAGGCCGACACGCTGGACTACAACGGCGGCGACTGGTGGTACACCCCGCAGGCCCAGTACACCGACCTCAAGTCGTTGAGCTCGCTGAAGGCCGGCCAGGTGTCGGTGTCCTCGACGACGACTCCGGGCACCGGCGGCAGGCAGGCCACGCACGTGACGATCAAGAACACCGGCACGTCCGTGGCCTTCTTCCTGCGGGCGTCGCTGCGCAAGGGCCAGGGCGGCGCCGAGGTGCTGCCGGTCGACTGGACCGACAACTACGTCACGTTGTTCCCCGGTGAGACCGAGACGATCCGGGCCGAGTACCGGACGTCCGACCTCGGCGGTGCGCAGCCGGTGGTCGAACTGTCCGGTCACAACGTGTCGAAGCGCTAGCAACCTGGCCCGGCGACGGGCCAGGCCGTGTCGTCAGCGCGCGTAGCGGTTCGCGACGACGTCGGGCCGTTCCACGGGGCGGCCCGCGTCGAGCGACCACGCCAGCCGCACGTACTGCGCGTGCGTCCAGGCGAGCGGGGTGGCCGAGGTGGTGCCCCGGCCGTTCCACACCTGCTCGGGGAGCATGAGGCCGCTGTTCGCGGTGGCCTCGATCTCCCTCAGGCGCTTCGCCGCGGTGGCCCTGTCGCCGAGGAGCAGCTCGTACTCGCCGCGTTCGCCGGTCAGCAACGGCCACAGCCGCCCGTACGTGCGGGTCGGCGTCGGCCAGGTGATGTTCCACGGCCTGCCGTCCGCCGTCTCGCCGTAACCGTCCTGCGTGAACCGGTGCCAGTAGCCCTGCTCCTTCAGCTGCCGGTCCACGACCCGCACGGTGTTCGCGATCACGGGGTCGTCCGCCCGCTTCACGCCCAGCCTGACCAGCTCCAGGAAGCTCGGGTCGACGACCGCGCGCTGGTCGACGTCGGTGGGGTTGTTGTCACCGAGGTCGTACTTCGTCCCCAGGTCGGGCTTTCCGTCCTTGGTGACCCGCAGGTAGTACGGCTTGGGCTCGTACGGGCCGGTCCTGGTCGCCGTCCAGCCCTCCACCTGCCGCTGCCAGGCGTCGGCGGTGGCGAGGTAGGTGTCGGCGTTCTCCCCGTTGCGCCGCAACAGGTCCGCGAAGCACACCAGCCCGGCGACGGCCGAGGCGATCGTGGCGGGCGAGTAGCCGTTCTGGTTCTCCCACCGCTCCTGCTCGCTGAACGGCGCGTTCGGGTAGCCCACCAGGTAGTCGGCCGAACGACGCAGCAGGTCCACTGTGGACTGATCGCGCCGGTCCAGCTGCCAGGCGAGCAGCAGCGGTGCCGCGACCTGGTCGAGCTGGACCTTGGTCCACACCGGGGTGCCGTCCACCCGCGTGTTCTGCGGCAGGTGGCCATCGGGCTGTTGTTGCTCGTGCAGCATGAAGTCCAGCGCCCGCTGGGCGAACCCGCGGTCTCCGGCGGCGATCATGGCCGTGGACACGTGGTAGAGGTCGCGCGGCCAGACCAGCGCGTACGGGCCGAGCTCCGGCGCCAGCGACCGGTCGAACCCGAAGGCCCACGGGAAGCTCGGCGACGCGATCGACGCGCCGGGGTGGGTCTTGTCCTCGGTGGCGGCCAGCACCATCACGGACATGTCGTAGAGCCGCCGGTCAGCGGACTTCGGCCGCTTCAGCCCGTCGAGGTAGGCGCGCCAGCCCTGGGCGTACTCCCGTGCCACCGCACCGAACCCGCGGTCCAGCGCGGTCTTCGCGACGCCCTTGCCGAACCCGACGGCGAAGGTGCCGTGGGCGTGGCGCACCGGGCCCGTCGGCAACGTGCTGGCGATCTCGCCGCCGCCCTTCATCGGCACGTGGTCGATCGACAGGCGGACGGGCCGCTGGGCGGTGATCTCCACCTCGGCCAGCACGGCGGCCCGCCGGGGGTCGGTGACGTAGGTGATCTCGGCGTGCCACCCGTCGCCGCGCAGGCGCTGCCGGAACGTCAGCGACCGGGTGTCGGCGGGTTCGGTGTGGGCCTGACCCGGTTTTCCGTCGACCAGCAACCGGGTCTCGCGGGTCGCGGGCGTGCTGAGGTCCGGGAAGAAGATCTCGGAGAGCCCCTGGTGTCCCAGGGTGAACCACACCGGGCTCTCCGCGGACCTGGCTGTGCCGAACGCCTGTTTGTCCGCGGGCAGGGGAACGACTTCGGCCGCGTGGGCGACCGGGGCCGACATGAGGAGAAGGAGCACGACCAAGGCCAGTGGCTTCATGTCCTGGGTGTTCCCCGGGCAGGAGATCACCACGCGAGGCAGTTACAGGTCTCCGCGCAGCAGGCTGTCGATGTTCTCCGGCGGACCGGGCCGCGCGAAGAACCAGCCCTGGCCCGTGTCGCAGCCCAGCCGCAGCAGCCGGGCTGCCTGAGCAGGCGTTTCCACGCCTTCGGCCGTGACGCCCAACGACAGCGCGTGCGCGAGCTGCACCAGCGTCGCGACGATCTGCGAGTCGACCGGGTCCTCCTCGTTCTCGGCCCGCAGCCCCTCCATGAACGAGCCCGCGATCTTGAGCTCGTGCACGGGCAGGTGCTTGAGGTAGGCCAGGTTCGAGTAGCCCGTGCCGAAGTCGTCGATCGCGATGCGCACACCCATGTCGCACAACGCCCGCAGCGCCTCTAGCGGCTCGTCGGCGGTACCCATGATCGCCGACTCGGTCAGCTCCAGCTGCAGGTGGTGCGGCGGCAGCGCGCACTCGTCGAGGATCCGCTTGACGTCGCGGACCAGCTCGGGGTCGCGGGACTGCCGCACGGCGAGGTTCACCGACACGAACGGCGCCGCGTCGCCGAACTCCTCCAGCCAGCGCCGCGCCTCCTCGCACGCCTTGCGCAGCACCCACCGCCCCAGCGGCACGATCAGGCCGGTCTCCTCGGCGAGCTCGATGAACCGGTCCGGCGCGAGCCGCCCGAACTCCGGGTGCTGCCAGCGGACGAGGGCCTCGACGCCGGTGACCGTCGAGTCCTCCAGCCTCACCAGCGGCTGGTACTCGACGTAGAACTCACCGCGTTCCAGCGCCCTCGGCATGGTGGCGGACAACGTGAACCGCGCGACCTCCTTGGCGTTGCGGTCGGGGTCGTACAACGCCCAGCGCGCCTTGCCGTCCGCCTTCGCCCAGTACAGCGTGATGTCCGCGTCGCGCATGAGGTCCGCCGACGTGGTGCCGGACAGCTGCCGTTCGACGATGCCGATCGACGCCGACACCGACAGCTCGTGCCCGGCGATGCGGATCGGCGCCTCCAGCTCGGTCAGCACCCGGTCCGCCACGTCGACGATGTCCTGCTCGCCCGACGAGCCCTCGACCAGGATGACGAACTCGTCGCCGCCCATGCGCGCGACCAGCTTGCCCTCTCCCGACACGGAGTGGTCGAGCCGCCGGCCGACCTCGACGAGCAGCTGGTCGCCCGTGTCGTGGCCGAGCGAGTCGTTGATGACCTTGAAGCCGTCGAGGTCGAGGTAGCAGAGGCCGGCCCGCTGGTGCTTGCCGCGGTTGTTGAACACGCGCCCGAGCCGTTCGAGGAACAGCGCGCGGTTCGGCAGGCCGGTCAGCGGGTCGTGCAGCGCCTGGTAGCGCAGGCGGTTCTGCAGCAGGTGGCGGTCGGTGACGTCCTCGATCATCGCGACCTGGTACTGCGGCTCGCCGTGGTCGTCGCGCACCAGCGACAACGTCAGGTGCGTCCACACCTGCTCGCCGTCGGCGCGGTGGAAGCGCTTCTCGGCGCGGTAGTGGTCGCACTCGCCCGCGATGAGCTGGTCGTAGAGCCGCCAGACGCTGCCCGCGTCCTCGGGGTGCATGAGGTCGCGCACGTTGTACTGGCGCATCTCCTCGACGCTGAACCCGAGCATGTCCTGCAGGGCCTGGTTGACGTCGAGGATCCGGCCGTCGATGGCCGCGATGCCGATGCCGATCGCGGCCTCGGTGAACATCGCGCGGAACCGGGCCTCCGAGGCCCGCAGCGCCGCCTCCGCCTGGTCGCGGGCGTCCAGTACGGCCGCCCTGATGGCCTCCTGCTCGGCGAGCGTGCGTTCGCGCAGCGCGCGGGCGTACCCGGCGGCCAGCGAGCCCTGCAGGGCCGCCAGGCGGGACCGCAGCCGTTCGTCGCCGGCGACCCCCAGCTCGGACAGCAGGTCGTCGCCGAGCAGCTGGACGGTGCGGCCCAGCGTGTCGGTGCCGGTGAAGTGCGCGTCGACCAGCTTGGAGCCGATCTCGTGACCGGGAGCGGTGCGGAACGGGCTCGCGAAGAGCGCCTCGACGAGCAGCTCGGTGAGGTCCTGGAGGTGCTGCGCGACCTCGGCCCTGGTCATCGGGACGTAGCTGGACCCGATGACGGCGGTCGCCCAGCTGCGCGCGAACGCCTCGGCACCGGCCAGCACGGCCGGCTCCAATGGAGGGCGGTCCTCACGCACTCGCTGGTCAACCCGTTCGGTCATCGTCTCGGCCCTAACGCCACGAACGCGCAGCATACGGTCGGTCGCGGTGCGGAGTCATCTTCACGCCTTCCGGCCTATCGCGGCGAAGCCGGGAAAACGTTTGCCCGATCCCTCCACGTCGTCCGGCGACTCCGGCCGCCACGCGGGCACCCGCACGACACCCGGTTCGACCAGCGAGAACCCCTCGAGCAGGCCGGTGAGCTGCGTCTTGTCGCGCAGGGTTATCGGCGTGACGCTCGAGTCGTAGATCTTCCTGGCCTCGCGCGAGGCGGGCGGCTCCTCGCCTGCCTCGTAGCCGGCGTGGGAGATGGCCAGGAAGCTGCCGGGGGCGAGCCGGTCGCGGTAGCCGGCGATGATGCCCCGCGGGTCCTCCTCGTCCGGCACGAAGTGCAGCAGCGCGATCATCAGGACGGCGATCGGCTCGTCGAAGTCGAGCTGCGCGCCGACCTCCTGCGAGGTCAGCACGCCCTCGAAGTCGCGGACGTCGGCCTGCAGCACGCTGACCCGCCCGTTGCCGTTCAGCAGCGACCGGCTGTGCGCGACGGCGACCGGGTCGATGTCGACGTAGACGACCCTCGCCCCGGCGTCCGCGGACTGCGCGATCTCGTGCACGTTCCCGACGGTCGGGATGCCGGAGCCCAGGTCGAGGAACTGCCGGACGCCCTGGCCGAGCAGGTACCAGACGGCCCTGCGCAGGAGCGCGCGGTGGTTCAGGACCACGCCGCGCAGCTCGGGCATGGCCTCCAGGGTCTTCTGGGCGGCCGCCCGGTCGGCGGCGAAGTTGTGCGCGCCACCCAGCCAGCAGTCGTAGACCCGCGCGACGCTGGGCCGCTCCAGGTCGATGTCACCCGGCGCCCAGTTCGGCCGCTCCACCCGCTCACCCCACCCGCGTTCGGACCGTTCCGGCCCATCATGCACCCGCCACTTGGCAGAATGCCGACCTCGTGAGGAAAAGTTTGCTGCTGTCGACCATCCTCGCCTCGATCGGCGTGTTCGTGCTGGTCGGCGGCGTGTTGCTGCTGGTCGACCCCGGCGCGCCGAAGCACGAGGCGATCAAGACCGGGGGCCTCGCGGGCGGTGCGGTCGTCGCGCTGTACGCGTTGTGGCTGAACGACCGGCGGCGCAAGGTCGAGGAGGCCCGCCAGGAACTCGAGAGCCAGCGCATCGACCACGACAGGTCCCGCGTCGCCGACGAGCGGTTCGCGCGTGCCGTGGAGCTGCTGGGGCACGAGACGGCCCAGGTGCGGGTGGGCGCGATGCACGCGCTGGCCGGCCTGGCGAAGTCGCGGGTCGAGTACACGCAGACCGTCCTCGACATCCTCTGCGCCTACCTGCGCCGCCCGTTCAAGAAGTCGCAGCAGGACGTGGACGCGACGGAGATCGAGCTGGAGGTCCGGCTCACCGCGCAGCGGCTGGTCGAGGACCTGCTGCCGCGCCTCGACGAGAAGGACCCGCCCCTCTACGACCTCAACCTGACCAAGGCGCACCTGGAGTTCATGGACCTGTCGTACCGGCAGGTCGGCGACCTCTACATGCGGGTCGCGCGCTTCGAGGACTCGAACTCCTTCCACCACATGGTGGTCCACGGCCACTTCTACGTCACCGAGGCCGAGGCCAACGGCCGTTTCCACCTGCACCACACGGAGATCCGCGGCAGGGCGTGGTTCAGCCGGTTCCGCTCGCGCGGGGTCGCCGTGTTCACGGAGACGAAGTTCGGGGGCGAGACCAAGTTCACCGGCTCGGAGTGGGCCGAGGTGAAGGCGGACGGCTGTGCGTTCGCGGTGGAAGCCGATCTTCCGGAAGCGTGGAGGAACTGACGTGCGCTGGTTCTTGGCGGTGCTCTCCGCCATGGTGGTCACCGCGGGGACCGGGGTCGCGCTGTGGGTGCTCAAGGCCCCGGCGGTGGAGATCGTGAAGACCGCCGGTGTCGCGGGCGGCGCCGTGGTGGCGGTGTACGCGTTGTGGCTCAACGACCGCAAGCACGTCCTGGAGAGCCAGAAGGTCGCCGACGAACGGTTCGCGCGCTCGGTCGAGATGCTGGGCAACGAGGCCGACCAGGTGCGCGTGGGTGCGATGCACTCGCTGGTGTGGCTGGCGACCTCCACTCCGCGCTACCGGCAGACCGTGCTGGACGTCCTGTGCGCCTACCTGCGCCGGCCGTTCCACCACCTGTCCTGGGACAAGAACGGCGCCGACCCGGACACGGTGGTGCTCGACGAGGCGCCCCAGGACGACCAGCGCGAGCAGCAGGTCCGGCGCACCGCGCAACGGCTGATCCGCGACCTGCTCTCGTGGGGTGACAAGGGGAAGAAGGAGTACTTCGACCTCGACCTGACCGGCGCCGCGCTCGAGTACTTCCAGCTCGACGGCAGGCGGGTCAACAGGTTCACCGCCCGCCGCGCCCAGTTCTACGGCATCACCCAGTTCCGCGGGCTGCACGTCCGCAAGCCCGCGTTGTTCTCCGGCGGGACCTTCCACGGCAGGCTGACCCTCGCGGAGGCGAGGTTCGACGGCGGGCTCGCGTTCTCCGAGGTCACCTTCCAGCGCGAAGTCGACTTCCGCAGCGCGACCGTCGGCACGTTCCTGGCGCTCACCGACCCACCGCCGCCGAAGCAGATCGGTGCGCCGGAGCTGCTGCCCGGCACGGCCATGCGCACCGCGCACGAGGGCTGGGCGCTAGTCGGCGCCCCGGAGCCGCCCCGCCCGCGCCTCGAAGACCAGGTCGAGAAGGACGCCGGCGGCCGCCCCGACGGTGTTCCCGGTGACGACGACCGTTTCCGCGACGGGGACGTCTACGTCGCACCGCAAAGCACGGAAGCGGACCCGGTCGGACTTGAGCTGGAACGACTGCGGGACGAGGGCGACTCCGAGCCCGAAGGCCACGAAGTCAAGAAGTGAGTGCACGTCGTTGACCTCGACGGCGACCCGGCGTTCGACACCGGCGGTGGCGAGGGCGCGGTCTGCTTCGTCGCGCGTGCCCCAGTCGGGGTTGAAGTCGACGAACGACTGGCCGGCCAGCTCGGTCAGCGCAACGGACTCCCTTGACGCGAAGGGACTTCCCGGCGCGCACGCGAGCACGAGCGGCTCACCGGCCACGGTGGACACCCGCAGGTCGTCCGCGATCTTCGGCTGACGCGTGACGAACGCGAGGTCGAGCCGGCCCGCGCGGACGTCCTCGACCAGTTCGGCGTTGCCGGACTGGCGCATCCGCAGTTCTACACCGGGGTGGATCTCGTGGAACCGCGCCAGCACCGCGGGCAGGTGCACCACGTGCAGGCACTGCAGGCTGCCGACGGACAACGTGCCGCGCAGCAGCCCCTGCACCGCGGCGACCGCGTCCTTGGCGGACTCGACGCTGTTCAACGCCCTGCGCGCTTCCGGTAACAGCGCCCGTCCGGCCTCGGTCAGCTCGACCTGGCGGGTGGTGCGCAGGAACAGCGGCGCGCCGAGCTCCACCTCCAACGCGCGGATCGACGCCGACAGGCCCGACTGGGCGACGTGCACGCGTTTCGCCGCCCTGGTGAAGTGGCATTCCTCGGCGACCGCGAGGAAGTACTCGAGCTGTCTGAACTCCACGATTCATCACCCGAGCTGCTGAATGGGATCACATCCTTGCGTTGGACAGCTTAATCAGGAGGGACCAGAGTGGTGGTCATGCAGAAGCGCCGCATCGGAGAAACGGAAGTCAGCGCCATCGGCCTGGGCGGCATGCCCATGTCCGTGCAGGGGAGGCCGGACCGCGCGCGGGCGATCGAGACCATCCACGCCGCGCTGGACGCGGGCGTGACGTTCATCGACACCGCCGACGCCTACTCGCTCGACGACAGCGACTTCGGCCACAACGAGGAGCTGATCGCCGAGGGGCTGAAGGGCCGTCCGGAAGAGGTGTTCGTCGCGACCAAGGGCGGTCACACCCGCGAGCCGGACGGCGGCTGGAGCCTGAACGGACGGCCGGAGTACCTGCGCAAGGCCGTCGACGGGTCGTTGCGCCGGCTCGGCGTCGACCAGATCTTCCTGTACCAGTTCCACCGGCCGGACCCGAAGACGCCGATCGCCGAGTCGGTCGGGGTGCTGGCCGAGCTGCTGGACAGCGGCAAGATCCGCTACGCCGGCGTCTCGAACTTCAACCCCGAGGAGATCGTGCAGGCCAACGAGATCCTCGGTGGACGGCTCTCGGCCGTGCAGAACCAGTTCTCGCCGTCGTTCCGGTCGAGCGAGCCCGAGCTGGAGCTGTGCGACAAGCTCGGCGTCGCGTTCCTGCCGTGGAGCCCGTTCGGCGGCATCGGCAAGGCGGGCTCGCTGGCCGGTCCGTTCAAGGAGGTCGGTGACGCGCACGGCGTGAGCGCCCACCAGGTCTGCCTCGCGTGGATGCTCGCGAAGTCCGAGGTGGTGGTACCCATTCCGGGTGCTTCCCGGCCGGCCAGCATCACGGATTCCGCCACCGCCACCCACGTGGAGTTGACCGCCGAGGAGCTGGCCCGCCTGGACGGGTGACCTCGGTGGCGGATTGCGACGAATGGTCGCACGATCTAGTCCATGCGGACCTTGATCAGCATTGTCGTGATCGTCACCGGCCTGACACCGGCACCCGCGTCCGCGGAGCCCTCACCCGAGGGCTCCGCGGACCACACGGCGGGTTCTCAGATCCGCGAGCACGAGGGCACAGGTGGTCTTCGAACAGCAGAGGACTCACCGCCCACAGACGGCAAGGTGCCCGGGATGGACGTCAGCAGCCACCAGGGCGACGTCGACTGGAAGTCGGCCTGGGACAAGGGCGCGAGGTTCGCCTACGTGAAGGCCACCGAGGGCACGCACTACCGGAACCCGAAGTACTCGCAGCAGTACGACGGCTCCCGCACCGTCGGCATGATCCGCGGCGCGTACCACTTCGCGCTGCCCGACCGCGCGACCGGTGCGGCGCAGGCGAACTTCTTCGTCGACAACGGTGGCGGCTGGACGCCCGACGGCTGGACGCTGCCGCCCGCGCTGGACGTGGAGTACAACCCGTACGGCGAAATCTGCTACGACATGGACCAGGCGGCGATGACCGCGTGGGTGAAGTCGTTCAGCGACACGGTTTTCGCACGCACGAAGCGCCATCCCGTCATCTACACGTCCACGAACTGGTGGAACAAGTGCGTCGGCGGCTCGGTGGAGTTCGGCGTCAACAATCCACTGTGGATCGCGCACTACTCGTCGAAGCTCGGGCCGTTGCCGGTCGGGTTCGACTTCCACACCATCTGGCAGTGGCGGGCGGCCGGGCACTTCCCCGGTGACCAGAACCTGTTCAACGGCGGCTTCGACCAGCTCCGGCGCATCGCCGCGAGCTGAGAAGGGCCCCGCCGGCGCGCGACGAGGCCCTTCTCGTGTCGTTCGTGCTCAGTCGAAGAGCGCCGGGAGGGTGCCCTCCCAGGCTTCGCGGAGCTCGTCGAGCGGGAGCTGACCGAGGTCCTGGATCTCCAGGGCGTTCGACTCCGGGTCGACGACGCCGACCTTGCGCCACGGCAGTGCGCGCGCGGTGCACATGTCGGTGAAGCGCTGCTCCTCGGTCCGCGGCACGGCGACCAGCACGCGACCGGCGGACTCGCTGAACAGCTCGGTGAACAGGTCGCCGTCGAGGAAGACCCGCGCACCCGTCTCACCGATCAGGCACGTCTCGACCAGCGCCTGGGCCAGGCCGCCCTCGGCGAGGTCGTGCGCGGCGGAGACCATGCCGTCGCGGGACCCCGCGACGAGGACCTCGCCGAGCAGTTTCTCGCGCTGCAGGTCGGCCTTCGGCGGCAGACCGCCGAGGTGGCCGTGGACGACGTGCGCCCACTCCGACCCGCCGAACTCGTCGCGCGTCTCACCGAGCAGCAGCAGCGTCTCGCCGGCCTCGGCCCCGATCCCGGTGGGGATGCGGCGCCGCACGTCGTCGATCACGCCCAGCACGCCCACGACCGGCGTCGGCAGGATCGCCGTGGAACCGGTCTGGTTGTAGAAGCTGACGTTGCCGCCCGTCACCGGGATGCCGAGCTCCGCGCAGCCGTCCGCGAGGCCCTTCACGGCCTGCTCGAACTGCCACATGACCGCCGGGTCCTCCGGCGAGCCGAAGTTGAGGCAGTTCGTGACGGCGACCGGCGTGGCACCGGTGGCGCTCACGTTGCGGTAGGCCTCGGCCAGCGCCAGCTTCGCGCCCTCGTACGGGTCGAGCTTGGTGTAACGGCCGTTGCAGTCCGTCGAGAGAGCGACACCGCGGTGCGTCTCGTCGCCGATCCGGATCATGCCGGAGTCGCTGGGCTGAGCGAGGACCGTGCCACCGCGGACGTAGCGGTCGTACTGCTGGGTGACCCACCGCTTGGAGGCCAGGTTGGGACTGGCCGCCTGGGACTTGATCAGCTCGAGCAGCTCGTCGCGGCCCGGCTTCCGCAGGCTGTCCGGCGTGTTCGCCTGCAGCTCGTCCTGGTCGGCGGGACGCTGGATCGGCCGGTTGTAGACGGGGCCCTCGTGGGCGACGGTGCGCGGCGGCACGTCGACGACGACCTCGTCGTGGTAGGTGATGACCAGGCGGTCGCCTTCCGTCACCTCACCGATCTCGGTGGCGATGACGTCCCACTTCCGGCAGACCTCCATGAACGCGTCGACGTTGGCCGGCTCGACCACCGCGCACATGCGTTCCTGGGACTCGCTGGAGAGGATCTCCGCCGGGGTCATGCCCGTGGCCCGCAGCGGCACCCGCTCGAGCCAGACGTGCATGCCGCCGTCACCCGCGGACGCCAGCTCGCTCGTCGCGCAGGACAGGCCCGCGCCGCCGAGGTCCTGGATGCCGACGACGATGCCCTTCTCGAAGAGCTCGAGCGAGCACTCGATCAGCACCTTCTCGGTGAACGGGTCGCCGACCTGCACCGAGGGCAGCTTCTTTCGCTTGCCCGCGGAGTCGTCGAACGTCTCGCTCGCCAGCACGCTGACGCCACCGATGCCGTCGAGGCCGGTGCGCGCGCCGTAGAGGATGACCTTGTTTCCGGCACCCGACGCGTGCGCGAGGTGCAGGTCCTCGACCTTCATCGCGCCGACGCACAGCGCGTTGACCAGCGGGTTGCCCTGGTACGACTCGTCGAACACAACCTCGCCGCCGATGTTCGGCAGGCCAAGGCAGTTCCCGTAGCCGCCGACACCCGCGACGATGCCGGGGAGGACCCTGCGCGTGTCCGGCGCGTCCGGCTTGCCGAAGCGCAGCGGGTCCATGACGGCGAGCGGCCGCGCACCCATCGCGAGGATGTCGCGCACGATGCCGCCGACACCCGTCGCCGCACCCTGGTAGGGCTCGACGTACGACGGGTGGTTGTGGCTCTCGACCTTGAACGTGACGGCCCAGCCGTCACCGATGTCGACGACGCCCGCGTTCTCGCCGATGCCCGCGAGCATCTTGGAGCGCATCTCGTCGGTCGTGGTCTCGCCGAAGTACTTGAGGTGCACCTTGGACGACTTGTAGGAGCAGTGCTCGCTCCACATGACCGAGTACATGGCGAGCTCGGCGTCCGTCGGCCTGCGGCCGAGGATCTCCTTGATGCGCGCGTACTCGTCGTCCTTCAGGCCCAGCTCCTTGTAGGGCTGCTCCTGGTCGGGCGTGCTCTCGGCGTTCTTGACGGTGTCCACTGTCATGCCTTCACCACCGAGTCGAGCAGGGACAGGAACATCCCGAGGCCGTCGTCCGTCGGACCCGTGAGCGCGTCGATCGCGTGCTCCGGGTGCGGCATGAGGCCGACGACGTTGCCCCTGGCGTTGGTGATGCCCGCGATGTTGTCGCGGCTGCCGTTGGGGTTCTCGCCGACGTACCGGAAGACGACCCTGCCCTCGCCCTCGAGCTCCTTCAGGGTCTCCTCGTTGGCCTGGTAACCGCCCTCGCCGGACTTCAGCGGCACGAGGATCTCGGCGCCGAGGTCGTAGCGGGTGGTCCAGGCGGTGCTGTTGTTCTCGACCTTGAGCCACTGGTCGCGGCACACGAAGTGCAGCTTGTGGTTGCGGACGAGCGCACCGGGCAGCAGGTGGGCCTCGGCGAGGATCTGGAAGCCGTTGCAGATGCCCAGCACGGGCATCCCCTTGTTCGCGGCCTCGATCACCTCCTGCATGACCGGCGCGAACCGGGCGATGGCACCACAGCGCAGGTAGTCGCCGTAGGAGAACCCACCGGGAACGATGACCGCGTCAACGCCCTTCAGGTCGTGGTCGCCGTGCCAGAGCGGCACGGCCTCCCCGTCGGCATACCGGACGGCGCGCTGTGCGTCCACGTCGTCGAGCGTGCCGGGGAAGGTGATGACACCGACCCTCATGCCTCGACCCTGCGCACGGTCCAGTCCTCGATGACGGGATTGGCGAGGAAGGTCTCAGCGATCTTGGCGAGCGTGGCGTCGTCGACGTCGTCGGCGACCTCCAGCTCGAAGTGCTTGCCCTGGCGGACGGCGGTGATGCCGTCGAAACCGAGGCGCGGCAGCGCGTTCGCCACCGCCTGGCCTTGCGGGTCGAGAATTTCGGGCTTCGGCATGACGTCGACGACGACTCGGGCCACGACAGACTGCTCCCGGGTTTGGAGGGGGCTGGCGGTACCCGGAGAGCCTACCTGACCTGGGTGTTCATCAACTCGACAGGTGTGCGGGGGCACATCTTCACCCGGTTTCACCATCGGGTGAACCAGCTTGTCCTGGCTGTACCGTTGATACAGTTGAGTTCGCCGAGGCCCCGTAGGCCGAGGAAGTGTGCCCAGCCAACGTCCGGACGGTCGGCGGCTGGGTACTGCGCTGTTCGGGGCAATTCGAGTCGACGAACGCTTCAACGACGCCGATCTTCGCGGATCCGCGGCACCAGACCCGACGTCCGCGATCCGTAGAAGCTCGTCGGCCGTGCTCCGCGCTTTTCCAGGGCGTGTCAAAACCAGCTATTTCGCCGAAAGCGAGACCGGTGGCACCGGGCCGGGATCGGACGGATGCTGGGGATCATGAAGATCCTGGTGCTCGGCGGAACCGTGTTCCTCAGCAAGGCCATCACGGCGGAGGCCGTCCGCCGGGGCCACGACGTGGTCTGCGCGGCCAGAGGCGCGTCCGGCGGCGTCCCGGAAGGCGCGCGACTGATCGCCGTCGACCGGAACAAGTCCGGCGCCTTCGACCAGCTCGCCGGTGAGCAGTTCGACGCCGTCATCGACGTGTCCAAGTACTCGGTGAACTGGGTGCGCGACGCGCTGGAGGCGTTCGGGCGGACGACACCGCATTGGACGTTCGTGTCCAGCATCTCGGTCTACGCGGACCACGGGACCAACGAGCTGCTGCCGCCGCTCGAGGACGACCCGGCCGAGGAGTTCACGGCCGAGCGGTACGGCAGCGTCAAGGTGGCCAGCGAGAACGCGGTCCGCGAGGCCGTCGGGGGCAAGGAGTTCATCGTCCGCGCCGGGCTCATCACCGGGCCCGGCGACCCGAGCGACCGGTTCGGGTACTGGCCGGCTCGGCTCAGCAGGGGTGGCAGGGTCGTCGTGCCGGACAGTCCTGACCTGGGGTTCCAGCACATCGACGTGCGCGACCTGGCCCAGTGGATCGTGTTCGCCGCCGAGGAGCGCGTCACGGGCACGTACGACTCGACCGGGCCCGTCATGCCGTTCCAGATGGCCATCGGCGAGATCGCGGGGGCCACGGCGCCGCCGGGGACGCAGCTCGTTCCGGTCAGGGAAGAGGTGCTGAAGGAGCTGGAGATCAACCCGTGGGCCGGGCCGCGGTCGTTGCCGCTGTGGCTGCCGCTGGAGTGGGCCGGGATGGTCGGACGCGATGTCAGCCAGGCACTCGCCGCCGGGCTCAGGCCGAGGCCGCTGGCCGAGACCGCGCTCGACTCGCTGGAGTACGAGCGCGGCCTCGGGCTGGACCGGCCCCGGAAGGCGGGGCTCACGCCGGAGGAGGAGCAGGAGATCCTTACAGCAGCGAGCTGATCTGCGCCGCGACCAGGTCGATGCGCACGCCCTGGTTCGGGCAGCCGCCGAAGTGGTGGAGCCCGATCACCTTGTGCGTGCGCCTCGACAGGACCGGTGAGCCGGACGAGCCGCCTTCGGTGTCGCACATGTAGCTGATGTCGGACTGCGAGACGTTGCCGTTGACGCGCACCGCTCGCACGATGCAGTAGCCGCTGCCGTTGTTGGTGTCGCGCAGCGACAGCTTCTTGAGCTTTCCGGCCGGGTGGCCGATGACGTACATCTCTTCACCCACGGCCGGAACGCGCGCGTCCAGCTCGAGGTAGCCGAACGAGCTGATGGCCGCGAAGTTGTTCACGGTGAAGAGGGTGTAGTCGAGCGGTGCGTCGGTCTTCAGGACCTGGGCCGCCAGCACCTTGGTGACGGTGGCCGAGGCCGTGCCGCCGCAGGTCGGGCACTGGTAGTTGAACCAGACCTCGATGCCGCTGACGCTGGTGAAGCAGTGGTTGTTGGTCAGCATGCGGTTGTTCGGGCCGACGCGCCACGCCGTGCAGAGCGAGCTGCCGTTGCGCAGCAGCTTCGCGACGGACGCCGTCTTGCCGAACTCGGTCGGGTTGCTCGACTGGTAGCAGACCGCGTCCTTGTAGTCGTTCGTGCCGCAGATGCTCCGCACGGACGGCTGCGAGGACATCTCGGCCTCGGTGTAGCCGCGGGTGAGCTTGTCGATCCGGACGCGCGACAGCGGGTTCGTCACCGAGACCAGGGCGCGGTCTCCCGTGATCGACATGGCCCAGAAGCCGGTGGCGTCGGGCGTGGCCGTCAGGGAAGAACGCAGGTCACGCGTGTACGTGTACTTCTCGGTGCCATCGGGGTTCGACACCGTGAGCACGTCACCGGGCAGAATTCGCAAATCGGTGAAATGCAGCTTCACATAACCGGACCCCGGTCGTTCGACGGTCGTCGAACGATTCGAGCCACCCACGCGGACCGAGGCCGATTCCTCGGTTCCGATTTCCTGCGACTGCGGCGACGAGGCCTGCGCAGGTGTAGAGGTGGTGGTAGCAGGGACGAAGGTCGTCATCGGCAGGGCGAGTGCCAGTGCCGTGAGGAGTTGCAGGGTTTTCCTCATGCTCTTTGATACTTCCGACGTCACCTGACCGTGTCAGCCCGCCAAAAGTCGGTAATGGAGGAATCTGTGCAACTTGTCCATTTCGGTCATGCCTGCGTGCTGCTCGACTCGGGTTCGACGCGGGTCCTGATCGACCCCGGCACGTTCTCGGCGGGGTTCGAGGAGCTCACGGACCTCGACGCGGTGCTGATCACGCACCAGCACTTCGACCACGTCGACGCCGGGAGGCTGCCCGCACTGCTCAAGGCCAACCCCCGTGCGCAGCTGGTCGTCGACGAGGGCACGGCCCCCAGCGTCGGGAACGCGACCGTCGCCCGGCCGGGTGACGTGCTGAAGGTCGGCGACCTGTCGGTCAAGGTCGTCGGCGGGCAGCACGCGGTGATCCACGAGGACATCCCGATCGTCCCGAACACCGGCTACGTGATCGGCGACGGCGCCTTCTACCACCCCGGCGACTCGCTGTTCGTGCCGGACGAGGACATCGACGTGCTCGGACTGCCCGCGGGCGCGCCGTGGCTGCGCACCGGCGAGGCCGTCGACTTCATGCGTGCCGTGGAGCCGCGTGTCGCCGTGCCGATCCACGAGAAGACGCTCGCGAGCCCGCAGATGGCCGTCCGGTTCTTCGACCTGCTCAAGCCGGAGGGCACCGAGGTCAGGCTGCTGACGCCAGGCGAGGAGACGGCAGTCTGACGTAGGTGGTCGGCGCGGCGTCGTGGGCCAGCGCGATGTCCACGGCGTCGAGCACGGCCTGCCGCGCACCGGGCCGGTGCAGGTCGCGCGCGTCCACGGTGATCCGGGTCAGCCCGCCGCGGCGCGCGGACCTGGCCGTCGCGTAGACCAGCGCCAACGACCGCAGCTCGCCGAAGCTGCTGCGTTCGGTGAGCGCGTGCAGGCGCCCCAGCGTCGCCAGACCGCTGCCGACCTCGCGGACGGCCAGCGCGTCGGCGCACCGGCTGAACCTGTGCTTGGCCAGCGCGATCAACGTGCCGGGCGACGCCACGCAACGCCGTGGCGCGAACGTGTCGACGTTGAGCCCGATAGCTTCCATCTGCACACGCGCGCCCGTGAGCAGCAGCCCGGCTTCGTAGGCGGGCAACCGCCGTTGGCCGAGACCGTGCAGCACGACGGCGTCACCGAGTGCGGCGCGGTGCCGCACCCAGTCCTGCGCCCTGCCGAGCTCGCGGGGGATCACGAGCAGCGACAACGGCACCTTCCGCGGGCCCAGGGCCGCGGAGAGTTCAGCGCATCGGTCGAGTGTCTGCGGACCGATGCCGGACAGGGAGACCACGAGCTGTGAGTGCACCCACTGAGTGCGCCACGCCGTGGTGACATCCGCGTGAAACCAGGGCCAACTCAGGCGAGCCAGTCAGCGAAAGCCCGGCCGGTGAGCTTCTCGTACGCCTCGACGTAGCGCGCACGGGTGGCCTCGACGACGTCCGCGGGCAGCGGAGGCGGCGGGGTGTCGCTCTTGCGGTCCCAGCCGGAGGCGTCCGACGTCAGCCAGTCGCGCACGTACTGCTTGTCGAACGACGGCTGCACGCGACCGGGCTCGTAGCCCTCGGCCGGCCAGTAGCGCGACGAGTCCGGCGTGAACACCTCGTCCGCGAGGATCAGCTCGCCGTCGTTGGAGAGCCCGAACTCGAACTTCGTGTCCGCCAGGATCAGGCCGCGCGTCAACGCGTACGCGCGCGCCTCGCTGTACAGCTCGATCGTGCGGTCGCGCAGCTTCGACGCCAGCTCCACGCCGTGCTTCTCGGCGATGACCTCGAACGACACGTTCTCGTCGTGCGCGCCGATCTCGGCCTTCGACGCGGGCGTGAAGATCGGCGGGTCCAGTTCGGACGCCTCGACCAGCCCGGCCGGCAGCTCGATCCCGCACACCGCGCCGGTCGCCGTGTAGTCGGCCATGCCCGAACCCGTCAGGTACCCGCGCGCCACGCACTCGACGTCGACCATCCGCAGCCTGCGCACCAGCAACGCCCGGCCGCGGACCTCGGCGGGGATGCGCGGGTCGTCGAACGCGACCAGGTGGTTCGGGGTGAGCCGCTCGAACCAGAACACGCTCATCGCCGTGAGCACGCGGCCCTTGTCCGGGATCTCGGTGCTCAGGACGTGGTCGTAGGCCGAGATGCGGTCGGACGCGACGAACAGCAGCAGCTCGTCGTCGACGTCGTACAGATCGCGAACCTTGCCGCGGGCGACGTGCTGGTAGTCAGCGAGCGTGGGCACGCTGGTCAGCCTACGTGCAGATGCACCGGCCACCGATGCACACCCCGCACTACTACAGATCGCGCGCGAAGACGCTTAAGGTGCACCCGTGTTCACCCGAAAGTCGCTGTGGATCCCGATGCTCATCAGTGCGGGATTGCTCGTCGTGCTGGGCATCGCGGGGTGGAGCATCGACTCCAGTCCCGTCTCCTCCACGCCTCCGTCGGGCTCGCAGAACACGAGCAGCACCCAGCCGGTCAGCATCGTGCCCACCCCGGACCTCGCCGAGATCACGGTCAAGACGACGACCTCGACCACGACGACGACCACCACGCGGACCACTCAGCCGAAGCCGCCGCCCGTCCAGAGCGCCCCGCCCGTGCAGCAGCCCCCGACGACGACGGAGTCGCCGCAACGAGGGCTGCTCGTCAACGAGGGCGCGCTGTGCGATCCCGAGGGCGCGCGCGGGGCCGGCCTGCTCAACGAGCCGCTGGTCTGCCGCAAGGACCCGCAGCGCGGCGACCGCCTGCGCTGGCAGAAGGCCTAGGCCCACTCCAGCACGTCGATCTTGTCGCCGACCGCGATCGTGCCGCCGCTGACGACCGCCGCCTTCATCCCGAAGGTCACGCCGCCGTCCGGGTCGCGCCGGTAGGTCGCCAGCGTCCTGGTCGGCTCCGGGCCGTCCCGCTGTCCCGTCTCCTGGTCCACCATCGGCACGGCGCACCGCACGCAGTCCTTGGCGTAGCCCAGTTCCACGTCGCCGATCACCGCGCGCCGCACCTGGTCCTCGGTGTGCGGTTCCGGCCAGCCGGACACGACGACGTTGGGGCGGAACCGGTTCATCGGCACCGGCTTCCCGCCGCGTTCGAGGATCCGCTCGTTCAGTCCGTCCAACGAGGACAGCGAGATCACCAGCAACGGGTGCGCGTCCGCGTACCCGATCACGCCTTCGGTCAGGCCGCCGGACTCGCGGCGCAGGTCGGGCGGGGTCCGCACGAGCCGCACCGGCTTCCCCAGCGCGTCGGAGAAGTACGCCGCGGCCACGTCACCCTGGTCGATTCCGGTTCCCTGCCACTTGTGCACGACGACCGGAACCCGCGGCCCGTCGGTGAGAACCGGGAACGACTCGCCGCCGATCACCAGCGACGAGTCCACGAGGGACGGTCGCAGCGCGGCCATCGCCGGCATCTTGCGCTGCGACAGGAACACGCCCTCGTCGTCGACCAGCATCAGCATCCGGTCGTCCCGCAGACCCGTGAGGTCGACGGCCGTGGACGTGACGGAGAACCCGGCGCACCCCTTGACCGGGTAGACGTGCAGACCGGACACGATCACAGGATCGGCTCCGGCTCGTAGGCCGGGTACTTGTCGACGACCGCGGCGACCTGCTCCACCACGGACGCGACCTGTGCCGACGCCACGCCGGTGAACGACAGGCGGTCGGCCAGCAGCGCGTCGAGCGCGGCGCGGTCGAGCGGCAGCCTGGAGTCCGCGGCGAGCCGGTCCAGCAGGTCGTTCTCCGCGAGGCCCTGCTCGCGCATCGCGAGCGCCACGGCCACCGCGTTCTCCTTGATGGCCTCGTGCGCGGTCTCACGGCCGACACCGGCGCGCACGGCCGCCATCAGCACCTTCGTCGTGCCGAGGAACGGCAGGTAGCGGTCCAGCTCCCGCGCGACCACGGCCGGGTACGCGCCGAACTCGTCCAGCACCGTCAGGAACGTCTCCAGCAGGCCGTCGAACGCGAAGAACGCGTCGGGCAGCGCGACCCGGCGGACCACCGAGCACGACACGTCGCCCTCGTTCCACTGGTCGCCCGCGAGCTCGCCGACCATGGACAGGTAGCCGCGCAGGATCACCGCGAAGCCGTTCACGCGCTCGCACGAACGGGTGTTCATCTTGTGCGGCATGGCGCTGGAGCCGACCTGGCCGGGCTTGAAGCCCTCGGTCACGAGCTCGTGGCCCGCCATCAGCCGGATGGTCTTCGCCACCGACGACGGCGCGGCGGCGAGCTGCACGAGCGTCGAGACGACGTCGAAGTCGAGCGAGCGCGGGTACACCTGGCCGACGGAGGTGAGCACGCGCTCGAAGCCGAGGTGGCCTGCGACCGTGCGCTCCAGCTCGTCGAGCTTCTCGGGCGTGCCGAGCAGGTCGAGCATGTCCTGGGCGGTGCCGACCGGGCCCTTGATGCCGCGCGACGGGTACCGGGAGATCAGCTCGTCGAGCCGGGAGAACGCCACCAGCAGCTCGTCGGCGCCGGTCGCGAACCGCTTGCCCAGCGTCGTCGCCTGCGCGGCCACGTTGTGCGAACGTCCGGCCATCACGAGGTCGGAGTGCTCGGCTGCGAGACGCGCGAGACGGCCCAGCACGGCCGCGACCTTGGACCGGACCAGCTCCAGCGACCGCAGCACCTGCAGCTGCTCGACGTTCTCGGTCAGGTCGCGCGAGGTCATCCCCTTGTGGACCTGCTCGTGGCCAGCGAGAGCGTTGAACTCCTCGATGCGCGCCTTCACGTCGTGCCGCGTCACGCGCTCACGGGCGGCGATCGACTCCAGGTCGACCTGCTCCAGCACGCGTTCGTAGTCGGCGACCGCGGTCTCCGGCACGTCGATGCCGGCGGCGGCCTGAGCGCGCAGCACCGCGAGCCAGAGCTGGCGCTCCAGCACGATCTTGTGCTCGGCCGACCAGAGCGTCGCGAGTGACGTGGAGGCGTAGCGACCTGCGAGGACGTTGGCGATGCGCGGCTTGCTCACGCCGCCAGGCTAGTGCACGCCGATCTCACTGCCAGGGGACGAAGGGATCCATGACGAGCGATGTGAGCACACCCACGGGCAGCGGCACCGTCTGCCGCAGACCGGCGCCCGACGCCGGGTTGTAGTTGTGGCTGGAGATCCGCACGACGTACCCGCTGCGGAACACGCGGGCGACCTGCGCCCGTGAGACGTCCGGACCGCCATCGTTGAACACGGCCTCGTGGACGACCGTCCCGTCGTCCTGCGGCACCTCGCGGCACGTGGTCGCGCCGGCGCAGAAGCTGCTCTTCGAGAACCCGGAGTTGCCCGCCTCCACGCGCAGCGCCGTCGGTCCGATGAGGTCGGTGAACAGGATGAAACCCGACATCTCCACGCCGCCCGGCTTCTTCGGGACGCTGGTGGTCACGGGCGTCGACGGGTAGCCCGCGTACGGGTACTGGCCGACGCGGAGGTCGCCGTAGATGTCCTTGACGTCGCCCGTCACCTGGTCGAGCCTGGCCGCGATCGCGTCACCGATGCGCCGGACCCGCCTCTCGGCCGGCTCGCTCGGCGGAGCGGTCGTGGTGACCTGGCCCTCGGAGGCGAACTGCTCGTCCCGGTCGCGCGGCAGCAGCCCCGGCAGCGAGAGCGACGCCACGGCGATCACCGCCGTAGCCACTCCCACAGCGACCAGCGCTCGGCGGCGACTTTTTTTCTGCTCGACCCGCCTGATCAACTTGTCCGGGTCGAAGTCGAGCGGCGGCTCGTCCCAGACGGCCAGCAGCATTCCCTCGCGGATCTCCTGCTCACTCACGACGCGACCCTCCCCGAACTGTTGTCGAGCTTCTCCACGATGGTGCGCAGTGTCGCGAGACCGCGCGCCGTCTGGCTTTTGACCGTTCCCTCGGTGCACCCCATGGCCACCGCCACCTCGGCGACCGGCAGGTCCTCGAAATAACGCAGCACGAGCACCGCTCGTTGCCTCGGAGGCACCTGCAGCAACGCGGTGTGCACGAGCTCACGTGCCCACAGCTTCGCGCTGGTGGTGTCCGGGTCCACGGTGGCGTCGGCGGCGTCGGGCAGCTCCCCGTCGCGCTGCTCCGCTCTGCGCCACGGCCTGCGCTTCTCGTCCAGCCACGTGCGCAGCAGCACCTTGCGGGCGTACGCGATGAGGTTGTCGAGGTCCTTGATGCGCTTCCACGCCACGTACATCTTCATGAGGCTCGACTGCATCAGGTCTTCAGCCGTGTGCCAGTCGCCACAGAACAGATAGGCAGTGCGTCGCAAAGACGCGGCATTGGCTGCCGCGAACTCGCGAAAGCCCTGCTCATCGGCCTTGCGCATGCGATCCCCTCTCGCGTCCTCACCCAGGGGAACGCGCCGGGTGGGCGCGGGGTTGCATCACCCGTGACGCGAAAGGGCCGAACGGAGCATCCTGGCCGCCACTCCGCGCGGATCCGACTTGAGCTCGATGAACGAGTTGACGACCGACCCGTCCACGAGCGCGATCAGCTCCTCGACGCGGTCGCGCGTGATGTCACGGCCCGAGCGCGCGAAGATCTCGGCGATCAGCTCGTGCAGCTCCTTCGACATCACGCGCATCAACGGCCGCAGGTAGGGACGGCGGCCGGTCGCGACGAGGCGTTCGTAGCGCAGCAGCATCGTCTCGGTGTCCGTGACGGCCTCGCCGACCAGCAGGTCGAGGATGAACTCGATCAGCACGTCGTCGTCGGAGAGCTGTTCCGACGGCGTCGCGGCCAGGCGGTGCCGGCAGCTCTCCAGCTCGCCGCGGCCGTGGAGCTCGACCGCGGCGGTGACGAGCTCGTCCAGCGAGTCGAAGTAGTAGGTGGTCGACGCGAGCGGCAGACCTGCGCGTTCGGCGACCGCGCGGTGCCTGACCGCGTCGAACCCGCCCTCCACGAGCAGTGCGGACGCGGCCTCGACGAGCGCCTGCCGCCTGCGCTCACCCTTCGGGGTTGCTGCCGTCATAGTCGAGCCAGGGTACTGCGCGCCGGGTCAGAACCGGGGGGCCAGTGCGTCGGCGAACCGCTTGGCCTGGCCTTTCAGCTCGCCGTCGCCCTGCGTGAACACGTAGAGGTCCTGCCCCTGGACGGTCTTCACCTTCTCGGCGCCCGCGGGCGGCAGGAACTCGTCCGGCGTGACGATCGCGGTGATCGTGAGGCCGTCGATCGTGAACGCGGCGGAGCGCGAGGCGGGCGAGCACGTCACCGGCGGCGGTTCCGCGAAGTCCGGTGAGACCGAAAGCTCGCCGGCGAGGGCGTCTGCGAGCTCCCGGTCCACCGCCGCGCAGCCCTGCACTGCGCGTGCACCGGTCGAGAAACCGGTGCTTCCCGGCGTCGACGCGTCCCCCTGCGTGGACGGGGCGTCGCCAGGGAAGTCCTTGTTCTTCGTGGAAGGCTGCGCTTCCAGCAACGTCATCGGGGATTCTGCCGCGTTGTCCTTCTGCTGCCCAGGCGACGCGCTGGTCGACGCCGTCTCGTCCTGGCCGTACCAGGAGTTCGCAGCGAGGACGCCGCCGAAACCCAGAACGACGACCAGAGTGGTGCCGGCGGCGATCGAGTTGCGCCTGCGCAGCGTGGCGCGGCGCGAGGCCGTGCGGACGTCGCCCTCGTCGAAGGACGCCGGTGGCGCGTCGTGCGCGGCGTCGCGGAACAGGTCCGCGAGCTTCTGCTCGTCCATCTACGTCCTCCTCTCGCTGGTCACGATGCCGGTCGCAGGTCGTCGATGGCGTCACCCAGAGCTTCCCGCAACGCGGCCAGCCCTCGGGCGGTCTGACTTTTCACAGTTCCTTCCGAGCACTTCAGCGTCTCGGCCGTGGCCGTCACGTCGAGGCCCTCGAGGAACCTCAGCACGAGCACCGCCCGTTGCCGGGGCGGAACCCTGCGCAGGCCCTTCATCAACGCCTCGCGCGTCGCCACGGTGTCGCCGATCTCGTTGTCCGCCGTCGGCGACTCGGGCAGCTCGTCGGTGAACTTCTCCCGCCGCCAGGGGCGGCGCGACTCGTCGATCACCGCGCGCACCACGGTGCGGCGGACGTAGGCGTCGAGAGCCTGCTTGTCCCGGATCTTCCGCCACCTCCTGTGCACCGCCACGAAGGCCGTCTGCGCGAAGTCGTCAGCGCGGTGCCAGTCGCCGCACAGCAGGTATGCCGTTCGGCGCACGGCCTCACGGCGAGCCACGAAGTACTCCGCGAACTCCTGCTCGTCGCGCTGATCCACGCGGACTGCTCTCCGCTCGTTCCTCGAGTTGCACTGACTGGACGGAACCTGAGGCGACAACGGTTGCACGAACCTGCGGGGAGAGCTACATCACCCCCTCGGTCGTTCACCGGATGTGATGTGATCGCCGTCGTGACCCCGATCGACCTGCGTTCCGACACCGTGACCCGCCCCGACGAGGAGATGCGCCGCGCCATGGCGGCGGCCGAAGTGGGCGACGACGTGCTGGACCACGACCCCACGATGGCCGCCCTCGAGGAGCGCGTCGCCGGGGTGCTCGGCGTCGAGGCCGCGCTGTGGGTGCCCTCGGGGTCGATGGGCAACCTGATCGCCCTGTTCCTGCACCTGGACCGCGGTGACCGGTTCCTCGCACCGTTGGGTGCGCACGTGCTGGATGCCGAACTGGGGACCGCCGCGTGGCTGGCCGGTGGCATGCCGCACGCGCTTCCCGTCATGTCCCCGTCGGCCGTGGTCGCCGCCGGCGGTGGTGAGTCGCCTTACTACGGGCTGCGGACGACGTTGTTGTGCCTGGAGAACACGCACAACTCGTCCGGCGGCACCGTGACCACGGCCGACGAGCACGCCGCGCTGGTGGCCGCCGCCCGGTCGGCCGGACTGGCGGTGCACCTCGACGGCGCCCGGCTGTGGAACGCGTCGGTGGCTCTGGGGGTGTCGCCCGCCGAACTGGCCCTGGGTGCGGACACCGTGCAGGTGTGCCTGTCGAAGGGGCTCGGGGCGCCGGTCGGGTCCGTGGTCGCCGGGTCGGCGTCGTTCGTCGCCGAGGCCCGCCGCGTGCGGAAGATGCTCGGCGGAGGGGTGCGGCAGGGCGGGGTGCTCGCCGCCGCGGGTCTAGTGGCGCTCGACCGGATCGACCGGCTGGCCGACGATCATTCGAATGCCTATGAATTGGCTTCCGGGTTGCGGGCGCTGGGCTGGGAGGTGGACGAGCCCGCCACGAACATCGTGCTGGCACGCGTGCCGGACCTGGAGAAGACGCTGTTGTCCTTGCGCGAGGTCGGGATCGCCGCCAGTCCGATGTCCGGCAAGGTGCGGTTCGTGACGCACGGCGACGTGGGCTCGTCCGACGTCGCCGAGGTGCTGCGCCGCCTACGAGAGGACGTCTGAGATGCGCTGGATCGTGTTCGACTTCGGCGAGGTGATCAGCCAGCGGAACCCCGCCCGCCCCGCGATGGCGGCGAAGCTCGGGGTGACGCTGGAGGTCTTCGAGACCGCCTACTGGGACCGCGACGCCTACGACCGCGGCTGTTCCGACGCCGAGTACTGGGGCCGGATCGGCGCCTCGCTGGGCGTGAGCTTGGACGACGCCCTGGTCCGCGAGCTCACCGCGATGGACAACGCGGGCTGGCTCGACGACCCGGTGCTGGAGACGGTCGCGCTGATCGAGGACCTGGACGCCGCCGGGGTGCCGCTCGCACTGCTGTCCAACGCGCCGTCGACGTTCGCGCGGCTGGCCGAGAAGATGCCGTGGGCGCGGCACTTGCGCCACCTGGTGTTCTCCGGCGACCTCGGCTACGCGAAGCCCGACGCGGCGATCTGGGAGCACGTGGAGTCCGTGATCGGCTCGTCGGACGTGATCTTCTTCGACGACCGCCAGTCCAACGTGGACGCGGCGCTGACGGCGGGCTGGGACGCCCGCCTGTGGACGTCAGCCCGTGCGGCGCGCACCGAGCTCCGCACGGAGTTCAGCGATCTCGGCCCGTAGGTTCCGGAGCTCCTGCGCGGTCTCGAGCTCCGCTTCCTCGACACCGCGCAGCTTCTCCACGAGCCAGCTGGCGATCGTGCCGGTGATGACACCGAGCAGCGCGATGCCCCCGACCATGAGCAACGCCGCGACGAGCCGCCCCTCGCCCGTGACGGGATAACGATCGCCGTACCCGACCGTCGACATGGTCGTCATCGTCCACCACAACGCATCGCCGAACGTGGTGATGCTGGCGTTCTCCGCGTGCCTTTCCGCATCGAGAACGGCGAGGCTCGCACAAAATCCGAAGATCAACGTCACGCCCGCGACGTAAATGCTGACGCGTTGCCTGATCTTGTGCTGGAACTTCTTGTTGAGCAACGTGATGACGGTGATCAACCGCAACACCCTCAGCTGCCGCACCATCGGCAGGACGACAGCGGCGAGCTCGAACAAGTGCGTCCTGAGAAACCGGAACTTGTCGACCGCGAACGCGAACCTGATGACGTAGTCCGCCGCGAACACGGCCCAGACCAGCCACAACACGATCTCCAACGGGAGATGCGCCGCCGCGTGGTCGTCCAGCACCTGCCACGCGTAGGCGGCGAGGAACAGCACGGCGAGGACCGTCAACGGCCACTCGACCTTCCGCTCCCACCGCGCGAGGCGGGCTTCGCCGGCTGTCGACACCGCCTCATGGTGAGCGTTGTCGTCGCATTAATCCAGGGTCATCGCCTGGATTTGATCGCCCCGTAAGCCGCGGTGCCTGCGAGGAGTAGTACCCCAATCACAGCGAGCCAGAAAAGCCCTTTCACCACGGCCCCGACAACGGCCAGCACGATCCAGATCGCCACCAGCCACCCGATGATCGCCCACATGGGTCCCTCCCTCTCCACCTCGTGAACGTCCCGAGTCCGCGTTTTGTTGCTAGTTGCTTGTTGCTTGTTGCTCAGAGCCACGCTTTGAGGCGGCGGAGGGCTTCCTCGACGTCCTGAGTGGACCCCGCGAACGACATGCGCACGAAGTGGTGCCCGTCCACGGGGTCGAAGTCGATGCCGGGCACGATCGCCACACCGGTGTCGTCGAGCAGCTTGCGGCAGAACGCCATGGAGTCGTCCGTGAGGTGCCGGACGTCCGCGTACACGTAGAACGCCCCGTCCGCCGGCGCGAGCTTGTCGATGCCGAGGTCCACCAGCCCGGCCGTCAGGAGATCCCGGTTCACCTTGTACCGCTTGAGGTGCTCGGCCGTCTCCGCGTACGAGTCCTCGTGGAACGCCTCCACCGCGGCGTACTGCGCAAGCGCCGGCGGACACAACGTGAAGTTGCCCGTCAGGCAGTCCACAGCCCTCCGAAGCCTCTCGGGCAGAAGCATCCACCCCAGCCGCCACCCGGTCATGGCGAACGCCTTGGAGAACGAGTTGACGACGATCGCCTCCCGCGAGGTCTCCCACGCACAAGTGAGAGGCTCGCCGTAGCTGATCCCGTGGTAGATCTCATCGCTGATCAGCTGAACCCCGTTGTCCTCACACCACCGCGCGATGGGCTCGACGTGGGCCACGGTCCCGGTGGGGTTGGCCGGACTGGCCACGATCACACCCTTGAGCCCGGGATCGAGCATCTCGACCGTGGGCTGGAACCTCGTATCGGGCCCGCAGGGCAACTCGACGACCTCACACCCCAACGCCTTCAGGATGTTCCGGTAGGCCGGATATCCAGGCCGCGCCAACGCCACCCGATCCCCGGCGTCGAACGCCGCCAGGAACGCCAACGTGAACGCCCCAGACGACCCGGTGGTCACCACCACGTCGTCCGCGTCGACCTTCAGCCCGTACTGCCGCTCGTAGTGACCGGCGATGGCCCCGCGCAACTCAGGAATCCCCAGTTGCTCGGTGTACCCCAACGCCTGCTCGCCCAGGGCCCGGACCGCCGCCTCCCGCACGGGCCGCGGCGCGGGGCTGGACGGCTGGCCGGCGGCCAGGGAGATCACGTCGCCGTGAGTCCGCTGCCTGCGCGCGGCGGCGGACAGCACGTCCATGACGTGGAAGGGCGGGACGTCGGCACGGGCAGCCACGGTCAGCATGCCGCCAGGCTAACTCGCCGCCGTGTCGCCGAGGCCGCGCTTTCCGGGCCGCGCCTTGCCGGTCTGCTCACACCTGGCATCGCCAGTCCCCATGCTTGCCGGGCCTGCACTTGCCGGTCTGCCCACATCCAGCCCTGGCCAGGCCCCGCTTGCCAAGGCGGCTTCGCCGGGTCTGATCACCGGCCCCCGTCAGCCCGCTCACGCCTACCCGCGGGACAACCCGGAACACATCCGCGCTTCCCCTCGACGCAGAACCCGCGCAGGCGGCTCGGGTCAGGCCGCCCATCTCACCCCGAACTCACCCTCGACCCGTCCGGCCGGCGCCGACCACCCCGCTGCAGCCCGGCGCAACGCCTGGCACCGCACACCTCTTCCCAAGCCAACCTCCCGGCATCGCACACCTCTTCCCAAGCCAACCTCCCGGCACCGCGGGCGGAGGCCATTTCTCCCGCAATAAACCCCACGCGCGTGCGCCCGGTCGTGCCCCGGCGAAGCGCGGGTCGGCCGGTTGGCGCGGCGGCTCGTTCGCCATCCACGACCCCCCACCCTCTCCGGTCCGTTTCGCCCGTCATCTCCGTCCGCCCCCCGCGCTTCCACCTATGCGGGAGAAACTGCAACAGTGTTATGGGACATTCAGTACCCGTGTGGGTGTGGATAAGCGAAACCCGGCCCATTTCCGTCACGAGATACCAGACGGAGAAAGGCCGGGTTCCGGACAAAGCTCACCCGATCGTGCGATATCAATACCCTTGGTAGCCGCCGCCCTGGGACATCGCCTTGAGGCCTGGGTGGCCTTCGAAGCCGCCGTAGCGCGAGAACGTGTAGCGGACACCGGCGATGATGTTGTCGACCGGGTTCCAGATGTCGTCGTGGCCTGGCAGCTTGTGGGCGTTGAACGTCGAGTCGATGCATTGCATCAGGCCCTTGGAGGGCGTGCCCTGCTGGGCGTTCGAGTCCCAGAGGTTGATGGCGTGCGGGTTGCCGCTCGACTCCTTCTCGATGATCTTCCAGATCTCGTCGATGTTCTCGTCGGTGACCGGGATGCCGTTGGCTTGGAGGATCTTGATGGCCTCGCGGATCCACTCCTCGACGTTGCCGGGCGGCGGGCTTCCCGACGGCGGGCCGCCGCTGGCACCGAGGCCACCCATGCCTCCGCCGCCACCACCCCCACCGCCTCCGCCTCCAGAAGCGCTGCCGCCACCACCACCGCCGCCGCCACCGTGTTCAGCCGGGGTGACGGAAGGCTTGGGCTGGGTGTCCGCGGCGGTGGACTGCTTGGTCGAGTCGTCGGGCGGCGGGGTCGGGGCCCACTCGATCGGCTTGCCGGGCGCCGGGGTGAAGGACTGCGTGTTCGGGTCTTCGAGGGTCGAGAACTTCGGCGCCAGCGCGGCTGGGCGGCCCTTCAAAGTGCCTGCGGCGGCGTTCAGGGCCGATTCTGCTTGCGAGACAACGGGGTTCGCGTCGGCGACGGCTTCGGCCACGTAGCTGCGGATGACGCTGTCGACGTCCTCCTGCGGCTGGTTGTGGAGCTGCTGGCGCGTCTGGCGGGCGCGGCTCAGGAGGTTCTCGCAGATGCGGCTCATCGAGGACTTGGCCGTCTCCAACGCGTTCGCGGCCGCCTCCAGGTCGGTCGCGGCGCCGTTGAGCGCGTCGGCCATCGAGGTGCCGCACTTCGTCACGGTGCCCATGTAGGCGACGAAGCCGTCCGCGGACTTGCCCTCCCAGGCTCCGTCGAGCTGCGTGACGGACTTCTGCAGGACGTTCGTCTGGTCACCGCACTTGCCCGCTGCCTGCTTCCAGCGGTTCGCGATGTCGCGCACGGCCTGGGGTTGTGCGGTCTCGACCTTGTCGGCGAGCGCGGCCAGTTCCGCGCCGCCGGGCAGTGCGGAGACCTCGTCCATCGCGCTCACGTCACACCGCCCTGAACGAGTTCTTGTTGGCTTCCTCGACGTCGTCCACATTGGTCTGGATCACGTCGATCGTGCCTTCGACCTTGCGCAGCACCTTCTCGGCCGCCTCGAACTCCTGCGAGCCCGCCTGGTCCATTGCCGTCACCGCGCTGGACAGTGCCCCGGAAGATCCGAGTTTCCCGAAGATGTCCGGATTGCCGTACTGGTTGGAAAAGCCGTCACCGATCGCGCCGAATTGTCCGGCTTGGCTGCTCACGGTCGTGCGGCACTGTTCCATGGCTTCGATGTTGAACTTCGCCACAGCCACGCGCACCTACCCCCTTGAAGTCTCTCAAGACCATAGAACGAACGGTGCCGGGCAGGGCGTCGATTCGCTCTTTCGAGACGGGC
>NZ_DATLEC010000148.1:0-4576 GCF_035525475.1 Lentzea sp. | reverse complement strand
TCACCAGCGTGCCCGCAGCAACCGTCACCGAGTACGCGAAGGAGCTGGACGCCCTCATCGCGGCACTCGTGATCTACCGTCACGCGGAGATCCGCCCCGCCTCGAAGTCCAAGAGCACGAACCTCGCAGTGGCCCAGTGCGCGTGCCCGAGGAAGATCCGCGTCGCCAAGAGTACGCTCGCTGAGGGTCCGATCACGTGCGGCAAGTGTGGTGCCGACTTCGAGGCCGAGGACGAGGACGAGTAGCCCTCTCAGGCAAGATCATTTCCACACTTTACCCTCATAAAACAATGACAAATGTCGATATTAATTGAAAAGCGAAGAGCATTTGCAAACGATAACTTCGCAGATGAGACCAGGTTTCGACAAGCAATGACAGGCAACGCGATGACGAGAATTCAAATCGCAGGGTTACTGGTTCGAGTCCAGTTGGGGGAGCTTCCGCCGAGACCCTAGTCCATCGACTGGGGTCTTTTGCTTTGTCCGGCCTTCGGCCAGCGTGGGTGCATGGCCCGCTTCGCGAACCTCCGCCGCATCTCCTCGCTCGACCCCGTCGCCGACCACGAGGAGATCATGCGGATCTCCGCGGGCCTGGAGTTCCCCTGGGACTACCAGAAGTCGTTGGAGATGGCGCTGTTCCGCACGTACTGCGTCCCGACGATCTCGGGCCTGCTGGAGCGCACCGGCGAGTTCGAGCGGCGTCCGCAGAAGCGCTACGACGACACGGCCGTCCTGATGGCCGAGCTCGTGGAGCACGGCTACGACTCGCCGCGCGGCCGTGAGGCGTTGCGGGTGGTCAACCGCCAGCACGGTCGTTACGACATCTCGAACGACGACATGCTGTACGTGCTGTCGACGTTCGTCTACAACCCGATCGAGTGGTTGTCGCAGTACGCCTGGCGCCCGCTGACGCGCAACGAGCAGCTGGCGTCGTTCCACTTCTACCGCGCGGTCGGCGCCCGCATGGGGATCCGCGAGATCCCTTCGAACTACGACGAGTTCCTCAGCTTCAAGAAAGCCTACGAGCAGCAGCACTTCGTCTTTGCGCCGTCGAACCGCCGCATCGGCCAGTACACGCTCGACCTGTTCTGCTCGTGGTACCCCTCGGTGCTCAAGCCGGCCGTCTCACGCGCCGTGATCGCGATGCTCGACCCGCTGATGGTGCGAGCCTTCGGCTTCACCGCACCGCCGTCGTGGGTCGGCTTCGCCGGACGCCTGGCGTTGCGCGCACGGGCGCTCGTGGTGCGATGGCTACCCGTACGCCGTGAGGTGAAGCTGACGCGTGCGCGCAACCGCACCTATCCCGGCTACCCGGACGGCTACCGCCCGTCGGACCTGGGCGCGAGCTCCAGCACCGCGCGCTGACCGTTGAACACGAAGCCCAACGCCTTGAGGAACTCGTTGCCGGGCTTGAAGTCGTCGAGCCGCACGTGCGCACGCGTGACACCGGGAAACCGCTCGCCGAGCGCCTTGACCATCTCCGACCCGATGCCCCACCGCCGCAGGTCCCTGGGCACCAGGAAGAACCCGACACTCACCTCGCCGGGCGCGGGGTGGTCCAGCACGAGGTCCACGAACCCGATCATGCCCTCGGCCTGCGCCACCAGCAGGTGCTTCTGCTCGAACGCCGCCCCCTCCGGCAACGCGTAGAAGAGGCTCTGCACGTCACCGGGCCCGGACGGGTGCCCGGTGGCGGCCTGGAACCAGTCGTCGCAGTCGGCGAACAGCCGCAGCACCTCGGGCTCGTCCGCAGGGGTGAAGTCGCGGAGGGTCAAACGCACGCGTGCAAGCCTATGTGTCGCTCGCCACGGGGGCGCGCAAGACCCGTTCGGCGTGATCGGTATCCTCCACCACGCAGCGTGAGCCAGGGGACGGGTGCCGCTGCGAGGGGGCAGTAGCTCAACCGGTCAGAGCAGCAGACTCATAATCTGTCAGGTTGTCGGTTCGAATCCGACCTGCCCCACCATCTTGACCTGCGGCGGCTCGTTCTCCCGAGATTCGCTGACCATGGTGCTGTCCATGGGTCAGGGGGCGGCGATGTCCTGAAGGCCGAGTTCGACGACATGCGTCAGGAGATCCGCAGCCACCAGACCATCGCGAGCGCCGTGATGGCTCGGCGGCGTTCCATGCGGGCTCTAGCCGCGGTGACTACCGTGGAGCGGGTGCGAGTGGCGACCTGGAACGTGAACTCCGTCAAGCAACGCGTGCCCCGCCTGCTGCCGTGGCTCGACCAGCGGAAGCCGGACGTCGTGTGCCTGCAGGAGACCAAGCTGGCCGACGAGGCCTTCACCGCTCTGCTCGGCGACGCCTTGAAGGAGCGCGGCTACGAGGTCGCGCTGTTCGGCGAGACGCAGTGGAACGGTGTGGCGTTGCTGTCCCGCGTGGGCCTGGACGACGTCGAGGTCGGCATCGCGGGCGCTCCGGGCTTCCCCGAAGTCGAGGCCCGCGCCGTGGCCGCCACGTGCGGCGGCGTGCGCGTGCATTCGCTGTACGTGCCCAACGGCCGTGAGCCCGAGTCGGACCACTACAAGTACAAGCTGGAGTGGCTGGCCGCGCTGCGCGACGTGCTGGAGGCCGGCCCCGCGGACGCCCTGGTGTGCGGCGACATCAACATCGCACCGGCCGACGCCGACGTCTTCGACCGCGAGGCCTTCAACGGCCACACGCACGTCACCGAGCCCGAACGTGCCGCATTGCAGGCCATCGAGGCGTTGGGGTTCCACGACGTCGTGCGCGACCGGTGGCCCAACGAGCGGATCTTCAGCTACTGGGACTACCGGGCCGGCATGTTCCACCGCGACCTGGGCATGCGGATCGACCTGATCCTCGCGTCCAGCTCCGTCGCGCCTCGGGCGAAGGCCGCGTGGATCGACCGGCACGCCCGCAAGGGGAGCGGACCCAGCGACCACGCGCCGGTGATCGTGGACTTGGACGAGGCGCCGGACGGGGACATCGGGCCCGTGGTGCCGCCGCCCTCGTCGCCGGGCGCGAAGAAGAAGGTCAAGCTGCCCCAGGCGAAGTAGGCCGCGCCTGCTCCCAGTGCGTGCGCAGCCATTCGCGCTGCGCACGCGTGGGATCGAGGCCCAGCTCCTTGCCGTGCAACTGCCCGTAGTCCTGCAGGTGCCGGATGTCCACGTGCACGTCCAGCCGGCGGGTGTCCGGGTTGACGGCGAGCAGGCCTCGGTCGAAGAGCCGGTGCAGGTCGCGGCGCAACAGGAAGCCGCCGTCCTTCCTGTGTTCACCGATCTCGGCGTAGCTGTAGAGGTGCGCGGCCTCCAACGCGTCGGCGGGAGCCGGGCCGGAGAACGCGCATTCGCTGCCGTACCGGGCCAACAACTTGCCGCGGAACGCGCTCTGACCCCGTCGCACCCGCACGACCGCCGTTGCGTGACCGCCCGCGACGTACTCGGCGGCCGCTTCCAACGGCGCCAACGCGAGTTCTCCGTCGAGAGCGGCGTGGAAGCGGTCGTAGTCGAGCGGGCGCAGGCTCAGCTGCGACTTCGGGCTCAGGCACAACGCCCTGAGCTGGGCGCCGTCGAGCCTGCCCTCCAACTCGACCCAGCCGGCGCCGTGTCGGGTGCGGTACGTCTTCACGGTCTTCTCGCGCGTGCGGGGCACGTCGAACTCGTGGCCGCAGTTGTAGCACTTGAGCCGGGGGAGAGCCGTTGTGCGCGTTTCGATCCGCGCCTTGTCGCACTGCGGGCAGCTGTGCACGTCCTTCTCCGCGGTGCCCTCGTCGATCTTCTCGATCACCGACGCGCCGAGCAGGTATCGCTTGTCCCACAGGACGATGACGTGGCCCTGCGCGGGCTTCCCGTGGTTCGGGACCGTGTCGTCCCAGCTGTAGTGCGACGACGGGTCGTCGTCGTAGCCGTCGTTGCTTGCGCGCGCACGGTCGTCGCCTGCCGCCAACATCAACCACGCGGTCGTGTCCCCCATGGTGGACAGATCGGAATGTCACCCGATCGTGTTAGCGGGTCGCAGGGTCACGGTGAAGGCGGCGCCGCCCTCCGGCGCCGGACCGGCCGTGATCGTCCCGCCCATCCGCGTCACCAGGCCGTGCACCAGCGCCAGCCCCACGCCGGTCCCCACCGGCCGCGACTCCTGGTACCGCGCGTGCAGCACCCCTCGGCCGAACGCCACCGGGTAGTCCTCGGCGGCCAGGCCAGGGCCGCCGTCGCGCACCTCCAGCACGGACGACAGGGCCAGCACTACGGGGCGGTCGGCCGGGGTGACGCGCAGTGCGTTCTCCATCAGGCCGTCGATGACCTGGCGCAACCGGCGTGCGTCGGCGTGCACGACCGGTGAGGCCGAGATCTCCAGCGAGAACGCCACACCGCGGGCGTTGCAGCGCGCGTGCCACACCTCGGCGGCCGAGCGCACCACCGGCTCCAGCGACACCACCGCCATGTCCAGTTGGAAGTCGTCGGCGCCCAGGCGGGCCAGGTCCAGCAGGTCGGTCACCAGGCGGTCCAGGCGGCGGGCCTCGTCGAGGATCACCGTGCCGACGGGGGCCACCTGGGAGCCCGTGACGACGCCGTCCGCCAGGGACTCGGCGAAGCCCGTCACGGCGGTCA
>NZ_DATLEC010000143.1:0-14215 GCF_035525475.1 Lentzea sp. | reverse complement strand
CACGAACCCGTTGCGGCGGCGGTGCTTTCGGGGTCGGTCGCGTTGAGCGCGCTGCAGTGCTACCTGCTGGTCGAGGGTTTCTCCACGCCCGTCGCGGTGCTGGTGCTGATGGCCGGGCTGATCGCCGCGGTCGGCCTGGTGCTGTCGCTGCGCTGGGCCATCCCGGTCGCGCTCGTCGCCGCGCTGCTCGGCCCCACCACGTACTCGTTCGCCACCGTCACCACGCCGCACACCGGCGCGATCCCAGTGGCGGGGCCGTCGGCCAGGCGAATGGGCGGCGGAGGGCTGCTCGACACGACGACACCGGACGCCGAGGTCGTGACCCTGTTGCAGGACAACGCCGGCCGCTACCGATGGGCCGCGGCGACGATCGGGTCCAACAACGCGGCCGGGCTGCAGCTCGCCAGCGGGCTGCCGGTGATGGCGATGGGCGGGTTCAACGGCACGGATCCCGCGCCGACCCTGGAGCAGTTCCAGGAGATGGTCCGAAGTGGACAGATCCACTACTACGTCGCCGCCGGCCGGATGATGCAGGGCGAGACCGGCAGCGACACCGCCCACCAGATCGCCGACTGGGTCGCCGCGAACTACACCGCGACCACCGTCAGCGGCACCACCCTCTACCCACTGGACGCGTCATGACCGCCACGCTCGCTCCCGCGCCCGTCGCCGCGCCGAAACCACCGGCACGCAACCCGAAGGCGGTGCACCGCATCGCCTTCCTCGGCCTGCTCGCCGCGACGGCTGTGCTGTACCTGTGGAACCTCACGGCCTCCGGCTGGGGCAACGACTTCTACGCGGCGGCGACGCAGGCCGCGTCGCAGAGCTGGAAGGCGCTGCTGTTCGGTTCGCTCGACCCCGGCAACACGATCACCGTCGACAAGCCGCCCGCGTTCCTGTGGGTGAGCGGGGTCTTCGCCAAGGCGTTCGGCTTCTCCAGCTGGACCGTGCTCGCCCCGCAGGCGCTGGAAGGCGTCGCGGCCGTGGGGTTGTCGTACGCCACGGTGAAACGCACGTCCGGTCCCGTCGCGGCGTTGTTCGCGGGTGCGGCCTTCGCGGTGACACCGGTGGCCACGCTGATGTTCCGGTTCGACCTGCCGGACGCGCTGCTGGTGCTGCTGATGGTCGCGGCCGCGTACTGCACGGTGCGGGCGCTGGAGAAGGCGAGCCCGTGGTGGCTGGCGCTCGCGGGCGCGGCGATCGGGTTCGCGTTCCTCACCAAGATGATGCAGGGCTTCCTGGTCCTGCCCGCGCTGGCGCTCGCCTACCTCGTCGCGGCTCCGGCGTCGGTGCCGAAGCGGGTGCTGCACCTGCTCGGCGCCGGTGTCGCGGTCGTCGTCTCGGCCGGCTGGTTCATCGCACTGGTCGAGCTGTGGCCCGCGGACAGCCGCCCGTACATCGGCGGGTCCACCAACGACTCGTTGTGGGAGCTCGCCATCGGCTACAACGGGCTCGGCCGCGTCTTCGGAGGCTCCGGCGGAGGACCGGGTGGCGGTGGCATGGGCGGCAACGGGAACATCGGCTTCGGCGGGGAGACGGGCATCGGCCGGTTGTTCGGCGCCAGCATGGGACCGGAGATCTCCTGGCTGCTGCCCGCGGCGCTGATCGGTCTCGGCGCCGGGCTGTGGTTCCTGCGGCGCGCGCCCCGCACCGACCGCACCCGTGCGGCGCTGGTCGTCTGGGGTGGCTGGGTGCTCGTGACCGGCGCGGTGTTCAGCTTCATGAGCGGCATCACGCACCCCTACTACACGGTGGCGCTGGCGCCCGCGATCGCCGCGCTCGTCGGCATCGCCGGGCGTGAGCTGTGGCGCGGACGAGCGCACTTCCCGGTGCGCATGGCGTTGACGGCGATGGTCGCGGCGACCGGCGTGTGGGGCTTCATCCTGCTCGACCGCACGCCGGACTGGGCGCCGTGGCTGCGCTGGGTCCTGCTCGCCGTGACCGCGGTCGCGGTGGCCGCGCTGGTGTTCGGCCTGGACCGGAGGTGGCTCGTCGGCGTGCTGGTGGCGGCGGCGTTGCTCGGCACCTCCGGCTACGCGCTGGCGACCGCGGCCACCACGCACAGCGGCTCGATTCCGCTGTCCGGTCCACGAGCCCAGCAGGGTGCCGGCATGGGCATGCGGGAGGGCGGCTCGTCGACGGAGGTCGTGCAGCTGCTCAAGGCCACCGACACCGAGTGGGCGGCCGCGACCGTCGGCGCCCAGAGCGCGGCCTCTCTGCAGCTCGCGTCCGGCCGGTCCGTGATCGCGATCGGCGGCTGGAACGGCAGCGATCCCGCGCCCACCCTCGACGAGTTCGAGGCGCTCGTCGCGGAGGGGAAGGTGCGGTACTTCGTCGCGGGCGGAGGACGCGGCGGCGGCAGCGAGATCGCCGAGTGGGTCGCGGCGACCTTCGAGGCCACGACGGTCGGTGGCCAGACGCTCTACGACCTGAGCGGCTGACCGGCTCAGACGAGGCCGGTGTCGGCGGGCAGCACGTCCCCCGGCACCGGTCCCGTCAGCGGCAGCCCGGCCTGCCTCTCGTCGCGCAGCAGCAACGGCAGCAGGTCCGCGCCCCGCCGCCACAGCCACGGAATCCCCTTGAGCGCCAACCACGCCGCGTGGTGCCACACCGTCAGCTCCCGCCCGCCGGAGCACTCCAGGCTGACGTCGCCGACGGTGTGCCCGAGCCCGCGCAGCTCGGCCGCGAACGCCCTCGCCAGCATCCGGTGACCGCGTTCGGACGGGTGCAGCCGGTCGACCGCCCACGTCCGGAGCTCATACGCGCCAGGCAATGTGTGCAGGTCGACGCACCGGACCCCGTGCCGCGCCACGACGACGTCGATCACGCGGTTGTACTCGTCGATCCGGTCCTCGAGCACCCTCCGCAACCGGCCGGGCAGCTTGAACACCCGTCCCTGGTCGTGGAACCGGACGGTGACGACGGACGCCCCCGCGGCCGTCAGCGCGCCGCAGACGTGGTCGAGGTCCTCGTGCATCCGCCGCGCGGAGAAGTCCGACCGCAGCGTGTCGTTGACCCCCGCGATCACCACGGCGGCGGTGGGCCTGTCCCGCAGCGCCAGGGGCAGCTGGGTGCGCCGGACGTCGGCCAGCCGCGCGCCGGAGGCCGCGTGGTTGCGATAGCCGTTGTCCTCGAACGCCGCCGAGAGGAGCGGGCCGAAGCCGCGCCAGCCTCCTGGCACGAGGTCGCCGATCCCGACCGCTGTCGAGTCACCGAGTAACACCAGCACGCGGACCAGCATCAGCGCACCCGGTGATCCGGGCATGACCGTGTGGGAACGGTTCAGCGAAATGCTGGGTAAAGCGGGAGTTCGAGCACCTCGGCGCCGTAGCGGTCGACCAGTGCGCCGACGACGGCGTCCGCGTGGGACGCGACCGTCTTCTGCCCCAGGAGCAGCGCGTCGCCCCGCAGACGGGCCCAGCGCCCGGCGAGCACGACGCTGCGCGGCGGCGCGTTGTCGGCGGTCGGCATCGGCTTGGACAGCGCCCGCCACGTCGCGAGCCACACCCACATCAGCTGGGCTTCCAGCAACCGCGGTAAGAGCACCGCGTCGTCGTCCATCTCGGGCCACACCGACCCGACCTCCGCCCGCCACGCGGCGACCATGGCCTCGGACATCCCCGGCGGCAGACCCCACCCGCACCAGCAGGAAGGGAACGGCACGCGCAACGCGGCCGCGTCGAACACGATGTCGCGGACGCAGCCGCCCTCGAAGTCGACGAACCGGACACCGCGCGAGGTGACCAGGTGGTTGTCCGGGCACGACGTCGACGGGCTGAACGCGCGCCTGCGTGACGTGCTGAACCCCCGTGCTGCTCCGGCGGCGAACTCGCTGACCTGGGAGGACGTCTCCACGCCCAGCGTGGTCCCGAGCAGCGCCGGTAAGCCCGCGATGGCCGCGTGCACGTCGACCGCGATCGGGTCCTGGCAGCACTGCGCACCGGCCCGGCGCATCAACGCGTCGAAGTCGGCGTCACGGCCCGCCGTCGTGGCGTGCAGGCGGCCCATGGCGTGTGCCCACGAGAGCAGGCCGCGTTCCGCGGCGCGCGCGTCCTTCGCGTGCAGCTTCTCGGACAGGCGCGGCGCGCGGCCGAGGTCCTCGAGCACGACCAGGCGCGCCGCCGCGTCGTGCGCGAAGAGTTCCGGGGTGGCGCGCTCCTCCGAGGGAAGAGCGGTCAGGAGCTGGTGGCTGACGGCCTCGTGCGCCCACGGGTCGCGGTCGCCGCTGGCCTCCGGATAGCGCTTCACCACCAGCGTGCGGGGCATGGAGAACGGCGAGGAGGCCACTCTCACGCGGATCACGACGGAACGACCGGTACCCCCGAGAGCCTCGGGGTCCGCGAGACGCACCTGTGCGCCCATTCTCCTGGTCAGTACGCGCTCCGCCGCCCCGACAGCGTCGTCGATCTCGGGTGAAGTCGTGCCGGGAGGGCCCGCGGTGATCTCCACGCTCATCCTCTCCGACCCTACTCCCTCAAAGCCTGCGAGCCGGACCGACGCTAATGCGGCCTGACTGCGACCACCACCACTCGTTGATAACGGCTCATGCCGTCATCGGACGTCCTGTGATCATCCCCTGGACAGTGGACGTGTGGAAACACCATCCGTTGCCCTGCGCCTGCGGATCAACAGCACGAACGCGGCCGCGGCGACAATACCGATCAAGTTGATCCCCAGCTGAGCCACCGCCGGGCCCACTCTGTCCCACACTCCGAGAACCGCGGCCAGTGCCGCGTACCCGGCGGCCGGGACCGTGGTGACCGAGATGAACACGCCGACGAGCGCCGCCGACTTGGCCGACGTCATCGACAGCATGCCCGCCGCGCCCGCCAGCAGCGCGACGATCAGCGAGAACGGTCCGAACTGGTAGATGAACTCCGACTCGGTGCCGTGCAGCAACGTCTCCCGATCGAGCAGCCCCGCCCCCGCTCCGAGCCAGGTCAGCACCGAGGTGACGGCGATGGCCAGCGGAAACCCGATCGCGAGCGCGGCGGCGGCCCGCCGCACCAGGTCCCAGCGCCGTGCGACGAGCCCCACGGCGACGGCGGCGAGCGGCCCGAACTCCGGCCCGACGACCATCGCGCCGACGAGCGTGACCGTCGAGTTCGTCGCGACACCGACCGCGGCCAGCAGGCAGGCGATGGTGAGGAACGCCTGGAAGGTGACGCTCGGCTTGGACTCCTCGCCGGTGAGCGCGAGGAGCTCGTCCCACACGATCGCGTCGGAGCCGTCGCCGGGCGCGTCCTCCTGCGCCCGGTCGGCGGCGTCGGACAGCGACGTGTCGATCGACTCGATGGTGATGCCGCCGTCGCGGTCGATCCCCAGCCGGCACAGCGCGCCGACGGCCTCGTCGACCGACTCGCGCGCGACGTCCGCGGTGAGCAGGTCACCCTCGGGCTCGATCGCCGCGCCGCGCAGGAGCACCAGGTGGGTGGCTCCCGCGTGGCCGCGGAGGACGTCGAGCGCGGCTTCGGTCTGGTCCGCGGGGCAGACCACCCTCAGCCGCAGCATCAGCTCTTCTGGTCGGGCTTGGCGTCGACGCCGGCTTCCTTGCGCTGCTGGGCGGTGATCGGCGCCGGAGCCGCGGTCAGCGGGTCGTAGCCGCCGCCGGACTTCGGGAACGCGATGACCTCGCGGATCGAGTCGACACCCGCGAGCAGCATGCAGAGGCGGTCCCAGCCGAGCGCGATGCCGCCGTGGGGCGGGGCGCCGAACTTGAACGCGTCGAGCAGGAAGCCGAACTTCTCCTGCGCCTCCTCGGCACCGATGCCCATGACGTTGAACGCGCGCTGCTGCACGTCCGCGCGGTGGATACGGATGGAGCCACCGCCGAGCTCGTTGCCGTTGAGGATCACGTCGTAGGCGTAGGCCAGGGCGTTGCCCGGGTCGGACTCGAAGTTGTCGATCCAGTCCGGGGTCGGCGAGGTGAAGGCGTGGTGCAGGGCGGTCCACTTGCCACCGCCGACCGCGACGTCGCCAGAGCCGAGCTTGTCGACCGACTCGAACATCGGGAAGTCGACGACCCACGCGAACGCCCAGGCGTTCTCGTCGATCAGGCCGACGCGGTGCGCGATCTCGACACGGGCGGCGCCCAGCAGGGCGCGCGCGTCACGCGGGTCGCCCGCCGCGAAGAAGATGCAGTCGCCGGCGTTGGCGCCGACGGCCTTCGCGAGACCGTCGCGCTCGGCGTCGGTGAGGTTCTTCGCGACCGGACCGCCGAGCGTGCCGTCCTCCTGGACCAGCACGTAGGCAAGACCCTTGTGGCCGCGCTGCTTGGCGAACTCCTGCCACCCGTCGAGCGTGCGGCGCGGCTGAGACGCACCCCCCGGCATGACGACGGCACCGACGTACGGCGCCTGGAACACGCGGAACGTCGTGTCCTTGAAGTACTCGGTCAGCTCGGTGAGCTCGACGTCGAAGCGCAGGTCCGGCTTGTCCGAGCCGTACTTCGCCATCGCCTCCGCGTAGGAGATGCGGCGGAACGGCAGCGGCAGCTCGACGTCCTTGAGCTCCTTCCAGATGGCGGAGAGGAGCTTCTCGGTGAGCGCGATGACGTCGTCCTGCTCGACGAAGCTCATCTCGATGTCGAGCTGGGTGAACTCCGGCTGGCGGTCGGCGCGGAAGTCCTCGTCCCGGTAGCAGCGCGCGATCTGGTAGTAGCGCTCCAGGCCACCGACCATGAGCAGCTGCTTGAACAGCTGCGGCGACTGCGGCAGCGCGTACCAGGAGCCGGGGCGCAGCCGCGCGGGCACCAGGAAGTCGCGCGCGCCCTCGGGGGTGCTGCGGGTCAGGGTCGGGGTCTCGACCTCGACGAACTTCTCGTCGTGCAGGACGGTCCGCGCGATCCGGCTGACCTCGCTGCGCAGCCGGATGGCCTTGGCCGGTCCGCTGCGGCGCAGGTCGAGGTAGCGGTGCTTGAGGCGGGCCTCCTCGCCGATCTCGCCCTCGGCCTCGACCTGGAACGGCAGCGGCGCCGCCTCGTTGAGCACCTCGAGGTCGGACACGTAGACCTCGATCGCGCCGGTCGCGAGGTCGGGGTTCTCGCTGCCCTCGGGACGCCTGCTCACGTCGCCGGTGACCTTGATGACGTACTCGCTGCGCAGCCGGTGCGCGCGCTCGGCCATCTCGCCCTCGCGGAACACGACCTGGGCCACGCCCGAGGCGTCGCGCAGGTCGATGAAGATGACACCGCCGTGATCACGCCGGCGAGCGACCCACCCGGTGAGGGTGACGGACTGCCCGGCGTGCTCGGCCCGGAGTGATCCGGCCTCGTGCGTGCGCAACACGGTGGTGGCTCCTTGTAGACGAAGTCAGCTTTGCCGTCAAGGCTAGCCGGAGGCACCGACAGATTTTCACGCAGGGCTTTTCGAGGGTCTCAGAACGCCAGCCGGGGCTTCGCCTTCCGCCACGCCTCGTGCCACCCGGCGTCGACCTGCTCGGCGTTCTCCCCGTCGTCGGCGAGGCGTCGGACCATGTCCAGCACCGAGGTGCGGTGCGCCTCGGTCAGCACCGGCAGCACCTCGACGAGGAACGGCAGCACCGCGGTGGCCGCCGGGCACACGAACCCGCCCTCCTCGCACACCGTCCTGTCGAGATCCCGGACGGCCTGCGCGACCACCTCGGGATCGCGGGACAGCAACGCCCTGAGGTGACCCGGTGTGTCCAGCGCGGGCCCGTGCGCGTGGTCGACCGAGTGCCACGCGACGTCGTCCAACCCCTCCAGCACGTCCCCACAATAGGAGGAAGGGCCGCGATCGGGGTCGCGGCCCTTCTCCCCACTCAGCTCACGCGGTCGGCGCGAGGTACAGCAGGCGGTTCGGCGAGCCCGAGCCCGGGTTCGTCACCTTCGACGGCGTCGACTGCGCGACCAGGTACGAGGAGACCTGGGCCGGCGTCGCCGAGGGGTTGGTGGAGAGGTAGCGCGCCGCGGCGCCCGCGACGTGCGGGGTGGCCATCGACGTGCCCGAGATGGTGTTGGTGGCCGAGTCGGAGGTGTTCCACGCCGACGTGATGGACGAGCCCGGCGCAAAGATGTCCAGCACCGAACCGAAGTTCGAGTAGGACGCGCGGGCGTCGGTGCGCTCGGTGGCGCCCACGGTGATCGCCTCGGTCACGCGGGCCGGCGAGAAGGTGGACGCGTTGGCGTTCGAGTTGCCGGCCGCGACCGCGAAGGTCACGCCCTTGGCGATGGCGTTGCGCGTGGCGGTGTCGAGGGTGGCGTTGGAGCTGCCGCCGAGCGACATGTTCGCCACGGCGGGCTTGACGGCGTTGTTGCCGACCCAGTCGATGCCGGCGGCGACACCGGCGAGGGTGCCGGAGCCGTTGTTGTCGAGCACGCGGACGGCGACGATCTTCGCGGCCTTCGCCACGCCGTACTGCGAGCCCGCGATGGTGCCGGCGACGTGCGTGCCGTGGCCGTTGCCGTCCTGCGCGACGTTGTCGTTGTCGACGAAGTCGCGGCCGTTGGAGGCGCGGCCGCCGAACGTGGAGTGGCTGATGCGCACACCGGTGTCGATGACGTAGGCGGTGACGCCCGCGCCGGTCGAGGTGTAGCTGTAGGAGCTGTTGAGCGGCAGGTTGCGCTGGTCGATGCGGTCGAGACCCCACGACGGCGGGTTCGTCTGCGTCGCCTGCACGTGCACGACCTGGTCGGCCTCGACGAACTCGACCGACGGGTCCGCGGCGAGGCGCTTGGCCTGCTTCTCCGTCAGCTTCACGTTGAACCCGCCGAAGCTGGTGTAGTCGCGCTCCACCTTCGCGCCGAACCGGGAGGCGAGGGCGTGCGAGTCGCCCTTGCCCTCCTTCAGCTTCACGATGAAGCTGCCGGCGATCTTCTCGGGCGCGTTCAGGGAGAGGACCTCGCCCTCGGCGGCGGAGGCGTTGGGAACCATCAGAACCGACAGGGCGAGGCTCGCCACGCCGGCACCGGCGAGGAACCGGATCTTTCGCGTCATGGTGTGCATTCCGTTCTTGTGCAGGGGAACGATGCGCTTTCGACGCTATGGATGGATCCGGTTCCTGCCAAGGGTGTCTTAGTGATTAAGACGGGCTTGCATTGCCGAACAATTCACGGTTCACAATGACGGCGGCCAGTAGAGGATACGAGTGACGGGTGGCGTGCCGGGAGTGCCCGTGGTAACCAGCGCGCTTTCCACCTGAGCCGGTGTCGCGGCCCGGTTGACCTCCAGGAACCGCGCCGCGACACCGGCCGCGTGCGGTGCGGCCATGGACGACCCGCTCAGCGTCGCGGTGGCCGAATCGCCGGTGTTCCAGGCGGACGGAATGCTGACTCCGGGCGCCCAGATATCCACCAGGGGACCGAAGTTCGACGACGACGCCTTGGTGTCGTTCTGCGTCAGAGCACCCACGCAGATCGCTTGCGAAACCCGTTGCGGCGACGAGTTCCCCGGATCGGTGTTGCTGCCGCCGGCCGCGACCGCGTAGGAGACGCCGGAGTCGATCGACTTCTTCACCGCCGCGTCCAGCGCCGCGGAAGCACCGCCGCCCAACGACATGTTCGCCACCGCGGGCTTGATCGCGTTGCGCGTCACCCAGTCCACGCCCGCGATCACGCCGGAGATCGTCCCGGAACCGGATCCGTTCAGAACTCGGACGCCCCACACGGTCGCGTTCTTGGCCACGCCGTGCCTCGTTCCCGCCGCGATGCCCGCGACGTGCGTGCCGTGCCCGTTGTCGTCCTGCGCGACCGCGTCGTTGTCGACGGTGTCCCAGCCGTCACGGGCGCGGCCGCCGAAGTCGTCGTGCGTCACGCGGATGCCGGTGTCGATCACGTAGATGTTCACCCCGCGACCGGTGGTCGTGTAGGTGTACGTCCTGTCCAACGGCAACGCGCGCTGGTCGATGCGGTCCAGGCCCCAGGGCGGGTCGAACTGCGTGCCGGTGGCGTGCACGATCCCGTCACGCTCCACGTGGGACACTGCCGGGTCGGCCTTCAGCCGCTTCACCTCGGCCGGGGTGAGCCGCGCGCTGAAACCGTTGAGGACGCTGGTGTACCGGTGCTCCACCGCACCGCTGAACGACGAGACCGCGCCTTCCTCCAGGACGACGATGTACGACGACGGGGCCGCGGACGCCGGGGCGACCACGACCGCCGCTGCGAGGGCGGCGACTGCCGGCAGGGCTCTCACGGGCAGCACTTCCTTTCGGTTGCAGGGAAGAACGGCCCCGGCTCACGAGGGAGCCGGGGCCGCACATCAGGAGGGATCAGCTGGTCGGTGGCCAGTACAGGAGCCTGGTCGTGGTGTTGGCACCGGCGTTGGTCACCTTCCCGTCGGTGGCGTTGGTGGTGATCGCCGTCGCGACCTGGGCGGGGGTCACGGTGAAGCCACCTTGCAGGTAGCGGGCCACCACACCGGCGACGTGCGGCGCCGCCATCGACGTGCCGGAGATGGTGTTCGTGGCCGTGTCACTGGTGTTCCACGCCGACGTGATGCCACCGCCGGGCGCGAACACGTCCACCACCGGGCCGAAGTTGGAGAACGAGGACCGCGCGTCGGTGCGGTCCGTCGAGCCCACCGTCAGCGCCGCGGCCACCCGCGCGGGAGAGGTGTTCGCCGCGTTCGTGTTGGAGTTGCCCGCCGCGACCGCGAACGTCACCCCGCGCGTGATCGCGCCCTGCACCGCCGTGTCGAGCGAGGTGTTGGCGGCACCGCCGAGCGACATGTTCGCCACCGCCGGCTTGACGTGGTTGGACGCCACCCAGTTGATGCCCGCGACGACACCGGCGAGGGTGCCGGAGCCGTTGTTGTCGAGCACGCGGACGGCGATGATGGTGGCCTGCTTGGCCACGCCGTGCAGGGTGCCCGCGACGGTTCCGGCGACGTGCGTGCCGTGGCCGTTGCCGTCCTGCGCGACGGAGTCGTTGTCCACGAAGTCGAACCCGTTGCGGGCACGGCCTCCGAAGTCCTGGTGCGTGACGCGGACACCGGTGTCGATGATGTAGGCGTTCACGCCGGAACCGGTGCTGTTGTAGGCGTAGCGCTGGTCGAGCGGCAGGTTGCGCTGGTCGATCCGGTCGATTCCCCACGACGGCGGGTTGACCTGCGTGGCCTGGACGCTGACCGCCTGGTCGCGTTCCACGTACTCGACGGACGGGTCGGCGGCGAGCCTGCGCGCCTGCGCGTCGCTCATCCGCACGGAGAAGCCCTGGAAGACCGTGTCGTACACGTGCCCGACCCGGCCGCCGAACCGCGAACCGAGGCTCTGCGCGCTCGCGGTGGCCGTGCCGTCCTTGAGCTTCACGATGAAGCTGCCCGCGATGGTCTCGCCCGCGGAGGCGCGGATCTCACCGGTGGCGGCGGTGGCGGGTGCGGCGAACGCCGAGATCATGACCGCCGCGCCGAGGAGTGTCGCTGTCTTGCGCATTCGTCGTCCTGTTCGTCGCAGGGATGCTCAGGAAGCCGATAGGGGCCACCGCGGCGTAATGGTCCCGAGATCTGAACTTTCCGGGTTTCGCAGGAGGGTGAAACCGCCGATCGGCTGTACCGCCTCCCCTGTGCCGCCGATACTCTTCCGAGCTTGACTCCGGGAGACGGAGGACTGAATGCTCACGATTCACCCACCGCGCGAGGAGCTCGCCGACCTGTTGGTGACGGGTCCGTTCGCGGACGCGTTGCGGGTCGCGATCCAGGTGCGGGGCCTGAGTCTGGAACGGTTGCAGCACCGACTGAAGGTGCGGGGCGCGCCGATCAGCGTGACGGCGCTGAGCTACTGGCAGTCGGGCAGGCGCAGACCCGAGCGGCCGGAGTCGATGACGGCCCTCGCCCACCTCGAGGACGTGCTCGGGCTGCGGAAGGCGGCCCTGTCCCGGCTGCTGGGCCCACCGCGGCCGCGCGGGCGTTCCCGCAGGCGGGACCAGTCGGCACGGGCGCCGTGGGACGGTTCCGGGCTCGTCCTGACCGCCCAGCACGACCGGGTGGCCGTCGCGCCGTGCGGCGGGGTGCGGGGCGTCCGGTCACGTCAGGTCATGCGGGCGAAGGCGGGCGCCGTGGACCGCTGGATCCTCTGCCACGAAACGGGTCCCGCCCAGCCGGCGCTGACGGCCGTGCGGTCCTGCCGGGTCGGCCGGATCGCCCGTGAACGCACGGGCGGCGTTCTCGTCGCGGAGCTCGTGTTCGACGAACCGATCACCGCCGGGCAGTCGATCGCGATCGAGTACGAACTGATCTATCCGCGCCCGACGGCCGAGCACACGCATTTCCGGCGCTTCGCCGAACCCGTCCAGGACTACGTGCTGGAGGTCGAGTTCACCGCCGATCCCGTTTCCTGCGAGGAATTCGCGTCGGGTCCGGCGGGTGCGGAACTGTTCGGCGGCGCGCGCCCGGCCGCGGTGGACCGCAGGGGCCGTGCGCACGCCGCCGCGACGGACTTCGGGCCGGGCCTCTACGGCATGCGCTGGACCGCGGCCGAGAACACCTCCGGGTCGTCGAGCCAGGGGTAGTGCCCGGCGCCGTGCTGCACGACGAGCCGCGCGCGGGGGAACAGGTCCGCGTACTCCCGTGCGCGCCGCGGCGGCAGTGACACGTCCAGCTCACCGGCGAGCAGAAGCGTTGGCACGTCGAGGTTCTCGAGCTGTTCGCGCACCTGTGCCGGGTCGAACGCGCCTTCCGCGTAGTACTGCCCGGCGGCCTCGTCGTTGCGCGGGTGCTCGTCGAGCTCCTGGGCCTGGGCGTCCCAGCGGCCGTGCAGGAACGGCGTGATCCCCTTGAACGCCTCCGCGCTGAAGTTGCCCGCCCAGATCTGCTGGAACGCCGCGTGGGCCTGCTCGTACCACGGCTCGGCGTGCCGTTTCTCGGCCACCTCCCGGCGATCCGCGTCGGTCACCTCGATGCCGACGACGCGCGGGCTCGGCGTGACGAGGAGCAGCTCCTCGACGTGCCGCGGGTACCGCGTCGCGTAGAGGACCGCGAGCGTGCCGCCCGCGGAGTGGCCGAACAGCCGGATCCTGTCGAGACCGAGGTGCCGCCGCAACGCCTCCACGTCGTCGACCTGCCGGTCGACGCGGTAGTCGCCGGCCTCGTCCGACTCGCCGGTGCCCCGCAGGTCGAGCCTGATCGCGTCGGCGATCGGCAGGCCGCCCAGGTAGGACGACGCCTGCATCGGCCCGCCCGGCACGCAGATCACCGGGTCGTCGGCCTCGCCGTGGTAGGCGAGGCCGACACCGTCCGAAGTCGTGAATGTCCCCATGCGGGAGAGTGTGTCAGTAGGACCGGGGCAGCTTCAGGCTGTTCTGGGCGACGAAGTTCAGCACCATCTCCCGCGACACCGGCGCGATGCGGGAAAGCCTGGACACGCCGAGCATCGACGCGAGTCCGAACTCTCGGGTCAGGCCGTTGCCGCCGTGGATCTGGATCGCCTGGTCGACGGCCGCCGCGATCGCCTCGCCCGCCGCGTACTTGGCCATGTTCGCGGCCTCGCCCGCCTCCTTGTCCCGGCCGGAGTCGTAGAGCGCGGCGGCCTTCTGCGTCATCAGCCGCGCCAGCTCGACCTCGATGTGGATCTTCGCCAGCGGGTGCGCGAGACCCTGGTGCGCGCCGATCGGGCTGTCCCACACCGTGCGCTGCCGCGCGTAGGCGACGGCCTTGCCGATCGCGAGGCGGGCCGAGCCGGTGGCCATGCTCGCGCCCATGATCCGTTCGGGGTTGAGCCCGGCGAAGACCTGCAGCAGCCCCTGGTCCGGCGAGCCGACGACGGCGTCGGACGGCAGCCGGACGTCGTCGAGGAACAGCGTGAACTGCTTCTCCGGCGCCACCAGCTCCATGTCGATCTCGTGCCAGGTGAAGCCCTCCGCGGTCGTCGGCACCACCACCAGCACCGGCCCGGTCTTCTGGATCGCGACCACGAGCACGGCGTCGACCTCGTCGACGCCGGAGATGTAGGTCTTGGTGCCCTTGAGGACCCAGTCGTCGCCGTCTCGCTTGACGTGGGTCTTCAGCTGGTGCGAGTTGGATCCCGCGTCCGGTTCGGTGATCGCGAACGCCATCTTCAGCGTGCCGTCCGCGAACCCGGGAAGCCACTTGGACTTCTGCTCCTCCGTGCCGAACCTGGCGATCACCGTGGCGCAGATCGCCGGTGAGACCACCATGAGCAGCAACGGACATCCGGCCGCGGCCAGCTCCTCGCAGACCGCCGCGAGGTCACCGATGCCGCCGCCACCGCCGCCGTACTCCTCGGGCACGGCGACACCGAGGTAGCC
>NZ_DATLEC010000134.1:0-25819 GCF_035525475.1 Lentzea sp. | reverse complement strand
GCTGATCTTCCTGCCGTTCCTGTTGCCGAGGTCGAGGGCGTGGATCGGTTCGGCGGGTCCAAGAAGCCGTAGGGTTTTGGACGCTTCTGAAGGCCTCTTCCCTGGTGGGAGGGGCCTTTGGCGTTGCTGGGGCTTGGTGCGGGGGCTTGGTGCGTGCGCTGGTTGCGGTTCCAGCGGAGGGGTCACCGGCCGGACGAATGGTCACCTTGCGAGGGTGGTCCCTCGGGCATTGTCGACGCTGCGGGGTTCATCGCCGCTTCGCGTCGATAGCGATTGGGGTACACCGCTTTTCGGCGGTTCATAGGGCTGTCCGGCTCGCTTCGCATCGCCACTTCGGGTGTGCCCGGCAGGTACCGGGCCTGGGTCTTTCCAGCAGGTATCTCGCCTGGGCGTTTCCAGCGCCGGGCGTACCTGGGCGTTTCCGGGACCACGCCTCACCTGGCATTTCCGCGCCTCACCGCACCTGGGCATTTCCAGCGCGGCCGGAGTGTCAGACCCACTGAGTACGTTGGGTCGCGGGGGAGCCACAACGCAAGGGGACCCCTGCGTCAGCCTGCCCGCGCCTCGGGCGGAAGGTGCTTGCCCGCCTGTGCCACGCCTGGGTTCCGGCGTGGCGCGGGCGGGCCGTCACGTGCGTGTCGTGGCTCAGCCCAGGGCTTCGAGCAGGTCCGCCACCAGGTCGTCGCCCGACTCGATGCCCACCGAGAGGCGCACCAGGTCCGCCGGGACCTCCAGCATCGAGCCTGCGGTCGACGCGTGCGTCATCTTGCCGGGGTGCTCGATCAACGACTCCACGCCGCCGAGCGACTCCGCCAGGGTGAACAGCTTCGTTCGTGCGCAGACCTCCAGGGCTGCTGCCTCGCCGCCCTCCACCAGGAACGACACCATGCCGCCGAAGCGGCGCATCTGCTTTGCCGCCACCGCGTGGCCGGGGTGTGACTCCAGGCCCGGGTAGATCACCTTGCGGACGCGCGGGTGCCTGGTCAGGGCTTCCGCCACCAGTTCTGCGTTGTCGGAGTGCTTTTCCATGCGCAGTTCGAGGGTCTTGATGCCGCGCAGGGTCAGGTAGGCGTCGAACGGGCCCGGTACCGCGCCTGCTCCGTTCTGCAGGAAGCCGAACGCCGCGTCGATCTCCTCGTCCGAGGTGATCAGAGCTCCGCCCACCACGTCGGAGTGGCCGCCGACGTACTTGGTCGTCGAGTGCAGGACCACGTCCGCGCCCAGTTCCAGCGGGGTCTGCAGGGCCGGGGAGGCGAAGGTGTTGTCCACCACCAGCTTGGCGCCGGACTCGTGGGCCACCGAGGCGATGGCCGCGATGTCGCCGATGTTCAGCAGCGGGTTGGTCGGCGTCTCGATCCAGATCAGCTTGGTCTCCGGGCGCACGGCCGCTCGGATCGCGTCGACGTCGCTGATCGGGGCCGGTGAGTGGGTCACGCCCCACTGCGAGAAGACCTTGTCGATCAGGCGGAACGTGCCGCCGTAGGCGTCGTTCGGGATGACGATGTGGTCGCCGGGCTTGAGGAACGTGCGCAGGGCGGCGTCGGTCGCACCCATGCCGGAGGAGAACGACCTGCCGTAGCGGCCGCGTTCCAGGGATGCCAGGCAGGTCTCCAGCGCTCGGCGGGTCGGGTTGCCGGTGCGGGAGTACTCGAAGCCCTCGCGGAGACCGCCCACGCCGTCCTGGGCGTACGTGGAGGTCGCGTAGATGGGCACGTTCACCGCACCCGTGGTCGGGTCCGGGTCCTGACCGGCGTGGATCGCCCTGGTGGCGAAGCCGTATGGGGTGCTCATGTTCGAAGGGTACTCACCCGTCTGGCCCCCGCGGGTGGTAGTCCAAGCAGTGGGCGGGAGACGGGAAGGCCCCGGTCACCGCCTCCTGGAGGTGGTGACCGGGGCCTTCCCGGACTGCTGAGGACTTACCAGCCCTGCTGCTGACCGCCGTAGCCCTGCTGCGGGGGCTGGCCGTAGCCGCCCGGCTGCTGCTGCTGCGGGTAGCCACCGGTGTTCGGCTGCTGCTGGTAACCGCCGGTGCCGCCACCGTAGGGCGAGGCCGTCTCCGGGGCGTTGACCACGATCGACTTCATGATCTTGTCGGCCCAGGTCTGCTTCTTCGGCTCCCACAGAGGGGCGAAGAAGCCCGCGTAGCACGGCAGGGCGTCGACGATGTGGCACAGCTGGCGCACGAACGTCGTTCCGCCGCCGAGCGGCTGGCCGGTCTCCTCGGAGATCAGCTTGATCTTCGCGACCTTCTTGCCGATCGACTGGCCGGTCTGGCCCTGCTTGATGACCGTGTTCCAGATGATGAAGGCGAAGTTGGCCACGTAGATCAGGATGCCCAGGAACATGATGCCCGGGGTGTCCGTGCCCACCGCGATCGCGACGATGATGTAGTACAGGATCACCGTGACGACGGTCGGGGCCGCGATGTCGATCAGGTAGCCGACGAAGCGCGAGCCCCACTCGGCGTACCCGGTGGGAGGCGGCGGCGCCATGCCGGGGGCGCCGTAGCCGGGAGCGCCGCCGTACCCGGGCTGGCCGTACGGCGAGGCCGCCGGCTGGCCGTAGGGGTTCGACTGCGGAGCGCCGTACGGCTGCTGCTGCTGCGGCTGACCGTAGGGCGAAGCCGCCGGCTGGCCGTACGGGTTCGACTGCGGAGCGCCGTAGGGCTGCTGCTGGCCGTAAGGCTGCTGCGGAGCGCCGTACGGGGGCGGCTGCTGGGCGGGGAATCCGCCGGAGCCGGGTCCCTGCGCCGGGAAGCCGCCCGAGCCGGGGGCAGCCGAGGGCGGCACCTGACCGGGGCTGACGACCTGGGTGGCGTCCGCGTTCTGCTGCGGTGCGGCAGGAGCGTGACCAGGCGAGACGACCTGCGTCGCGTCCGGGTTGGGGTTCGCCCCGGAGGGCTGCCCACCTCCCGGGACGATCTGCGTGGCGTCCGCGTTGGGCTGCTCCTGGTGCGGCTGACCGCCGAACTGGTTTCCTGGCGGCTGCGGAGCGTTCATCCGGTTTCCAACCCCCTTGGCTGGGCCGTGTACGAGTAAGACTGATGATCTGGGGCGTCACGCTATCGGACGCACGGGCCTCTACGCTCAGCGACCAGCCAAGAACCCCAGAATGTCCTGACGTGTGACGACCCCGGCGGGCTTCCCGTCCTCCAGGACGAGGGCCGCGTCGGCGTTCGAGAGGGCGTTCATCGCGATCCCGACCGGCTCGCCCGCTCCGAGCGTGGGCAGCGGCGGCGACATGTGCTTGTCGAGGCGGTCCGAGAGCTGCGCCTTGCCGGTGAACAGCGCGTCGAGCAGGTCGCGCTCGTTGACCGCGCCCGCGACCTCGGCGGCCATGACGGGCGGCTCGGCGTTGACGACGGGCATCTGCGAGACGCCGAACTCGCGCAGGATCGCGACGGCGTCGCCGACGGTCTCGTTCGGGTGAGCGTGCACCAGGTCGGGGAGCATTCCGCCCTTGCGGCGCAGCACGTCGCCGACGGTCGCGCCGGTCGAGTCCGGCGGGAGGAAGCCGTAGGAGGCCATCCAGCGGTCGTTGAAGACCTTGGACAGGTAGCCGCGGCCGCCGTCGGGGAGGATCACGACGACGACGGCGTCCTCCGGCAGGTCCTTGGCGATGCGCAGCGCGGCGGCGGCCGCCATGCCGCAGGACCCGCCGACCAGCAGACCCTCCTCGCGGGCGAGGCGGCGGGTGATGTCGAACGAGTCCGCGTCGGAGACCTCGACGATCTGGTCGGCGACGGTCTTGTCGTAGGCCTCCGGCCAGAAGTCATCGCCGACGCCCTCGACCAGGTACGGACGGCCGGTGCCGCCGGAGTAGACGGAGCCCTCCGGGTCCGCGCCGATGACCTTCACGGCGCCGTCCGAGACGTCCTTGAGGTAGCGGCCGGTGCCGGAGATCGTGCCGCCGGTGCCGACGCCCGCGACGAAGTGGGTGATCCGGCCCTCGGTCTGGCGCCAGATCTCGGGGCCGGTCTGGTGGTAGTGGCTCGCCGGGTTCTCCGGGTTGGAGTACTGGTTGGGCTTCCACGCGCCGGGGATCTCGCGGACGAGCCGGTCCGAGACGTTGTAGTAGGAGTCCGGGTGCTCGGGCGCGACGGCGGTCGGGCACACCACGACCTCGGCGCCGTAGGCCTTGAGGACGTTGCGCTTGTCCTCGCTGACCTTGTCCGGGCACACGAACACGCACTTGTAGCCCTTGCGCTGCGCGACCAGGGCGAGGCCGACGCCGGTGTTGCCGGACGTGGGCTCCACGATCGTGCCGCCGGGCTGCAGCTCACCGGACTTCTCGGCCGCTTCGACCATGCGCAGCGCGATGCGGTCCTTCACGCTGCCGCCGGGGTTGAGGTACTCGACCTTGGCCAGCACCGTGGCCTTGATGCCCGCGGTCAGTGAGTTGAGCTTGACCAGCGGCGTGTTGCCGACCAGATCGACGACGTGTTCGACGTACTCCACCGGTATCTACTCCCTGCTCACACTCTCCGAGATAGCGGGACGAAGCGTAGCTCTAGTGGCTGCGGAGGTTGGTTCGAACGGAGAGGCTCACGATTCCAGGGGAAGGGGGTGGCGCGGATGATCGGACTCAGGACGCTGCGGGCGGTGGCGATGACGGCCGCGACGCTCGGGGGCCTCTCCGGGGCGTTCGTGGGCCTGCTGAACCAGCAGGGCAGACGCGCTCGCGTGGCCATCGGCGTGCTGGAACACCTCTGGCCCGCACCCGATGGCGTGTACTTCGACGACGGCGGCGACCCGTTGCGGCTGGCCGTGCTCGGCGACTCGATGGCGGTGGGCGTCGGTGTGACACATCCCTCGCAGATGCCGGGCGTGTTGCTGGCCCAGGCGCTGGCAGAGGAGGCCGAACGGCCGGTGCGGCTCTCGACGTACGCCGTCAGCGGCTCGACCACGCGCGACCTGGTGCCGCAGGTCGACGCGGCGGTGCAGGACCGCCCGCAGGTCGCGTTGATCATCATCGGCGCGAACGACGTGACGTCGCGGATCAGTCCCCGCGAGTCGGCCCTGCTGCTGGCCGAGCAGGTCCGCAAGCTGCGCGCCGTCGGCTGCGGTGTGGTCGTCGGCACCTGCCCCGACCTGGGCATCGTCCGGCCGATCCCGCAGCCGCTGCGGACGATCGGACGCCGGTACAGCCTGCGGCTCGCGGCGGCGCAGACCGCGGAGGTCAGGCGCGCGGGCGGGGTGCCGGTGTCGCTCGGGAACCTGCTGGCGCCGGAGTTCACGGCCCGGCACGCCGACATGTTCAGCTCGGACCGCTTCCACCCCAGCGCGATCGGCTACGAGGCGGCGGCAGGTGTGCTGCTCGCACCGTTGTGCCAGGTCGCCGGGTTGTGGCCGGGGTGGGCCGCGGCGGCGCTGCCGGTGCGTTCGGCCGCGGCCCTGGCCTTGCGGCCGTCCCGCGTGCCGGCGTGGCTGCAGAAGCGGCACGCCTGAGTTTCGGAATTCTCGTCACTCGCGCTGGCCGGGGTGAGCGGCCGTTAACTAGGCTCGACGGCAACCTTGACTCTCAACGAGGAGTTTCGTCATGCCTGAGGCCGTGATCGTCTCCGCCGCCCGCTCCCCCATCGGCCGCGCGGGCAAGGGCTCGCTGAAGGACCTGCGGCCGGACGACCTCGCCGCGCGGATGGTGAAGGCGGCACTGGACAAGGTGCCCCAGCTCGACCCCGCGCAGATCGACGACCTGATGCTCGGCTGCGGCCTCCCCGGCGGTGAGCAGGGCTTCAACATGGCGCGCGTCGTCTCCGTGCTGCTCGGCCAGGACACCCTGCCCGGCACGACCGTCACCCGGTACTGCGCCTCGTCCCTGCAGACCACGCGCATGGCCCTGCACGCCATCAAGGCGGGCGAGGGCGACGTGTTCATCTCGGCCGGCGTCGAGATGGTGTCGCGGTTCGCCAAGGGCAGCTCCGACTCGTGGCCGGACACGCACAACCCGGTCTTCGGCGACGCCGAGGCGCGCACGGCCGCCACCGCCGCTTCCGGCGCCCCGGAGTGGGTGGACCCGCGGACGCTGGACGTCGTGCCGGACGTCTACATCCCGATGGGCCAGACCGCCGAGAACCTGGCACTGCTCAAGGGCGTCTCGCGCCAGGAGATGGACGAGTTCGGCGTCCGCTCGCAGAACCTCGCCGAGAAGGCCATCGCCGACGGCTTCTGGGCCCGCGAGATCACGCCCGTGACGCTGCCCGACGGCACCGTCGTCTCGGCCGACGACGGCCCGCGCGCCGGAGTGACCTACGAGGCCGTGTCGCAGCTCAAGCCCGTCTTCCGCCCCGACGGCCGCATCAACGCCGGCAACTGCTGCCCGCTGAACGACGGCGCCGCGGCCCTCGTGGTCATGTCCGACACGAAGGCGCGCGAGCTCGGCATCACCCCGCTCGCCCGCATCGTCTCGACCGGCGTCTCCGGCCTGTCGCCGGAGATCATGGGCCTCGGCCCGGTGGAGGCCTCGAAGCGCGCGCTGGCGCTGGCGGGCCTCTCGATCTCCGACATCGACCTCGTGGAGATCAACGAGGCGTTCGCGGCGCAGGTCATCCCGTCCTACCAGGACCTCGGCATCGACCTCGACCGCCTGAACGTGAACGGCGGCGCGATCGCCGTCGGCCACCCGTTCGGCATGACGGGCGCGCGCATCACCACCACCCTGATCAACTCGCTGCAGTTCCACGACAAGCAGTTCGGTCTCGAGACCATGTGCGTCGGCGGCGGCCAGGGCATGGCGATGGTCATCGAGCGCCTGAGCTGAGAATCTTTCGAGATCTGCACAGTGATACTGGCGAGTAGCTCCGTTTCACCCGAACGGAGCTACTCACTCGTCCCCTTTCTGCCGATGAGACAAAACATCGCTCAATGGCGTCATCGGGCGAGGGGATGTCCGTCCCTACCGATGAGCGAGGAGGGGTCGGACATGCCCTACGTGTGGTGGCAAAGTGAATATGACCTCCAATGCCACGCTTTCTCCCTCAATCAAGCCAACGAGCCCCGCAGCTTTTACGAGGCCGTCTGCGAACACTCGGTACCCGATGAGCGCGTGTCCCGTGATCAGGTGGGGGCGCTGTGCACGACCTGCCTGATCAAGGTGGGCACCGAGATCCCGGACGTCCGCTGGCGCGCCTAGCGCCTGCGCATCCCGATCGAACCCGGCGCGCTCTCCACGAACCCGTGCCGTGCGTAGAGCCGACGGCCGGGCGGGTCGGCCAGCAGGTTGACGTACGCGCCGGGCGCCTGTGCGTCGATGTGGTCCAGCAACGCCGTCAGGACGGCGTCGCCGATGCCTTTGCGTTGATGGTGCGGCAACACCGCCATGTCGATGATGTGGAAGTACCAGCCGCCGTCACCCAGTACACGGCCCATGCCCGCGGTTTCGCCTGATTCGACGTGAACGACGTGGCACGCGGCCCATGCGCCGTTGACGCCCTTCTCTGCTTGGTCGCGCGTGCGTTCACTCAGGCCGGATTCCTTGCGCAAACGCAAGTAGTCGTCGACGGCCGGTGGCTCCATGACGAGCCGATAAGCGGAGTCCACCCATTCCCCCTGCCGTTGAATTCTTTTCGCTTTTCCCGGAACGCCGGAGGGGCGCCCCGCCGCAGCGGAACGCCCCTCCGAGTGCACCCGGACGTCAGTCCGAGTTGAAGTACGACAGCAGGCGCAGGATCTCGGTGTACAGCCACACCAGGGTGACCGTGAGACCGAACGCGATCTGCCACGCGAACTTGGCCGGCACGCCGGCCCGGATCGCCTGGTCGGCCGCGTCGAAGTCGATCAGGAAGCTGAACGCCGCGAGGCCGATGCAGACGAGGCTGAAGATGATCGCGAGCGGGCCACCGCTGCGGAGGCCGAGGCCGCCGTCGGTGAAGAAGCTCATGATCAGGTTGAACAGCATCAGGACGGCGACACCGATGATCGCGCCGGTGATCCACTTCGTGAACTTCGGCGTGACGCGGATCGCGCCCGTCTTGTAGACCACGAGCATGCCGGCGAAGACGCCGATCGTGCCGATGATGGCCTGACCGATGACCACGACGCCCTGGCCGGGGTTGTCGGTCCAGCGGTCGATCATCGTGCCCATGATCCCGCTGAACGCGCCGAGGAAGATGCCCTCGACGGCGGCGTAGGCGATGACCAGCGGCGGGCTCGGGACTCGCTTGAACGAGATGACCAGGCCGAGCACCAGGCCGATGATCGCGGCCGGGAACAGCAGGAACCACGCCTGCATGAGGTAGGTCACGACGGCGGTGGCGGCCACCACGGCCAGCGTGATGCCGGTCTTGGTGACGACGTCGTCGATCGTCATGGGCCGCTCGCTGGTCAGCGGCGGCGGGGCCTGCTGGTAGCCAGCCTGCTGGTCTGGCTGGCCGAAACCTGCGTAGCCTCCGTACCCGCCGCCGGTCGGCAGGTTACGGAAAGCCGGGTTGCTGCTCGAGCGCACCTGGTCCTCCTGGGGCGTTGCTTTACGCCGTCACGGGTACAACGAGCACGCTCAGTGCCAGGTTCCCCGTCGGTAAAGGCGACTTTACCCCCGACAACGATCACACGTGCGCAAATACTCCGCTAACTCCGGAGCGTTATGAGACTGCGGCGTGTCACGGCGTGTCCGGCTCCAAACGAGTAACCCGCGTCACATTCCGATCACGTTCACACTCTTCGTGACGCCACACTTCCCCCTCGTGGGGGCTTGTTCCCGGCGCGGGGGACCGACAAGCTCGCACGCGGGATTATCACAGGTCAGAGGGGATCAAGATCCAAAATGGGCTGGAAACGTCTGGCCGCCGTGGCGATGGTTTCGGGGCTCGCGCTCCTGACCGTTCCCGCGACGGCGACAGCGATCGGCGTCAAGGGCATCGGCCACAACGCGTCAGGGCTCCAGCCCAACGCCACACCGGGAAGCGAGTGGCACGGGTCCTACGTCTGGCAGGACAAACACGTGTGGTGCGTCCAGTACGCACTGCCCGCGCCCGACAGCAACGTTGGGTACAAGGAAGGTGACGCGCTGCGGACCAAGGCGGGCAAGGAGCTCGCTCCGGACGTCGCGGCGAACATCTCCTACCTGCTGCTCCGCTACTCCACGACGAAGTCTCCCGACGAGGCCGCGGCGCTCGCGCACCTCCTGCACAGCTGGACGTCCGCACCGGACGGACAGGTCCGCCTCGACACCACCGACCCGAAGTACCTCGCCTACGACGCGCCCTTCTACGCCGCGCGCCTGCCGCAGTCCGTCATGGACACCGTCGCGCGCATCAAGGCCGACGCCGAGGCCAACCGCGGCCCGTGGGCGCTCAGCGCCACCGCGCCGAAGGAACCGCTGATCATCGGCACCGAGTCCACCTGGACCGTGGCGCTGGTCAAGGCGAGCGGGCAGGGCGTGCCGAACGGGACGATCGACTTCACGCTGACGGACGCGACGCTGCCCGACGGCAGCAAGACCGGCAAGGCCACCACCGGCGCCGACGGCAGCCCCGCCGCCATCAAGGTCGTCGCGACCGGCGAGAAGCCGTCGATCGCGGCCGTCGCCGACTCCCCCGCCGACCGGCCGGTCGTGCACCAGCCGATCCAGACGGACAACATGCAGCGCATGGTCACGACCGGTGGCGAGAAGAAGCTGAACGCGAACGCCAACGGCCAGGCCAAGACCGCACCGGGCGCCGTGAAGATCACGAAGATCGACTCCGAGACCAAGAAGTCGATCGCGGGCGTCGCTCTGCGCGTCACGGCCAAGGACCAGACGTCGGCCGCGAAGAAGCAGGACGACTCGGACCTGGTCGGCACCGACGGCAAGCCGCTGGTGCTGCAGACCGGCGCCGACGGCACGGTCGAGGTTCCCGACCTGCGCACCCCGCAGGAGATCTGCCTCGTCGAGGTGGCCGCGCCCAAGGGATATGAGGAGTACTTCGACCTGAAGGCGCCGCCTTCCGCGTGCGGCACGGTGGCGGCGGGCCAGACGCTCGCGCTGGAGATGGTGAACAAGCCGAACAAGCCCGTGGTCCCGAGCACGATCCCCGCGGGCACCGAGGGCCAGACGCCGGTCGCGACCGCGTCGTTCGACACGCAACTGCGTCCCGGTCTGATGCTCGCGGTGGGTGGACTGGTGCTGCTCGGTGCGGCGCTGGCAGGCTTCCTGGTGTGGCGCAGGCAGTGAGTTCCAAGGCGTTTCTGACCGGTGCGCTGGTGGCGGGACTCGCCGCCGCCGGCGTGCTGGTCGCCACGTCCGAGATCGAGGTCGTGCGTGGGCGCGCGGTCGCGGACGAGATCCCCGTGGTCGGTCCGGGCCCGGTCGCCGACAGCCTCAGCACGGGCCGCGGTGCCGACCTCACCGGGTTGATCGGCGGCGCGAACACGGACAACGCCAGGCCTGCCGACCCGCCACCCGTTCAGCAGCAACAGCCCGCGCCGCCCAAGGCCGGTCCGGGTTCCGTGCGGCTGCCCGCGGGCGGTTCGGCCACGCTGGTGCGCAAAGAGGTCAAGGACGGCGTGCTGCCCGTGCCCGACGGCATCGGCGAGGCGACCTGGTGGGGCACCGAGCTCTCCGGCGCCGAGGGTGCGACGGTCCTCGCGGGGCACGTCGACTGGAAGGGCGCGAAGGGCCCGTTCGCGGAGCTGTGGCAGGCGCAGAACGGCCGCGAGGTCGTGATCGCCGACAGCGCGGGCAAGGAGTTCCGGTTCCGCATCAGGCAGATCGAGACGGTTCGCAAGGAGGAGCTGCCGGCACGCGCCGTCGAGTTCTTCGGCCCGCGCGGCCCGCACCGGCTCGTGCTCGTCACGTGCGGTGGCACGTGGGTCGGCGGCCAGCAGGGCTACGAGGCGAACCGAGTGGTGATCGCCGAACCCGTGGGGTGACCAGTTCTCAACCCCGCGCAACCCGTTCGGGTGACAAGTCGTCTCCTTAAGTGTGAAACGGTGGGGATGGCTGTCCACGGGTGTGGCGCTGGCGTTGACCTTGGTGCTGGTGATGACCCTCGGTCCGAACAAGGATCCGGAGAACCAGTCCGAAGCCGGCCCGTTGCCGATGGCGCCTCGACTGCCCGCCCCCAAGGACACGGGTCCGACGCCGACGGTGCCCGCTCCCACGCAGGAGCAGATCGCCGGGCAGCCGTGGATGCACAAGCTCGGGCCGACTGAGAAGCCCCCGCAGTTCGTGCTCTTCTCGTTCGACGGCGCGGTGTCCAAGCCGCACTGGGACAAGGTCCTGCCGATCGCCAAGGCGAAGAACGCGCACGTCACCGGCCTGCTGTCCGGCGTCTACATGCTGGCGGACCAGGACAGCACGCTGTACCAGCCGCCGGCGGGCCTCAGGCGCGGCTCCGCCGAGATCTCCTTCGGCGGCACCAGGCAGGAGGTGGCGGCGCGCATCGGCTACCTGAACCAGGTGATCGACGCCGGCCACGAGATCGGCACGCACTACAACGGCCACTTCTGCTCGAGCGGAGTCCAGCCGTCGGTCGACAAGTGGGACAACCAGGCGTGGAACCAGGAGCTCGACCAGTTCAAGCAGATCCTCGAAAGGTCGCGGGCCGCCGGTCTGAAGCTCCCCGACAGCGCCATCCGGGGTGGGCGGACGCCGTGCCTGGAAGGCAACTGGGACCAGGCCTTCCCCGCGATGGCCTCGCACGGGCTCGTCTACGACACCAGCAAGGTGGCGCTCGGCGTGCAGTGGCCGACCGTCCAGAACGGACTGTACGAGTTCCCGATGCCCGAGGTGAAGGTCCCGGCGCTGGGCAAGCGGGTCGTCATGATGGACTTCAACCTCTGGTACTCGCTGAACGGCGCGATCGAGCAGCCCGAGCGCGCCCCCGACTTCACGCAGATCGTCTTCGACACGTACAGGTCGGTGCACCAGGCAGCGTTGAACAGCAACCGCGCGCCGATCGTGGTCGGCAACCACTTCAACGAGTGGAACGGGTCGGCGTTCTCGACCGCGATGGAGCAGTTCCTCGAGTACGTGTGCGACAAGCCGGAGACGGTGTGCGCCACCTACACCGAGGTGATCCAGTGGATGCAGCTGCAGGACCCGGCGGTGCTGGACCAGCTCCGCCGGATGCCCGCAGCCCGCAACTGGTGACTCAGCCGTCGGTGGAGATGATCCGGTCGTCCGTCGAGCCGGGAGAACCGTTGTCGTCCTGGTTCGAGGTGCCGAACCACAGCGTGCCGTCCGGCGCCGGGGCCACCGCGCGCACGCGGCCGTAGGTGGTGAACACGGCCTGCGGCGTGCCGAGCGTGGTGCCGTTCACCGGGATCCTCCACACGCGCCGGCCCGTGACCGCGCCGACGTACAGCGCGTTCTTGTACAGGGCGACGCCGGTCGGGCCGGCCTGGCTGTTGGGCCAGGTCACGACCGGGTTGGTCAGGCCGGCGACGTTGCAGTTGCCCTCGCAGGTCGGCCAGCCGTAGTTCTTGCCGGCCTCGATGCGGTTGAGCTCGTCGGTCCTGTTGTTGCCGAACTCCGTGGCGTACGCCGCGTCGCCGACCCAGGTGATGCCCTGGGCGTTGCGGTGGCCGATCGAGTAGACGACGCTGCCCGCGCGGGGGTTGCCGGCAGCGGGCCGGCCCGCGGCGTCGAAGCGCAACACCTTGCCGCCCAACGAGTTCCAGTTCTGGGCGTTGGCGGTGTTCTGGGCATCACCCGTGGTGGCCCACAGGTAGCCGTCCGGGCCCCACTCCAGGCCGCCGCCGTTGTGGTAGCGGTTCTTGGGGATCCCGGTCACGATCGGCTGCGGCGTCCCGCCGAGCTGCAGCTTGGCGACGCGGTTGTCGTTCGCCGTCGAGTAGTAGATGAAGACGGAGTTGTCCGTGGCGAACGTCTTCGACACGGCGAGGCCCAGCAGACCGCCTTCACCTCCGGTCGTCTGGGCCTGTTCGACCGTGTCCAGCTCGGTCACGGTCGTACCGGTGATCTTCTTGATCTTGTGGGTGTCCCGCTCGGTGAAGATGCCGCTGCCGTCCGGCAGGAACTCGACGTCCCACGGGATGTCGAGCTTCGTGGCGAGTGTGCGCTCGGCCAGAGGCCCGGGGTCGTTCTGCGCCGAGGCCGGGATGACGCAGAGGCCGGCCGCCACGGCAGTGCAGGCTGCCGCGGCTGCGATACGACGAGCACGCATGTGCTCTCCTTCGGTCCGCTCGTGAACTAGGCTTCGGCGGCGGAGTTGCAGGGCGTGGTTACCCAATCACACATCGCAGTAACCAGGAAAGGACATCCGATGTGTGTGGTCGAAACAGGAAGATTTGCTATCGATGTGTCCACTGATCAGATCTTCCACCCGATGACTTCAGGTAACTTCCCATACAGTCTGGACCTCGGCCATGCGGAGGTCCTACCGTGAGGTTCGCCGCCGCGCCCCCAACGGAAAAGCGCCTCGTGCCCGCTCCGGGCCCGCAGGCCGGACACCCGAGGAGTTGCGCATGAACGTTGCCGTCACCACCACCGAGCCCAAGCTTCCCGAGGTCAGGCGCGAGTGGGTCAAACCCGACTTCCGCGACTTCGAGACGCCGATGGAGGTCACCGCCTACGCGGCCCGCAGCTGACATCAGGCTCCGCGCCGGGGTTCCCCCGGGAGCCCCGGCGCCGCACGCGTCCTTCCCGGTCGACCGAGGAGTTCCGAGTCCATGACCGCCGTCGCCCCCGCGGAGTTCGTCGGCGAACTGCGCGCCCTCGCACCCCGCTACTGGGACAGCCACCCGTTCCACCTGCGCATGCACGCGGGTCAGCTCGGCAAGCACGAGCTGCGGGCGTGGGCCGCGAACCGCTGGTACTACCAGCGCTGCATCGCGCAGAAGGACGCCGCGATCCTCTCCAACTGCCCGCTGCCGGACATCCGCCGCCAGTGGCGCGAGCGGATCGTCTGGCACGACGGGACCCGGCCGGGTGAGGGCGGTGCCGAGAACTGGATCCGCCTCGCCGAAGCCGTGGGCCTGACCCGCGACGAGGTGCTCGACGAACGGCACGTGCTGCCCGGCGTGAGGTTCGCCGTGGACGCCTACGTGAACTTCGCGCGCACCCGACCGTGGGTCGTCGCGATCGCGTCCGGACTGACCGAGATGTTCTCGGGTGCGTTGATGCGCAAGCGTTTGACGGCGTTGCGGGAGCAGTACCCGTGGATCGCCGAGGAGGGCTTCGCGTACTTCACCCACCGCATCCAGGCGGTCGCCGGCGAGGGACAGGCCACTGTGGACATCGTCGTGGAGCACTCCGTCACGCGGGAGCAGCAGCTGGCCGCCATCGCCGCTCTGTCGTTCAAGTGCGACGTGCTGCGGGCCGTGCTGGACACCGTCGACTACTACTCGGGCAAGCCGTGAAGCCGGACGCCGTGCCACGCATCCGGCGCGGGGTGAAGTGCACCTACGACCAGACCCGTTCCGCGCACGTCGTGCTGTTCCCGGAAGGGGTGCTGGTGCTGAACGAGACAGCTGCTTCCGTTGTGGCGCTGTGCGATGGGGCCCGGTCCGTCGGGGACATCGCGGTGGCCCTGGCCGACGAGTACGACGGGGTCGAGCCCTCGGACGTCGCGTCGCTGGTCGCTCGCCTGGTCGAGCGGAGGGTGGTGGACGTCGATGGCTGAGGCCCCCTTCGGCCTGCTGGCCGAGCTGACGCACCGGTGCCCGTTGCAGTGCGGCTACTGCTCGAACCCCGTCGAGCTGGTGCGGCGGGACGCCGAGCTGCCGACCGAGGACTGGCTGCGCGTGTTCGACCAGGCACGTTCGCTGGGCGCCCTGCAGATCCACCTGTCCGGCGGCGAACCGTTGCTGCGCCCCGACCTGCCAGAGCTGGTCGCGCACGCGAACAGCCTCGGCTGCTACGTCAACCTGGTCACGTCGGGGGTCGGCCTCTCGCTCGACCGCCTGCGGGACCTGGCCTCTCGCGGCGTCGACCACGTGCAGCTCTCCCTGCAGGACGCGACCCGTGCCGGCAACGACCGGATCGCCGGGATCAGGGCGTTCGACCGCAAGGTGGAGGCCGCGTCGTTCGTCCGCGACCTCGACCTGCCGCTGACCGTCAACACCGTGCTGCACCGGCAGAACCTCGACAACATCGCCGGCATCATCGCGATGGCCGAGGAGATGGGCGCCGACCGCCTGGAACTCGCCAACACCCAGTACTACGGCTGGGCGCTGCGCAACCGCTCCGTCCTGCTGCCGACGCGTGCGCAGCTCGCCGTCGCCGACCCGATCGTCGCCGCCGCACAGGAACGTCTGCGCGGACGGATGGAGATCGTCTACGTCATCGCCGACTACCACGAGGCCCATCCCAAGCCGTGCATGTACGGGTGGGGCGCGCGGCAGCTGACGGTGGCGCCGAACGGCGACGTCCTCCCCTGCCCCGCCGCGACCGTGATCTCCACCCTGGAGATCGAGAACGTGCGCGACTCGTCGTTGCACGACATCTGGCACTCGTCGCCGTCGTTCAACGCCTTCCGCGGCTTCGAGTGGATGCGGGACCCCTGCCGTTCGTGCCCGCGCAAGGAGATCGACTTCGGCGGGTGCCGCTGCCAGGCGTTCCAGCTGACCGGTGACGCCGCCGCCACCGACCCCGTCTGCTCCCTGTCCCCTGCCCGGTCCACGGTGGACCTGATCCTGGCGACCGAGATGGCGCCCGCGTCCGTTCCCCCGATGGCGATGAGGAAGATGCGGTGAAGGCGGTTCTGCTCGGCACCACGGCCGGTGGTGGGTTCCCGCAGTGGAACTGCGCTTGTCCGTTGTGCGTGCGCGCTCGCTCGGGTGCGTTGCCGTCGCGGTCGCAGGACTGCCTGGCGATCACCGGTGACGGCACGGACTGGTGGCTCGTCAACGCCTCGCCCGACATCCGCACGCAGATCGCCGCCTGCTCGCTGCTGGCCCCCGGACCCGGCCCGCGCGACACCCCGTTGCGCGGTGCGTTGTTCACGGACGCCGAGCTCGACCACACGCTGGGCCTTCTGACGTTGCGGGGTGGTGCGGGCCTGACGGTGTGGGCGCCCGGCGCGGTGCTGCACGCGTTGCGGGACCAGTTCGACCTGCGCACGGTGATCGACGGCTACGCGCCGCTGGAGTGGCGGCCGGTGGAGTCGTCCTTCGAGCTCGGCGGTCTGCGCGTGACGGCGATCCCGATCAGCGACAAGCGGCCGAAGTACGCCCGGTCGTCCACTGTGGACGGCCCCTGGGTGGTGGCCTATTCCTTCCAGGACCTGGTTTCCGGGGGCGTGCTCGTCTACGCGCCGTGCCTGGCTTCGTGGCCCGGCGGTTTCGACGAGGTCGTGGCCGGCGCCGACTGCCTGCTGCTCGACGGCACCTTCCACGCGGCGTCGGAGATGGGGTCGGCCACCGGCAGCGCGTCAGGCCAGGCGCTCATGGGCCACCTGCCCGTGGTGGAAAGCCTGCCTCTGCTGGGGCGCTTCCCCTCCGTCCGACGCCTCTACACGCACCTCAACAACACCAACCCGTTGCTCGACCCGGCGTCCCCGGAGTCGGCGTCCCTGCGTGCCGCGGGTGTCGAGGTGCCCCTGGACGGCACCGTGATCGAGCTGTAGATCGGCCACAATCACCGGATGTCCTAGGTGATCGGTGGCCGCCCGCTCGCCACGCGGCTGGTGGCGGAGATGCCGTCGTTCGTGCGACGGGTGGTCGCGTCGCTGGTGGAACGCGTCCCCGGCTACGCCCAGCTGCCCGCCGAGGAGCTGGACGGCGACATCTACCGCGTCACCGAGCACACGCTGCGCGCGTTCGCCGCCGTGCTGGCCTCTGGCGAGCTGCCTTCCGCCGAGGAGCTCCGCTTCCTGCGCGAGTCGGCGGCCCGCCGAGCCGGGGAGGGCGTGCCGATCGACGTGGTGCTGACGGCGTACCACGTGGGCATCCAGGTCGTGTGGGAGGCGATGTTCGACCTCGAGGGTTCGGCGCGCGCCGCGCTGCTGACCGGGCTGCTCGCCGGAACCGTTGCGGCGTCAGGGCCTCACGTCGTGCTGGCCCTGCACGTCCCGCCGCACCCGGACGAGCTGCGCGGGTGGGACGTTCCCCGGAGTCATCCGGTCGCGTTTGTGACCGATCACAATGGCCCCGTGACTCCAGGAGACCTCCTCGCGCTGGCCGCGCAGTCGTGCGCCGACGCCGCGAAGCTGTTGCAGGACATGCACGTGGACGTTTCCGCGAAGGGCAGGTTCGACCAGGTGAGCACGGCCGACCTGGCGGTCGAGCGGTACCTGCGCGCGGCTCTGACCACCGGCGCACCCGGCTCCGCGGTGGTCGGCGAGGAGCTCGGTTCCGAGCAGGCGCGCATCACCTGGTTCGTCGACCCGATCGACGGCACCCGGAACTTCGTGCGCGGCATCCCGCTGTCGTGCGTCTCGGTGGCCGCGGCGGTGGACGGTTCTCTGGTCGCGGGCTGTGTACTGGACCCGTTCCGCGACGAGCTCTTCACGGCGGCCGCGGATGTGCCCTTCGAGGTCCGCTCGACCGGCCTGACGATCAAGCCGGGCGTGAGCCCCCGCCCGGTGGTGCTGACCGACATCCCGTTGCCCGGCAGCCCGTACTCCGGCGAGATGGACCTGTTGGGCGACCTTCTGGCGGTCGCCGACGTCCGCCGCGTCTACTCCACGGCCCTGTCCCTCGCCTGGGTGGCGGCCGGTCGCGCGGACGCCGCGGCGAACCTCGGCGTGTTCCCGTGGGACGTCGCGGCCGGCGCGGTGCTCGTCCGTTCGTCGGGCGGGGAGTTCCACGAGATCGGCGCGAACGGGTTCGTGGCGGGTCGGGGTGAGATCGTCGACTGGCTTCGTGAGCGGCTGGAGGGCATCGTCTCGTGATCACTCCCGCCCGCCGTGCCGCAGCGCCTCCAGGCTCGACCCGCGACGGCGCCGGACGAGCTCGCGCAGCGTGCCGACGTTGCGGTAGCCGACCCGGCCGGCGATGGACTCGGCGCTGAGCGCGGTGGTGCGCAGGAGGTGCGTCGCCTCGTCGAGGCGGATGTCCTGGACGAAGTCGAGCGGCGACCTGCCCAGCACCGCCTGCGCGGTGCGTTGCAGGGTGCGCGTGCTGACGCCCAGGGCACGGGCGGCGTGGGCCAGCGGAGGCGGGTCGGCGAGGTGCGTCCTGGCCCACCGTTCGAACGCGGTCATCAACGGGTCCGCCTGCGCCAGCTGGGTCGGCAGGGCGAAGGCGGCCTGCGAGGGCCGGTCGCCGATCAGCAGGTAGCGGGCCACCAGGTCGGCGAGGTCGGGGCTGCGCTGCTGCACGACCCACAGCGCCAGGTCGATGTGCGCGAAGGCGGCGCCCGCGGTGGTCCGGTGACCGTCGCTGACCACCGTGCGGGAGTCCTCCAGCTCGACGGACGGGTAGCGCTGCCGGAAGGCGGGCCCGAGCCACCAGCTGGTGGTCGCCCGCCGCCCGTCGAGCGCGCCCGCCTCGGCCAGGAAGAACGCGCCGCTGCACGCGGCGGCCAGCGCGGTCCCGGACCCGGCCGCGGTCGCCGCGAGGTCGAGCACCCAGGCGTTGGCGGGGTCGCGAACCGCCGCGACCACCTGGTCCGGCGTCCGAAAGCCCACCGCGGGCATGACGACGAGGTCCTGCTCCCCCGGCGCGACCTCCACGTGCGGCACCGTGGCCAGCCCCAGGCCGTTGCCCGTGCGGACCTGCGTCCCCGCGCCGACCACGGTCACCGAGGCGAGCGGTGCACCACCGTCCCCGGCACTCAACGCGTTCGCGGCGCCGAGCACGTCCATGATCGCCGCAAGACCGGAGTCGAACATGCCCTCGACAGCCGTCACCGCAATGCGCATGTCGCAAACGGTACTGGAACCGTCGTTTACGCCACTTCTGGCTGCCCCGCCGACCTCATAGCTTGATCACCAGGCCGGAACGCCCGGTCCGTTCGAGAGGAGATCACGCCATGGCACTGAACTTCGGCGTACTGGCCCTGCTGACCGCGGAGAAGGGCGAGGAGGCGCGACTGGCCGCGTTCCTGAAGTCCGGCCGCGACGTCGTCGAGGACGAACCGGGCACCAAGGTCTGGTACGGCTTCCAGATCGACGACTCGACCTTCGGCATTTTCGACGCCTTCGACGACGAGGAGTCGCGCCAGGCGCACCTCACCGGCAAGATCCCCGCCGCCCTGTCCGAGGTGGCCCCCGAACTGCTCGCCACCGCCCCCGACATCCGCACGGTCGACGTGCTCACGTTCAAGCACACCGCCTGAACCGGCCGGGGTGAGATCGTCGACCGACTCACCGAACGGCTGGAAGGCATCGTCTCGTGATCGATCTCAACGGCAGGGTCGTGCTGGTCACCGGGGCCGGCGGCACCATCGGCGCGGGCATCGCGCGGCAGTTCGAGGCCGCGGGGGCGCGCGTCGTCCGCCACCGCGGCCGGGAGGACGGCGACCTGCGCACGGAAGCCCGGCGCGTGGTCGACGAGGCAGCCGCGGAGCACGGCCGTCTGGACGCGGTCGTCAACAACGCGGGCGTGCAGCCCGTGGAACCGTTGGCAGGCATGACCGTCGAGCAATGGCAGTCCGTTGTGGACACCAACCTCACGGGTCCGTTCGCCGTCACCCAGGCCGCCGTCCGCCACCTGCCGGAAGGCGGTTCGATCACGCACATCGCGTCGGTCGAGGGCACGCACCCGGCGCCCGGACACGCCCACTACGCCGCCTCGAAGGCCGCGTTGATCATGCACGCGCGTGCGGCCGCCCTGGAGTACGGGCCGCGCGGCATCCGCGTCAACGCGGTCTCGCCGGGCCTGATCTCCAGGCCCGGCATCGAGGAGCAGTGGCCGGAAGGCGTCGAGAGGTGGCGCACCGCCGCGCCGTTGGGGCGACTGGGCACGCCGGAGGACGTCGGCGACGCGTGCGTGTTCCTGGCCTCCGACCTGGCTCGGTGGGTCACCGGCCACGACCTCGTGGTGGACGGCGGTGTGACGGCTCGCCCGACCTGGTGATCGAGGTGGCCCGGAAGGACCGGGATCTGTAACGCTCTCTAGACCATTTGGCGACTAACGATGCGGGCGTTGGTCGTACGTCGGCGTCGCCGATGGTCAGAGAGGACCGGAACGCGTGTCGGTGGAGATGGTCTGCTCGTTCGCGGAGCTCGACGTGCTGGGAGTGGCGTTGCGGCTCGACGTGCGGCAGTTCCCGTTCTCCATCCCGCACTTCGCGGCGGACGCCGAGGCGCGGCTGAGGCTCGGGCGGACCGCCCAGGACGACCTCACCGCGCGCGGCCTGATCCGCGACAACGGCATCGTCCCCGAACTCGTGCAGGCGTTGACCGTGTACGCGCGAGGGCAGGTTGTCATCGCTCTGCGCGGTGTGGCCGCACACGAACAACACCTCGCCCTCGGGGCCATCGGCGACGGTGTCGGCGTGCTGGCGGTGCAGCAGGGCAAAGCCCTGCGGTTCTCGTTCGCACAACCCGAGTCGGTCGTGCGCCGCCTCGTGGGTCTGCTGCCCCCGCTGTGCGCGGGCCCCGGCGCCTCGGTCACCGTCACCGCCGATCCCGCACCTGCCAGGCGAAGGCGGACCGAGGAGGACTTCTCCGAGTCCACGTTCACCTCGACCGTCCGGGCGGGCGGTGACTCGCAGGCAGCACAACGAGCCGCCGCGGCGGACCTGCTCCGCCGTCCCCGGCTGGGCGGTGGCGACTTCCTCGTCAGCGTCCGCGGCCGCAACGGCCGGCTGGGCAGTCCGGTCACGATGAGCTGGCTGGACACCCGAGAAGGCCGCTACGCCGTGCTGACCAGCACCGGGTCCGACGGTTGCCTCCACGCGACCTACACGCCGGCCGACCTGGCCGGGCTCGACCGGCACCTGACCCACGTCGTGCAGTCGGTGCAGTCGTGAACGGCGTCGGTCACGCAGAGATATCACCGGATACGGTGAGCGATGTTTTGCTAACGTCGGGGCACCTCTCGGAGAGAGACAGTCGTGAGTGAACACTGGGCGGACCCCACCCCCTTCAGCAGCGCGCTCGACGACCTGAAGGCCTCTGGCGCCGGTGTCGGATGGGCGATCAACGACTCCGGCGGCCAAGCGCTGATCAACGCCGCGAAGGACCTGTACGACGAGCTCGGCGAGATCTTGTCGCAAGCGGATCAGCTCACCGAGGAACTGCCGTTGGGCGTGACGCCGGCGGCACAGGTGTACAAGCCGTTCATCGCCACCGTGGCCTCGGACCCGGCCCAGGGCGCGATCACGGTGCTCAAGAAGCTCCGGAAAGAAGCCCTCGAGTTCCAGAGCGAGGTCGAGAAGGCGATGGCCGCCTACGAATCCACCGACATGGACAACCAGCAGGCCGTCAGGCTGGCCGGTAACCCCATCGCGTGAACCGCAGAGGAATGCACGTGAGAGCACGCATCATCCTGACCACCCTCGCCGCCGGCGTCCTGGTGCTCGCCGGCGCCTGCGGGGAGACGACGAGGGGCGACGCGCGGCCGATGACCGAGACGCCGGGCACCGCGTCCCCGACACCCAGCAGCCCGGCGACCGGCTCCCTCAGCGAGGTCGACCCGTGCTCCTTGCTGACGGCGGACGACGCCGGCGCGCTGGGGGCGACGGCGGCACCGAAACGGGAGACGGTCGGCACCGCCGACACCTGTGCGTGGAAGCCCACCGACGCGAACCTGAGCGTGGGAATCCGCACGAACCTCGGCCTGGCGCAGACGCAGTCGAGTGGCGGTCAGATCACCGACATCACCGTCGGGGACCGGCAGGCGAAGCAGGTCAGCGGCAGAGCGTCGGGCGGCTGCCTGGTCGTGCTCGGCGTCACCGCGTCCTCCCGCGTGGACGTGACCGTCATCCCGCCACCCGATGGCGACGGATGTCCGCTGGCGCTGAAGGTCGCGGGTCTGGTCGAGCCGAAGCTGCCGTGAACGGCTGTTCTGACCACGGGGTCGAAGGGGAAAGCAGATGAACGAAGCGCCACGTGGTCGTTCGAGCGACGTCTACGCACGGTTCGGCCTGGAGAGGCGCGGGGAGGTGCACACCGTGCACCAGCTCCACGACCAGGTCATCGCCTCCAACACGGCGGCTTACGGCCCGATCGTGGGTCCTCTGCTGACCATGTTGCGCGGCAACGACCAGCTCGACGACATGCTGGAAGGCCAGTCCGTGGCCCTGCTCGGGCAGGGCGTCCCGTCCAGGCAGGCCCCCGCCGCGCCCGCCGTGCACTACCTCGGGATCCCGCACCAACAGCTGTACGACATGGTCAACAACGGCGTCGACGCCGGCGCGGTGGGGCAGGCGGGGTTCACCTACACCCAGATCGGCAACAGGCTCACCGCGTTCCAGGACCGGATCGCCGCCGCGATCGGCGACAGCGAGACGGAGTGGAAGGGCACAGCCGCCACCAAAGCCCACAGAGCCATGGCTCAACTGGGCAACAGGGCTGCCGAAGCCGGAACAGCAGCGCAGCTCGCGGGCACGTTGATCACGCAACAGTCACGTGCGCTGAGCACCGTGCAGCACGCCGTGCCCCCAGCGCCCGCACAGCCGTACGACCCCGCGGCGGCCAACGCCCGACGGATGACGATCACCAACCCGATCCAGTACGCCGTGCAGATGTCCGCCGACATGTCCGCGTACCAAGAGCAGCAGGAAAAGCACGCGGACGCGGCGCGCGCGGTCGAGACCTACGACCGCACGGTGACGCAGACGGCAACGGCCCAGCCCGGCTTCGCACCCGGTCCCCCGGCACCGCCGCCACCGCCGCGGCCAGAACCTCACCCACTGCCCCAGCCCCTGCCCCAGCCGACGCCCCGACCACGCCCTCCGGCCGGCATCGGCGACTCGACCGGCCGCAGGAGCACTCCCGTGGCGACACCCGGCGACACCACGAGCGCGGCGTGGACAGCGCCGCCGGTCAGCGGCACGAACACCACCAGCGCCAGCGGCCTGAACGGTGTCGTCGCGAGCGGCGGCCAGTCCGGCGACAGCACCCACCACCGCGGCGGGAACCCGGGATTCTTCGCCGGCCCTGTTCCCGACAGCAGGGGCGCAGGCCGCACCAGCGGTCCCGGAGGCACCGGACGCGGCGGCAGCGGCCCAGGCGGCTCACGCGCGCCCAGTGGCGGCGCGGGCTACGCGAACCCCAACGCCGGCAGGGGTTTCGGACCTGGCGGGTCAGCCGGCGTGCTGTCCGGCGAAGGCACGGCGAGCCGCAGCGCCACGGGCACCGGTGCCACGGCGAACAGCCGCAGCGGTCCGGGCGCGATGGGAGCCATGGGCGCCGGGCCCGCGAAGGGCAAGGGTGACGAGGACCTGGAACGGACCACGCCGTCCTACCTGCAGGAACCCGACACCGACGGGATCTTCGGCAGCGACGCGAGGGTGGTCCCGCCGGTGATCGGCGGCTAGCGGGACCCGACTCGTGACGAATGCCACAAACGAGCCATTCATCGCCCGGCGTCCCGCCGTGCCCGGTCATCGACCTTGTCAGAGCCGTGACCTGCAGCGACGACCTCACGCACGATCACCCGGCTCGGCGTCCACCCGACGACGCCCATGATCAACTGGTGATTACTCTCCGGCTTCTCCACGGACACCGAACGGAGGCGGCGGACACGGCCGAACGGACCGTCGAAGACGTGTCCACGAGCAAGAAAAGCCTGTTCAGGCACCAGATCCTGACGCGGATGCGATGGTGCCCCCGACGGGATTCGAACCCGTACTGTGATCCTTTTAAGGGACCTGCCTCTACCGATTGGGCTACGGGGGCGCGGTGAGCCTAGGCCTTGATCGTCGGCTTGTGTGAGCGGATGGTCGTTTCTCGCCCGAGCGGCCCAGCGAATTGGACTAGAGCGAGCATCGGCCTAAGCGTCGAACGGACCCGAACATCAGCGGGTCCTCCCCGCGCCGAGCAGCTCCTTGAAGCGCTGCGCCACCCAGTCGTGCACGGCCGCGGAGACCGCGTTGTCGCCCGCGCGGTGCTCGAACCAGCGCCAGTCGCAGTTCACGTTGATCTCCAAAAACACGTGCTCGGAGCCGGTCACGAGCAGGTCGAACGCCGCCACCTGCACCCGCCAGTGACGGGCCAGGGCCAGCAGCTTGTCCAAGAGTGACGCCGGAACCGTGGTGGGCGTGACGCGAACCGCGTCGGGGTCCACCCAGAGTTGTGCCGGGTCGAGCTTGTCGACCTGGTAGGCGATGCAGTGCTCGCCCACCACGAAGACGCGCAGCTCCGTGTCGGACGGGACGTACTCCTGCACGATCACCGGTGCCGGTTCGGGGGCGTCCGAGGCGCGTGAGGTTTCCAGCGGGCGCGGGAACAGGCCGTGTTGCACGCCCGGGCGTGGTTCCAGCAGGTGGCGGCCTGCCGTCTTCACGATGCAACTGCCGCCGCCTGGGCGCGTGCGGCCTGGACGGGTCGTCACGGCCGTGCGCGGGGTGCGGAGGCCGAACGCGGACGCGTCGGAAAGCTGCGTCAGGCGGTCCAGATGCGTCGAGAAGCGCGACGGGTTCACGTGGGCCCAGTCGGAGCGCGACGACAGCCAGTTGGCCACTGAGGCCCACTGGTCGACGGCGTAGGCGCCGGCCAGGGTTCCCGGCTCGACGGGGATCGCGGAGAGCTCGAAGTGGCGGCGCCACACCAGCAGGGGGCGCAGGAGCCAGCGGTCCAGCTCGACCAGCGGCTGGTCGGTGTAGACCGACAGCGGGATGTCGGTGCAGCGGTCGGCGTCGATGCGGGCCATGCGGATGCCGCGCTCGGCCAGTGCGATGGAGAGCTCGTTCATCTCCATGTCGGCGGCGCGGGCCAGGACGAGCACGCAGGGTTGCGGGTTGCCGTCGCCCTCGTTGACCATGCCGAGGCGGTGGACCTGTTCCTGGAAGTCCAGGCACTTGGGCGGTGAGCGGAAGAGGTAGTCCTGACCCTGCAGGAGCAGCGGCCTGGCAGCCTCGGACGGGGCGCTCGGCACCCGTCCGTCAGCTGACCTCAATCGTCCTTCTTGCTGCGGAAACTCTGCCCCGCCTGCGCGTACTCCGCGGCGTACCGCGCCAACGCGGGGTCCTCGATCTCGCCGCGACGAAGCTGTGCGGCCAGCTCCTCGAGAGACATCGGGTTCACCTCTCTCCCCACATGGCAAATCACGCATTCAGGTGATGCACCAGCCGTAGTCTCTGAAACACGTAACGCAATGTCAAGACAGCCTCCACAGCTTACGCCGATTGGGGGCTCAAGTTCCGCCTGCGGAACAAAGAAGTGCCCCGAATGATGTCTCATTCGGGGCACTCAGTCACTCACCGAGAGTGAGACGAGCAGTACTCCCGCGTCAGGACTGCACCGCGCGGTCGAAGTCCGACTTCGGGTCGTTGATCTGGCCGAGCGCCACGACCTCGCGGCCGTAGAACAGCGCCTGCGTCCAGTCCATCAGCACGCGCAGCTTGCGGTTCACGGTCGGCATGAACATCACGTGGTAGCTGCGGTGCATGAACCACGCGGGCACGCCCTTGAAGCGCAGGCCGAACACGTCCGCGACGCCCTTGTAGAGGCCGAGGCCCGCGACCGAGCCGAGGTACTTGTGGAAGTACTCCTTCGGCTCCTTGCCGCGCAGCGTGGCGACGATGTTCTTCGCCAGCAGCTTGGACTGACGGATCGCGTGCTGCGCGTTGGGCACGCAGGTCGCGTTCGGGTCCTCTTCGGTGCGCGACAGGTCCGGCACGGCCGAGCAGTCACCGGCCGACCACACGCCCGGCAGGCCGACGACCTGCATCGCCGCCGTGCAGCGCACCCGGCCGCGCTCGTCGAGCGGCAGGTCGGTGTTGCGCAGCATCGGGTTGGCCTTCATGCCGGCCGTCCAGATGATGGTGTCCGAGTCGAACTCGGTGCCGTCGTCGAGGACGACGTGGCCGCCCTCCAGCGACTTCA
>NZ_DATLEC010000122.1:0-12574 GCF_035525475.1 Lentzea sp. | reverse complement strand
TGCCCCCGGTGCGACTCGAACGCACACTGGACGGATTTTGAGTCCGCTGCCTCTGCCGATTGGGCTACGGGGGCGTAACGGGGTGAACTCTAGCGGATCTCCCCAGCGAGTTTCTCGCGGGACCCCTACGACTTGACGAGGCGGCCGATGGCCGCCGAGGCCTCTGCCAGCTTCTCCTCGGCCACGGGGCCCCCTTCGGCGGCGGCCTGGGCCACACAATGCTTCAGGTGCTCGTCGAGCAACCCCAGCGAGACCGCCTGCAGGGCCTTGGTGGCCGCGCTGATCTGGGTGAGGACGTCGATGCAGTATTCGTCGTTCTCGACCATGCGCTGGAGGCCGCGGATCTGTCCCTCGATGCGGCGCAGTCGCTTGAGGTATGCGTCCTTGTCCGCGGTGTACCCGTGCATCGGCTCCTGACCTTCCCTACCCCTGGCGGGTATGCCGAGGATACCCGCGCGGATGGGGGCGCGTTATGCGTGACGCTGCTCCGTCAGCGGGAATGCCGAAGCGTCCAGCAAGCCCAGCAACGGACCGAAGTGAGACGACTAGCAGCTCATTTTGGACCCATAACACCCGTGTGGTTTACCGGGTAAATGACCCGACCGGGCGGTTGGGTCACATTTTAGCGGCGAAAGGTTCGCCGTTTTTCCTCGTGTGGACTATGGTGTTGCCGGAGCACGTGGTTACGTCGAGGATCCGCGTGCTATGTGAGTACCCAACGGAGGAACAGTGGCACAGCAGACCGTCGTCCAACTCATCGACGACCTCGACGGCGGAGAAGCCGACGAGACCGTGACCTTCGCACTTGACGGTGTCGAGTACGCCATCGACCTGTCGAAGGGAAATGCGGAGCGGCTTCGCGAGTCGCTGGCGGACTTCGTCGCCAAGGCCCGTCGTGCGGGTGGCCGCAAGCAGCGCAAGGGCACCGGCAAGTCCACGGTGAAGGCAACCGACAAGGCTGAGGCGCAGCGCATTCGTGACTGGGCTCGCGCGCAGGGGCACCAGATCTCGGACCGCGGTCGCATTCCGCAGAACCTGGTTGTGCAGTTCCAGGAAGCTCACGCCTCCTGACCTGCGCGAACAAGCGAGGTTTCCACACGTCGGCCGGGTCGCCGGCCGACGTGTTAACCCAATGGGACCACTACTTCCCGGTTCGTTCACACCATCCCCGGAACGCGGGATCAACGGCCGGGAAAGTCCGCTCCGAACAGGCGTGACACCGCAGTCGCCTTGACCGCTGTCTCCTCGAATTCCTCGTCGGCGTCCGAGAGCGAGATGACCGCTCCGCCGACCCCGAAACTGACCCGGTCGCCGTTCGCGACCAGCGTTCGGATGACGATGCTGAAGTCCGCCGCGCCGTTGAGCGAGAAGTAACCGAGCGCTCCCGAGTACACCCCGCGTGGACCGGCTTCCACCCCGTCGAGGATCTGCATGGTCCGGATCTTCGGTGCACCGGTCATCGAACCACCGGGAAACGCGGCTCGAACACATCGCACAGCAGAACTGTCCGGCCGAAGTCGTGCCCGCACGGTGCTCACCAATTGGTGCACGGTCGCATAGGTCTCGACGTCGAACAACCGCGTCACCTCGACCGAACCGACTTGTGCGCAGGTGCCGAGATCGTTGCGGACGAGGTCCACGATCATCAGGTTCTCCGCCCGGTCCTTGACCGAACGCGCCAGCGTTGTGCGCAACATCTCGTCCTCGGCCTCATCGGCGCCGCGGGGTCGTGTTCCCTTGATCGGCGACGACTCCACGAGTCCGTCCCGGCCGACCCGGATAAATCGTTCGGGTGACGTGCTGAGCACGGACAGGTCACCGAAACGCAGCAACGCCCCGAACGGAACGGGATTCGCGGCTCGAAGCAGCCGATAAGTGTCCCACGGGTCGAGCGCGGCACGCCACGACATCATGTTCGTCAAGCACGCCTCGTACGTCTCCCCCGCCGTGATCGCTTCCTGGCACGCGCCGATCAGCTTCAGGTAGTGCGCGCGCGGATGTCGCAACGTCACACCGCTGGCGACCGGCCGGGAAGGAGTGGCCAAAGGCGTCGGATCCGCCAGAACGGCCGAAACGTCGTCGAACCAGGAGTCGTCGCTCAACGACAGCAAATAGACGCATTCATCGTCGTGGTCGATGACCACCGCGCGGTCCGCGAACACGAACGACGCGTCGGGCTGTTCCGCGCGATGGGCGAAGTCACCACCGCACTCGGCCTTCAGCTCGTAGCCGAGATACCCGACCCATCCCAGTGCGAAGTCGAACGGCACGTCGGGCTGTTCCACGCCCCACGACTCGAGATCCTCGTCCAGCCACGAGAAGAAGGACGGGCACGGCAAACGGACGCCATCGAGTGTGAGTACCTGGTCTGGCACGGAATACTGCGCAACGCGCGCAAGAGGCCCGGAAGCGTCTCCCATGAACGAGAACCGCCCGCCGGAGCCGCTGTCCAGCCAGAACGCGGTCTCAGAGGGCCCGTGCAGGGCCGCGAACGCTTCTTCGGCGTTCACGGCCGCGGCGAGCTTCCGCACGTGCACAGGACGCTTGTGGGGCTCCGGGCGAACCAGCACGGGTTCGGGTACCGCGGCCGTCCGCGTGGGGGTCAGCGCGCCGAAGTTCGCGAGCATCTCGCGCCCGAAACCGGTGCAGATCGACTCGGGGTGGAACTGCACGCCCCACGCGGGCCGGTCCAGAGCGCGCACACCCATCAGCACCGAGTCGTCGCTCCACGCGATGGCCTCCAGGGAAGGAGGCAGGTCGGTGACCGCCAGCGAGTGGTACCGCACGACGTCCAACGGCGACGGCAGCCCGGCGAACACGTCGACGCCCGTGTGGTCGACCGGGGAGACGATGCCGTGGCGCGGCACGGGTGCGGGGCCGACGACGGCGCCGTACGACAGGCACAGCCCCTGATGGCCCAGGCACACGCCCAGCAACGGGATCTCGGCGTGGTCGATCACCGCGCGGCAGAGGCCGAAGTCGGCGGGGTTCCCCGGCCGGCCGGGGCCCGGTGAGATCACCACGTTGTCGAACGACCGCAGCGAGGCGAGCCGGAAGCGCGGGTCGTCGTTGTGGACGACCACGGGCTCGGTTCCGTTGACCTCGGCCAGGTGCTGGAAGAGGTTGAACGTGAACGAGTCGTAGTTGTCGATGAGCAGAGTCCGCATCGCGGACGGCACCCTACCTGGCAAAACACCCGGGTGGAGCAAGGAGAGAGGGCGGTCACGGAGGTGACCGCCCTCGTCGTGCGGGACGAGCTCAGCCGCCGACCCTGAACCGCGGGTCGGTCGCCAGCTCGGCCAGCTGCTGCTCGGTGAAGACCGGCCCGCCGAGCGCCGGGTACCCACCGCCCGCGTACGCGTCGTCCTGGGCGATGGTCACGGTCGAGCCGTCCTGCGCGCGGTAGCTCGCCCACTTGTCGAACTGGCCGCGGCCGCTGGGGTTGCTCTGCACGACGCCGACCCGGAGGCCCTTGACGTCGTGGATCCGGCACGGCCCGCCCATGTGCCAGAAGTCCTCGGCCAGCTCGCACGGGTCTTGGGGCAGCTCCGGGTCCGGCGTGGACACCTGGACGAGCAGCCAGCCCACCCCGCCGTCCTTGCGCACCGGCGTCTGGGCCAGGTACTGCCACACCTCCGGGGTCTGACCGCGGTCGGACGACACCTGTCCCTGGGCCCGTTGCATGTTGCCCACGTAAGAGGGGTCCTGGTACGGCAGCTGCGGCGCCTCGTACCCGGCGGGCACCACGCTCTTCAGCTCGTCGAGCAGCTTGGCCGCCCGATCCGCCTGCGGTCCGTTGGTGGCGGTGCGGTCGGTCTGGCCGACCGGCCACTTCAGGCCCCACACCGACGAGGGCAGCACGTTGCCGGCCCCCGTCATGATCTGCCGGCCCAGTTTCGGGTTCATCGCGAACGCCGACCCGATGCCGAGCCCGACGACGAGCACCGCGACGGCGGCCCCGACCAGCGACGACCGCCGCCTGGCCCGGACCTCGCGCGCCGCGTCGAGCGCGGTGCCCGGATCCATCGGGGGCGGCGGGCTGCTCGCCACCACCACGTCCTGGAAAGCCCTCTTGAGGTCCTGTTCGTTCATCGAACCCTCTCCTGCTGTGAGAGCAGGCCGCGCAGCGTCTGCAGCCCCCGCGCGGCCTGGCTCTTGACTGTTCCTTCCGAACACTTGAGGACGGTGGCCGTCTGCTCGACGGACATGTCCTCCCAGTACCGCAGGACGAGGCACGCGCGCTGCTTCGGAGGCACCTTCGCCAGCGCCTCCAGCAGCACCATCCGTTCCTCGGGGTGGCCCCCTGGCGGAGCGACCGAGTCGGCGACGTCGGCGGTCGCCGACTCGAACCGGAACCACCCGCGCCGCCGCTCGGACAGGAACGTCCGCACCAGGACCTGCCTGGTGTAGGCGTCCAGCGCCTCGTGCCGCTGGATCCTGCGCCAGGCCAGGTACAGCTTGGTGAAGGCCTGCTGCACGAGGTCCTCCGCGCGATGCCAGTCACCGCACAGCAGGTACGCCGTGCCGCGCATGACGTCGGAACGGGCCGCGAAGTACTCCTGGAACGCGGCGTCCCGATCACTCATCAGGTCTCCCCCTTCTGCGGTGCCGGGTTAGTCACGCCACGAGGGGCCTGGCGGGTTGCACGCTCTTTTCGAAACGCATACTGGTGTCGTGATTTTCCTTTTGCTCCTCGGCGTCCCGGTCGCGTTGGGCCACCTGTACCTGTGGCGGCGGCTGGTCGTGGACACGACGCGGCCGCGCTCGCTCGGGCGCCGCGTCGGCACAGTGGCGATCATCGGCGCGTTCCTGCTGCTGATGAGCGCGCTGGTCGTCTCGCGCAGTGTCTCGCCGGAGCAGGCCAAGTTCGTCGCCTGGCCGGGGTTCGTGTGGCTCGCCGTGCTGTTCTACCTGGCGATCGCGCTCGGCGTCGCGGAGATCCCGCGACGGATCCTGCTCCGCCGCGCGACGACGGCGCCCGTGCCCGTCGGCGCGGGTCCCGGCCCCGCCGAGGCCGCCGAGGTCGTGCCGGACCCGTCGCGCCGGCTGTTCATCGCGCGGTCGGTCGCGATCGGCTCCGGCATCGCGGCGGGCGGCGTGGTCGGTTACGGCATGACGCAGGCGCTGGGCGACCCGAGGCTGCTGACCGTGCCGGTGACCCTGGACAAGCTCCGGACGTCGTTGTCGGGCTTCCGGATCGCGGTCGTGAGCGACATCCACCTCGGCCCGCTGCTCGGTCGTTCGCACACCGAGCGGATCGTGCGGATGATCAACGAGCAGGAGGCCGACCTCGTCGCGATCGTCGGCGACCTGGTGGACGGCACGGTCGCCGAGCTGGGCGAGGCCGCGGCGCCGTTGCGTGACCTGGTGTCCAAGCACGGCAGCTTCTTCGTGACGGGCAACCACGAGTACTTCTCCGGGCACGAGCAGTGGATCGCGGAGCTGGACAGGCTCGGCGTGAACCCGTTGCGCAACGAGGGGTTGACGGTCGCCGGCGGCATCGAGCTCGTCGGCGTGAACGACGTCACCGGCAAGTCCTACGACGACGCCCCGGACTTCGACCGCGCTTTCACCGGGCGGAACCGGGACAACCCGGTCGTCCTGCTGGCGCACCAGCCCGTGCAGGTGAGCGACGCGTCTTCACACGGCGTCGACCTCCAGTTGTCCGGTCATACACACGGTGGACAGATGGTGCCGTTCAACTTCGTCGTGCCGGTGCAGCAACCCAGTGTCGCGGGGCTGTCGAAGGTGGACGACACGTGGCTGTACGTCAGTCGTGGCGCGGGTTTCTGGGGTCCTCCCGTGCGCGTGGGAGCGCCCCCGGACATCACGATGATCGAGCTGCGTTCTGCTGGCTAAATCACACTCGGCCCTGCGGGATTGCGCACTTTCGGTGTCCAGGCCGTAGAGTGGATGGCCGTGCCCGCGTACGGAACGCGAGGCGGATGAAGGGGGACTCCTGGGGAAATGACCGAGAGCTTCGCCGTTGATCGGCGCAACGAGGCAGAGGCTCGTATTCGGCGTTTCCTGGACCAGGAGAACCCGTCGACACCGTGTCTGGTGATCGACCTCGAGACGATTCGCGAGCGCTACCAGGCGATTCGCGCCGCCATGCCGTCCGTCGACATCTTCTACGCCGTCAAGTCGAACCCCGAGTCCGACGTGGTCGGCACGCTGGTCGCCGAGGGTGCGCACTTCGACGTGGCATCGCCCGCGGAGATCGACCTGTGCCTGACACGCGGTGCCGAGCCGTCGTCGATCTCCTACAGCAACCCCATCAAGAAGGCCGCCGACATCGCGTACGCCCACTCGCGCGGCGTGCGGATGTTCGTGTCCGACAGCGAGCAGGACGTCCGGTTCGTCGCCGAGCACGCGCCCGGTTCGTCCGTGCTGGTGCGGATTCTCGTACACGGCAGGGGTTCCACGTACCCGTTCGGCAACAAGTTCGGTTGCGATCCGGAGATGGCGACGGATCTCTTGCGGCTGGCGCACGAGTTGGGACTCGTTCCTCTTGGCGTCGCGTTCCACGCGGGCTCGCAACAGCTGTCCGTGGAGGGCTGGGACTCCGGCATCGCCGACGCCGCCCTGATCGCGGCGAAGCTGCGCGCGGAGGGCATCGAGACGACGACGGTCAACCTCGGCGGCGGGCTTCCCACCGTGTACCAGGCATCCACGCCTTCGCTCGAGGACTTCTCCTCCGCCATCGAGGCTTCGATCGCGCGCCACTTCGGCGCCGTGCGCCCTCGGGTGATGATCGAGCCCGGCCGTGCGATCTCCGCGGAGGCCGGGATGATCCGCTCGTCCGTCGTGCTCGTGTCACGGAAGTCCTATTCGGACGAACGCCGCTGGGTCTACATCGACATCGGCCGCTACCAGGGACTCGCCGAGACCGAGGGCGAGGCGATCGCGTACAGGCTGCGGACCTCGCGCGACGGCGGTGAGACGGGCCCGATCGTGCTGGCCGGTCCGACGTGCGACGCGGACGACGTCATCTACCAGCACACCCGCTACGACCTGCCGCTCGACCTGCGTGCGGGCGACCACGTGGACATCCTCCACGCCGGCGCCTACACCTCCTCCTATTCGTCCGTGTGCTTCAACGGCTTCCCGCCGTTGGCCACGTACTGCATCTGAGTCGTCGCAATTCACATAGTTTGGAGTGATTGATGTCCGAAGCGCCCTGTCAGACCGAGGACACCGTCGGTTTGTTCGCGGGACAGCACGTACTTGCAGAGCTTTCGGGCGTAAGTGCCGATCTGCTCGACGACGAGCAGTTCCTCAAGCACGCCCTCGGTGAGGTTCTCACGCAGGCCAACGCGACTGTGCTGGAGGTGATCTCCAAGAAGTTCGATCCCCAAGGAGTCACCGTGCTGGCCCTGCTGTCGGAGTCCCATGCGTCGATCCACACCTACCCCGAAGTGGGTTCGGTGTTCGTCGACGTGTTCACCTGCGGTACTCGTGCGAAACCCGCGCTGGCCGTTCAGCTACTCGCTGACGCTCTGGGCGCCGCTCACGTGAGCACGGACCTCGTCACCCGTGGCATCAAGGAGCACGCCGCGTGAACACCATCAACGAGCCGCTCGCCGAGGGCATGACCCGCCACTGGCGCGTGGACGAGGTGCTGGTCGACACCAAGACCGACTTCCAGCACCTGGTGATCGCCCGCACGGCCCAGGGCGTGTCGCTGTTCTGCGACGACGACCGCCAGTCGACGGAGTTCAGCCAGCTGACCTACCACGAGGCCCTGATGGTGCCGGCGCTGCTGCTGGCCGACACCGTCGAGCGCGTGCTGGTCATCGGCTCCTCCGAGGGTGTCGTGTGCCAGATGGCCGTTCAGCACGGTGCGTCGGTCGTCGACCACATCGACATCGACGAGCAGGCCGTGAAGCTGTGCGCGGAGCACCTGCCGTACGGCTACACGCTCGAGGAACTGGCCGCCGCCGAGAAGGGTGACGGTCCTATCCGCGTGCAGTACATCGACGGGTTCGAGTACATCCGCACGACGTCGGAGAAGTACGACATCGTGCTGGTGGACCTGCCCGACGAGCGCGAGGAGGAGGCGCAGCACAACCGCCTGTACGGCGCCGACTTCCTGCGCATGTGCAAGGCGCTGCTGCGTCCCGGCGGCGTCGTCGTGAACCAGTCCGGCTGCCAGACCATGTGGCGCAACACCACGCTGATCCGCTCCTGGCAGCGGTTCAACGAGGTGTTCGACACGGTCGCCTACTACGGCTCCGACGAGCACGAGTGGGCGTACCTGTTCGGCCGCGCGGACGTCGTCGAGGACCCGACGGCGCTCATGGTCGAGCGGTTGGAGACGGCCGGCTACCAGCCGGAGTCGATCGACGACCTGGCGCTGGTGGGCAACAGCATTCCGCCCTACCGGGTGCGGCAGTCACTGGCCTGAGTCGGGTTTCTCGCTGAAAGGGGCGTCTTCCTGCGGGGAGGCGCCCCTTTCGCCGTCCATGGTGGACAACGGTCATCTCCGCAGCTCCGCGAGCATCAGGTTCGAGTCGTTGCCCGCCAGGTTGGCGCCGTTGGTGATGTAAGCACGGTTTCCACGCACCACAACGGCCGTCGTCCCCTGCATGCCGTCGTCGGCGTCCAACAGGGTCTCCCGGGTACCGTCCGCGCCTACTCGCACGAGCTCACCGGCCTGGTTGACCGCGGCGAGGATCTCGGTGCCGCGACCGGTGAAGTCGAAGTCGTCGACGCCCTCGAGCCCCGTGGCCCTGACCTCGGCACGACCGGGGCGGCCCCGGTCGATCGGGATGCGGACGATGGTGCCGCGATCGGAGTTGCTCGCCCACACGGCGCCGTCGTGGATCTTCATGCCGTTGACGCCGAAGAAGCCGACGGGGGCCAGGGCGGGGTCCGCCGACCACACGGAGGCCTCGCCGCCGTGCAGCGGCGCCTGCCAGATGCGTCCGCCGGTGGAGTCGGTGACCAGGAAACGGTCGCCGTCGACGACCAGCGCGTTCGGGAAGGTGTCTGCGGGCAGCGGCACGACGAGCCGGGGCTCACCGGAGCGGTGAACCTGCCAGATCCCGGTCAGCCCACCCTGCCCGGAGGGGTAGAGGAAGTACACGGCGCCCGTGGCCGAGCGGGCGACCCCGGTGACGACAGGAATCCCGACCTCCGGGGTGGTGCCCCCGCCACCCGGCGGTAGCGGCATGGTGACGAGCACCTGGACGGACCCGTCCCGGGTGACCCGCACCACCTGGCGGGCCGGGATCATGCCGACGACCACGCTGCCGCCGGGTTCCAGGGCGATGCTCTCGGCCGCCTGGCCCGCGGCCCGGTCGAAGTGGGCGAGAACGCGCACGTTCCCCAGGCGCGTGCCGTGGTGGTGCGACGGAGCGGCCGAGGCCGCGGGGGTCGTGGTGAGCATGGCGACGAGGCCGAACGTGGCGGCGTACCGCCACAGCCCGGCCGTTCGGCGGAGGGGCATGGTTCTTCTCCTGAACTAACCGGCGAAGGACTCCTGGCCGAGCACGGCCAAGAGCTCCAGCTGTGAGACCGCGGCGCTGCCCGGCGCGGGTGAGTACACGATCAGGCGCTGGTCCTGCCGGGCCGTCGCCAGGACGTCGAAGTCGAGCTCGACGAGCCCGAGCGCGGGGTGCAGGAAGCGTTTGCGGTCGCTGCGGCGGACCGCGACGTCGTGTTGTGCCCACAGCTCGGCGAACTCGGCGCTTTCCGCGCGCAACGCCTCGACCAGCTCGCTCGCCGCGGTCGGCCGGGCCGACATGGTCGCCCGCAGGTCGTCCACCAGAGCCCGGCTCTCGTGCTCGTGGTCCTCGGCGGGATGACGTCCGCGCATCGCCGGATCGGTGAACCACCGGTAGGTGCAGCTGCGGGCGAGGCCGCGCGAACGGGCCGGCTCCCCCAGCAGCGCGTCCGCCATCGGGTTCTGGACGAGCACGACGTTCAGGTCGGTGGCGATCAACGCGGGCAGGCCCCGCACGCCGTCCAGCAGCCTGAGGAGACCGCGGCTGACGTGCTCGTCACCACCGACGCAGGGCGGGGCAAGGTGACCGGCGAGGCGGAACAGGTGGTCGCGCTCGTCGGCGGTCAGCCGCAGTGCGCGAGCCAGCGCCGTGAGGACCGGGACCGACGGCCGCGGTCCACGGCCCTGCTCGATCCTGGCGTAGTAGTCCGGTGACATCCCGGCGAGCTGGGCGAGCTCGAAGCGGCGGAGCCCCGGCGTCCGGCGCCGCCCTCCTGCCGGGACACCGACGTCCCCCGGCTGGAGCAGCGCGCCGACGCCGGAGGAAGCCCGCCAGATCGTTCCGTTCCACGCGCTCAGCATGATCCGGACCCGGCGGGACAACCAGGACCCGCCGATACCACCCTCCGTCAGCCGAGCGACTGCTTCAGGAAGTCGACCTGCAGCAGGAGCAGGTTCTCGGCGACCTGCTCCTGCGGGGTCATGTGCGTGACGCCCGAGAGCGGCAGCACGGTGTGCGGGCGGCCGGCGGCGAGCAGCGCGCTGGACAGGCGCAGGGAGTGCGCGGCCACCACGTTGTCGTCGGCGAGGCCGTGGATGATCATCAGCGGGCGGGAGAGCTTGTCCGCGTCGGCGATGAGGGAGTTCGAGTCGTAGACCTCGGGCTTCTCGGCGGGGTCGCCCAGGTAGCGCTCGGTGTAGTGGGTGTCGTAGAGGCGCCAGTCGGTGACCGGGGCGCCCGCGATGCTCGCGTGGAAGACGTCCGGGCGGCGCAGGACGGCCAGCGCCGCCAGGTAGCCGCCGTAGGACCAGCCGCGGATCGCGACCCTCGTGAGGTCGAGGTCCGGCTCGACGGCCGCGGCCGCGTGCAGGGCGTCGACCTGGTCCTCCAGCGTGGCGCCGGCGAAGTCGAACGCGATCGCGCGCTCCCACGCCAGACCGCGGCCAGGGGTGCCCCGGCCGTCGGCGACGAGGACCGCGAAGCCCTGGTCGGCCAGCCACTGCGAGGTCAGGTAGATGTTCTGCGCCGACATGACCCGCTGGGCGTGCGGACCGCCGTACGGGTCCATCAGCACCGGGAGCTTCGTGCCCGGCACGTGGCCGGACGGCAGCAGCAGCGCGGCGCGGATGGAGCGCTCGCCCAGCGTCAGCAGGCGCGGGGACGCCTTGATCACCGGCGTGTCCGCGTACGACTCGATCACGTGGTCTCCGACGGTGACCTTCGTGCCGAACCCGTCCACAGTGGCCGAAAGCAGCACAAGCGTTCCACCGCCGCGAGCGGCGGAGTTCACACCGTCCTCAGTGGACATCCTTTCGGGCGTGGCGCCGACCGAGTAGACGTGCGTCTGGGTCGGGTCCTCTTCCGACGCGCTGATCAGGATCGAGTCGTCGGCGATGTCGAGCACCCTGCGCACCTGCAGGCCGCTGGTGAGCACGTCGTCGCCGACCTTCAGCGCGTACTCGTCGCCCTCGCCCACGATCCGCACGAGGCGCCCGTCCGGCGTCCACGCCGGTGCCCCGTCGGTGACCTCCAGCCACGTCGGGTCGGTCTCGACGGCGAGCTCGGTGACCGCGCCGGTCTCGGGGGACAGCGAGTAGATCGTCCGGGTGCGCTGGTCGCGGGTCTGCGTCGTGATGAGCGGAGCGCCGCCGGACGACCAGTGCACGTCGTTGAGGTAGTCGAACTCCACCAGCACCGGCACGAAGGTGCCGTCCAGCGACACCACGTGCAGCGACACGGTGGCGTTGGGCGTGCCCGCCGACGGGTAGGCGATCTCGGTGGCCGCCGTGCCGGGGTTGGCCGGGTCGGCGATGTACCAGCGCTGCACCTCGGCGTTGTTCACGCGCGCGGCGATGAGGCGCTGGCCGCCCGGCTCCCACCAGTAGCCGCGGTAGCGCGACATCTCCTCGGCCGCGATGAACTCGGCGAGGCCGAACGTCACGTCCTCACCGTCCGGCTCGGCGACGGCGTAGTCCTCGCCCGAGTCGAGCTCGACCACCCGCAACGTGCCGCGGGCGACGTAGGCCACCCGCTCGCCCGTCGGGTCGACGCGCGGGTCGATGACCCCGCCCTCGGTCGGCAGCTCGCGCACGGCACCGTTCACCAGGTCGGCCACGAACAGCCGCCCGGACAGCGCGAACGACGCCACGCTCGCGTCCGCCGACAGCGCGTACCCGACGAGGCCCGCGCCGGACTCGCGCGTGCGCTCACGGCGCGCCTTCTCCTCGGGAGGCAGGTCCTCCGAGTCGGTCAGCAGCGCCGCCGGGTCGGCGAGCAGCCTTTCGACGCCGGTGGACGTGTTCAGCTCCCACAGCCCGTTCGCACGGCTCGTGGCCGTGGCCGGGCGCAGGAAGAAGACACGGGCCCCGTCCGCCGACACCGAGAAGGTCCTCGGTGCGCCGACGGTGAACCGCTGGGTGCGCGCGTGCTGGCGCGGGAAGGAGATGTCGTTGCCCACCTGCCAACACTAACCCGCGCACGCCGACGGCACGGACGCCGTGACGTGCGCTTCCTGACACGCCACAGCCCCGCTGAGGGCTTGCGGACCGCCCGCTTGGGGCCTGGGGCAGACCCAGGAGACTGCGAGCCCGAGCAGGCGCTACAGGAGCCGATCAGGTGAGGCGCCG
>NZ_DATLEC010000118.1:0-46341 GCF_035525475.1 Lentzea sp. | reverse complement strand
CTGGTCGGCAGCGCCTGGCACGTCAGCACGAACCCGGCCGCCACCTCCGACTCGTCGAGCGCGTAGTTGCGCCTCATCTCGACGCTGCCCTCGGTCACCAACGCGCGGCACGTGCCGCACACCCCGCCCTTGCAGGCGAAGGGCAGGTCGGCGCGCACGCGCTGGGCCGCGTCCAGGATCGGTTCGTCCGCCGGGAGCGGCAGGGTGGTCGACTTGCCGTCCAGCACGACCGTCACGGTCGCGGCGGCGTCCACCACGGCCTCTGCGCGGCGCGGTGGGGGTGGTGGGGCGTCCACGTAGAAGAGTTCGTGGTGCACGCGGTCGGAAGCGACGCCGCGATCCCGCAGCACGGCCGTGGCGTCCTGGACCATCTCGTACGGGCCGCAGAGCCACCACTCGTCGATGGCGTCGAACGGCACGACGGAGCCGAACAGGGCCGTCAGCTTCGCGGCGGTCAGGCGGCCGGTGAACAGTTCCACGTCTCGTGGTTCGCGGGACAGGACGTGGATCAGCTGGAACGTCGCCGGGTAGCGGTCCTTCAGGTCGGCCAGCTCGTCGGCGAACATCACCGTGTTGGTGCTGCGGTTGCCGTACAGCAGGGTCACCCGTGCGCCGGTGGCCAGGACGGTCGCGGCGATCGACAGGGCCGGGGTGATGCCGGAGCCCGCGACGACCAGGCCGTGGTGGGTGCCGGTGCCGGTCGGGGTGAACTTGCCCAGTGGCGGCAGGACCTCGACCACGTCACCGGGGACCAGGCGGTCTACCAGCCACGTCGAGAACTGGCCGCCGTCGACTCGGCGCACGCCGATGCGCGGTGCGGCGCCCGCCGGGGCGCAGATCGAGTACGAGCGGCGTTCGTCGCCCCGGCGCAGGGTCAGGTACTGGCCCGCGGTGAAGGCGAACTCGTCCGCCAGGTCCGCCGGCACGTCGAACGTGACGGCCACGGCGTCGTCGCAGAGGCGGTCGACGCCGGCGACCGTCAGCTTGTGGAAGGCGGCTCTGCGCGACAACTCAGATCTCCTTGACGTGCTCGAACGGTTCGGCGCAGGCGTTGCAGCGGCGCAGGGCCTTGCACGCCGTCGAGCCGAACCGGGAAATCTCGGACGTGTTCGGCGAGCCGCACTGCGGGCAGGAGACCTGGCGCGACGGCGGCACGAGGTTCAGCGGGACCGGGCCGGCGACCGAGGGGCCGATGCGGGACGGCGGCGCGATGCCCGCGGCGGCCAGCTTCGAGCGGCCTTCCGAGCTGATCCAGTCCGTCGTCCAGGCCGGCGAGAGCGACAGGCGCACCTCGACGTCGGAGAAGCCCGCGCCCAGCAGCGAACGGCGCAGGTCGGCGCCCATCTCGTCGATCGCGGGGCAGCCGGAGTAGGTCGGGGTGATGGTGACGACGACGCGACCGTCCTCAACGGAGACCTCGCGGAGCACGCCGAGGTCCGCGAGCGTGAGGACCGGGAGCTCCGGATCCCGCACGGCCGACGCGATCTCCAGTGCCGTCGTCACCAGACCGCTCCCGGCAGCGAGCGGTGCAGGTGCTGCATCTCGGCCAGCAGGTAGCCCATGGCCTCGGTGTGCACGCCGTCGCGACCGGCCATGCCCGCGACACGCGCGGCACGGGTGTCCGCGGGACGCGTGAGACCGGCGGCGCTCAGAACAGCCTCCAGCACACCGTCCACTTCGGACCGCAACGACGCCGGGTCCACCGCGACACCGGTCAGGGCGGTCTCGACCTGGTGCGTCGCGAACAGCTCGTCCACGAACGGCCACACGCGTTCCAGGCCCGCCTGCATGCGGCGGTGCGACTCGTCGGTGCCGTCGCCGAGGCGAACGGTCCACTGGGCGGCGTGGTCGCGGTGGTAGGCCAGTTCCTTCAGGCCCTTCTCCGCGATGGCCGCGAGCACCGGGTCGGCCGAGCCGCGCAAGTGCGAGAACAGAGCCAGGCGCCACGAGGAGAACACCAGCAGGCGCGCGATGGTCGTACCGAAGTCGCCGCCGGGGCCGGGACCGCAGTCGATCTCGGCCAGGTGCACGTTGCGGAACTCGCGCTCGTCGCGCAGGTACGCGAGCGAGTCCTCGTCACGGCCCAGCACCTCGCCGGCGCGCGTGAGCAGCATGCGGGCCTGGCCGAGCAGGTCGAGGGCGATGTTGGCGAGCGCGATGTCCTCTTCCAGCTCGGGAGCGCGCGAGCACCACTCCGAGAGCCGCTGCGAGAAGATCAGCGCGTCGTCGCCGAGCATCAGGCAGTAAGCGGCGAGGGCGTCCTTGTCGACGCCCGCCGGGAACTCGCGGTTGACGCCGGCGAGGGGCTCGGAGAAGCCCGTCCCGAACGCCCAGTGCGCGTCCTCGTGCCCGAGGAGCGACTCGTAAGCGTTGTCGAAGCTCATAGGTGCGGCACGTCCTCGGGGATCGCGTAGAACGTCGGGTGCCGGTAGACCTTGTCGCCGGACGGCGCGAAGAACGGGTCCTTCTCGTCCGGCGAGGAGGCCGTGATCTCGGTCGCGGGCACGACCCAGATCGACACGCCCTCGTTGCGGCGCGTGTAGACGTCACGCGCGTTGCGCAGCGCCATCTCGGCGTCCGGTGCGTGCAGCGAACCGACGTGCACGTGGTTCAGGCCGCGCTTGCCGCGCACGAACACTTCCCACAACGGCCAAGACGTGCTCACGCGGCACCTTCCTTCGCGACGGCGTGCTTGGCGGCGTGCGCCGCGGCGGCCTCACGGACCCACGAGCCGTCCTCGTGGGCCTTGCGGCGGTGCGCGACGCGCTGCTCGTTGCAGACGCCGCCACCCTTGACGACCTGCCAGAACTCGTCCCAGTCCGGCTGACCGAAGTCGTACTGCTCGCGTTCCTCGTTCCACCTGAGCTCGGGATCGGGGAACGTCACGCCGAGCGCCTCGGCCTGCGGCACGCTCATGTTCACGAACTTCTGCCGCAGCTCGTCGTTGGTGTCGCGCTTGATGCGCCACGCCATGGACTGCTCGGTGTTCGTGGACTCCGCGTCCGGCGGGCCGAACATCATCAGTGCCGGCCACCACCAGCGGTTGACCGAGTCCTGCACCATGTCGCGCTGCTGCTGGGTGCCGCGCATCATCGTCATGAGCAGCTCGTAGCCCTGACGCTGGTGGAACGACTCCTCCTTGCAGATGCGGATCATGGCGCGCGCGTACGGCCCGTAGGACGTGCGGCACAACGGCACCTGGTTGCAGATCGCGGCGCCGTCGACCAGCCAGCCGATGACACCGACGTCGGCGAACGTGAGCGTCGGGTAGTTGAAGATCGACGAGTACTTCTGGCGGCCCTCGATGAGCTTGGTCGTCAGGTCCTCGCGGTCGGCGCCGAGCGTCTCGGTCGCCGAGTACAGGTACAGGCCGTGGCCCGCCTCGTCCTGCACCTTCGCCAGCAGGATCGCCTTGCGGCGCAACGAGGGCGCGCGGCTGATCCAGTTGCCCTCCGGCTGCATGCCGATGATCTCGGAGTGCGCGTGCTGGGCGATCTGCCGGATCAGTGTCTTGCGGTAGCCGTCGGGCATCCAGTCGCGCGGCTCGATGCGCGCTTCCGCCTGCACGGTGCGCTCGAAGCGAAGCTCCAGGTCATCCGCCATGACCTCGATGTTACACCTGAGTGCCGAATCTGCGTAGAACTGTCACAACGGCGGCGATGGCGATCCAGACGGACACGAGGAAGGTTCCGACGGGCAACAGGCTCAGCGTCGCCGTCCGGCCGGCCACGCGCACCAGTTCGGGGTTCGTCTGGTCGTACTCGACCCGGACGTTGTCCCCCTCGGAGAGCCCCGACGGGTAGAGCACGCCCTGGGAGGGGATGATCACGCGCCCGTCCGGTGTGGCATAGCGCACAACGGTCCGGTTGAAGGCGACGGAGTCGACCTGGGCGACCGCCTGCCCCAGGTGCTTCTCGATGGCCACGTCGTCACGCCAGCAGGCGATGGGGAGCAGCACGCACACGAGCGTGACCACGCCTCCCGCGACGAGTAGTGCACGACAAACCGCTCGGCGGACGCGTACGCCGGGCGGCGGCTTGGTCACTGCGTCCTCCACCACAACTGAGAAGTCTAGAGCCGGGCGGGTGCCGCACTTTCAGGTCGAGGTCCATACAGTCGAGAGCGTGACCTCAGCACCCACATCGCGAGCACGGCAGCGGATCCGCGTTCGGTCGAGCCGGGACACCGCCGGCGACCTGCTCGGCCTGCTGCCGACCCCGGAGCACTCGCTCGCCTGGGTGCGCGACGGGTCGGGCCTGGTCGGCTGGGGCGAGGCGGCGCGACTGGAGGTCAGCGGCCCCGACCGCTTCGCGCAGGCCGACAAGTGGTGGCAGGAGTTCGTCTCGCACCTCGACGTCGACGACGAGCTGGGCGTGCCGGGCAGCGGCCCCGTTGCGTTCGTGTCGATGGCCTTCGCCGACTCCCCCGGCCACTCGGTGCTGATCGTGCCGGAGGTCGTGGTCGGCCGCCGCAACGGCGAGCAGTGGGTCACCACGATCGGCGCCTCGGACCCCTCCCCTTTCGTCGAGCCGCTGACGCGGCCGTCGACGGTCCGGTACGCGAACGGCCAGCTGCCGGTCACGCGGTACCGCGAGGCGGTGCGCACGGCCGTCGCCAGGATGCGGTCCGGGGAGCTGGACAAGGTCGTCCTGGCGCACGACCTGGTGGCGGTGACGGACCGCCCGCTGGACCAGCGGTTCGTGTTGCAGGGGCTGGCCCGGCGTTATCCGGAGTGCTGGGCGTACGCGGTCGACGGACTCGTCGGCGCTACGCCAGAGCTGCTGCTGCGACGCACCGGGTCGGTCGTGGACTCACGAGTGCTGGCCGGGACCACGTGGCCGCATGACGGAGTCTCCAGCGAGGACCTCGCGGCGGCGTTGATGTCCTCCGAGAAGAACCTCGAAGAGCACGACTACGCGATCCGGTCGCTGGCGGACACGTTGCGGCCCTTTTGCACGACCATGTCGGTCGAGGGGCCCTCGGTCCTGCGACTGCCGAACGTGTCGCACCTGTCCAGCGACGTGATCGGCACCCTGGAGTCCCCGGTGTCGTTACTGCGCCTCGGGTCGGCCGTGCACCCGACAGCCGCCGTGGGCGGGACGCCCCGGCTCGACGCGAACCAGCTGATCTCGCAGCTGGAGGGGATGGACCGCGGCCGGTACGCCGGGCCGGTCGGGTGGATCGACGGCAACGGGGACGGGGAGCTCGGGATCGCTCTGCGGTGCGCGCAGATCTCGGGGTCGACGGCGCGGTTGTTCGCCGGGTGCGGGCTGGTGGCCGACTCGGATCCTGACATCGAGGTGCAGGAGGCGCACGCGAAGATGCGGCCCATGCGCGAGGCCCTCGAAGGGCTGTAGACGTCCTGCTCAGCCGTGAGGCCCGCCACTGACGTACATGACCTGCCCGGTCACGTAGTCGGCATCCTCTGCCGCGAAGAACAGCACGGCGCGTGCGATGTCATGTGGCGTGCCAACGCGGCCTCGCGGAATCGACTTCCGTTGCACCTCGATGTGCTCGTCGAGCGTGCGGCCCGCACGGGCGGCGGACACCTTGGTCATCTCGGTCACCACCACGCCGGGGCCGATCGCGTTCACGGTGATGCCGAACGGCGCGAGGTCGAGCGCTGTGGCGCGGGTGAAGCCTTCCAGGCCCGCCTTGGCGGCGACGTAGTTGGCGCGGTCGTCGTCGACCAGCGCGGAGATGCTGGAGATGTTGACGATGCGGCCCCAGCCGGCGTCGCGCATGGCCGGCGCGGTGGCCTTCACCATCAGGAAGGCGCCGCGCAGGTGGGTGGCCATCACGGCGTCCCAGTCGGCCAGCGGCATGTCCAGGACCATGTTGTCCCTGGCGAAACCGGCGTTGTTGACCAGGATCCCGACCTGGCCCAGCCGGGCTGTCACCTCGTCGACGGCTCGCGTGACGGCGTCGGGATCGCTGATGTCCGCGAGCACCGCCAGAGCCGTCCCGCCTGATGCGGTGATCTGCTCGGCCACGGCGTGGGCCTGGTCGGCCCGGTCGACCACCGCGACCCGGTGTCCGAGAGCTGCCAGGGCTTGAGCTGTTCCGGCACCGATTCCGGAACCGGCGCCGGTGACGAGCGCGACACGAGTTTGCACCCGTTGATCGTGCTCGTCACCGGCCTGGTCCGCTACCGAGTTACCTGTGCGCGTCCAGCAGCTGGTGCGTCAGCGCGATCTTGGCGCGGGACTTGGGCTCGGCCTTCACCGACACCGACTTGACGGCCACGTCCGTGGCACGGCCGGGAGCCTGATCCGGCTTGCCCTTCGTGAACAGCCACGTCTGGAACAGCTGGTCGAGCTGCTGCCCCGACACCCGCTCCGACAGCGCGATGAACTCCTCGACCGTGGCGTCGGAGTACTTCTTCTCGGCGGTCCAGGTGCGCAGGATCTCGAAGAACTTCTCATCGCCCACGGCCACTCGCAGCGCGTGGACGGCCAGGGCTCCCCGGTCGTACACGGCGCCGTCGAAGACGCTGCCGGCACCGGGGTCGCCGGGCAGGACGTTCCAGAACGGGTCGTCGGCCGGGTAGAGGTCGTAGGTGAAGTCCGCGTTCTCCTGGGCCGTGCCCTCACCGATGTGCTCGGACCACAGGAACTCCATGTACGACGCGAAGCCCTCGTTCAGCCAGATGTCGCGCCAGTGGTGCACCGACACCGAGTCGCCGAACCACTGGTGGCCCAGCTCGTGCGCCACCACGTAGGTGTTGGCGCCGCGGCGGAAGAACGCCGTGTCGTAGTTCGGGCGGGTCTGGTTCTCGAGCGCGTAGCCGAGGTTCGGGGTGACCACGCCGCCCTGCGCCTCGAACGGGTACGGGCCGACGTTCTCCGACAGGAACTCGATGACCTCCGGCGTGCGCTCGACGCTGGCGCGGGCCGCGTCGGCGTTCTCGCCCAGGCGCTCGGAGTAGGCGTTGACCAGGGGCTGGCCCGACGGCGAGGTCGACTGGCGGATCTCGAACTGACCGATGGTCAGGAACGTCAGGTAGGTCGCCTGCGGCTTGGTGCTGCGCCAGTTCCAGCGGGTGTAGCCGTTGATCTGGCGCGTCGTGCCGGCGAAGGTGCCGTTCGAGATCGCCTCGACGCCGTTCGGGACGGCGACGTTGACGTCGAAGGTGGCCTTGTCGGTCGGGTGGTCGTTCGACGGGAACCACCAGGAGGCGATCTCCGGCTCACCGATGGCCAGGGCGCCGTCGGTGGTCTTGGTCCACGCCGTGAAGCCGTTGCGGTCCTTCACCGTCGACGGCGAGTCGGCGTAGGTGACGACGATCGTCAGGTCCTGGCCCTTGCGGACGCCGCCGCGCGGGGTGAGGGTCAGCTCGCCCTGGTCCGAGACGAACGAGGCCGGCACGTTGTTGATGCGCACCGACTTCACCCGGAGCAGGAAGTCCAGGTTGAACTGGGTGAGGTCCTGGGTCGCCTTCGCCAGGATCGTCGTGGTGCCCGACAGCTGGTCGCCGTTCGGGTTGTAGTTGAGCCTGATGTCGTAGTGGGAGACGTCGTATCCGCCGTTGCCGTAGGTCGGGAAGTACGGATCACCGGCGCCGGGAGCACCAGGAGACGCCGCCAGCGCCGTCCCCGCGAAGAGCGTCATCGCGGCCGCGGACGCCACCGCGGCCGTCGCCTTGGATCTGATCGACATGCGGCGGACGCTATCCACACGATCAAGTCCCGCCAACCGACTTACGTATGTTTCCTACCTGCTGAAAACGATTGACACCGTCGACTTGAGACGGTCGTGCAACGAGCGCAGGTGAGAGCGTTTTGCCTGCACTTCGACCACTTGGAGGCCCTCGGGTGACGCAAGTGCGCTACGGAACTCCTCCTCGTCGTTCACAACGGAGTGCCGAATTCGGTAGCCCGCGCACAAAGCGGTCAGATCAGTCCCGTGCGGTGTGCCGAAAATGCGCTCGAAACCGCGGTCGTACTTCGGAGCGCCTTGTTCCAGCAATGAAAAGATCCCGCCCCCGTCGTCGTTGAGCACGACGATCGTGAGGTCCGGCCGGTGGTCGGCCATCAGGCCGTTGCTGTCGTGCAGGAACGTCAGGTCGCCCATCAGCGCGTACGCCGGTCCCCCGTGGTCCAGGGCCAGCCCGATGGCCGTGGACACGCTCCCGTCGATGCCCGCCGCACCCCGGTTGGCGTGCACCGTGACGTCCGGACGCCGTTCGCCCGCGAAGTCGACGTCGCGGATCGGGTTGGACGAGCCGACGAACAGCAGCGAGCCCGCCGGCACCGCCTGCGTGAGGTCGCGGGCGACGTGCAGACCGGTCGGCCACGGCTCGGCGTCCAGCAGGTCGTCCACAGCCGCGCTCACGCTCTTCACCGCGCTCTGCCACGCCTGCGGCCACTCGCCGTCGAGCGTTGCCGGTTCGGGCAGCCAGGTCGACGCGCGGGTGGCGGTGAAGGGCACGTCCGGCCACGCGGCCTGGTCTCCGACGGCGTGCACGACCTCGGTGTCCTTGAGCAGCGTCTGCTGGCCCCTGGAGAGCGTCACGCGTCCCACGACCAGCACGGCGTCGGGCCGCAGGTGCTCCGGCAGGCCCGCGTTGAGCAGCAACGACCCGTGGCGCAGGCCACCGGGCGCGGTCGGTTCGGCGATCACCGGCCAGCCCAGCGCCGACGCCTTCAGCACCCGCTCCGGACGGTCGTCGCCGAGCAGCACGAGCGTGCGGGCGGGCAGGTCCGACGGCCGGGTCTCGACGGTGAACGCGCGGTCCGTGTCAGTCCACGGCCCGCCACGGCCCGAGGACGGCCACGCCTCGTCGGACGGCGTCAGCGGCGGCCGGAAGGGCACGTTGACGTGCGACGGGCCGTCGGTCGCGATCGCACGGCAGACCAACGCGCGCGTGGTCGGCTCGTCGGCGCCCTCCGGCATGTGCAGCGTGGGGATGCCGAGGACGTCGTACTGGTTGATCGTCTGGCTGGCGCCGGTGCGGTAGAGGTCGACCGGGCGGTCGGCGGTCAGCGCGATCAGCGGGACGCCGGTCAGCTGGGCCTCGACCACGGCGGGGTGCAGGTTCACCACGGCGGTGCCGCTCGTGCAGGTGACGACCGCGGGCGTGCCCGTCTTCGCGAGGCCGAGCGCGAGGAACCCCGCGCTGCGCTCGTCGATGCGCACGTGCACCGTGAGCAGGCCCTTCTGCTCGGCCTGGTGCAGTGCGAACGACAGCGGGGCGTTGCGCGAGCCGGGGCACAGCACGGCGTGGCGCACGCCGTTGCGGACCAGCTCGTCGACGATCAGCCGCGCCTGCTCGGTTGCCCCGTTCATCCCCCCATTGTCACCGGACCGCGCTGAGAGGGTCTTCGCTGGTCCACGGGATGGCGGCCTAGAGTCTCGACCTGTGGCAGATCAGGAGCTCTTCGACCCGTCGCTGTGGAAGCCGATCGAGGGCTTCGACTTCACCGACATCACCTACCACCGCGCGCTCGACCAGGGCACGGTCCGCATCGCGTTCAACCGGCCGGAGGTGCGCAACGCGTTCCGGCCGCACACCGTGGACGAGCTGTACCGGGCGCTCGACCACGCGCGGATGTCGTCCGACGTCGGCTGCGTGCTGCTGACCGGCAACGGCCCGAGCGCCAAGGACGGCGGCTGGGCCTTCTGCAGTGGTGGTGACCAGCGGATTCGTGGTCGCAGCGGCTACCAGTACGCCTCCGGTGAGACGGCGGAGAGCGTGGACCCGGCGCGGGCGGGGCGGCTGCACATCTTGGAGTGCCAGCGGTTGATCAGGTTCATGCCCAAGGTCGTCATCGCGGTCGTGCCGGGCTGGGCGGCCGGCGGCGGGCACAGCCTGCACGTCGTGTGCGATCTCACGATCGCCAGCGAGGAGCACGCGAAGTTCAAGCAGACCGACGCGGACGTCGGCTCGTTCGACGGCGGCTACGGGTCGGCCTACCTCGCGCGGCAGGTCGGGCAGAAGTTCGCCCGCGAGATCTTCTTCCTCGGCCGCACCTACTCCGCCCGGGAGATGCACGAGATGGGCGCCGTCAACGCCGTCGTGCCGCACGCCGAGCTGGAGACCACGGCGCTGGAGTGGGCGCGGGAGATCAACGGCAAGTCGCCGACCGCCCAGCGGATGCTGAAGTACGCGTTCAACCTGATCGACGACGGTCTGGTGGGACAGCAGATCTTCGCCGGGGAGACGACCCGTCTCGCGTACATGACCGACGAGGCCGTCGAGGGCCGCGACGCGTTCCTGGAGAAGCGCGCCCCCGACTGGTCGAACTACCCGTACTACTTCTGATCGGCCCACTCCTGATCGGCGAAGACATGCTCGACGAACTGCGCGCGGCGCTCGGCGGCGGCGAACCCCTGGTCGACGGTCCTCTGCGGGGCTGGGAGGAACGCGCCGTGCTCGGCGTGCCCACCTCGGGGTCGACGGGCGAGCCCAAGACCGTGCTGCTCGACGCCGACGCGCTGACCTCGTCGGCGCACGCCACGCACGAACGGCTTGGCGGGCCCGGCACGTGGCTGCTCGCGTTGCCCACGAACCACATCGCGGGCGTGCAGGTGCTCGTGCGGTCGATCATCGCGGGCACCAGCCCCGGCGTGCTCGACCTGTCGGACGGCTTCCGCGCCATGGGGTTCGCGCAGGCCGCACGGCCGGTGCTCACCCAGCCGGGACGCCACTACACCGCGCTCGTGCCGACGCAGCTCTCCCGGCTCGCCGTCGGCGAGGGGCCGGGCCTGGAGGCGTTGCGGCAGTTCGACGGCGTGCTGATCGGCGGGGCCGCCACCCCGCCGAAGCTCCTCGAACAGGCGCGCGCGCTCGGCGTGCAGGTCGTCACGACGTACGGCATGAGTGAGACGGCCGGTGGGTGCGTGTACGACGGCGAGCCGTTGCGGGACGTGCTGGTGCGCACCGACGACCTGATCGAGATCAGCGGACCCGTGCTGGCGCTGGGTTACCGCGGCGACGCGGAGCCGTTCGGCGAGTGGTTCCGCACGGGTGATCTCGGGCGGCTGCGCGACGGGCGGCTGGAGGTGCTGGGCCGCGCGGACGACGTGATCGTCACGGGCGGCGAGAAGGTGCCTCCGGTGCTGGTGGAACGGGCTCTGGCGACCGTGGAGGGCGTCCTGGAGGCGTGTGTCGTCGGCGTGCCCGACGACGAGTGGGGCCAGGTCGTCGCGGCGGCCGTCGTCGCACGGGGTGCGGAGCCGTCTCTCGACGAGCTGAAGGCCGTCGTGGTGGACGCCGTGGGCAGGGCCGCGACGCCGAAGCTGGTGCGGTTCGTCTCCGAGCTGCCGTTGCGGGGACCGGGAAAGGTCGACAGGGCGGCCGTCGCCGACTCCTTCGGGTGACCCTTTAGGTGAACCTTTACCGCTGAGGGCAACTCTCCCCGCGAAGCGCGCGGAATCCTGGCCGTGCGCGTTAGCGATGGGGGTTCTCATGCGCTACCTGTTACCGCTGGTCGCCGGCGCCGCGCTGGTGGCCGGACTGGCGTCTCCCGCTCAGGCGGAACCCGCCTCGAACGAGTGGACGGCCGACGTCAGCGGCCGCTCCGTCTCGTGGGGCGGGTCGCCGAAGATCGGCCTCGTCCAGCTCGGCACGCACAGACTCGCCCGTCCGGCCAACGCGGTCACGGCGGCGGTGACCGGCGACGGCGTCGTGGACGTGCGGGGCCTGCGCGCGGACGGCCAGTGGACCGAGTGGTACGAGACGTCCGCGACGCAGCCGGTGACCCTGCCGGTGACCACGTCGACCATCGAGTCGCGCGTGGTCCTGTACAGCGGCAAGGCTTCCAGCGTGACGGTGTCGGCTGTCACCGCGCCGGCCAGGTCCGACGACTTCGCCGCTGCCGCGGCGGGTCGTGCCTACCGCGTCTACGCGACGCGGGAGGGTCTCGTCGGCGGCACGACGGCGAACGGGCACGTGATCCGTTCCCGCGACCACTTCGTGGCGCTGCCGTCGCGGCGTGGCCTGGCGAACAAGAACTCCGGCAACTACAGCGTGCAGGTGTGCGCGTCGAACGGCCGTTGCGAGTGGGCGCCGGTGTGGGACGTCGGCCCGTGGAACACCAAGGACGACTACTGGAACCCGGCCGCGACGCGGGAGTCGTTCAAGGACCTGCCGCAGGGCAAGCCCGAGGCGCAGGCCGCCTACGAGGACGGCTACAACGGCGGCAAGGACGCGTCCGGCCGCAAGGTCGCGAACCCGGCTGGCATCGACCTCGCCGACGGCACGTTCTGGGACGGCCTCAAGCTGACGAACAACGGGTGGGTGACCGTGACGTACCTGTGGACCGGCTCCGGTCCTGTCGGGACGGTGCGCACCTCCGACGCCGCCGGCACCGTGAACGTCCGCAGCGGCGCGACCTCCACGGCGTCGCAGGTCGGCATCGCGGCGAACTACGCGCAGGTCCGGGTGACCTGCCAGCTCACCGGCGAGTCGGTCACGGGCACGCAGGGCACGTCGAACATCTGGTACCGCATCGCGTCCGGCAAGCACGTCGCGAAGGCCTACGTGGCGGGCGTCTCCGGAGCGGCTACCTGCTGATCCACCCGTTGGCGGGTCCTCAGGCACCATGACGGAGGATGTGGGGCATGGCCTCAGTCGTCCAGTGGGTCCAGGGGACCCGCCCGCGCACCCTGCCGAACTCGATCGCACCGGTGGTCGTGGGCGCGGCGGCGGCACACCACATCGACGAGTTCAACGCGCTCTACACGGTGCTCGCCCTGGTCGTCTCGGTCGCGTTCCAGATCGGCGTGAACTACGCCAACGACTACTCCGACGGCATCCGCGGCACCGACGACAACCGGGTGGGACCGTTCCGCCTGACCGGGTCCGGCGCCGCCGAGCCGTCGAAGGTGAGGCTGGCGGCGTTCATCTCGCTGGGCGTCGGCGCGGTGGCCGGTGTCGCGCTGGTGGCGATGTCCGGGCTGTGGTGGCTGCTCGCGTTCGGTGCCGTGTGCATCGCGGGAGCGTGGTTCTACACCGGCGGCAAGCGCCCGTACGGTTACGCGGGCCTCGGCGAGATCGCGGTGTTCCTCTTCTTCGGACCGGCCGCGGTGCTGGGCACGCTGTACGTGCAGACCGGCGAGATCACCGGCATCGGCATCGGGGCGTCGATCGCGATGGGGGCGATCTCGGCCGCGGTGCTGGTGGCGAACAACCTGCGGGACATCCCGACGGACGCCGTGTCGGGCAAGCGGACCCTGGCCGTGGTGCTGGGCGACAAGGACACCCGCAGGCTCTACCTGGCGCTGGTGGCCGTGCCGTTCCTGATCGCCCTGGGCATGACGGTGCGGGTGCCCTACGCGTTGCTGGGCTTCCTCGCGGCGCCGGTCCTGCTGCCCGCCGTGCGCCGCGTGGCCGCCGGGCGCGGCGGCCGCGAGCTGATCCCGGTGCTGCAGTTCACCGGGATCGCGATGCTCGCGTGGGCCGTGCTGGTCAGCGCCGGTCTGGTGCTGGACTGACGGTCACCAGGCGTCCTCGGTGAACTGCATCGGCTCGTCGTCGTCCGTCCGCGCGGGCCTGCGCGGGGGTGGCGGCGGGGCAGTCTCGCCCTTGATCAGCTCGTCGAGCCTCGCGCGGTCGGCGTCGAGGGCTTGACGCACCAGCGGGTCGTGGCTCGCCTCGCCCGTGAGGACCTGGCGCCAGCTCAGCCCGGCACCGCGCGCGATGCGGTCCGCGAGCCGGCGCAGCGCCGGTGAGGCCTCGCTCGACTTCGCGAACTGCATCACCCTGCGGATGTCCTCCGTGGACGGTTCCTTGCCGCGGAGGTTCTGCTGCGCGGATCGCATGGCGCGGTCCACGTCGGCAACGGTGCCGGTGAGGAAGTCCTCCGCCGCGAGGACGTCCGGTGTCCGCCAGGCCGTCATCACCACCTGTCCTCCGTGAAGATGTCCGGGTCGAGCTGGTCACCGTCGTCGTCGGGACCCCTGCGCGGCCGCTGCGCCTCCATGATCTCCTCGGCGGTCATGCCCTCCTGCAGCATCTGGAACGCCTGCTTCATCTTGGCGACGTTCTCCTGCTGCATGGCCTGCACGTCGGGGTCCTGCGCCGCCTTGCCGGAGACGACGTCCTCCCACGTGAACTCGCCCGCGTCCACCTTGCGCTTGAGCGCCTTGAGCTGCTCGGGCGCGTCCCGTTCCTGGGCGGCCCGCTCGACCTGCGCGGCGATGGCCTTGAAGTCGACCGGCGGAACCGGCGGCAGCGGCGTCTCCCTGAGGCGGTTCGCGAGGTCCTGCGCCTCCTTGAACCGGGCGTCGACCTGCGCTTCCGCCGCCCGCAGCTCCGGCGTCTTCCAGCTGTCGCTCGGGGTGGTCATCAGTTCTCCCTCCCGAAGAGACCGCGCTGGACCGGCCTCGCGTCCCCGCGGATGTCGCTCACCTCGGCGCGCTGCGCGAGGGTGCGCCACTGCCGGAAGTCCACTTCGGACAGACCCAGCTGGTGTGCGGTCTCGTGGTTCTCGCCCAGGAAGTGCAGCACCGCCTGCTCGCCCAGGACGCCGACGATCTCGAACTCCGCGCCCCGGTACGTGCAGACCGTGCGGACCAGCTGGAGGTCCTCGACGACCGCGTCCGGCACCTCGAGGAACCAGACGCCGTTCTCCTCGGTGAAGTCCTCCGGCGCGGGCTGGCCGGCCAGCGGGTGCAGCAGCACCGAGCCGGCGGTCGGGCCGAAGTCGACGTCGAAGTCCTGGCCGCGGTACCGGCCGATCAGTCCACGGCGGACGGTCGGCCGCAGCGCGACCGGCGCCTGCCAGTACCTGCCGGGCCCGAAGCCGACGTCACCCGTGGGCACCCAGCCGACCTGGCGGTTGAGGTACTTGCCGACGCTGCGGCCCCGGCCGTCCGGCTCGAACCGCCACAACTCGGTGCCCGCGGGGAGTTCGGCGAGCTCCATGACGTACTCGGGGATGGGGTTCGCGCTCGGCGTGTAGCCGGTGCCGGTGAACGGCAGCGGGTAGACGCGGGTCGTGCCCATCTTCTGCGCGCCGTCGAGCGTGGGACCGCCGAAGCTCGTGTCGAAGAGCTCGGTGGTGTGCGCGAGGAACCGCAGCAGGTACTGCGTGCCGCGGGGCCAGTCCGCGACCTTGTCCACGCCGAACGCTTCAGCGAACTGGTCCGACGTGCCCTGCGGGAAATCCTGCCCGCGCGTGACGAACCCGGCGGCGCGGTGCGGCTCGAACTTGCCCGGCACGACGACGTTGCCCAGGTAGAGCTGCGCGACGGCCGGGTGGACGATCTTCTGCAGGATCGTCTCCGGCCCGATGCCGGCGGCCTTGCGCACGGCCTGAGGGGTGCTCATCCCGGGTCCTTCTCCTTCCACCGCGCCAGGAAGTCGGTGCGGTCGACCTGCACGTCGTGGAGCTCGTCGACGTCGAGCGTGCCCGTGTAGCCGTTGTACTGGTCGCCGTCGAGCCCGTTCTGCTGCGCCCAGACGTACTCGCCGCCCGCGTACCCGGCCTCGGCCTTGCCGTCGTGCGTGGCGACGACGTTGAACGGCTGACCGCGCCAGGTGGCCGTCATCCGCTCCTCGTACCAGGCGTCGAGGTCCGTCACGGCCACCGTCTTGAGCTCACGGCCGTTGTAGGTCTCGAACCGCTCGTCGTTGGCGTAGGTCACGCCGGGGATCTTGCGGATCCAGACGTGGTGCGCGTCCTCGCTGCCCGCGAAGAACACCTCACCGCGGTACTCGGCCATCTCCTGGGAGTAGTGGGTCATCAGAGCTTCGTCCAGCCGAACTTGCGGTCGTACACGGCGTGCAGTTTCTCAGAGCCGTCCGCGTGCACCTGCCAGATCTCGGCACGATCCGGCAACGGCGTGCCACCGTCGACGCGCCACTCCGGCATGCCGCCCATCGTGGAGCCGGTGCCGGTGAACGGGTCGTAGCCGTCGTAGACCTGGGCACTGCCGCCGGCCGCCGCCATCTGCTTCTGCGACGCCTCGTAGTGCGCCTGCTCCTGCGGCGACTGGTAGTGGGACTCCGGGTACGGCCCTGGCTGGGTGAAGTCCGGCACGTCCTTCTTCGGCCCGCCGAACGGCACGTTGTGGTTGCCGGCGTTCTGGTCGGTCACCTCGTACCGCAGCTGCATCGCGGTCTGCGCGCCCTCGGGGATGGGCGTCCAGCCCTTGCCCTTGTCGTCGAGCGCGAGACCGTCCCGCAGGCCCTGCGGCGTGTTGTCGACGACCACGTCCTGACCGCGGGCGATCGAGCCGCCCATCTGGTTCTGCCAGGTCTCCTGCTTGCTGCCCGGCGCGTGCGGCTGGTCGGGCAGGTAGGTGCTGAGCGCGCCCTGGTTGAGGGCCTTGGTGACGATGTCGCCGCTGCCGACCTGGATCTGGTTGCGGACGTCGGCCACGTGCCGGGCCTCGTCGGCGCTCAGGTCGGTGGACAGCCTCTGGCTCAGCTCGACGTACCGGTCGCGGTCCGCCTGGTTCGGCAGGATCTGGTCGAGCTGGTGCTGGTAGCCCTGCCCCTGCGCCGCCATGGCCGCCGCGTCGAAGTGGCCCTTGAGGTCGGGGCCGGTGGGCGGTGGCGGGGTGGCGCCGTCGCCGTTCTCGGTGTGGGCGGGGGTGGCGTCGTCGTTGCCCGGCCTGGGGTCGGTCGTGTGGTCGGCCGGGGGTGCGTCGTGGTCGGGCTGGGGGTCGTGGGGCTGGACGTCGTGGGGCTGGGTGGCGTCGGCGCCGCTGGTGTCGGTGTCGTGCGGCTTCGTGTCGTCGCCGTGGGGCTTGGTGTCGTCGTGCGGCTTGGCGTCACCGTCGTGGGGCTTCGTGTCGGTGTCGTGGGGCTTGGTGCCGTCGGACGTGTCGCGCGGCGCGTCGTGCGGCTTGGTGTCCGTCGAGCCGTTGGGCGTCGTGTCGTGAGGGCGCGGGGTGGACTGGTCGTGCGAGGGCGCGCCACCGGAACCGCTCGGGGCCGAGTGGTCCGTGGTCGGGCTCGGGTGTCCGGGAGGCGAGGGCAGGCCGCCGCCCGCGCTCGGCGCGGGGTGACCGGGAGGCGACGGGAGGCCACCGCCTGAGCTCGGCGTCGAGTGGTCCGACGGGCTCGGGTGTCCCGGAGGCGACGGGAGGCCGCCACCCGCGTGGGAAGGCGCCGGGGGCGTTGCCGTGCCGGTGCTCGCGCTCGGGTGTCCGGGAGGGGTGGGCAGGCCCGAGCCGGAACCGCCCGGCGTCGAGTGCTCGCCCGTGCCGGACGTGTGGCCGGGAGGCGTCGGCAGGCTGCTGCCCGAACCCGGCGTCGGGTGCGTGCCCGGCGTCGGGTGCGAGCCAGGCGTGCCCGGAGTCGGGTGCGAGCCAGGCGTGCCCGGCGTGGAGTGCGAGCCAGGAGCGCCCGGAGCCGCGTGTGAGCCCGAGGTGCCCGGCGTGGAGTGCGAGCCGGGCGCACCAGGCGTCGAGTGCGAGCCGGGAGGCGTCGGCAGGCCGGAACCGGGGCGCGCGCCGCCGGTGCCCGTGCCGGAGCCCGTGTTCGCGTGGCTGGGCGGGGTCGGGAGGCCCTGGCTCTGGGTCGGAGGCGTCGGCAGGCCGGTGGCGGGCTTGGCCCCGCCGGTCTGCGAGCCCGCCGACGGGAAGGCCGGGACGCCGCCCGCGCCGGGACGGGAGCCGGAGCTCCTCGTCTGGTCGCCGCCCGCGCCACCCCCCATCGGGGCGCCCATCGGCATCGCGCCGGCCATGGGGGTCGTCTGGTGGGACGGCGGGGCGACGGCCGGGGCCGCGCCTGCCGTGTGGGTCGTGTCGAGGCGGGGCGGGGCACCGGACGGGGCGTGGCCGCCGGACGGCACGCCGCCGGAACCGGAGCCGGAGTGACCGCCGGCCGGAACGCCACCCGTCGGCATACCGCCGCCACCACCGCCGGAACCCAGCGACGGCGGTGCGGACACGCTGGGGCCTGCCGCGGCCGCGGCGTGCGTGGCGGTGGTGTCGGGGCCGCCGTGCACGGTGGGGGGTGCGGAGACCGGGGCGCCGCCGGGGGCCACGGCGGAGGCGGCCGCCGGTTTCGTGCCGTCGGCCGTGCCCGGTGGCGTGTAGACCTCGCGGACCTTCGAGCCGATGTCGTTGCCGCGGTCGGCGATCTCGGTGGCCGACTCCTTGATGGACGTCATGTCGTCGCGGATGTCGTTGACCGCGTTGCGGACGTCGCGACCGGCCTCCGCCACCTCCTGGGTGGCGTTCATGGCCTCGGCGAGGGAGTCGGCGTCCTTCAGCTTGCCGATGGCAGAGAAGACGCGGCCCACGGCGTCGAAGAGCGACTTCACGTCGGCGATGAGCTTCTGCACCGTGTCGATGATGTCCATGACACGGCGGTAGATCTGGTAGGCGTTCCAGACCATCTCGGCGGCCTTGATCCAGCCCGCCACGGGGATCCAGACGGTGGCGGCGGCCTCGAGCAGCTTGTTGACCAGGTAGTCGAGCAGGCGCGCTGCCTGCTTGCCCAGGGCCTCGGCGCCGGACGCGACCGTGTCGAAGCCCTTGGCGATCATCTGGGCGACGCCCATCTCCGCCAGGAGACCGGCCTTCCAGCCCAGCGCGATGTACTTCTCGTGGGCGCGAGCGGCGTCGCCGTCCCAGTGGCCGCGCACCTTGCCGACGGCGTCGGTCAGGTTGTACGAGACGTCGTTCATCGCGTTGCCGACCATGCGCCACGCGTCGCCGTCGGCGCGGATCTTCGACCAGTCGCCGGTGATCGGCGTGATGATCGTGGAGACCAGGCTCTCGCCCGTCACGGCCTCGAACACCCAGTTGACGGCCTGGACGCCCCAGCCCTGGTCCCGCAGGACGTCGTTCAGGGAGGCCGTGTCGACGTCGGGCTGCTTCAGCGAAGCAACCACCGGGCGCGGGTCCCGGTAGGCCGCGGCCGTCACTTCAGGATCCCGTTGAAGATCGTCATCTGAGCCCTGTCGACGTCCTCGTAGACCTTGGCCGTCGCCTCGACCGCGGACGCCGTGCCCTCGAGCTTCGACTTGCCGAAGTCGAGCGTCTCGTCGAACAGCGCGCGCACGACGTCCACGCCCGGCTGCAGCAACGTCAGCAGGCCGGTGAAGCCCGCCTTGTCGCACGCCGTCGCGTGGACGTACTTGCGGATCGTCTCGAACTCTTGTGCCTCGGTGCGCAGGTACTCGGCGTACGCGCGCAGCTCGGCCGCGTCGGTGAACAGCGACGACACAGGTCCCCCCTGCGGACTCAGGTGCTCAGGTCACGCTGTGACGCAGCACGCTCGTCACCAGTTCCCCGTGCGGTGGAAGTTGTTCAGGCGGTCGAGGCACGGAGCGAGGTCCATGCCCTGGGCCGCTACCCATGAGTCGTCGTAATAGGTGTTCGCGTAACGCTCGCCGCCGTCGCAGAGCAGGGTGACCACGCTCCCGCGGGTGCGCGACTGCCGCATCTCGGCCACGATCTGGAACGCTCCCCAGAGGTTCGTGCCGGTGGAGCCGCCCACGCGGCGCCCGAGCAGGTCCTCCACGTACCGGATCGTCGCGATGGAGGCCGCGTCCGGCACCTTGATCATCCGGTCGATCACCTCGCCGATGAACGACGGCTCCACCCGCGGCCGCCCGATCCCCTCGATGCCGGAGCCGCGCGTGGCCACCAGGCCGCGGTCGTGGTCGCGCCAGGCGTCGAAGAAGACCGAGTGTTCGGGGTCGACGACGGCGAGCCGCGTGTCGCGCTTCTGGTAGTGGATGTACCGGCCGATCGTGGCCGACGTGCCGCCCGTGCCGGCGCCCACGACCACCCACTCCGGCTCCGGTGACGGCTCCAGCCGCATCTGCTCGAAGATCGACTCGGCGATGTTGTTGTTGCCCCGCCAGTCCGTCGCGCGCTCGGCGTGCGTGAACTGGTCCATGAAGTGGCCGCCGAGCTCGGACGCCAGCCGCCGCGACTCGTCGTAGAGCGCCGACGGCTCGTCGATGAAGTGGCACCGGCCGCCCTGCCGCTCGATCAGCGCGACCTTCTCCGCCGAGGTCGAGCGGGGCATCACGGCGATGAACGGCAGCCCCAGCAGCCGGGCGAAGTACGCCTCGGACACCGCCGTGGACCCGGAGGAGGCCTCGATCACGGGCGTGCCGCCGGTGATCCAGCCGTTGCAGATCGCGTAGAGGAACAACGAGCGCGCCAGCCGGTGCTTCAACGAACCCGTGGGGTGGGTCGACTCGTCCTTCAGGTAGAGGTCGATGCCCCAGTCGGGAGGGAGCGGGTAGCGCAGCAGGTGGGTGTCGGCGCTGCGGTTCGCGTCCGCCTCGATGATCCCGACGGCCTCGCGCACCCAGTGCCTGGTCCTGCTGCAACACCGGTCAACGGAAGTACTCACGCGGGCACGATAACCGCGCCAAGCGATCAAGCCTGGGTGACGGGACCTTCGTCACCACGGAGCTCGGAGCGCAGCTTGTCGCGCTCGGCCCTGCGCTTCTCCTGCCGCTCGTTCAAGCCGACCGCGACGCGCTCCCGCAGGCCCTTGAAGACGAACAACGAGGCCGGCAACGCCACGACGACGCCGACCGCGAGCGCGGGGAGCAAAGGAACCTTGAACAGGATGAGCGCACCGGCCACCACCGCGACGAGACCGAGGCGGGCGAGGACGTAGAGCGTCACATCACGAGCGAGCACCCGTTCAGGTTACGTCGCCGTCCTCGTCCGCGGTGTTCGGGCGTCCCTCGAAGCGCGTGGAGAGCACCACGGTGGTGCGGGTCCGGGCGACGCCGGGAATGCGCCGCAGCCGTCCCAGAGATCGTTCGAGGTCGTCCACGGTGGCCACCCGGACCTTCACGATGAACGACTCGTCGCCCGCCACGCGATAACAGGACTCGACCTCGTGCAACTCCCCCAAAGCCACCGCGACCTCGTTGTCGTCCGCGATGTCGGTGGGATGGATGCCGATGAGCGCGGTGACCCCCAGGCCGACAGCGCTGGGGTCGACAACGGCGTGGTAGCCGACGATCACACCGCTGGACTCGAGCTTGCCGACCCGCTCGTGCACGGCGGAAGCGGACAACCCCACCTGCCGCCCCAGGTCGGCGTAGGTGGCACGCCCGTTGGCGCGCAGCGCGGCGATGATCTGTCGATCAAGAGCATCCACCCGCGTAAGCCTATGCCCCACGTGACACGCACGTAGCACCGGTCACACCAGGGCACCCGCGAACTCGCCGCCGTCCGCGGAGCGGCGGCCATCGAACGCTGTCCGGTTCGTACTTGTCGTCCCTTACTACCTCTTTACCAAAAAACAAGCGTTCGAGTACCCGATGGGTCAGATGCCACGATCAGACCGGAACGTCTGATCTGAGGAGGACGCGTGACTGCAGCCACCGAGCGCCTGTTGACGCCGGGAGAAGTCGCCAATCTGTTCCGGGTCGACCCGAAGACCGTGACCCGCTGGGCCACCGCCGGTCGGATCGGCTCGATTCGCACGCCTGGAGGACACCGCAGGTTCCGTGAGACCGAGGTGAAGGCGCTGCTCTCGGAGCTCACCACCGAGGCCACTGAACCCGTACGGCACTGAAACCGTAGTAATCCCTGTGCCGCGGGTAATCTCGTGGCAAAGGGAGGTGGCGACACGATGATCTACCTGCTGGCGGTGATCGGTGCGCTCACCGTGGCTGTGCTCGTGTGGCGAGCGTTCGCCCCGCAGCACTCGGAGTACACCCCAGGCCGCAAGGTGATCGCACCCGACGACGACCCGGAGTTCCTGCGCAAGCTCGACGAGAAGCGCAAGCGCGACGAGTGAACGGAAAAGGGGCCCTGATCGCAGGACCCCTTCCCGTCAGAACTTCAGACCCGCTAGGAGTGCGGGAAGTCGTCCGCGACGACAGCGGCGAGTTCGAGCAGTGCCAGGCGCGTCTCCGGCGCGAGCTGGTCCAGCGCGATCTCGGCGCCTTCTTCGAGGTGCGCGTCGAACGGCAGGCGGACCACGGCGCGGCATCGCTGCTGGAAGTGGTCGGCGAGCTTGTCGATGTCGACCTTGCCCGACTTCGGGCGCACCGAGTTGATCACGCACACGGACTTCGCGACCAGGTCGCGGTAGCCGTGCGCCTCCAGCCAGTCGAGCGTGGCCGCTGACGTCTGCGCTCCGTCGACCGAACCGGACGACACGAGCACCAGCGAGTCGGCCTCGTCCAGCACGCCCTTCATCGCGGAGTGCATGAGTCCGGTGCCGCAGTCGGTGAGCACGATGTTGTAGAAGTGCTCCAGCAGCTCCACCGTGCGCCGGTAGTCCTCCTCGCTGAACGCCTCCGACACGGACGGGTCCTGCTCGGACGCCAGCACCTCGAGGCGCGCAGGCGACTGCGAGGTGTACGCGCGCACGTCGCTGTACTTCTTGATCCGCGGGGCGTCGCGCAGCAGGTGCCGCACGGTCGCCGTGGTCTCCCTCGGGATCTTCAACGCCAGCGTGCCGCGGTCGGGGTTCGCGTCGACGGCGATGACCCTGTCACCGCGCAGCGACGAGAAGGTCGAGCCCAGCGTGGTGGTCGTCGTGGTCTTGCCGACGCCGCCCTTGAGCGACAGCATCGCGATCTTGTAGCACCCGCGCAGCGGCTGGTTGATCCGCGCGATCAGCTCACGGCGGCGCACGTCGGCAGGGCTCTCGCCCAGGTTGATGACGCCACCGGAGAGAGAGTGCAGCGACTTGCGCCAGCCGGACGTCGGCGGCCGCTTCTCCTTCTTGATCAGCTGCTGCGACGAGACCTGCTCCGCCTGCGAGCGGTACTGCTGCTGCGGGAAGTTGTTCGGGAACTGCGCACCGGCGAACTGGCCGTACTGCGCGGTGTTGTGGGGACCCGACTGACCGCCGCTCACGGAATGAGCACCTGATTGGCCGCCGCCCACCTGGTAGGCGCCCGAGCCGTCCACGGGGTACGAGCCGGACTGCGCCCCTGGGACCGGGTACGGGCCCGACGCGTTCCCCGGCACCTGGTAGGGACCGGAGGCGTTGCCGGGCACCTGGTACGGACCGGAAGCGTTGCCGGGCACCTGGTACGGACCGGAAGCACCGCTCGGCACCTGGTACGGGCCCGACTGGTTGCCCACGGGGTACGAACCGGACTGACCGCCGCTGACGTGCTGCGGGCCGGACTGCTGCGGGTCCGGGTAGGCCGCCGCCTGGGGGTCGACGTACTGCGGGCCGGAACCCTGTTCCTCACCCGGTGGTTGCTGCCAGTTCACCGCTGTGGCCCTCCCTGAGCACGACGGACCAGGACTTCCCCGACCCCCACGTTGCGACGGTACGCAACCACCAGCGGTTCCATCGACGTGGGGGCGCAACAAGTCAGAGACCGGCGTACGAATGCAACCCGGTGGTGACCAAGTTGATGAAGAACAGGTTGAAGACGTTGATCGCGAAGCCCACGACGTTGATCCACGCGGCACCGCGGCCACGCCATCCGGCCGTCGCCCGCGCGTGCAGGTACGCCGCGTAGACCACCCACGAGACGAACGCGACCGTCTCCTTCGGGTCCCAGCCCCAGAACCGGCCCCACGCCGCTTCCGCCCAGATCGCGCCGCAGATGATGCCTGCCGTGAACAGCGGGAACGCCAGCACCGTCGTCCGGTAGGACATGCGGTCGAGCACGTCGGCGGACGGCAGCTTGGGGAAGCGATCGGCCTTGCTGTCCTTGAGCAGGTAGAGGATCGACGTCACGCCGGGGATCAGCAGGATGCCGGACGAGATCGAGATGACCGACACGTGGATCACGAGCCAGTACGACCGCAGCGCCGGCTGGACGGGCGCGGACTCGGCGTAGAGGACGGTGCCGCCGAGGAACAGGAGCACGAGGATCGGCGGCAGCACGAACACGCCCAGGCGGCGGATCGGGAACTTCGCCATCAGCACGATCCACGTCACCACGGCCGCGAGGCACAGCAGCGACATGTACTCGTACATGTTGCCCCAGGGCGCGCGCCCGGCGGACAGACCGCGCATCACGAGCGACCCGAGGTGCAGCACCGCGCCGAGGACGGTCAGCGCGGCGCCCATGCGGCCGAGGCGCTCGGACCGGGACGGCTCGGGCTTCGGCTCGTCGACCAGCACGTTCGGCGCACCGGCTCCGACCAGCGCCTTCTTGCCCGGCGCGCGCGTGAAGGCCTGCTCCACCGCGTAGAGCAGGATCGCGAAGAGGTAGACGCCCAGCGCGCTTCGGTACAGCCAGTCGCTGTAGGTCGCGAGGGTCTCGTTGACCGGCATCAGGACTTCTCCTCGTTCAGCACCGCGCGGGCGAGCCGCGTGAACTCCTCGCCGTATCCTGCCTGGTCAGTGCGGGCAAGACCGCCGACCTCGACCAAAGTACGCCCGTCGTCGAGGCGGGTCGCACGCACCCACACCCTGCGGCGCTTCACGGTCAGCGAGACCCCGAGGCCGAGGATGATCAGGATGGCGAACACCAGCACGTAACCCTGTGTCGGGTCGTGCGAGACCTGCAACGACACCCAGTCGCTCACGGAGTCGAAGCGCACCTTGGTGCCGTCGTCGAGCGCGATCTCCTCGCCCAGCGCGAGGTTCTTGCGCGCGACCTTCTGCAACCTGCCCTGGTCGACCATCTTCCGGTCGATCGAGAAGATCGACTGACCACGCCCGTCGTCTACCCCGAGATCGCCGCGGTACACGTCGACGGCGACCATCGGGTCGTTCAGGGCCGGGAACTTCGAGTTCAGGATGGTGCCGTGCAGCAACGGCGTCGGCGCCAGCAGCCCGGTCACCGCGATCTGGTTCTTGCGGCGCGTCTCGGAGTCCGTGATGCCCGGCGGGTCGAACTTGGTCGCGCCCTCGGAGGCGAGGGTGGTCTGGTCGCTCGGCAGCCACTGGATGCCCTGCGTGCGCTTCTCGCCGTTGGGGAACGTCACCGTGAACGTCGGCGTGTACCCGTGGCCGAGCAGGTAGAGGCGGTCGCCGCCGGTCCGCAGCGGGTGGTTGACCCGCAGGTCGTAGGGCTTCCAGGTGTTCGAGGCGAGGTCCTCGCCCGACTGGTAGCGGATGTCGGCCTGGTAGCCGACGGGCTGGCCGTTCTCGAGGTACTCGGCGGAGAACTTGCCGATCTCGACGCAGAACGGCGTGAGGTCCGTGCCGTCGACGCGCAGGCCGGGGCGGAACGAGTCGTAGTTGAAGATGCCGCCGTTGCAGAACTGGCCGCCGTCGGCCTGCACGATGACCTGGCCCTCGTAGCTGAACATCTTGCCCAGCGCGAACGAGACCAGCAGGCCCAGCAGCGCGAAGTGGAAGACGAGGTTGCCGGTCTCGCGCAGGAACCCGCGCTCGGCGCTGACCGTGCCCTCGCCGGTGTCCGTCCGCCAGCCGCGCAGCACCTTCCCCGCGCGCTCGACGGCCTCGTCCGGCGTCACGTCCAGCTCGGCCTGCGCGTGGTGCGGCATGCGCGAGAGGTTGCGCGGCGTCAGCACCGGCTTCGCGCGCATCTGCCTGAAGTACTCCCACGTGCGGGGCAGCAGGCACCCGACGAGGGACGTGAACAGCAGCAGGTAGATCGCGGCGAACCACGGCGTGGCGTAGACCTCGAAGAACCCGAGCTTGAGCAGGACGTCGCCCCACCAGCCGTGCTCTGCGATGTACTCGTCGACCTTCGCCGCGTTCAACGACAGCTGCGGCAGCAACGCGCCGGGCATCGCCGCGAGCGCGAGCAGGAACAGCAGGGTCAGCGCGGTCCTCATCGACGTGAGGCCACGCCACGTGTTGCGCAGGAAGGCGATCACTAGAGCGGCAACTCCACGACGTCGACGAACGAGTAGCGCAGCCACCCGACGAACTCGCCCCACAGCCCGGTGACCAACGCGATCCCGACCAGGATCAGCAGCATGCCACCGAAGATTTGCACCTGCCGGGCGTGCGTGCGCAGCCACTTGGTGACGCCCAGCGCCCACCGCGCCCCGAGCGCGAGCACCACGAACGGCAACCCGAGCCCCAGGCAGTAGGCGAGCACCAGCACGGCGCCGCGCACCGTCGACGACCCGACCTCGGTGCTGCGCGCCACGGCCAGCACGCCGGCGAGCGTCGGCCCGAGGCACGGCGTCCACCCGAGCGCGAACACGGCCCCGAGCAGCGGCGCCCCGACCAGCCCTGCCTTGGGCCTGGCGTGGAAGCGGACGTCCTTCTGCAGCGCCGGGACGAGCCCGATGAACACCAGGCCCATCAGGATCGTGACGACACCACCGATGCGCTGGAACAGGTCGGCGTTGAGCAGCAACGCGTCCGTGGCGCCGAGGATCGTCATCGACGCCAGCACGAACACGACGGTGAACCCGGCCACGAACAGCAGCGACGCCCCGGCCACGCGCAACCGGCCTGCCTTCGCGGGCTCGTCGGCGTCCACCCGCGGGGCCTCCGCCCCGACCAGTCCGGCGAGGTAGGCGAGGTACCCGGGCACGAGCGGGACGACGCACGGCGAGGCGAACGAGATGAACCCGGCGAGCAGGGCGACCCCGGTGGCCAGCAGCAGCGGCCCGGAGATCGCCAGATCGGTGGGGTTCACACACCTCAGAGTAGGTAGTTGCCCAGATCACGCGACCACCGGCATCCCCTTTGCACCCGCCACAAGACTTGAGCCACAAGTGCCAACGAATTGCCGCTTGTGGGTGACATCGGCCTTGCCTAGCGTCAACACATGCATCGTTCGCGGGTGATCCTCCCGGCGCTGACCCTCACCGCTTTGGCCTTCTTCACGCAGGTGCCCGCCGGTGGCGCCGCCCCGGCGATGGAATGGCGCGAGGTCTTCCACGAGGACGGCTCGATCACCCAGACCCTCACCCCGAAGGCTCCGGCCGGGGAGTCGACCGGCTTCCTGGCCGCCTCGGCGGCCGAGGTGTCCAGGGTCTTCGGCGACCGCGACCCGGCCGACGCCTTCGACCTCGTGTTCGTCGGCGACGGCTACACGAGGGACGACCTCGCGACCTACTCCGCCAACGTGAAGAGCAAGTGGGAGGAGCTTTCGGCCGTCGAGCCGTTCGCGTCCTACAAGCAGTACTTCAACGTCTGGCAGGTCGACGTCATCTCGAACGAGTCCGGTGTGGACCACGACCCGGCCAGGGGCCTGCTCAAGGACACGGCGCTGGACATGGGTTTCTGGTGCCAGGGCCGGGACGCCACCACCGAGCGCCTGCTGTGCGTCAACGAGACCAAGGCCAAGGAGTACGCGGCCTCCGCGCCCCAGGCCGACCAGGTGATCGCCCTCGGCAACACCACGAAGTACGGCGGCGCGGGCGGGTCGGTGGCCACCGCGGCGGGCTCCAACGCCCAGGCGGGCCAGATCGCGATCCACGAGCTCGGCCACTCCATCGGCGGCCTGGCCGACGAGTACGACTACCCCTACGAGACCTACACCGGCACCGAGCCGCGCGAGCTCAACGTCACCAAGGACCCGACCGGCGCGAAGTGGGGCTCCTACCTGGGCCGGCCGTCACCGGACGGCGGTGTGGTCGCCCCGGTCGAGGGCGCCCGGTACTACAAGTTCGGCCTGTACCGGCCGACCGCCAACTCGATCATGCGGACGCTGGGCAAGGAGTTCAACTCGATCGGCCGCGACGCGATGGTCGCCGCCTTCAAGGCCAAGGTCCCGTCGCTGAACTTCGAGCCCGCCCCCGGCGCGCCGATCATCGTCAGGCCGCTCCCCCGCTGACGACGGCCAGCCTCGCGGCCGGGCCGGTCTCACTCCTTCGCCAGCTCGTCCAGCACGGGCCGCAGGTCCGATGCCAGCACCGCCTTCAGGAACACCGCCGCCACCTCGTGGTTCTTGTCCACGATGAACGTGGACGGCACGGAGTTGGCCGGAAGGCCCTTGAAGACGTTGATGAAGCTGCGCGCCGACGGGTCGTAGATGGACGGGTACGTCAGCGACCTGACCTCCATGAAGTCCCGCGGGTGGTCCTTCGAGGTCTCCTTGACGTCCAGTCCCAGCACCTGCGTCCCGGCGTCGAAGACCTTCTGCATCTCCGGCGCCTCGGTGCGGCACGGACCGCACCACGCACCCCAGATGTTGATGACGACCGGCTTGCCCGCGAAGTCGGAGAGCTTGACGGTCTTGCCGTCCTCCATCAGGGACTCGCCTTCGAGTCCCTTCAGCTCCTTGCGCTCGCCGGGGGCGTAGCGGATCTCGACCTGACCGCCGGGCGCGACGAGGGAGAAGTCGCCCGCCCCGATCTGGGCCGCGTCCTTGCCGGTGGTGCACCCGGCGAGCAGGAGCACCAGCACGAGCAACCGCTTCATGCGCCGGTCACCCTGGGGTTCGTCACGCCGACGGGTTCCGAGTAGGAGATCCGGACCAGCTGCTCGCCCTCGAAGATCAACGAGGTGAGCGAGGCCAGCGAGCACTCGCGGCGGCGCGGGTCGTGCCACATCCGCTTGCCCTCGAGGAACCGCCGCACCGTCCAGATCGGCAGCTGGTGCGACACGCAGACGGCCTCGTGCCCCTCGGCCTCGGCGCGCGCCTTCTGCACGGCGCCCAGCATCCGGTGCGCGATCTCGATGTAGGGCTCGCCCCAGGAGGGCTTGAACGGGTTGGTCAGCTTCGACCAGTGCTGCGGGGAGCGCAGGGCTCCGTCGCCGACCGCGACCTTGAGGCCCTCGAACTGGTTGTCGGCCTCGATCAGCCGCTCGTCGGTCGCCAGTTCGAGGCGGTGCGAGTCGGCGATCGGCGCGGCGGTCTGCTGCGCCCGCTCCAGCGGCGACGCGACGACGTGCACGATGTCGTGGTCGGCCAGGTGCTCGGCGACGGTCAGCGCCTGCTTCTGGCCGCGCTCGGACAGCTTGAAGCCGGGGATGCGGCCGTACAGGATGCCGGTCGGGTTGTGCACCTCACCGTGGCGGAGCAGGTGGACGACGGTGCGGGTCACTGGCGGGCCTCCTTGGCGGCACGAGCCGCGTGCGGCAGCGCGTCGGCGATCACGGCGAACTCCTCTTCACCCATTGCGGCGTTCACGAACCACGCTTCGAACGCCGACGGCGGGGCGTAGACACCCCGGTCGAGCAGAGCGTGGAAGAACGGCGGGAAGCGCCACGTCTCGCACGCCTGCGCACCCGCGTAGTCCTTCACCTCCGAAGAACCGAAGAACACGCTCACCAGGTTCCCGGCGAACTGCACGCGGTGCTCGACACCGGCCTCGGTGAGCGCCGAGGTGAACAGCGCGCCGAGCCGCGTGGCGTTGCGGTTCAGCGCGGTGTAGACGTCGTCGTCGGCCGCGCGCAACGTCGCGAGCCCGGCGGCCACGGCCACGGGGTTACCGGACAGCGTGCCCGCCTGGTAGACGGGACCGGACGGCGCGAGGCGGGCCATCACGTCCGCGCGACCGCCGAACGCCGCCGCGGGCAGGCCACCGGACATGACCTTGCCGAACGTGTAGAGGTCGCCCTTGACGCGCTCCAGGCCGTACCAGCCGCCGCGGGAGACGCGGAAGCCCGTCATGACCTCGTCCATGATCAGCAACGCGCCCTCGGCGTCGCAGACGTCGCGCAGGCCCTGGTTGAAGTCGGGCAGCGGCGCGACCGCGCCCATGTTGCCCGCCGCGGCCTCGGTGATGACGCAGGCGATCTCGCCGGGGTTCTCCGCGAACGCCGCGCGCACGGCCTCGATGTCGTTGTACGGCAGGACGATCGTGTCCGCGGCCTGCGCGCCCGTGACGCCGGGCGACGTCGGCAGGCCGAGCGTCGCGACGCCGGAGCCCGCCTGGGCCAGCAGCGCGTCGACGTGACCGTGGTAGCAGCCGGCGAACTTGATGATCTTGCGGCGCTCGGTGAAGCCGCGCGCGAGGCGGATCGCGCTCATCGTGGCCTCGGTGCCCGAGTTGACCAGGCGGACCTGGCGGACCGGCTCGACCCGGTCGATGATCTCGGCCGCGAGGTCGATCTCCCCCTCGGTGGGCGTGCCGAACGACAGACCGTTCACGGCCGCCTTCCGGACGGCCTCCACGACGGCAGGGTGGGCGTGCCCGAGGATCATCGGACCCCACGAGGACACCAGGTCGACGTACCGGTTGCCGTCCGCGTCCCACAGGTGCGGGCCTTCGCCGCGCACCATGAAGCGCGGGGTGCCGCCGACGGAGTGGAACGCCCGCACCGGAGAGTTGACCCCGCCGGGGGTCAGCGTCGACGCGCGCTCGAACAGGGCCTGGGATCGACTCGCAGTCACGTACCCCAGTCTCACATGTCGGAGCCGGCGGCTTTCTGCGGCCGGGTGCGCAGGGCCAGCAGGACCTGCCGCACCGCGTCGAGGGCGAGGACCACGGCCAGCGTGAGCGCGCCCGCCGCCGTGCCCAGCCAGTTGCCGTGCAGGCGTGTGGACGTCAGCGGCTCGCGGCCCTCGACCGGGTACTCGAGCGGCACGACACCGCGGTTCCAGCACCACACCGCGGCGATCACGAGCAGGACGATCGCGACGACCTCGCCCGCGACGACGAGCCACCGCTTCGGCTGGTGCAGGCCCCCGCCGGCGGGCGGGACCTCGTCAGGCTCGTCCACGACGGTCTCCGGCTCGGTCACAGCCTCTGTCACGTCGCTCACCCTCTCACGACCCGCCGCAACGCCGCGACCAAGGCTTCCGGATCACGCGCCCAGCCCAGCACCACCGAGCCGTCGAGGAGCCGCAGCGGCACCGCGGTCGTGCCCTTGGGCACCGACCAGCCACCGCCGAGCACCCGAGCCCCGGCCGGCGCGCCGACGTCGCGGAAGCCGCCGATCATCGCCACGGGCACCTTCTCCCGCCCGAACTGGGCCTCCTCGGCCGTGAGCGCGACGCTGCCGGTCTTCACCCTGCCGTACACCCACAACACCGCGCCGAGCGTCAGCGCGAGCCCTGCGATCGTCCAGAGCGCCACCGAGGCGGGCCCCGTGGCGAGCTCGACGAGGTACCCGGCCACGGCGAACGCCGGTCCCCACAGCAGCGGCCACCAGCTGCTGCCCGACTCCCGGTACAGCACTAGCGGACGTACCTGTTCGACGGAGGCAGGAACTGCAGCACCACGGCCGCGACCGTCAGCCCGAGCACGACGACGCTGATCGTCACGGCCGGCTGCCACACCCGTGCCGCCAGCGCGATGAACATGATCGCGATCATCGACAGGAACCCGAGCACGGCGAGGATCGTGAGCAGGATCCGCGCCCAGGCCTGCCCGTTGCGCAGCACGACCGCGAACGCGATGTAGGGCGCGGCGGCCACGAGCATCGCGAAGCCGGACACCAGCGCCATGGCCCGCACGCCGAACTCGCCTGCCTGCCGGTCCTGCTCGGTGACGATGCTGTCCTGGGTGAGGAAGTAGTCGGCGTTGGTCAGCAGCATCACCGGCAGCACCGCGACGGACAGCACGGCCGCCGCGATCCAGATCCACATCGCGGCGGTGATCGTCGGCGGCCGCGGCGGCGCCATCTCCTGCGGCAGCACGGGCGGCAGCGGCGCCATCGAGAAGCTCGCCTGCCCGACGTGGCTCACCTGGTACTGGCCGTGCTGGGGCTCCGGGCTCACGGGGTAGGCACCCGCCGGGTTCTGCCACTGGGTGGCGTCCGGGTTCGACCAGGGGTCCTGCGGTTGGGTCACTGCTCACGCACCTCCGCCACCCACTGTGCCGCAGCGCGCTGCCACGTGAAGACGATCGCGACGCAGATGAGCAGAAGCGTGACCAGGCTCGCCGCGCTGACCCCCACGACGAGCAACCACAGCATGTGTCCGATCGCCACGATCGACAACGCCGCCCGCGCCCAGTTCCTGCGCTGGAGGAACATGCGCGTGAGCCAGCCGTAGAGCGCCGCGAAGACCACACCGACGACGGTGAGCGCGATGAGGAAGTTCGTCACGTCATCGGAGGACCTGCCGCTGAGCTGCTCGATCTCACCGCGCTGGAACCACAGCCCCGCCGTGGTGAAGAGGATGAAGACGGCCGTCGCGAGCCAGAGGCCGACCGCGATGCGCACCGGCCTGGGTGCGTCGTTCACAGCGTCTCGCGTTCGGTCAGGTAGTCGGTCGACGCCCGGAGGTAGAACAGGGCGAGACCGACCATCGCCACCAGTGCTCCGACGACGCCCAACGGGCTCACGGTCAGCTGGAAGAACAGCCCGATCAGCACGGCGATCATGAGCGGAGTGCGGCTCTTCCTGGAGCCCGCCCTGGCCCTGGTCGAGAACCACACGGCGAGGCCGCCGAGCAGCAGCGAACCGGCGAGCGCCGAGATCCACGTGATGTCGACGTCCCTGGTGATCGTTTCCACCGTCCTGGCCGGATCCGTGTTCACCTTCACGTTGGCGTCGATCAGGAGCTGCCTGATCGAGAGCACGTACACCGCGGCCACCACGCTGAGCGCGGAACCGACGATCACGAGCCAGTAGCCCGCGGTGATGGTGCCGGGAGTGCCCGATTCCTTCGGAGACGTCACGCTCGAAACCTAGGTCCGCGGGGTGGCGCTGTCCACCGTGACGCGCGTCCTGAAGTGCGCGGACGCCCGGTGCATCAGCACGACCGCCGAAGCGTCCAGCGCCGTCGTCACGACCGTGACGCCCAGGTCGACCGGCGTCATCTCCACGCCGACCGACGCCGCGGCCCCGCTGCCCCACGCGACCAGCCGGAACAGTCCGAACGCGACGGAGGCGGCGCCCAGCACCGTGAGCGCCACGCGGGCCCAGTTGCGGCCGCGCGCCATCGCGTTCGCCAGGCGGGTGTACGCGACGAGGATCACGACGGCGATCAGCAGTCCGAACAGGATTCCGCCGTTCACGCCCGCGTCGACCTGGTCCTGGCCCAGCCCTGGGTTCTGCCTGCGCGCCTCCGACACGAGCGCCTCGCGGTCGAAGAGCTGCGCCACGAACCGCACCATGCCGATGCACGCGCCGGCGATCCACAACCAGCGCGCCGCATCGACCAGGCGAGGAGGAGCTACCGGTCCAGCCACCGGGCGGCTTCCACTGCCCAGTAGGTCAGCACGATGTCCGCGCCGGCGCGGCGGATGGACGTGAGCGACTCCAGGATCGAGCGCTCGCGGTCGATCCAGCCGTTGGCAGCAGCGGCTTCGATCATCGCGTACTCGCCGGAGATCTGGTACGCCGCGACGGGGACGTCCGAGACCTCGGCGACCGCGCGCAGCACGTCCAGGTACAGCAGGGCCGGCTTGACCATGACCATGTCCGCGCCCTCGGCGAGGTCCAGTTGCACCTCGCGCATCGCCTCGCGGGCGTTGGCGGGGTCCTGCTGGTAGGTCTTGCGGTCGCCCGCGAGCTGCGACTCGACGGCGTCGCGGAACGGGCCGTAGAACGCCGAGGCGTACTTGACCGCGTACGCGAGGATGCCGGTGTCGGCGAAGCCCGCGGCGTCCAGTGCGTTGCGGATGAACGCGACCTGGCCGTCCATCATGCCGCTGGGGCCGACGACGTGGGCGCCGGCGCGCGCCTGGGCCACGGCCAGCTCGCCGTAGGCCCGCAGGGTCGCGTCGTTGTCCACGGTGCCGTCGGCGGCGAGGACGCCGCAGTGGCCGTGGTCGGTGAACTCGTCGAGGCAGCAGTCCGACATCAGGACGGTGCTGTCGCCCAGTTCCGCGCGCAGGTCGCCCAGTGCGACGTTGAGGACGCCGTCCGGATCGGTGCCGGCGGAGCCGACGGCGTCGCGCTCGGCAGGGACGCCGAACAGCATGATGCCGCCCACGCCCGCCTGCACGGCCTCGACCGCGGCCTTCCGCAGCGAGTCACGGGTGTGCTGCAGGACGCCCGGCATGCTGGCGATCTCGGCGGGCGAGCCCAGGCCTTCCTTGACGAACATCGGCAGCACGAGCTGCCGGGGACGCACCTCGGTCTCGGAGACCAGGCGGCGCATGGCGGGCGTCGTGCGCAGACGCCTCGGCCGGTGGAGTGGGTACATCTTCGGACTCCCTGACGGAGAGAGTCGAAGGGGCCACTCAAAGGATCTTGAGTGGCCCCGACGGCTTCGGTGTGTTCTAGCTCCTGCGCAGGCGCTTGGTCTTGCGCGGGGGAGGCAGCGCTCCCTCGGCGCGCAACCGGGCTGCGTGGGCGGCCAGCGCGTCTACCAGCGCCGGCACGTTCGCCTCCTCTGGCTGCACGTCGACCCGGAGGCCGAACTCCCGCGCCGTCTCGGCGGTCTGCGGACCGATGCACGCGACGAGCGTGCGGGCGTGCGGCTTGCCCGCGATGCCGACCAGGTTCCGCACGGTCGACGACGAGGTGAAGCACACCGCGTCGAAACCGCCGGACTTGATCATCTCGCGGGTGTCGGCGGGCGGCGGGGCCGCACGCACGGTGCGGTACGCCGTCACGTCGTCGATCTCCCAGCCACGGTCGCGCAGGCCTGCGGCCAGCGTCTCGGTGGCGATGTCGGCCCGCGGCAGCAGCACGCGGTCGACCGGGTCGAGGATGTCGTCGTAGGGCGGGAAGTCGTTCAGCAGGCCCTCGGACGACTGCTCACCGGACGGCACGAGCTCGGGGATGATGCCGAACGAGCGCACCTTCGCGGCCGTGGCCTCGCCGACGCAGGCGATCTTCACGCCGGAGAACGCACGCGCGTCCAGGCCGAACTCGCGGAACTTCTCCCACACGGCGCGGACGGCGTTGGTCGAGGTGAAGACGACCCACTGGTAGCGGCCGTCGACCAGGCCCTTGACCGAGCGCTCCATCTGCGCGGGGCTGCGGGGCGGCTCGACCGAGATCGTCGGCACCTCGACGGCGATCGCGCCGTGCGAGTGCAGGCGGTCGGACATCGCACCGGCCTGCTCCTTGGTCCGCGGGACCAGCACGCGCCAGCCGTACAGCGCTCGCGACTCCCACCAGGAGAGCTTCGAGCGAGCGGCAGCGGCGGCACCGACCGTGACGACCAGCGGGCCGCCCATGTCACCGGCGTCGGCCGCGACGGCGGCCAGCGTGGTGTCGATGGTGCGCTGCTGGAAGCCCGTGCCCTCGGCGGTCACGGCGACCGGCGTCTGCGGCGCGAGGCCGTTCTCCACCAGGTTCGACGCGGCCTCGGCCAGGTGCGATCCGGTCGCGTGCAGGACGAGCGTGCCGGGCGAGGCGGCGAGGCCTGCCCAGTCGCTCACCGCGCGGACGTCGACCTCGGTGTGGATGCCACCGAGCGCGACACCCGCGTAGGCGGGGACCGCGGTTCCCGCGGGCACGCCGGGAACGACGTCGAACGGGATCGTCGACTTCGCGACGGCCAGCGCTTCCTTCACGACCGAGTCGAGCGTCAGCGGGTCGCCGGCGACGAGACGGACGACGGTCGCACCGTTGCGCGCCTCGTTCACCATGTCCTTGGCCACGTCGGCGGACTCGCCTACAGCGGGGCGGACCTCGACTCCCTCGGCCACGGTCGCGAGGACGTCCGCGGGGACGTCCGGGTCGGTCACCACGAGTTCAGCCCTGGTGAGCAAGTCGTGGGCCCGGACCGTGAGCAGCCCGGTGTCGCCTGGGCCGGAGCCCACGAAGGCGATGCGTCCGGGGGTCTTGCGTGCGCGGGTCATCAGGGCACTCCCCATCGATTACGCCTCTGGACCGCTGAGAACCGCGGCCCCGAGGTCGAGCAACTCGGCGGCCAGCGCCCGGCCGAGTCCCTCAGCTTCGGTCAAGTCACCGGTGGCGGACGCGCGGAGGAGATCGTTCTCCGGCGTCGCTGCGACCCCGCGCAGGGAAAGTCGGTACACGACCTTGCCCTCGTCGTCGAGGTCTTCCACCACATCGGCCAGCGCGCCGACCGGCGCGCTGCAGCCCGCCTCGAGCGCGGCCAGCATGGCGCGCTCGGCGGTCACAGCGGCCCGGCTGGCCGAATCGTCCAGAGTGGACTGGATCAGGTGCTCGGCGTCGACGTCGTCGACCCGGCACTCGACTGCCAACGCGCCCTGTGCGGGCGCGGGAAGCATCTGGATGGGCTCCAGCGTCTCGGTGATCTCGGCGACGCGGCCGAGGCGCGCGATGCCGGCACGGGCCAGCACCACGGCGTCGAGCTCACCGCTGCGGACCTTGCCGATCCGGGTGTCCACGTTGCCGCGCAACGGCACGACGTTCAGCCCGAGGCCGAGGGCCTCCAGCTGGGCGGCGCGGCGCGGGGACCCGGTGCCCACGGTCGATCCCGGCGGCAGCTCACCGAGCGTGAGGCCGTCGCGCGCCACGAGGGCGTCGCGCGGGTCCTCGCGCTGGGGCACCGCCGCGAGCACCAGACGCGGGTCCGGTGCGGTCGGGAGGTCCTTGTAGGAGTGGACGGCGATGTCGATCTCGCCGTTCGCCAGCGCGTCGCGCAGGGCCGACGTGAAGACACCGATGCCGATCTGGGCGATCGGCGCGTCGGACAGGTCGCCCGGCGTCTTGACGACGACGATCTCGACCTGGGCGCCGGCGGCCCTGAGCGCCTCGGCGACGGTCCCCGTCTGGGCGAGCGCCAGAGCGCTGCCTCGGGTACCCATCCGTAGGGTGCGGGTCACCGCGTTTCACCATCCACAGGAGCTTGCTTGGTCTGACTGACAACCCCAGGCGTCTGGGGGTCGAGCCCGAACAGTTCGCGGAGAGCCTCCGCGTAGCCGGTACCACCGGGTGAGGACGCGAGCTCCTTCACCCTGACGGTCGGCGTGTGCAGGAGCTTGTCTACAACGCGGCGTACCGTCTTGGCCAATTCACCGCGTGTCGCGGCGTCCAGTTCGGGAAGTCGCGAATCAAGACGGAGCAGTTCGGCGTCGACCACCTCGGCCGCCCGCTTGCGCAGGGCCGTGACGGTCGGCGTGACCTCGGCGGACCGCTGACCCGCGAGGAAGGCCCTGACCTCGTCGGCCACCAGCCGGGCCGCCAGGCGCGCGTCCTGGCCGGCGGGGGCGTCCGAGAGGCGCCGCTGCAGCGTTTCCAGGTCCACCACACGAACGTTCGGCAGCTCGGCCGCGGCCGGGTCGACGTCCTTGGGCAGGCCGAGGTCGCACACGACGAGCGGGCGCGACCGCTTGCTGATCATGTCCGCGCGGACGACGGTGTCGACCGAGCCGGTGCACGCGAAGACGATGTCCGCGAGGTCGATCTCGACGGGCAGCGCGCTGAGGTCGACGGCCGTCGCGGGGACGCCCTCCGCCTTCAGCGACGTGGCGAGACGCACACCGTTGGCCTGCGTCCGGTTGGCGATGACGACCTCGCCGACACCCGCCCGGCGCAGGTGCGCGGCGGCCAGGCCGCCCATGGCGCCCGCGCCGACCAGCAGCGCGCGCTTGCCGACGAGGGTGCCGAGCTCGGACTCGGCGTCACCGAGCGCCTCGGACACGACCGACGCGCCCGCGTGGTCGATCCCGGTCTCGGTGTGCACGCGCTTGCCGACGCGCAGCGCGTTCTGGGTCAGTTCGTGGACGGTCCTGCCGACGGTGCCCGCCTCGTCCGCCGCCGCGTACGCGCCGCGCAGCTGGCCGAGGATCTGGGACTCGCCGACGACCATCGAGTCGAGGCCGGCCGCGACGGAGAACAGGTGCTCGACGGCGGCGGCTGCGTAGTGCACGTAGAAGTGCTCGTACAGCGACTGCGCGTCGACCTGGGCGTGCTGCGCCAGGACCTCGACGACCTCGGACATGCCGCCGTGGAACGACTCGACGACGGCGTAGACCTCGACCCTGTTGCAGGTCGACAGGACCATCGCCTCGGAGACGCTGGGGGCGGCGAGGAGCTGGCCGAGCACCTTGGGCAGGTCCGGCTCTGCCACGGTGACGCGTTCCAGGACCGGGACGGGGGCGGTGCGGTGCGAAAGCCCGACTACGAGCACGCTCATGCAGTCACCACGTCTACCGGAGCCGTCTGGCTCACGCTCACGGGCGAATCACCATCCCGTCCACACCGAGTCCGTTGTTGCCGTCGGAGACGCTGGCAGCCTCGTCCGCACGTCGAGCGACGTGGAACGACAGGATCTGCATCTCGACCGCCAAGTCAACCTTGCGCACCTCGACGTTGTCTGGAACCTGGAGAACAACCGGTGCGAAGTTCAGAATGCACTGCACGCCCGCAGATACCAAACGGTCGCAAACCGACTGAGCGGCGGGCGGCGGCGTCGCGATGACGCCGATCGACACCTCGCGCTCGAGGCAGACGGCGGTGATGTCGTCGATGTGGTTGACGGGAATGCCCCCAACAGGGATTCCGACGAGATCGGCGTCCACGTCGAAGAGGGCGGTCACCGGGAAGCCGCGGCCGGGAAAGCCGCCGTAGTTCGCGAGAGCGTGACCAAGGTTACCGATGCCGACGACGGCGACGGAGTGGTTGCGGGTGAGCCCGAGGATGCGCTCGATGTGGCTCACGAGGACCTCGACGTCGTACCCGACGCCCCTCGTGCCGTACGAGCCGATGTAGCTCAGGTCCTTGCGGAGCTTCGCCGCGTTGACGCCCGCGGCCTGGCTGAGCTCCTCGCTCGAGACGGCCGTCACGCCCTGGTCGGCCATGCCGGACAGCACGCGGAGGTACACGGCGAGCCTGGCCACCGCGGCCTCCGGGATCGCACGGGCGCGCTCCCTGTCGGCAGGCTCCAGAGGGGTCGTGGTCGTCTCACCTTCGCCCCGCCGTGGTGCCACGCTCTCCGACCTCCGGATGTGCTTCACCGCAGGGACCCGCGGCGTTGGTGATGAACACACCGTACCGCTTGTGAACGCATGCACAAAGTCGGTGTCGAGACGCCACAGCGCTGGTCACAGGGCGTGACCAGCGGCGGAGCGCTTGTTGATCACTACGGGGTGAGCCTCGGGGGCGATCATGGACGCGGCGAAGTCACCGCGTCCCCGCCCTGCTACCGCGCCCGCGGTTCTTTCGCGTGCGAGGTCCGGTCCCGAATGGTTTCGATTGCTTTCACCCGTTGTCCACGGCGGCGTCACTGGACGGTGAAAGAAACCGAATGCCATCCCGTCGCACCGTCGGGAACCGGGTCGAGACGCGCTTGGTCCTGGGTGTAACCGCTTTTGTCCGTGGCACGGCATTCGACCGTGTGGTTGCCCGGCTTGAGATCCAGCTCGATGCGCCACATCCGCCACGTGCTGTTGCTGACGTCCGCGGCCAGCTCGGTCTCCTGCCAGGGGCCGCCGTCCGCCCTGACCTCGACCTTGGCCACGCCCTTCGGCTGCGCCCAGGCCGTGCCCGCGACCACCGTCCTGCCCTGGACCTTGCTCAGGCCCTTCGGGCGGTCGACGCGCGACATCGTCTTGATCGGCGCCCTCGTGGCCCAGCCCCGCGGGATCCAGTAGCCCTGCTCCTTCTCGAACGTGGTGACGTTGAGGTCCGTCACCCACTTGGTCGCCGAGACGTACCCGTACAGGCCGGGGACGACGAGCCTGGCCGGGAAGCCGTGCTCGGCGGGGAGGGGCTCGCCGTTCATGCCGATGGCGATCAGGCCGTTCTCCAGGACGTAGTCGAGCGGGCTGCCCGCCGTGAAGCCGTCGTCGCTCGTGCTGAAGAGCTGGTCCGCGCCCGGTTTGACGCCGGCCTCCCGCAGGACGTCGCCGATCTTGACGCCGACGAAGTTCGCCGTGGAGATGTACGGGCCGCCCACCTCGTTGGAGACGCAGGTCAGGGTGACCGTCTCCTCGACGAGGTCCCTGCCGCGGATCTCCTCGAAGGTGAGGACGGTGGGGCGTTCGACCATGCCGTGGACGCGCAGGGTCCAGTCCTCCGCCCGGATCCTCGGGACGCTCAGGGCCGTGTCGATGCGGTAGAAGTCCTTGCCGCTGGTGATGAAGCTGGGGGTGCCGTCTCTCGCGAAATCCGCTGTCGGTGGGAGTGCCGGCGCCTTGGTTTTTGGCGTCAGGTCGCCGATCGCCGCTCGTGAGCCCTCTACGTCTGTTCTGCTGCCCAGCAGCTGGCCCGCTACTCCTGCTGTGATCGCCAGACCTGCTGTCACCAGGAAGTCTCGTCTTGAGTTGTTGTCCTCCTGGGCCTCCTTGTGGAGGTAGCGGAAGGTGTAGAGGCCTGCTGCCAGGGCTGCTGCCGGGGCCAGGACCGAGAGTTGGCCGACGTCTGGTCTGGTGATCACCGCCGCTATGCCGACGAGGCCTACCGCTGCGATCACCGCTGTGCCTGGGGTTGGGGTGTTTTTGCTGGTCAAGCCCGCTGTTGCGGCGATCGCCGCCAGCACCAGGGCCATGCCCGCGAGGAGGACCGGTTTGTCGTTTGTGCCGAAGGTCGTTACTGCGAAGTCCTTCAGCCAGGACGGGGTCAGGTCTATCGCCGCGTTGCCCACCGCCAGGAACGGGGAGGCTGTCAGGCCTACGAAGGCTGCTACCAGGTGGCCTGCCGCCAGGGCGGCGGCTAGGGCTAGCAGGCCGGTGAGGGCGGCCTTGGCGGGCTTCATGGTGTCTATTCGACACCCTTCGGCGGGTGGTTCGCTTCAGACGTAAGGGGGCGGTAATCGGTTTTCAGGCGCGGGATCCCGCCAACCGGTCGAGGACCGGCCGGCACCGCACGCGAGTTGCTGGCTCGCTTGCGGCTTCGCTGCTACCTCACTCGGCGTCGGTACGCCATTGTCGCCGCTACCGCGCCTGCCACTGCTCCTGCGCCCAGGATCGAGGGGACGCCGATCCTGGCTGCTTTTCTGCCTGTTCTGAAGTCGCGGATCTCCCAGCCCTTGCGGCGGGAGATTTCTCGCAGTTGTGAGTCCGGGTTCACCGCTACCGCTGTGCCTACCACCGAGAGCATCGGGACGTCGTTCGACGAGTCCGAGTAGGCGGTGCAGCGGCGTAGGTTCAGGCCCTCTTTTGCCGCCAGGGAGCGGACTGCTTGTGCTTTGGCCTTGCCGTGGAGGAGGTCGCCCACCAGACGGCCCGTGTAGACGCCGTCTTCCGATTCCGAGACTGTGCCCAGGGCGCCTGTCAGGCCCAGGCGGCGGGCGATGATCTGTGCCAGTTCCACCGGGGTGGCGGTGACCAGCCAGACCCGCTGGCCTGCGTCCAGGTGCATTTGGGCCAGGGCTTGGGTGCCCTTCCAGATTCTGTCGGCCATCAGTTCGTCGAAGATCTCTTCGCCCAGCGAGACCAGTTCTGCGACGCTGCGGCCTGCCACGAAGGAGAGGGCCTGTTCTCTCGACGCCTTCACCGAGGCCGGGTCCTCTCGGCCGCCTACCCGGAACTTCAGCTGTTGCCAGACGAAGCCCGCCAGGTCCGAGGAGGAGAAGTACTTGCGTGCTGCCAGGCCCCGGGCGAAGTGGAAGATCGAGGCGCCCATCATCATCGTGTTGTCCACGTCGAAGAAGGCTGCCGCGGTCAGGTCGGTGGGCACCGCCAGTGAGGTTTCGAGCTCCGGCGCCATCGCGGCGGCCTGGATCGCCGCCTCGGCCGATGCCTCGCCGGCCAGCTCGGCCAGCCGGTCGCTCTCCACGTCACGCTTGCCTGCCATGTCCCAAGCCTAGCGATCAGGCCCGCCAACCTCGTGGGAAGTGGCTCAGAACTGGGTGGACGGTGTCGTGGCGCGATCATGGGGACGTGATCGTGGTTACTCGGTGTGCCTGCTTCGTCACGGAGTGGTTTAGGCCGTTCGAACTACTTCCTCGGACGTTCTCCGGGCGCCGCCGGAGCTCGCGATCATGCGCGGGGCGGTGCTCAGCCGAAGCTGATGCCGGGCAGCAGCGGCAACGAGATGCTGGGCAGCGGCAACGGCAGCGGGATCCTGATCTCCGGCTTGCCCGAGGCGGGCGGGGTGGTGCTGCCGGGCTGCGACGTGGGCGGGGCCTGGGTGCCCGGGAGGACCGACTGCGTGGGCAGGGCCGACGGTGCGGCCGACCCGGTCTGGGCCGGTTGACCGGAGGGCGTCGGCTGCACCGGGGAGGGCCGGCGGCTCGCGGACTCGGTCGGGTCCTGGACCGCCGTCGAGCACTCGTCCCTGGCGGGCAGCGGGCCTAGCGAGTCGGAGGAGCCGCTGGTCACGGACGCGCAGCCGATGCGGGCCGTCAGGTCGTGGGCTCGCTGGGCGATGCTCGCGAGCAGCCACATCGTGGTGTCGGCGTGCCGGCCCGCGTCCTCCGGCAGGCGGGGGCGCAGGGTGCCCAGCTTCTCGTACTGGCCGAGGGCCCAGTCGCGGAGTGCCGGAAGGGCCGTCCTGTCGGACGCGGTCGCGTACGTGGTGAGCTGGCGTGCGCCCTCCACGGCGTCGGTGTCCAGGTCGGTCAGGGCCGTGAGCTGGGCGGACGAGTCCGAGGCCCGGTCGGCCAAGGTCTCCATCTCGGTGACGCGGGAGGCGGCGAACTCCAGGTGCTTGAGCGCGCGGGACTCGTCGTCGAAGGTCAGGCCCAGCGAGGCGCCTTCGGTGGTGCGTTTGACGCCGTAGAGCGGGTCTCCCGGGAGCGCGTCACGGCTGAGCAGCACGCTCATGCCTCCGAGCGACATCAGCAGGCACAGGACCGCGGCCGCCGCGACTGCTAATCGTGCGCGCGCTCCCACCCGTCTTACCGACGCGAGAGCCAGTGGCTTCTCGGGCGGGGGCGCGGTGAGGATGCGCCGCTTCATGCGTTCGCGCGTCTCGGCGTCCGGACCGGCGTCCATCCGCCGGAGGAGGTCGACGATCGCGAGGTCCTCAGCGAAGTCGTCGCCGCCCACCGGCTGAGGGCCGCCTTCAACGGCACGAGCGAAGCGCTCGTGCTCTGTCTGCCGCCACCGCGGAGTTCTTCCCTTGCCGTCCATCTCAGCCCGAGTAACGAAGTTGATCTGCTTTGGGTTACGCCCCTGCGATCGCGATCACCGCAACCAGGACGGGAGGATCTGTGCGAGCCGCCTCACGGCCCGGTGTTGCAACGCCTTCACGGCACCCTCGTTGCGGTCCATGAGCTGCGCGACCTCGGACACCGACTTGCCTTCGATGAACCTCAGCACGATGCACTCGCGCTGGTCGTCGCCCAACTGGGAAACGCAGCGGAGCAGCTCCGCGTTGGTCGCCTCGGTCATGACCTCCTGCTCGGGGCCGCTCGTCTCCTCGCGGTTGTCCTGCAGCTCCGCTGTCGTGACCTCGAGCCGGTAGCGGCTCGACTTCACGTGGTCGAACACGATGTTGCGGGCGATCGTGACGAACCACGCGCCCACGTCGCGGCCCTGGTAGCTGACCGAACCGATGCTGCGCAGCGCGCGCAGGAACGTCTCGCTCGTCACGTCCTCGGCGAACGCGCGGTCGCCGCCCACCCGGAAGAGGACATAGCGGAACACCATGTCGACGTACTTGTCGTACAGCACTCCGAACGCGTCGGTGTCACCCTGCTGGGCGGCCTTGACGAGCTGCCACGGCTCGTCGGCGTCGTCGTGCTGACCCCCCGTCATGGTCCGGGTGGTCCTGATCGTGTTCGGTCGTGCCCGCGCGGTCATCGGCTCGCGGCACCTCCACAGAGTCGCCGTGGCGGCAGCATACGTGTTGTTACTCCGTAGTAGGTAGCGGACGTGGTGTGCGAGGTGGAGACGCGTGAACCGCGCCTTCATGACGCTCGTCACGCGTGGAAGACTGCTCGAAGCGTTCAGTTGTTCATGAGGGGGCCACGATGACTTCCGCTCGCAATGTCTCAGACCTGGTCCGTGCTTCGGCACGGCGGGGACCCAGCCACGTCGCCCTGGTCGACGTGGCGAGCGGAAAAAGCATCACGTGGGAAACCATCGACGGTGCGGTCGACGCTTTCGCCCGCCATTTGGCTGATTCAGGACTCCAACCGGGCGACCGGGTGGCGGTACGGCTGCCCACGAGGCCCGAGTTCGTGGTCGCGGTGTTCGGAATCCTGCGCGCGGGCGGCGTCGTGGTGCCCACGGGCCCCGGCAACCCGCCGCGCGAGCTCCAGCGGATCCTGGCCGACTCCGGCGCCCGGTTCCTGGTCGGCGACGGCGAGGGCTCCGACGCGCACGTCCTGGACGTCCCGGACGTCACCGCCACCGCGGAGCCGTTCGAGACCGTCGGCGGCGGCGAGGACCTGGCGGTGCTCGGCTACACCTCGGGCACGTCCGGCTTGCCGCGCGGAGCGATGCTCTCCCACCGGGCGTTACTCGCGAACGTCGCCCAGTGCGCCTCGCTGCGCCCCGCGCCGGTGACGGCGGGCGACAGGGTGCTGCTCGCGCTGCCGTTGTTCCACGTCTACGGCCTCGGCCCCGGCCTGCTGCAGGTGGCGGGAGCGGGCGCGACGGCGGTGCTGCTGGAGCGCTTCGAGCCGGCCACCGTGCTGGACGTCATCGAGGAGCACCGCGTCACGACGATGGTCGGCGTGCCGCCCATGTACCGGGCGCTGCTGGCGCACCCCGTCGAGGTGCTGCGCGAGAAGCTGGCCACGATCCGCCTGTTCACCTCGGGCGCCGCCCCGCTGCCCGCGGGCGTCATCGCGGAGATGCGCGGCGTGGTCGGCATCCCGGTCTTCGAGGGCTACGGCCTGACCGAGACGGGCCCCGTGCTGACGTCGACGCTGGTAGGCGGCGTGCCGAAGCCCGGTTCGGTGGGCAGGGCGCTGCCCGGCGTCGAGATCCGCCTGGTCGACACCGACGGCTCCGTGCTCGACGAGGACGAGGACGAACCGGGCACCGGCCTGGTCTCGGCCAAGGGCGACAACCTGTTCAGCGGCTACTGGCCCGACGGCGCGCACGGCCCGGACTCGTCCGGCTGGTTCCGCACGGGCGACGTCGGCTTCATCGACGCCGACGGCGACCTGCACCTGGTGGACCGCGCGGGCGACCTGATCATCGTGAACGGCTTCAACGTCTACCCGCACGAGGTGGAGCAGGTGGTCGGCGAGATGCCGGACGTCCTGGAGGCCGCGGCCGTAGGCGTGCCGGACGAGAAGACCGGCGAGTCGGTGAAGGTCGTGGTCGTCCTGAGCGACGACGCCGACGTGTCGGCGGAGGACGTGGTGGCGCACTGCGCGGCGAGGCTGGCGAAGTTCAAGGTGCCGACGTCGGTGGAGTTCGCCCCTGCCCTCCCGCACTCGCCGACCGGCAAGCTGGCCCGCGCGATCCTGCGCAAGCCGTTGGGGGCCTGACCATGGCACACCACGTGACGGTGATGAGCCGCGTCGACTGCCACGCCTGCGAGGAGGCGAAGGCCGAGGTCGAGCGGATCTGCGGCGAGATGGGCGCCACCTGGTCGGTCGAGGACGTGGACGCCGACCCGGAGCTGCGCGCCGAGTACGGCGACCAGGTGCCGGTGTTCCTGGTCGACGGCGTGGAGCACGGCTACTGGAAGGTGGAGGAGGACCGCCTGCGGGCGGCCCTCGCGCAGTAGGCCTGGCCAGGGTGGCCGCTGCACGGGTGGGCGGCTTCGGCGCAAGCGTCACGCCAGGCCGAGCTCGCGCCAGCCGCGTTCGCCGGACGGCGTCAGCACCACCGCCCGCGTCGACCCGATCCGCTTCACCCACCCGCGCTCGAAGAACACCCCGCACAGGTGCGCCCCGGCGGCCCCGGCCAGGTGCGGCACGCGTTCGGTCCAGTCCAGGCACGCCCGGCTGGTCTGGCGCTTCGACGGCGCGAACCCCAGCTCCCCCAGCCACGCCATCCCGATGTCGGTGACGGCCAGGTCGGTCGTCACCACGCCCAGCTCCAGCAGGCCCGACTTCAGCGCGATCCCCAGCTTGCCCGCCAGGTGGTCGTAGCAGGTCCGGCCGCGTGCCATCGCTTCCGACGCGGACGCCGCCCTCAACGTGCGCGGCTTGCGGTCCGGGCCGGCGAAGGCCGTCATCGTCTCCAGCAGCTCGGCGACGTGCGGGCCGGCCAGCGCGACATAACGGTGCCGTCCCTGCCTGTGCTCGACCAGCAGGCCGCCCTCGACCAGCCTCGTCAGGTGCTCGCTGGCGGTCGAAGGGGCCACTCCGGCGTGGGTGGCCAGCTCGTGCGCCGTCCACGCCCTGCCGTCGAGCAGGGCGCCGCAGAACGACGCTCGCGTCCTGTCCGCCAGCAGTGCCGCCACCTGGGCCAGTGCCTCCACGTCCGCCATTCTGCGGCCGGGACGGTTCGGCCCGCACCGAAGCGTCCTGGCCATAGCGTCGGTGCCATGACCGAGCAGCTGCTGAGTCTTCCCGTGCCGTCCGTGCCCGCCGGTGACAAGGGCGTGGCGTGGCTGCGCGCGCACGTCGTGCGTTTCAGCAACGGCGCCGAGCACGCGCGGAGGCGCGCGCTCACCACCAAGCTCATCGAGAACGTCGAGGTCACCACGCTCGACGAGCTGGCCACCGCGCTCGGTCTGCCCGGCTCGCTCCCCGACATCGCGGTCATCGCCCCCAGCTACCAGCCGCACGAACCCGCCACGGAAGAGGCCGACGCGGCGGTCGAACGGCTCGCGGGTGCGCACGACGAGGAGACCGCGGCACGGATCGGGCTGCTCGTGCAGGCCCAGGCGGCCACCCGCGCGTTCGCGGAGCGCCTCCGCACCGGGAACCCCGCCCCGCCCGTTCCGGTCACGCGCAGGGCCGCTGAGCACGGCACGATCGAGGTCGGCCTCGAAGGTCACCCGTTCGGCCACGGCCCGCACGCCTG
>NZ_DATLEC010000082.1:0-77519 GCF_035525475.1 Lentzea sp. | reverse complement strand
CTGCCTGCTGCGCCTTCGTCCTGTTTGCCTCGAACACCGGGGACCCCGTTGTCGGAATGGTGACATTGCGACAAGTGGGTCTCTGACGGCCTGACTTACTGACCCGCGTTACCTCGCTCAGCCTTCGCGGTTGTCACGTCTCGCCAACAGCGTCCGTGCGGGTGCCGCCTCTCCTGCGAACCGCGCCGGCGCAGCAGCTCGGCCTCAGCCGCGCACTCGCCGCAGCCCGGCCCGGCCTATCCGCCGCAGCCCGGCTCCCGTCGCGCACCTCCCGTGGCCCGCCTCCGCCGCGCCCACTCACTGCAGCCGGCCACCCGCCCAACCCACCCCGACCGCGCCTGCCGCGGCCCGCCCCATCACCCCGCCCACGCGCCTCACCCGCGAGAAGTGCGTTTCAGCAGTCCAGCTAGGCTGCGACACGCCATGCTGAACATCTTCGCTCGCGCGTCCGTCTCGCGCGTCACCGATCCGATCGGGGCGTGGCTGCTGGCGCGTGGCCTCACCCCCAACGCCGTCACCGTCGTCGGCACGGCCGGTGCCGTGGCCAGTGCGCTGTGGTTCATCCCCCGCGGGCAGCTGTTCGTCGGCAGTGCGCTGGTGGCGTTCTTCGTGCTGCTCGACCTGCTCGACGGCGCGATGGCTCGTGCGCAGGGGCCCACGAAGTTCGGTGCCGTGCTCGACGCCACCTGCGACCGCATCGCCGACGGGGCCTTGTTCGCCGCGCTCACCTGGTACGCGTTCGACACCGGTAGCCGGTGGACCGCGGTGGCCGGGTTCGTCTGCCTCGTCGCCTCGCAGGTCATCTCGTACGTGAAGGCGCGTGCCGAGGCGTCCGGGCTGAGTGCGGACGGGGGACTGGCGGAGCGGGCCGAGCGGTTCATCGTCGCGTTGCTCGGTGCCGGTGTGCAGGGACTCGGTGTGCCGCACCTGCTCGACATCGCGTTGTGGATCCTCGCGGTCATGACGGTGGCGACGGTGCTGCAACGGATCCTCGCGGTGGCGAAGTCGGCGCGGGAGGTCGCGTGAACCTCGTGACGCTCGGGTACACCGCCGGATGGCGGTTGATCCGCCTGCTGCCGGAGTCGTGGGCGCGCGGGTTGTTCCGGGCTGGGGCCGACTACGCCGCGAAACGTGGCGGTGCGAGCGTTGAGCAGTTGCGCACGAACTTGCGCCGTGTCGTTCCGCAGGCGGGTGAGGAAGAGCTCGACGACCTGGTGCGCGACTCGCTGCGGTCGTACGCGCGCTACTGGTGCGAGGCGTTCCGCCTGCCGTCGATGGACCTGAGCGCCGCCTACGAGAAGCGCAGGTTCCAGGTGTCCGGCCAGGAGAACCTCGACGCGGCGCTGGAGAACGGCACCGGCGCGGTCGCCGCCCTGCCGCACAGCGGCAACTGGGACATGGCCGGCGTCTGGCTGGTGGGCCACTCCGGCACGTTCACGACGGTGGCCGAGCGCCTGAAGCCAGAGTCGCTGTACCGGAAGTTCGTGGAGTTCCGCGAGACCCTCGGCTTCGAGGTCCTGCCGTTGAGCGGCGGCGACCGTCCACCCGCGACGGTGCTGGCCGAGCGCCTGCGGTCCAACAAGGTCGTGTGCCTGCTGGCCGACCGCGACCTGACGTCGTCGGGTGTGCCCGTGACGTTCTTCGGCGAGCAGACCCTGATGCCCGCGGGGCCCGCGCACCTGGCCGCGACGACGGGTGCCGCGCTGCTGCCGGTCGGCTGCTGGTTCACCGGTGACGGCTGGCACTTCCGCATCCACCCTCCGATCAAGGTCAGCACGGTCCAGGCCGCCACCCAGGCCGTCGCGGACGTGTTCGCCGCCGACATCGCGGCCCACCCCGCCGACTGGCACATGCTGCAGAAGCTGTGGCTGGCCGACCTGCCGGAAAGCCGCCGCGCCGCCCTCGCCAGGAGGCTCTCGCGGTGAAGGTCGTGGCCGGGTGAAGATCGGAATCGTCTGCCCGTACTCGCTGGACGTACCGGGTGGCGTGCAGGCTCACGTCGTCGACCTCGCGCGCGCCCTCATCGGTCTCGGACACGAGGTGAACGTCCTCGCTCCTGCGGACGACGAGCAGTCGCTGCCGTCCTTCGTGACGTCCGCCGGCCGCGCGGTCGCCATCCCGTACAACGGGTCGGTGGCGCGCCTGTCCTTCGGTCCGGTCTCGTACACACGCGTCCGCCGCTGGATCGACGACCACTCGTTCGACGTCCTGCACCTGCACGAGCCCACGGCGCCGTCGCTGTCGTTCCTGGCGCTGGTGGTCGCGGACGGCCCGATCGTCGCCACCTTCCACACCTCGACGCCGCGCTCCAAGATGCTGTCGGCGTTCCAGGGCGTGCTGCAACCGTTCCTGGAGAAGGTCACCGCCCGCATCGCCGTCTCCGCGCTGGCCCGCCGCGTCCAGGTCGAGCACCTCGGCGGCGACGCGGTGGAGATCCCGAACGGCGTCGACGTCGACTTCTTCGCCTCGGCGTCCACTTTGGACGGTTACCCGCGTCCCGGCGGCACGATCGGCTTCGTCGGCCGCTACGACGAGCCGCGCAAGGGCATGCCGGTGCTGTGGGAGGCGTTCGGGCTGATCGCCGAGGAGTTCCCTGACCTGCGCCTGCTGGTCGTGGGCCGCGGCGAGGCGTCGTTCGACGGACCGTTCTCCGACCGCGTGGACCTGCTCGGCCAGGCCGACGACGCCGAGAAGGCCAGGATGCTGCGTTCGGTCGACGTCTACGTGGCGCCGAACACCGGCGGCGAGTCGTTCGGCATCATCCTGACCGAGGCCATGTCCGCCGGCACCGCCGTGGTCGCCTCGGACATCGACGCGTTCCGCCGCGTGCTCGACGACGGCAAGGCGGGCGCGCTGTTCCCGGTGGGCGACGCCCCCGCGCTGGCCGACGCGTTGCGCTCGGTGCTGCGCGACTCGGCGTTGCGCGCCGAGTACGTGACCGTGGGCTCGCAACGGGTGCAGGCCTTCGACTGGTCCGTCGTCGCTTCGCAGGTCCTGCGCGTCTACGAGTCGGCCATCGCCGCCGACCCACGCCGGGTGAGCGAGGCATGACCGCCGCTCTCGTCGTCGTCCTGGTCGCACTCCTCTTCGCCGCCTGGATCATCGCCCTCGCGAACCGCCTCGACCGCCTCCACGTCCGCACCGACGCGGCCTGGGCGGCCCTGGACGCCGCCCTCGCCCGCCGCGCCGTCGTGGTGCGCGCACTGCTGGACCCGGCGCTGTCCGCCGCGGCGTCCCGGGCCGAGTCCGCGTCACGGGCCGACCGCGAAATGGCCGAGAACGAGCTCTCCGGCCTGCTGGCGGCGCTCGACAGGTCGTCCGTGGCCCCCGCGCTGGCCGCCGAACTGGCTGACGCCGAGGAACGCGTGGTGCTCGCCCGCCGAGTCCACAACGACGCCGTGCGCGACACGTTGCTGCAGCGCCGCCGTCGAGTCGTCCGGTGGCTCAGGCTGGCCGGCACCGCGCCGCAGCCGTCGTACTTCGAGATCGCCGAGCCCATCGCCCAGTCCGACGCGGTGATGCTCACGCCCCGCCCGTCCGCCCGCGTGCTGCTCATGGACGCGGCCGGACGAGTGCTGCTGTTCCAGGGCTTCGACCCGGCAAGGCCGCAGGAGCTGTTCTGGTTCACCGTCGGCGGCGGCGTCGAGGACGGCGAGGAACTGCGGGACGCGGCCGTGCGCGAGGCGTTCGAGGAGACCGGCGTGAAGCTGGCCCCGGAACAGCTGACCGGCCCGGTGTGGCGCCGGCGCGCGGTGTTCAGCTTCGGCGGCAGGACGTTCGACGCGGAGGAGTGGTTCTTCCACGCCACCGCCGACGGGCTGGAGGTCGACACCTCCGGGTTCGACGACGTCGAGGAGCACAGCATCTCCGCCTTCCGCTGGTGGACGGCGGAGGAGCTGGAGTCCACAGAGGACACCGTCTACCCGGTGCAGCTGGCCGAACTGCTGCCCGGGCTCACAGCGGAGTGGGACGGCCAGACCCGGACCGTTCGCTGAAGTGCTGTCCTGAACGACCTGCCCGCACCTGGGTTGGGCACGGCGGGCAGGTCGTCAGACGCGTGCCAAGGCTAGACGGCCGGAATCACCGCCGACCCGTAGGCGTCGCGCGTCTTGTCCTTCTCGTCGTGCATCAGGTAGAGCGCGAAGTTGTCGACGCCGATCTCCTTGAGCTCCTGCAACCGCTCGACGTGCGCCGACTCCGGCCCGACCAGGCAGAAGCGGTCGACGATCGCGTCCGGCACGAAGTCGGTCGACCGGTTGCCCGCCTTGCCGTGGTGGGCGTAGTCGTAGCCCTCGCGGTCCTTGATGTAGTCGGTCAGGGCCTTGGGCACGACACCCGAGTCCCCGTACCGCGCCACGAGGTCCGCGACGTGGTTGCCGACCATGCCGCCGAACCAGCGCAGCTGGTCGCGCTGGTGGTCCAGGTCCGTCCCGACGTAGGCCGGTGCCGCCACGCACATCGTGATCGCCGACGGGTCGCGTCCGGCCGCTGCCGCCGCCTCGCGCACCGAGCCGATCGTCCAGCGCGCGATGTCCGGGTCGGCGGTCTGCAGGATGAAGCCGTCGGCCTGTTCGCCCACCATCTTCAGCGCGCGTGGACCGTACGCGGCCATCCAGATCTCGAGCTTTCCGTCGCGCACCCACGGGATCTGCACCGGTGTGCCGTGGTGCTCGACGGAACGTCCTTCGGCCAGTTCCCTGATCACGTGCATCGCGTCGCCCAGGGTCGCGAGCGACGCCGGCTTCTGGCCGATCACGCGGCGAGCCGAGTCGCCCCGGCCGATGCCGCAGACCGTGCGGTTGCCGAACATGTCGTTGAGCGTCGCGAACAGTGATGCCGTCACCGACCAGTCGCGGGTCGACGGGTTGGTGACCATGGGGCCCACGACCAGATCGCGGGTCGCGGCCAGGATCTGCGAGTAGATGACGAACGGTTCCTGCCACAGCACGCAGGAGTCGAACGTCCAGCCGTAGCGGAAGCCGCAGTCCTCGGCGGCGCGGAGGCCCTCCACCACGTCCCGTGCGGGCGGGTCGGTCTGCAGCACGATGCCGAAGTCCACGGCGTCACGCCCCTTCTCAGACGAGGTACTGGTTGAGGTCGCGGGACACGAACCGGCCGTGGCCGGTCGAGCCGTGGTAGGCGCCGTCGGCGATCACCTTGCGACCGCGGGAGAACACGGTGTCCACCCGGCCCGTGACCTCGAAGCCCTCGTAGGCCGAGTAGTCCACGGCCATGTGGTGGGTCTCGGACGAGATCGTCTGCGTGGCCGCGGGGTCGTAGACCACGACGTCCGCGTCCGCGCCCGGTGCGATCACGCCCTTGCACGGGTACATGCCGAACATCCGCGCGGGGGTCGTGGAGACGATCTCGACCCAGCGCTCGCGGGTGATCTCGCCCTTCACGACGCCCTGGTGCAGCAGGTCGACGCGGTGCTCGACGCCGGGCATGCCGTTGGGGATTTTGGAGAAGTCGCCGACGCCCAGCTGCTTCTGGTCCTTGAAGCAGAACGGGCAGTGGTCGGTGCTCACGACGGACAGGTCGTTCGTCCGCAGGCCCCGCCACAGCGACGACTGGTGCTCCTTGGGGCGCAACGGAGGCGACGCCACGTACTTCGCGCCCTCGAAACCGGGGAGAGCCAGGTCGTCCAGCGACAGGTACAGGTACTGCGGGCACGTCTCGGCGAACACGTTCTGGCCCGTGTCCCTCGCCGCTGTGACGGCGTCAAGTGCCTGCGCCGCGGACAGGTGCACGATGTACAGGGGAGAACCGGTCACCTTCGCGAGCTGGATCGCGCGTGACGTGGCCTCGCCCTCCAGCTCCGGCGGACGCGTCAGGCCGTGCTGCACCGGGTCGCCCAGGCCGTTCGCGAGCGCCTGCGCGACGAGCTGGTCGATCGCGATGCCGTTCTCCGCGTGCATCATGATCGTGGCGCCGGTCTCGCGCGCCTTCTGCATGGCGCGCAGGATCTCGCCGTCGGTCGCGTAGAAGACACCGGGGTAGGCCATGAACATCTTGAAGCTGTTCACGCCGGCCGCGATGCACGACTCCATCTCCTTGAGCGACTGGTCGTTCACGTCGGAGATGATCATGTGGAAGCCGTAGTCGACCGCGCAGTTGCCGTCGGCCTTGCTGTGCCACTTGTCCAAAGTGGACAGCAGTGACGACCCCTTCGGCTGCACGGCGAAGTCGACGATCGTGGTCGTGCCACCCCACGCCGCCGCGGTCGTGCCGGTCTCGAACGTGTCCGCGGACTGCGTGCCGCCGAACGGCATCTCCATGTGCGTGTGCACGTCGATCCCGCCGGGGATGACGTACTTCCCGGCCGCGTCGACCTCCTCGTCTGCCTGCACCGGGAAGCCGGGCGTGACCAGCGCGGCGATGTGCTCGCCGTCGATCAGCACGTCGGCGGCGTGCGAACCGGTCGCGTTGATGACCAGGCCGTTGCGGATGAGGGTGCTCACGGCGCCACCAGGCCCTCGTAGGTGTCCGGCCGGCGATCGCGGTAGAACGCCCACGTGTCGCGCACCTCGGTCAGCAGGTCCAGGTCGAGGTCGCGCACGACGAGCTCTTCCTCGGTGTCGGACGCCGCGTCGCCGATGAGCTGGCCACGCGGGCTGACGAAGTACGTCTGTCCGTAGAACTCGTTGTCGCCCAACGGTTCCACGCCCACCCGGTTGATCGCGCCGACGAAGTACTCGTTCGCCACGGCCGCCGCGGGCTGCTCCAGCCTCCACAGGTACTCGGACAGCGAACGGGACGTCGCCGACGGGTTGAACACGATCTTCGCGCCCGCGAGGCCCAGCGCCCGCCAGCCCTCGGGGAAGTGGCGCTCGTAGCAGATGTAGACGCCGATCCGACCGACCGCCGTGTCGAACACGGGGTAACCGAGGTTGCCGGGCTTGAAGTAGAACTTCTCCCAGAAGCCCTTCACCTGCGGGATGTGGTTCTTGCGGTACTTGCCGAGGTACGTGCCGTCCGCGTCGATCACGGCCGCGGTGTTGTAGTAGACGCCCGGCTGTTCCTGCTCGTACATCGGCACGATGAGCACGATGTTGTTCTGCGCGGCGACTTCCTTCATCAGCTCCGTCGTGGGGCCGTCGGGGATCGCCTCGGTGTAGGAGTAGAAGTCCGCGTCCTGCACCTGGCAGAAGTACGGTCCGTAGAAGAGCTCCTGGAGGCACAGCACCTGCGCGCCCTGGGATGCGGCGTTGCGGATGTGCTCGACCGCGTTCGCGATCATCGACTCCTTGTCGCCCGTCCACTTCTGCTGGACGAGCGCCGCCCGGATGATGCTGCTCACCTGGTCGTCTCCTTTGCCGTGGTGTCCTTCAGAGCCAGGAAAACGAGGAAGCCGGCCGCGAAGCCGACCACCCAGTTGTAGTCGTAGAGCGGCTTGAGGAATCCGATCAGGCCGTCCGCCGGGAACGGCCCGCCGTACGCGCCGCCGACCGCGAGCACCGAGCCCACGAGCGTCGCCAGCACGGCACGCCAGTTCCAGCCGCCGTTGAACCAGTACGCGCCCCGCCCGTCGAGGTAGAGGTCCTCGAGGTGCAGCCGGGTCTTCTTGATCACCCAGTACCCGGCGACGAACACACCGGCCACGCTCGCCAGCAGGCCGCCGTAGAACCCGAGCCACGCGAAGATGTAGATGCCGGGGTCGGAGATCAGCCGCCACGGCTGGATGAGGATGCCGACGACACCGGTGATCAGGCCGCCGATCGCGAACGTGATGCGCTTGGGGAACGCGTTCGAGAAGTCGTAGGACGGGCTGACGACGTTCGCGGCGAGGTTGGCCGAGATCGTGGCCAGCACCAGCGAGACCAGGGCGACGATCACCAGGACCGTGCTGTCGAAGCGGGACGCGAGATCGGCCGGGTCCCAGATCGCCTCGCCGTACAGCGCCTGCGCGCCGGACGTCGTCAGGATCGCGACGATGGCGATGAACGACATCGTGGTCGGCAGGCCGAGGATCTGACCGGTCGCCTGCTTGCGCTGCGAGCCGCCGAACCGCGTGAAGTCCGGCATGTTGAGGCTCAGCGTCGACCAGAACGCGATCATGCCCATCAGCGAGGGGAAGAAGATCTTCCAGAACTCCGGGCCCCACCCGAGGGTGCTGCCCTGGTGCAGGATCGGCCCGAACCCGCCCGCCTTCACCAGCACGTAGCCCAGCAGGATCAGGAACCCGACGCTGACCAGGGGCGCCGTCCAGTTCTCGAACCGCCGGATCGCGTCCATGCCGCGCCAGATGACCAGCATCTGCACGACCCAGAAACCGAAGAAGCACAACCACAACGTCCACGGCTGGCCGCCGATCTGCGACGCCTTCGTCCACCCGTCACCGGTGAGCCGCCCGACGATGACGTGCAGCGCCTTGCCGCCGACCCACGTCTGGATGCCGAACCAGGCGCACGCGATGAAGGCCCGCAGGAGCGCGACGAGGTTGGCGCCGCGGATCCCGTAGAACGCGCGGGCGAACACGGGGAACGGGATGCCGTACTTCGTGCCGGCGTGGCTGTTGAGCAGCATCGGGACCAGCACGATCAGGTTGCCGAGGGTGATCGTGAGGAACGCCTGCACCCAGTCCATGCCCAGCGCGATGAGGCTCGCGGCCAGCGTGTAGCTGGGGATGTTGTGCGCCATGCCCATCCACAGCGCGAAGAAGTTGTAGGTGGTCCACGAACGTTCCTCGACCGGCACCGGCGCGAGCTCGGGGTTGTAGAACCTGCTGTCCTGGATGGGACCCACGTCGCTCAGTTCGACGCGGCCGTCCGGTGTGACCTGGGGCGGGGAGGACTCAGCTGCCATCGTTCAACCCCCTGTTACGCTGCTGAAACACGGCGAACGCGGTCGGTTCCATCCCGGAATCCTGGGACCGGTGACGCAGGTCTGGCAGTGTCAGAGTGTCCACGCTTGTCATGATCGGCGCACATTGTGCGTAGCGTGTCGGCATGGGGATTCCACGGCGCGCGGTGCTGCTGGGTGGAGCGGGCCTGGTCGCGGCGGCGGGGACGTACGGCGCGCTGACCCCGCGAGGCCGCCGTCTGCTCGGGTGGACGGGGCCCGACGGCGTGGTGCCCGACGTGCCGCCCGTTCCCGTCCGGTCCACGCCGTGGGGTGCGTGGATGGGCTCGTCCGGCCCGGCGGTGCTGGTGCTGCACGGACGCGGCGGCAGCGTCGCGTGGTGGGAGGACCTAGGGCTGCCGCGGTTCCTGCACGGCGCGGGGTTCCGGTGCGCGGTGGTCAACGGCGGTGAGGACTACTGGGTGGACCTGGCGCCGCCAGTGCCGTTCGAGGCTGCTCTGGGCGTGTCGATGGGTGGGTTCGGGGTCCTGGACATCGCGTCGCGCCAGCCGGTGAAGGCCGTCGCGGCGATCAGTCCGGCGTTGTTCCCGACGTGGGAGGACGCGGAGCGGATCAACGGATTCGCGTCGCGGGAGGTGTGGGAGCAGCACGAGCCGTTGCGGCACACGGATCGGATCACGTCACCGGTCGGTGTGTGGTGCGGGCGGGAGGATCCGTTCCACGACTCGGCTCAGGAGCTGGCGCGGGCGGTTGGTGCCGTGGGGTCGTTCGAGCACGGCGAGCACGACGGCGGCTACTGGCGGCGGGTGCTGCCGGACGCGGTGCGGTTCATCGAGAACCGGCTTTGAGGCGTACCACGGCCGTTCCCGCCTTGCGGTCGTGCCACGTGCGCGTCCCGCGCAGGTCCAGCGACTCCACGGCGGACAGCACGAGCATCACCAGACCACCCACCAGCAGCAACGGCGGGAGCCAGCCCGTCGAGCCCACGGGCAGGTGCTCGCCGATGACGACCCACGGCTGTTGCCAGCCGAGGCCCGCCACCAGCGCGGGTTCCCGCCAGCCCATGCCCGTCAGCACGAGCACGGCGCCCGCGCCCGGAAGCGCGGTCGTGATGAGCGTGCGAGCCAGTGCTCGTCTGTGGTCGAGGCCGGACGCGGGGCCCACCACCCGTAGGCCCGTGAGGGCCTTGCCAATGGTGTTCAGGCGCAGCAGCAGTGCGTCGTACACGGCTGCACAGAGCACCACGAGCACCGGTTCGTGGACCAACGGCCACGCCACGACCAGCACCAGCAGCCAGTCGAGCAAGCGGGCGACCATCCGACGAACGAGCATGATTCACGCTAAGCGGCGGAACTCCGTCATAAGTGGTCAGTTCATGGCCACTTGACGCACGAACTCCGCAGTCCAACGGACCTCGTCGCGACGGATCTTCACGGGCGCCAGGCCGTCCACGGCGAACGCCTTGATCTCGGAAGGCGTCAACGGCCACGGCGGACCGTCCGCCACCGAGCCCTCCTCCCGGGCCACGGCGAGCACCAGCAGCTGTGAGCCGGTCAGCCACGCCACCTGTTCGATGGCCTGGGCGTGCTGGTCGACGGGCAACGCCTGCACGGTCATGTTCTCGACGACCAGGTCGAAGGCGTGGTGCCACTCGGCAGGCGGGGAAAGCAGGTCCGCGACGACGTAGCGCACCTTCGAGTCCGGGTGGCGCGCCTGGACGGCGGTGATCCCGGTGGGGGAGATGTCGAACGCCGTCACGTCGAACCCCAGCGTCGCGAGGAACTCGGAGTCGCGCCCGTAGCCGCAGCCCACGACCAGCGCGCTGCGACCCGTGCCGTCGACCCCCGCGGCCCACTCGACGAGGTGCCGCTGCGGGTGGGGCTGGTCCCACGGGACGGAGGCCGTGCCGGCGTCGGCCTCCGCGTAGAGATCTTCGAACCAGCCGGTGGGGTTGGCGGCTTGCAGGCGGCGGGTGTCGTCGTCAGCGGACATGCCGTCACCATGTCAGGTCACCGCGAGGCGCGTGCCTCGTTCACGTAATCGACCAGCCCGTCGTCCGAAGGCCAGCCGATCTGCGTGCTGATCGACGCCTTGTTCTCGTTCCACGACTTGCGCGCCGCCGCCTGAACGGCCGGGTCGCCGCCGGTGAACCGGGCGCCCAGCTCGTCCCACTGCCGCGACAGCTCGACCACGCGCGGGTCGGACGCGGGCGTGCCGTCGGACATGTGCTGCCGCAGCTGCCCGACCAGCTCCAGCCAGGTCGCCTTCAGGCCCTCCACGGCCTCGGGGCCGAGAGCGGCCGCGCGTGACCGCAGGTCGTCCAGCTGGTCGGCGGTGAAGTAGCTCTCGTGCACGGACATCATCTCCAAAGTGGACAGAAGGGACTCGGTGGTGTGCCCGTCGAGCAACGCCGTGAGCCGTGACCGCAGTGCTTCCACCTGTCCGGCCTGTGCGGTCAGCGCGGCCAGTTGCGCCTCGAAGAGAGGGCGCAGTGAGTCCGAACGGGACAGTGCCGAGCGGATCTCCTCCAGGGTGAAGCCGAGCTGGCGCAGCGATCTCACCTGATAGAGGCGCCTGACGTCGTCCGGGGTGTACCGACGGTGACCGGATGTCGTGCGCTCGGAGGCGACCACCAGTCCGATCTCGTCGTAGTGGTGCAGTGTGCGGATGGTGAGTCCGCTCGCTTTTGCCAGGTCACCAACGCTCCAACGGGTCACACGACGACCGTAGGACCTCCCGTGGCGTGAGGTTCAAGCCCTGAACACCCGATCGAGCGGGTTAATTCGCGAACCGAACGCGCCGATGGAATCGGAGATCGGTCCCCAAAACCAGATTGAGGAAAACTGTGTCTCGTTCAGGACTGCTCCGTGCCGCCGCCCTCCTCGTCGCTGGCGCGGCTCCGCTGCTCGCGGGCGCGGCCAACGCCGCCGAGGCTCCGCAGCTCGGCACCGCCCTCCCCGAGGTCGGCGCCGACCAGCTCATCAGCGGCGTCACCCAGCTCGCCAACCCGCTCGACGCGGCCAGCGCGGTCCAGCTCCCGCAGGCCGGCGCACCGGTCGCGAGCGACCTGCCGATCCCCGCGCTCCCCGCGCTCCCCGCGCTCCCCGGCCTTCCGGCCGCCGCGCAGGAGCGCTCCCTGCAGGGCCCGCTCGGCGGCCTGCCCGCCGTGAAGACCCCCCAGGCCCACGGAGGCAACACGCACCTCGGTTCCGTGAGTGCTCCCGTCCCGTCCACGGACGCCGTGCCGAACCCGTCCGTGCTGTCGGGTGTCCTGCCGACGATCAACGGCTGAATCGCACGCTGAAAATGGGCCCGTGTCTCACGGGCCCATTTCGTGCACCAGCAGCGCGACGTACAGCGAGAGCACGGACTCCGGGTCCTCCAGCGAGACGCCGAGGACCTGCTCGATCCGCGCCAGCTGCTGGTAGTACGCCGTCCGCGAGAGGTGCGCCGCCGCCGCGGCCGCCGACTTGTTGCCGCCGTTCTCGCACAGGCAGCGCAGCAGCTCCACCAGCCTGGACCCCTGCGCCTTGTCCCGCGCCAGCAACGGGCCCAGCTCGCGGTCCGCGAACGCCCGCACGCGCTCGTCGTCGCGCAGCAGGTGCAGCAGGCCGCGCAGCCGCACGTCGTCGAGCCGGTGGTAGAGCTGCGATCCCGGCGCGCGCAACGCCGCACCCGCCACGTGCGCGGCCTCACCGAGCGACCGGCGAACGTCCGTTGTGGACGTGACGGTCGTGCCCACGGCGATCACGACGGGGGACGCCGCCGTCCGGTGGATCTCGCGCGCGACCTTGCGCAGGACCCCTTCCACGCCCACGGTCACGGGCACCGACAGCAGCGCTCGCACGGACGTGTCGTCCACGACGCCGACCAGTGCCGCGACCGTCACCCGCCGCCCCGCCAGTGCCGTGGCCTCCGCGAGATCACGCAGGACTTCTTGCGTGGCAAGCGCTTGCCCCTGCAGCACCGACACCGGCCGGATCGCCACGCCGATGAGCTGCCGCCGTTCCAGCGGCACGCCCAGCGCCGCCGCCCGCGCGCCGAGGTCGGGCGACTGCGGTGACTGGCCGAGCAATTGGGCGAGCAACGTGCGGTGCGTCTGCCGTTCCAGCGACTCGCGGTCCCGCGCCACCAGCCGGTGCACGGCCAGCGCCGAGGCAGCGCGCTCGGCCACGACGACGTGCCGGTGCGGCGGCGGTTCCGGCGACACGAGGACGAGCCGTCCCCAGTCGGCCCCGCGCGCGCCGACGATCGTGATCAACCAGCCGGAAGCGGTGTCGTAGGCGGTGCGCTCGGACACCGTGACGGCCCGCGAGCGCACCGCCCAGTCGTCCAGCAGCAGGGCGGGGTCGTGCCCGGCCGCGTCGTAGGCGAGCACGTCGTGGCCGAGGGTCTCGAGAACCACCGGCAGCCCGGACGTGCGGGCGACCTCGCGCAGCACCTCGGCGGGTTCGGCTCCGGCGACCGTCAGTGCCGTGAACGTCTCGTGCACCTGCTCCGCGGCACGGAGCTCGGCCAGCTGGGCGTCCACGATGAGCCCCACGACCGCCTCCGTCACGGCGACGTACTTCGTCTCCTCCGACAGCGTGACCAGCGGCAACCCGTGCTGTTCCGCCGACATGACCAGGGCGCCGGGTACGTCGTCGCGCCACCGCCGCCCCAGCTCGACGACCAGCCCCGCGCAGCCGACGGCGGCCAGCTCCTCGACGTAGCGGGCGAGGCCCGACTCGGGCAGCATCACGCCCGTCGTGAGCACCAGCTCGCCGCCTCGCAGCAACGGCGCGATGTCTGCGATCTCCGCCACATGCACCCACCGGACGCGTCGGCCGAGTCCGGCCGACCCGGCCACCACACGCGGCTTGCCCTGCCGGATAACGGGCAAAGCGACGACTTCGGCGACCGTCGGGTACATGGACACAACGTAATGCCGACCAGCCGATCCGGGGACAGGTTGTGCATGGCGGCGAACCCGGCGCGCCAGCAGACTCCGACTCAGGCGTCAGACCCCTGGAGGACGAGATGGCCCACAAGGAGCTGCTGGCACGACACCGCGCGGTCATGCCGAAGTGGCTGGCCCTCTACTACGACGAGCCCATCGAGATCGCGAGCGCCGGCGGGCGCCGCGTCACCGACCGCGAGGGCACGACCTACCTCGACTTCTTCGCCGGCATCCTGACCAACGCCATCGGCTACGACGTCGCGGAGATCAGCGACGCCATCCGCTCGCAGCTCGACACCGGCGTCCTGCACAGCTCGACGCTGTACCTGATCCGGTCGCAGGTCGAGCTCGCCGAGAAGATCGCGGAGCTGAGCGGCATCCCGGACGCCAAGGTGTTCTTCACCAACTCCGGCACCGAGGCCAACGAGACGGCGCTGATGCTCGCCACCCAGGCCCGCCGCAGCGAGCAGGTGCTGGCCCTGCGCAACAGCTACCACGGCCGTGCGTTCGCCACGGTCGCCATCACGGGCAACCGCGGCTGGTCCGCCTCGGCGCTCTCGCCGATCAAGGTCAGCTGGGTGCACGGCGGCTACCGCTACCGGTCGCCGTTCAAGGCCCTGAACGACGCCGACTACATCAAGGCCTGCGTCGACGACCTGCGCGAGATCATCGAGACCACGACGTCCGGCGACGTCGCGTGCATGATCGCCGAGCCGATCCAGGGCGTCGGCGGCTTCACGTCCCCGCCCGACGGCCTGTTCCGCGCGTTCAAGGACGTGCTGGACGAGTACGGCATCCTCTTCGTCTCCGACGAGGTGCAGACCGGCTGGGGACGCACCGGCGAGCACTTCTGGGGCATCCAGGCGCACGACGTGGTGCCGGACGCGATGACGTTCGCCAAGGGCCTCGGCAACGGTCTCGCGATCGGCGGCGTGGTCGCGCGCGGCGACCTGATGGACTCGTTCAACGCCAACTCGATCTCCACGTTCGGCGGCAACCCGGTCTCGACGGCGGGCGCGCTCGCGACGCTGGACTACCTGCTGGAGCACGACCTCCAGGCGAACGCGGCCAAGCTCGGCTCGCGGCTGCTCGGCGGCCTGCGCTCGCTGGCCGAGAAGCACCCGGTGATCGGCGACGTGCGCGGCAAGGGCCTGATGGTCGGTGTCGAGTTCGTCGGTCCGGAGGGCGAACCCAACCCCGGCGCGGCGGCCACCGTCCTCGCCGAGTCCAAGGCGCTCGGGCTCCTGGTGGGCAAGGGAGGCCTGTACGGCAACGTCATCCGGATCGCCCCGCCGATGACGCTGACCGAGGACGAGCTGGAAGAGGCTCTGGGGATCCTCGCACAGGCGGTGGAACGCGCATGATCGCTACCCAGAACTGGATCAGTCACCGCATCGGCGGCAAGCCCTGGACCGGCGAGCCGGAGCGGGTGGGCGACGTCTACGACCCGACCACCGGCAGGGTGGCGACGCAGGTCGCCTTCGCGTCGGTGTCCGAAGTGGACGCCGCGGTCAACGCTGCCGCGGAAGCGTTTGCGTCGTGGCGCAACGCATCCCTGGCGCAGCGCACGACCGTGATGTTCAAGCTCCGCGAGCTGCTCAACGACCGCAAGGGCGATCTGGCGAAGATCGTGTCCGCGGAGCACGGCAAGGTCGTGTCCGACGCGGGCGGCGAGATCCAGCGGGCGCTGGAGTCGGTCGAGTACGCGTGCGGGATCCCGCAGCTGCTCAAGGGCGGCTTCAGCGAGAACGCCTCGACGCGCGTGGACGTCTACTCGATCCAGCAGCCCGTCGGCGTGGTCGGCGTGATCTCGCCGTTCAACTTCCCCGCCATGGTGCCGCTGTGGTTCGTGCCGACCGCAATCGCTTGCGGCAACACGGTCGTGCTGAAGCCGTCGGAGAAGGACCCGTCGGCGTCGAACTTCCTCGCCGAGCTGTTCGCCGAGGCCGGTCTGCCGGACGGCGTCCTGAACGTCGTGCACGGTGACAAGGTGGCCGTCGACAGGCTGCTCGAACACCCGGCGGTGAAGTCGATCTCGTTCGTCGGCTCGACCCCGATCGCCCGGTACGTCTACGAGACAGGCACCTCGCACGGCAAGCGCGTGCAGGCGCTGGGCGGCGCCAAGAACCACATGGTCGTCCTGCCCGACGCCGACCTCGACCTGGCGGCGGACGCCGCGGTGTCCGCCGGCTTCGGATCTGCGGGGGAGCGCTGCATGGCTGTCTCGGTGGTCGTGGCAGTGGGGACGTCGGGCGACGCGCTGGTCTCGAAGATCAAGCAGCGGATCGCCGACGTCAAGGTGGGCTCCGGCGCCTCGTGCGAGATGGGACCACTGGTCACCGGCGTGCACCGGGACAAGGTGACGTCCTATTTGGACGCCGGCGTGTCCGAGGGGGCGACGTTGGTCGTGGACGGGCGCGACCACCCGATCGACGGCGAGGCGAGCGGCTTCTGGCTGGGCCCGACGCTGTTCGACCACGTCGGAACGGACATGACGATCTACACCGACGAGATCTTCGGCCCGGTGCTGTCCGTCGTCCGCCGCGACACGTACGAGGAGGCCGTCGAGCTCGTCAACGCCAACCGCTACGGCAACGGCACCGCCATCTTCACCAACGACGGCGGGGCGGCCCGGCGGTTCCAGAACGAGGTCGAGGTGGGCATGGTCGGCGTGAACGTGCCGATCCCCGTGCCGGTCGCCTACTACTCGTTCGGCGGGTGGAAGGAGTCGCTGTTCGGCGACTCGCACGCGTACGGGCCGCACGGCGTGCACTTCTTCACCCGGTCCAAGGTGGTCACCTCGCGGTGGCTCGACCCGTCGCACGGCGGCGTGAACCTGGGGTTCCCGCAGAACATGTGAGGCAGCGAGGCGGGCCCGGCGATCGGCCCGCCTCCGCTGCCTACTTCCCGGTCCGTGCCACCAGCGCCTCCGGCAACGGGTCGTAGCGCGAGAACTGGCGCGTGAACGTCCCGGTGCCCGACGTCAGCGCCCGCAGCTCGATCGCGTACCGGAGCAGCTCCGACGAAGGCACCTCGGCACGGATCAGCGTGCGCCCGCCCTCGTCGGCCTCCGTGCCGAGCACCCGGCCGCGACGTCCGGACAGGTCGCCCAGCACCGTTCCGAGGTGTTCGTCGGGCAGCCGGATCGCCACCTCGTCCATCGGCTCCAGGAGCTGGGTGCGGCCGACGGAGGCCGCTTCCTTCAGTGCCAGCGAACCCGCCATCTGGAACGCCGCGTCCGACGAGTCCACGGAGTGCGCCTTGCCGTCGACGAGAGTGACCCGGACGTCGACGACAGGGGTGCCGTCGTGCAGGCCCTTCTCCAGCTGGGCGCGCACGCCCTTCTCGACGGACGGGATGAACTGGTGGGGGACCGCGCCGCCGACGATCTTGTCCACGAACTCGAAGCCCGAGCCGCGGGGCAGTGGTTCCACGACGATGTCGCACACGGCGTACTGGCCGTGGCCGCCGGACTGTTTCACGTGCCGGCCGTGGCCCTTCGCCGGTCCGGCGAACGTCTCGCGGAACGGCACGCGGACCGGTTCGGTGTCGATCTCGGCCCCGCCGGCGCGCAGGCGGGCCAGCACCACGTCGGCGTGGGCCTCGCCCATGCACCACAGGACCATCTGGTGGGTCTCGGCGTTGCGGTCCAGGCGCAGGGTCGGGTCGCTGGCGACCAGGCGGCTGAGGTTGCGGGCCAGGTTGTCCTCGTCGCTGCGGGTGCGGGGGACCACGGCGACGGGCAGCAGGGGTTCCGGCATGTCCCACGGGGCCATGAGGAGAGGCTGTTCCGGGGCTGAGACGGTGTCGCCGGTCTCGGCGGTGGTCAGCTTGGTCAGGGCGCACAGGTCGCCGGCCACGCAGTACGGGACTTCGCGCAGGGTCGCGCCCAGCGGGGAGTAGATGTGGGCCACGCGCTCGTCGGCGTCGTGGTCCTCGTGGCCGCGGTCGGACATGCCGTGACCGGAGACGTGCACGGGGCGTTCCGGCCGCAGGGTTCCCGAGAAGACGCGGACCAGCGACACGCGGCCGACGTAGGAGTCCACTGCTGTACGGACCACCTCGGCCACGAGCGGCCCGTCCGGGTCGACGGCCATGCGGGGCTGCGGAATGCCGTCCACGGAGGTCACGGACGGGACTTCGTGCTCCAACGGTGACGGGAACGCACGCGCGATGCCGTCCAACAGCTCGACCAAGCCCATGCCCGTTGCGGCACACACGGGCATGACGGGGTGGAAGGAACCGCGTGCGACGGCGGTCTCCAGGTCGGCGATCAGCGTGTCCTGCTCGATCTCCTCGCCCGCCAGGTAGCGGTCCATGAGGGTCTCGTCCTCGCTCTCGGCGATGATCCCCTCGATCAACGCCGCCCGTTCGTCCGGGTAGTCGGCACCGGACGTCAGCAGCCCGACAAGCCGATCGCCCTCTGGCATGTACAACGGCACGACGCCCGCACCGAACGCGACTTGGCACGCGATGACTGCGTTGGCGAAATCCGCACGGTGGTGGTCGGTGCGTGTGATGACGACGGCGCGAGGCATGCCGACGAGAGCACACTCCTCCCACAACGTGATGGTGGCGGAGTCGACGCCCTCGAAGGCGTTGACAACGAAAAGGGCCGCGTCCGCGGCCCTCAGTCCTGCCCTGAGCTCTCCCACGAAGTCGACGTATCCGGGGGTGTCGATCAGGTTGATCTTGACGTCCCCGTGCTGGATCGGGGCCACGGCGAGGCCTACCGATCGTTGTTGTCGCACGGCGGCCGGGTCGTGGTCGCAGACGGTGGTCCCCTCGGTGACCGATCCGGCACGGGTCAGCACGCCCGTGGTGGCGAGCAGGGCCTCGGTGAGCGTCGTCTTGCCCGCGCCGGAGGGGCCGACGAGCACGACGTTGCGGACCTTGGCCGGATCGTCCACAGCGACCGCGCCTGCCGATGTGCCGTTGTCGGAGCTCTTGCTTCCCATGGCGACCTCCGTCAAGTCGTAGTGTTCGATCTCACACCCGTCGGACGCACGGGACAACCCCGAGGGCCCGATCGGATGCCTCCTCAGCTGGGGCCAGCGGGGTCCGCGAGGTCGCGTCGGTCGTCCGGTCAACCGACTTCCCGGCGACCGAGCCGCCGTCTCCGAAGGAGCGGCCGTTGAGCCGGTGCGCACCATCACGACCTGCGGTGATCGGAAAGTGGCCTTCTGATTCCGGGCTCCAGTGGCTTGGAAGAGGGGGCCACGTCAGACGTAGGGTGAGTTCACCAAGACTTCCCCTCGTGAAAGGTTGCCCAGGTGAGCACTGATCAGGTCACCGGCACTGCCCGCGTCAAGCGCGGCATGGCCGAGATGCTCAAGGGCGGCGTGATCATGGACGTGGTCGACGCCACCCAGGCGAAGATCGCGGAGGACGCCGGCGCCGTCGCCGTCATGGCGCTCGAGCGCGTGCCCGCCGACATCCGCGCGCAGGGCGGCGTCGCCCGCATGAGCGACCCCGACCTGATCGACGGGATCATCGAGGCCGTCTCGATCCCCGTGATGGCGAAGGCCCGCATCGGCCACTTCGTCGAGGCCCAGGTCCTCGCCTCGCTCGGTGTCGACTACATCGACGAGTCCGAGGTGCTCACCCCGGCCGACTACGCCAACCACATCGACAAGTGGGCGTTCACCGTGCCCTTCGTGTGCGGTGCGACCAACCTGGGCGAGGCGCTGCGCCGCATCACCGAGGGCGCGGCCATGATCCGCTCCAAGGGCGAGGCCGGCACCGGTGACGTCTCCAACGCCACCACGCACATGCGCAAGATCCGCCAGGAGATCCGCCGCCTGCAGAACCTCCCCGAGGACGAGCTCTACGTGGCCGCCAAGGAGCTCCAGGCGCCGTTCGAGCTGGTCAAGGAGGTCGCGCAGAACGGCAAGCTCCCCGTGGTGCTCTTCACCGCGGGCGGCATCGCGACCCCGGCCGACGCCGCGATGATGATGCAGCTCGGCGCCGAGGGCGTGTTCGTCGGTTCCGGCATCTTCAAGTCCGGCAACCCGGCCCAGCGCGCCGAGGCCATCGTGAAGGCCACCACCTTCCACGACGACCCGGACGTCATCGCCAAGGTCTCGCGCGGCCTGGGCGAGGCCATGGTCGGCATCAACGTCGAGGACGTCCCGGAGCCGCACCGCCTGGCCGAGCGCGGCTGGTAAGCGAGCGAACGAAAAGGGCGCATCCCTCGCACGGGGATGCGCCCTTTCTCATGCCCTGAGGTCCGGCGCCGAACCCGGGAACCTTTCTGCGCCGGACTTCTCGCAGAGGTCAGCCGGTCCCTGTGGACAGACCCGACAGCGCGGCGGGCAATTCGCCGTGGTGCAGCACACCGAGCCGTTGCGTGGCACGGGTCAGCGCCACGTACAGCTCGGCCGCGCCGCGCGGCCCGCCCGCCATGATCTGTTCCGGCGCGACGACGAGCACCGAGTCGTACTCCAGGCCCTTGGTCTCCGACGCGGGCACCGTGCCGGGCACGCCGGGCGGCCCGATCACGACGCTCGTGCCCTCCAGGGCCTTCTCCGCCGACGAGAACTCCTCGATGGCCGCGGGAAGCTCCTCCGGTGAGACCTGGCGCGACCACGGCTGGACCTCGTTGGAGCGCACCGACTCCGGCGCCCTCACGTCCGGCGCGAACTCCGCCAGCACGCGGGCCGCGACGGCCATGATCTCCGCCGGGGTGCGGTAGTTGACCGTCAGGGAGCGGTACTCCCAGCGGCCCGGCACGTACGGCTCCAGCATCTCCGCCCACGACGTGGCGCCCGCCGCGGCACGGCGTTGCGCCAGGTCGCCCACCACCGTGAAGGAACGGCCGGGGCAGCGGCGCATGAGCACCCGCCAGTCCATTTCGGACAGTTCCTGGGCCTCGTCGACCACCACGTGCCGGTAGGTCCAGGAACGGTCCGCGGTGGCGCGTTCCACGAGCGAGCGCTGGTCGTGCTCCTCGAAGCGCTCGGCCAGGTCCTCCGCGAACAGCATGTCCGAGGCGAAGAGGTGGTCCTCGTCGTCCATGTGGTCGGTGCGGCCGACCATGCTCTCGAGCACCTCGGAGGCGTAGCGGGCCTCGGCCTGGCGTTCGGCGAGCGCGGCCTGGTCCACGGCCTGCTCGGTGCCGTCACGGCCCAGCAGGTCGTGCAGCTCGTCGAGCAGCGGCACGTCCGATACCGTCCAGGGCGCGTCCGAGGAGCGGTGCAACGACGGGTCGGCGCCCACCTGCGCCAGGAGCTCCGGCGAGGAGTACAGCGTCGACAGCAGTTCGAACGGCGACAGCACCGGCCACAGCGCGTCCAGCGTCGCGACGAACGCGTCGTCCTCCGCGAGGTCCTTGGTCAGCCCGGCCCGCATCTCCTCCCAGGCCTGCTTGTCCGACCGCGACATCCAGCCCTTGCCGATCCGGCCGATCGCCCGCTCGGTCAGGACGTAGGTGATGATCTCGCGGAACACCCCGCGGGCCTCGTTGTGCGGCAGGCCGCTGTCACGCGCCTCCTGCCGGGCCCACTCGGCGACGTCGGCGCTGATCGGCACGACGACGTCCTTGATCGCGACCGGGACCGGCTCGGACGGCAGGCGCTGCAGGGAGGCGACCGCCGCCTTCAGCACCTCCAGCATCTTCAGCGACCCCTTGAGCCGCGCCACGTCCGGTGTGTCCTCGGCGGTCGCGGCCAGGCCCGGCAGGAGGGTGCCGGTGGTCGAGAACACCACGTCGGACTCGCCCAGCGACGGCAGCACGCGCCCGATGTGGTTGAGGAACGCCGGGTTCGGGCCCACGACGAGAACGCCGTGGCGTTCCATGCGCTCGCGTTGCGTGTACATCAGGTACGCGACGCGGTGCAGCGCCACGACCGTCTTGCCGGTGCCGGGGCCGCCCTCGATCACCAGCACGCCGGGGTGGTCGAGCCGGATGATCGCGTCCTGCTCGGCCTGGATGGTCGCGACGATGTCGCGCATGCCCTCGCCGCGCGGCGCGTTCAACGCCTCCAGCAGGGCCACGTCGCCCTGCTCCTCGCCGAGCCTGCCGAACACCTCGTCGGTGAACCCGGCCACGGTGCGGCGCCGGGTCAGGAACTGGCGGCGGCGCAGCTGGCCCTCCGGGTTCGCGCCGGTCGCGGTGTAGAACGGCCGCGCGGCCGGCGCCCGCCAGTCGAGCAGCACCGGTTCGAACTCGTCGTCCTCGTCGAACAGGCCGATCCTGCCGATGTAGGAGCGATCGCCGTCGAGGCTGTCCAGCCTGCCGAAGCACAGGCCGTAGTCGGCCACGTTCAGGCGCTTCATCTCGCGGTGCCGGGCGCGCACCTCGTTGTCACGGTCCATCGCGGTCTCGCCGGTGCCACCCAACGCCGACTGGTACGCGGCCTTCACGCGCGCGCGTTCGCTGTCGAGCCGTGCGTAGAGACCGGCCACGTATTCACGCTCGGACTGCAGTTCTTCTTCGTAACCCACGTGCTCCCCACAGCGCCCTGGTGTCGGCTTAGGACGATGAGTCTGAAGCACAACGGGGGCCTTGTGGCAAGGCCCCCTGTCTGCTATACGGTTGAGTGGGAAGAAACACCCCGGCGGACGATCACCACCGCCGCGAGCCCGACGCCGAGTCCGATGGCGGTCTGGACGCCGAACGGCTCCCCGAACACCAGGGCTCCCCACACGGCCGTCACCGGCGCCATGAGGAACATCAGCGTGTTCACCTCGGTGACCCCCGAACGCTGCAGGATCACCCAGTAGAGCCCGTAGCCGCCGAAGGTCGAGAAGACGACGAGCCAGGCGATCGCACCCCAGAACGCGAGGTCGGCGGGCGGCGCGGCGACCCCGGTGCCCGCGGCGAGGGCGGTGAAGACGACGGCGCTGGTGAGGCAGTGCGTGGTCATCGCCGTCGCGGGCTCCACCCGGACGCGGGAGCGGCCTTCGAGGAACGTCGCCGCCACCAGCGACAACATGCCCAGGAACGGGATCAGGTAGGCCCACCACGCCACCCCGCTCGCCGCCGCCGCGTCGGCCCCGGTCACCAAGGCCACACCGCCGACGCCCAGGCACAGGCCGAGCCACTGCCGGCGCGAGACGTGCTGGCGCAGCAACGGCCCGGCGAGCGCGGCGGCGACGAGCGGCTGGACGCCGTCGATCAGGGCCGTGGTGCCGGTGGAGACCCCGAGCTGGATCGCGTAGTAGACGGTCAGCAGGTAGCCGCTCTGCGACAGCACCCCGATGGCCGCCTGCCTGCCCACGTCCCGAGCCGTCAGACCCCGCCACGACCTGCTCAGGACGGCGACGACGACCAGGACGACGGCGAGCGGGAGGAACCGCCACATCAGGATCGTGAGCGCGGGAGCACTTCCCGCACCGAGCTTGGCTCCGATGAAACCGGAGCTCCAGCAGAGGACGAAGGCAGCTGACAACAGGAAGTTCACGTCTCACCTCGCTATACAGATCGGTATACCCAGCTCGGCCAGGAATATACAGATCGGTATAGTTCGAGGGGTGAGCTCTCCGAACCGCGTCGTGATGACGCCCGCCGCCCGGCGCGTCCTGCGGGCCGCGGCCGGCCTGTTCTACGAGCGCGGGATCCACGCCGTCGGCGTCGACCTGATCGCGGCCGAGGCGGGCGTGACGAAGAAGACCCTCTACGACCGCTTCGGCTCCAAGGAGCAGGTCGTCGTGGAGTACCTGGCGGACCGCGACGAGCGCTGGCGGGCCTTCGCCGGAGAGTTCCTGGACGCCGCGCCACCGGACCCGTCCGCACGCGTCCTGGCCGTCTTCGACGCGACTCTGGCCTGGGTGCCGGACCACAACTCCAAGGGGTGCGCCATGGTCAACGCGCACGCGGAGATCAGCGACCCGTCCCACCCGGCGCACCCGATCATCGTCGGGCAGAAGGAGTGGATGCTGGCGCTGTTCACCGGCCTCGCCGGGCAGGTCGACGCGGACAGGGCCGACGAGCTGGGCCGCTCTCTGGTGCTGCTGCACGAGGGAGCGCTCGTCGCCTATGGCCTGGGCATCTTCCCCGGCGCCATCGAGCACGCCCGCGAGCAGGCGCGCGCCTTGCTCACGCGGTGTGCTCCATGACCATCACCACGGTCGTCCCCGGCTCCAGTGCCTTGCAGATGTGCGGCAGGTCGCCGGGGTAGACGATGTAGTCGCCGGGCCCGAGCTCGACCGGCTCGTCGGTGAGGCCCGCCAGGCACCGCCCCGACGCCACGACCATGTGCTCGACGCTGCCCGGCACGTGCGGCTCGGACTCGCGGGCGCCGCCGGGTTCGAGGGACACCCAGTAGATGTCGTGCTTCGTGCCCGGACGGCACGCGGCGAGCAGTGTCGCGGCGTAGTGCGCGCGGTCGGAGTGGATCACCGGGCCCTCGCCCGCGCGGATCACCCGCACGCGCGGCACGGCGGGCTCGACGAGGCTGCTGAACGGGACGCCCAGGGCGACGCCGAGCGCCCACAGGGTCTCCACGCTGGGGTTTCCGGTGCCGGACTCCAGCTGGGAGAGCGTCGACTTCGCGATACCGGCCTTCTTGGCGAGCTCGGACAGCGACAGACCGGTGCGGTCGCGCTCGCGCCGGAGGTTGGCCGCGATGAGGCCGAGTGGTGCGTTCGACACAGAAGTCCATCCGTTCGGCTTGACGAACACCCGTTCCGGTGTTCATCGTATCGGGTGATGCGTTCGATATGGCGAACCCTTGATGCCGTGCTGCTGCGTGACGTGACCGCGGTGGCACTCGGCGCCGCGGTGACCGGCGCCTCCTTCGGCGCGATCTCGGTCGGCTCCGGCCTGCCGTGGTGGATGCCGGTGCTGATGTCGCTGGTGATCTTCGCGGGCGGCTCGCAGTTCATGGCCGTCGGCATCGTCGCCGCCGGGGGCAGCCCCGCCGCCGCGGTGCTGGCCGGGCTCGTGCTCAACGCGCGGCACCTGCCGTTCGGCCTCGCGGTCGGGGACGTGCTGGGCAACGGCTGGCTCGCGCGGATCGTCGGCAGCCACCTGCTGATCGACGAGTCCACGGCCTTCGCGATGGCGCAGAAGGACCCCGCACGGGCGCGGGCGGCCTACTGGGCGTGCGGCGTGGCGCTGTTCTTCAGCTGGAACACGGGCGTGCTCGTCGGCGCGCTCGCGGGACAGGCGATCGGCGACCCGATGACGTTCGGGCTGGACGCGGCGTTCCCGGCGGCGATGCTCGCGCTCACCCTGCCCGCCCTGAAGGACGCGGCCACGCGCAACGCGGCCCTGCTCGGCGCCGTGATCGCGCTCGCGGCCACGCCGTTCCTGCCCGCGGGACTGCCGGTGCTGCTCGCGCTCGCCGGCCTCGTCGTGTTCAGGACCGAGAAGGAGGAACCGTGCCCGTCACCGCAGTCCTGATCCTCGGCGCGGGAACGTTCCTGATCCGGATCGCCGGCCCGCTGCTGCGCGACCGCGTCACGCTGCCCGACGGGGTCCGCGAGGTCATCTCCGCGAGCGCGACCGTGCTGCTGCTGGCGCTGGTCGCGGTCTCGGCGCTGACGAACGGCAGGCAGTTCGGCGGCTGGGCCCTCGCGGCCGGGGTCGTGGTCGGCGGGCTCGCGGCGTGGCGGAAGCTGCCGGTCGTGGCCGTCATCGTGCTGGCCGCGGCCACCACGGCGGGACTGAGGTTCTTCGGCGTGGCGTGAGTCAGTGCCTGGTATGAGTCAGTGCTTGCGGACGTGCGAGAAGAGCAGGTTCGTGTGCACCTCCGTCACCTCGCGGCGGCTCGTGAACCTGTCGAGCACGAGCCGTTGCAGATGACCGACGTCCGACACCCCGACGTGCACGAGGAAGTCCTCCGGGCCCGTCACGTGGGAGAGGGCGAGCGTCTCGGGCAGCGAGAGCACGTAGGCCATGAACGGGTCGACGATCTCCTTGGTGTGCGGGCGGATCTTCACCGCGAGCATCGCCTGGACGTGCTGCCCGATCGCGGCGGGGTCCACCTCGGCGTGGTAGCCGGTGATCACCCCGCGCTCCCGCAACGCCCGGTGCCGCACGACCGCCGTGGACTGCGCGACGTTCACGCGTTCGGCCAGGCCCTTGTTCTGCAGCCGCGCGTCCTTCCGCAGCTCCCGCACGATGGCCTCGTCGATCGAATCCAGCACGGCTCTTCTCCCTCCCGCCGAATCGGCTGCGGTTCCTCGTCCACTCCGCCGAGGAAGTCTCCACCATTCGGGCCATGACGCGCATCGAGACCATCGCAGTGCACGGCGGCCGCGACGACCTCGCGGACCTCGGCGTGCACGCGCCTCCCATCGACCTGTCCACCACCTACCCCGTGCCCGACCAGGCGCTCGGCGGGGAAGCACTGGGGGAGTGGGCCACCGGCGCCGCGCGGGCGGCCTCGCCCGTCTACGCGCGCCTGCACAACCCGACGGTGGCGCGGTTCGAACAGGCGCTCGCGGCCCTCGAGCACACCGAGACGTCCGTGGCGTTCGGAAGCGGCATGGCCGCGGTGACCGCCGTGGTCCAGGCCGCCTGCGTGATGGCAGGAAAGCCGCACGTCGTGGCCGTGCGGCCGTTGTACGGCGGCACCGACCACCTGCTGTCGTCCGGCATCCTGGGCGTCACGACGACCTACGTCGAGGCGGGCCTGGTGGCCTCCGCGATCCGGCCGGACACCGGGCTGGTCGTCGTCGAGACGCCGGCCAACCCCAACCTCGACCTGGTCGACATCGAGCACGTCGTGCGCCAGGCAGGGGGCGTCCCGGTGATGGTCGACAACACCTTCGCGACGCCGGTCCTGCAGAACCCGGCGCTGCACGGCGCGTCGTACGTCCTGCACTCCGGCACCAAGTACCTCGGCGGCCACGGTGACGTGCTCGGCGGCGTCGTGGCGTGTTCGGAGGAACGGGCGGCGGCGCTGCGGCAGGTCCGGATCATCACGGGCGCCGTGCTGCACCCACTCGGCGGCTACCTGCTGCACCGCGGCCTCGCCACGCTGCCGCTGCGGGTCGAGGCGGCGTCCCGGTCGGCCGCCGTGCTGGCGTCCCGGCTCGCCGAGCACGACGCCGTCGAGTTCGTGCGCTACCCGTCCGCGTCGCGGCAGATGCGGGGGACCGGCGCGATGATCGCGTTCGGCGTCCACGGCTGCCCGGTCGAGGTGGTGCGCCGGCTCCGGCTCGTCACACCGGCGGTGTCACTGGGATCGGTCGACACGCTGATCGAGCACCCCTCGGCATTGACCCACCGCCTGGTTCCCGGCGAAGAACTGCGTGCTTCTGGCGTTCCGGACAATCTGCTGCGCATTTCCGTGGGACTGGAGCACGTCGAGGACATTTGGGAGGACCTGAATGCGGCTCTCTGTGACGTCGCTTACGTTAAGTCTTCCCCAACTGATTTCTTGGTGATGACCGCCACTCACTAGGGTCCCGATGCATCGGCGCGTCGGGGCGCGGGAGGTTCCGACGCGAGAATTTTCCGTTTTCGGAAGGAACCTCTTCGTGAGTTCTGTGGAAACTGATGCGGACGGCTACACCAAGGCGCTGAGCAAGCGCCAGGTGCAGATGATCGCCATCGGTGGCGCGATCGGCGTCGGCCTCTTCCTGGGTGCGGGCGGACGCCTCGCCACGGCGGGGCCGTCGCTGATCCTGTCCTACGCGTTGTGCGGTCTCGCGGCGTTCTTCGTCATGCGCGCGCTGGGTGAGCTCGTGCTCCACCGCCCGGTGTCCGGCAGCTTCGTCGAGTACGCCCGCGAGTTCATCGGTCCGTGGGCCGGGTTCACGTCCGGCTGGATGTACTGGGTCAACTGGGCGATGACCGGCATCGCCGAGATCACCGCTGTCGCGATCTACATGCACAAGTGGTTCCCGGACCTGCCGCAGTGGATCACCGCGCTGGTGGCGCTGTTCGTGCTGGTCGCCATCAACATGTTGTCCGTCAAGCTGTTCGGTGAGCTGGAGTTCTGGTTCTCGGTCATCAAGGTCACGGCCATCGTCGTGTTCCTCGTGACCGGCATCGGCCTGGTGATCGGCAACGCGGACATCGGCGGCACGACCGCGTCCGTCTCCAACACGCTGGGACACGGCGGGCTGTTCCCCGCCGGGTTCGGCGTGGCGCTGATGACGCTGCAGGCCGTGGTCTTCGCCTACTCGGCGATCGAGCTCGTCGGCATCGCGGCGGGCGAGACCAAGGACCCCGAGAAGATCATGCCGCGCGCCATCAACGGCGTCGTGTACCGGATCGCGATCTTCTACGTCGGCTCGGTGCTGCTGCTGACGATGCTGCTGCCCTGGGACCACTTCAGCGGTACCGAGTCGCCGTTCGTCACCGTGTTCTCCGCGCTGGGCATTCCGGCCGTCGGCGACATCATGAACGCCGTGGTTCTCACGGCCGCATTGTCGTCGTGCAACTCCGGTCTTTACTCGACCGGCCGCATTCTGCGCTCACTGGCGCAGAAGGGCGAGGCGCCCGCGTTCACCGGCAAGATGAACTCGCGGCACGTGCCTTATGGCGGCATTCTGTTCACGGGTGCGGCTTACCTGTTCGGTGTGGTTCTCAACTACATCGTGCCCAAGGAAGCATTCGACATCGCGATCGCCGTCGCCTCACTGGGAGTGGTGTCGACCTGGGCGACGCTGATCTTCTGCCAGCTGCGGTTGCGGAAGAAGGCACTGGCCGGCGAGATCGAGCGGCCTTCCTACCGGATGCCCGGTGCGCCCTACACCTCGTACGGGACGCTCGCGTTCCTCGCGCTGGTGATCGGGCAGATGGCGTTCGCCGGGACCGCCGAGAAGATCGCGTTCTGGTCGATCCCGGTGCTCGCCCTGGTGCTGTTCCTCGGGTGGCGCTTCGTGAAGTCGCGTCAGCCCGCCGGGCCGGCGCGGGAGCAGCTCGTCCGCGCCGACTGACGGGACGGCCGTCGGTCAGGTCTTCCGCGATCTCGGCCGCGGTGACGTTGGCGCGGAGGTGGTCCGGGTTCTTCGTGCCCGGGATGACGACCACCGCCGGAGACCGGCGCGGCAACCAGGCCGGCGCGACCAGAGCGGGCGTCGTGCCGAGGCGCTCCGCGGGACCGGTCAGCTCGTCGCGGGTGGCGAGCTGACCGGAGGCCGGCGGGAAGTACGGGACGAACACGATCCCCTCCGCCCCGCCGAGACGGCCCTGCCGCGCGACCGGCTCGACCGGCTGGCCCGCTGACCGGGGGACCGGTCGCGCTCGAATATGCTGGTGAGCATGGTTGTCGCTGCCCCTCCCGTCATCGGTGTGCTCGCCCTGCAGGGTGATGTCCAGGAACATCTCGTGTCGCTCGCCCAGTGCGACGTGACCGCCCGGCCCGTGCGCAGGGCCGAGGAGCTGGACGAGCTGGACGGGATCGTCATCCCCGGAGGCGAGTCGACGACCATGAGCAAGCTGCTCGACAACTTCGGGCTGCTGGAGCCGCTGAAGGCCAAGATCAAGGACGGCTTCCCCGCGTACGGGTCGTGCGCGGGCATGATCCTGCTGGCCAACACGGTGCTCGACGGGCGCGAGGACCAGCACCAGCTCGGCGGACTGGACGTCACGGTCCGGCGCAACGCGTTCGGGCGGCAGGTCGACTCGTTCGAGACCGACCTCGACCTGGCAGGGGAGAGCGTGCACGCCGTGTTCATCCGTGCACCGTGGGTGGAGGCGGTGAGCGGGGACGTAGAGGTTCTCGCTACGGTGCCCGTTACGGCTGAGGCAGGCGATGCCGCCGGTAGGATCGTCGCGGTCAGGCAGGGCAAGGTGCTGGCCACGGCGTTTCATCCGGAGCTCACGGGGGACGAGCGCGTCCACCGCCTGTTCGTGGACATGGTTCGTGGTTTGACTGGTTCGGAGGAGAAATGAGCGGCCACTCCAAGTGGGCGACCACCAAGCACAAGAAGGCCGCCATCGACGCCAAGCGCGGCAAGCTCTTCGCGCGGCTGATCAAGAACATCGAGGTGGCGGCCCGCACCGGTGGTGGGGACCCCGACGGCAACCCGACGCTGTTCGACGCCATCCAGAAGGCCCGGAAGAACTCGGTGCCGCTGGACAACATCGAACGTGCCCGCAAGCGCGGTGGTGGTGAAGAGGCCGGCGGCGCCGACTGGCAGACGATCATGTACGAGGGCTACGGCCCCAACGGTGTCGCGGTGCTCATCGAGTGCCTCACGGACAACCGCAACCGCGCCGCCACCGAGGTCCGCACGGCGATGACGCGCAACGGCGGCTCGATGGCCGACCCCGGCTCGGTGTCGTACATGTTCAGCCGCAAGGGCGTCGTGATCGTGCCGAAGGCGGACACCAGCGAGGACGACGTCATGCTGGCGGTGCTCGAGGCCGGTGCCGAGGAGGTCAACGACCTGGGCGAGGCCTTCGAGGTCGTCTCCGAGGCCGGCGACCTGATCCCGGTCCGCAAGGCCCTCCAGGACGCGGGCATCGACTACGAGTCCGCCGAGTCGAGCTTCATGCCGTCCGTCTCCGTGCAGCTCGAGGCCGAGGGCGCCAAGAAGATCTTCAAGCTCATCGACGCGCTGGAGGACTGCGACGACGTGCAGAACGTCTTCGCGAACTTCGACGTGTCGGACGAGGTCATGGCCGAGGTCGGCTGAGCCTCAGACCTGAAAACGCCGGTCACAACGGGTGACCGGCGTTTTTTCGTGCGGGCTACTTGGTGTCGATGCGGCCGATCGGGCCGGAGGCCTCCGCCAGCTCGGCCTGCACCTGCTTCCACGCCAGGTCGTCGATGCCGAGGGCGTCGCGCAGGTACGCCCACGACGCCCGGCGGATCAGCGCGACCCGCTCCGGGCTCTCGTCCGTGGTGTCCGTGGCGTTGTAGCCGTGGATGCCGCCGAGCGAGTGCTCGCCGCCGAACAAGGTGAGCAGGCCGCGCGCGCCGGGGGCGTGGTGGTAGACGTCGGTGAACCAGTCGGGACCACGGGTGCTGAGCATCGACTGGTCGTGATCGCCCGCGACGGTGAGGAACGGCGTGGCCAGCCCCTCGAAGTCGGGGTACATGAACGAGCCGAAGTTCTCCTTCGCGAACGGCGTCAGGTCGTCACCGCCGAACCCGGTCGCCGCGAAGAGCACGCCGGCCTTCACGCGGGAGTCGCTCAGGTCGGGGCCCGGCTTGCCGTCGGCGTCCAGGACACGCGCGCCGAGCAGCATGCCGACGGTCTGCGCGCCCCACGAGTGGCCGGCGACGGCGAGGCGGTCGCGGTCGACGCGGCCGGCCAGCCCGGGAACCGCGCCGAGCACGGCGTCGAGGTCGTCGATCACGCGCTGCACGTCCTCCACGCGGAACCTGGCGATCTCCGGGTAGCGCGGGTCGTCGGGCGTGATGCCGAGGGTGATCGAGTCGAGGAACGTCGGCTGGACGACGACGAAGCCGTTGCTCGCCCAGAAGTCGACCAACGGGTCGTAGGACGACATCGACTGGCTGAAGCCGTGCGCGAAGACGACGATCGGGAGGCCGGTACCGGACACGGGTGCCGACACGCGCACCTGGAGGTCGTCGCCACGGTCCGGCGCGGGCAGCACGACCGGCTTGACGCTGATGATCGGTGTGCTGAACGCGGGCACGGCAGTGCTGGTCAAGGGCATGGGAGGTTCCTTCTTCACAAGCGCGAGAACGTTGTAGACTCCGAACCGGAGCGTAGTTCCGAATATACGGAGCAATGTTCCGCTTGGCAAGTGCGGCCGTGGGAGAGGTGTGCCGGTGGGTGAGTCGGGGAAGCGCGCGGACGCCCGGCGCAACGAGAAAGCGCTGCTCGACGCCGCCGCGTCGGTGTTCGTCACCGACGGCGTGGACGCGCCGGTGCGCAAGATCGCCGCCGCGGCGGGCGTGGGCATGGGAACGATCTACCGGCACTTCCCGACGCGCGCGGACCTCGTCATCGCCGTCTACCGGCACCAGATCGAAGCGTGCGCCGCGGCCGGGCCCGCGCTGCTCGCGACGGCGGAGTCACCGTTCGCGGCGCTGCGGGCGTGGGTGGACCTGTTCGCGGACTTCCTGGTGACCAAGCACGGCCTCGCCGCCGCGACCCGCAACGACCCCGACGGCTTCGCCACCCTGCACGCGATGCTCGTCGGCCTGGTACCGGTGCTCGCCGATCTGATCGCCGCGGCCCGCGCGGCCGGCGAGATCACGAGGGACATCTCCGCTCACCAGCTGCTGCGCGCGATCGGTGACATCTGCGCGGGCGCCGAGCGGGTCGATCCCGACTACGACGCCCGTGTGACCATCGGGCTGCTGCTCGACGGGTGCAGGAGTGACGGCGAGCTTCACTGAGCGAGTCCGGTGCGCAGCGCCACTGATTTCGCATCGTCGAATTCGGAGAGGATCTCGAACGCCTCCCGTCCGCAGCGCCGGGCTTCGTCCTCCGCCTGGAGCCCGGACAACTCGCGAGTCAGGTTCACGAGGTTCTTGGCCAGCTTCCAGCGGTCGCCCAGCTGCCGGTGAGTGGCGGCGGCCTGCCGGTAGAAGTCGACGGCGTCTTCACCTCGCCCGAGATCGCTGTAGGCCAGTCCCGCGCCTTCGACGGCCATCGCCTCCCGGCTGCGATCACCGTTCTGCCTGCAGATGACCGCGGCGGCCTGGTAGGAGACCAGAGCCGCACCGGGCTCTCCGGCAGCTCGCTGGGCTTTGCCGAGGTACAGCAGAGCCGTTGCCTCCCAGAGGCGGTTGGACATCTCGCGGCTGATGGAGACGGCTTCGGTCGCGACAGCCAGCGACGTGCTCGCGTCGCCGCGCTCGCGGGCCGCGTAGCTGACCGCGGTGAGCGCCATGGACTCGTAGAGGCGGCTGCCGAGATCGCGGAAGATGGTCAGAGACCTCGTCAGATGCGCGTCTGCCTCATCCAGGCTCCTGAGCTGTGCGCAGGTGTACCCGATGCTGTACAGCACAGTCGCGAGCCACTCGCGGTCGGCCAGTTCACCGGCCACCGCCAAAGCCTCGGAGAACGTGACGTGGGCTTCGCCCAGGCGATGCCGGAACAGGTGCACCCAGCCGAGGCCGTTCAACCCCTTCACGACGTTGGCCAGATCGCCGAGCTCGCGGTAGGTGGCCACCGCGGCGGCGTGGTGCGCGACGGCTTCGTCGAGCCGCATCGTCATGCGGCACAACCTGCCGAGGCTGTCGTGCATCGCGGCTTCCTCCGCGGGCAGGCCCAGCTCCCGTGCGCAGTCCAGGCCGATCCGCGAAGTCGATCGCCAGTCGTTGAAGTGGTTGTACGTGGCGTAGATCCGTTCCAGGACGGCGGCCAGCCGCCAGGCCGTGCGCTGCCGGCCCGTGCCGGCGGCCGCCCGGACCGCGGCCTCGAGGGTGGGCTTCTCCTCGGCGTACCACCGAGCCGCCTCGTCGTGGCCGGAGAACCGGGAGGATCCGTCCTCGGCCTCTGGCAGGTCGAAGAGCAACGTCGTGTCGTGCGCGAGAGCGAGCATGCAGTGGTACGCCCTGCGCAGATACCAGTCGCAGACACGTTCGACAGCGGCGAGTTGCTCTTCCTGGGAGACCTTGGACTGCGCACAATCCACCGCGTACGCCCGGAGGAGGTCGTGGAAGCGGTACCGCGCGAACCCGGTCGTCTCCAGCAGGCAGGCGCCCGTGAGCTGGTCCAGTGCGGTGCGCACCTGGCGCGGGCTTCCGCCTGCCAGCGCCTCGGCGGCCGCCTCGCTGAAATCGGCGCCCGGATGCAGCCCGAGCAAGCAGAAGACCGAGGCCGTCTCCTCGGGAAGTGCTCGATATGACCAGGCGAACACGGTGTGCACGGCTTCGGCTTCGTCGATGTCGCCGGTCGAGAGCGTGTTCCACAGTTCCGACTCGTCGCGGAGGTCTGCGATGAGTCTGCTCAGCGGCATGGCCGGACGGCTCGCGGCCCGTTCCGCCGCGAGCCGCAGCGCCAAGGGGAGGTACGCGCACAGGCGGGCCAGTTCGGCGACGTCCGCGGGATCGTCACCGCTCCGGTATTCCCGGGTCGTGGTCGTCAGCAGCGCGACCGCTTCAGCCCCGGTGAGGGTGTCCAGCGTTCTGCGACGTGCTCCGTGCCGGATCGCCAGCCCCTGCAGGTGACTGCGGCTGGTGACGATGGCGAGGCTCTGCCCTGAGCCGGGGATCAGCGGGCGGACCTGCGCGGTGTTCGCCGCGTTGTCGAGGATGATGAGCATCCTCTGATCGGCCAGTGCCGACCGGTACAGGCTCGACTTCGCCTCGACGTCGGCGGGGACCGCGGCCGCCGGAACACCGAGCGCGAGCAGGAACCGCTCCAAGGCCTGGTCCGGGGACACGGGCAGGCCGGGGTCGTAGCCGCGGAGGTCGATGTAGAGCTGACCGTCGGGGAACTGGTCCCGCGCCCGGTGGGCCCAGTGCAGGGCAAGCGACGTCTTTCCCACACCCGCGGTTCCGGAGATCACGTACACCACGAGGTTCTCGTCGTCGACGAGGAGCTCGTCGAGGGCGGTGAGTTCGGAGATCCGGTTCACGAATCCACGGACACCCCGTGGCAGCTGAAGAGGACGGTTGCCGCGGCCGCCGGTTCCGTAGTGGAAGTGGATTCCGCCGACGACGTCCCGCACCTGGACGATCTCACCGGAATTGCGGTGCACCTGTGAGTGGTTGCCTGTTGATTCGAGATCGTCTTCGGGGCGTTCCTGCATCGTCATCACCAGTGGAATTCGCCGAGCAGTTCTCTGAGCTCCGCGTCGCCGGTTCGCGCGAGCGCGGCTGTGAGGGGCTCACGGGCGGGAACGCCTTGCCCGCCGGCATCCTTTCTGATCCACGACGGGACGTATCCCAGCAGCAGCAGGGTCCTGTGTTTCGCGTCGGCGGTGGATGGTGCCGTCCGGTGCCAGAGGCTGCCGTGAATGGTGACCGCGTCTCCCGGCTCGAAGAACAGCTCGACCTGACCGGCGCGATCGCTGTGATCGCCCAGTGGAATCAGCAGGTCCGTTCGCGTGTGCGAGCCCGGCAGCACCACCAGCGCACCCTCGTCCGAAGACACCCCGTCCAGATAGATGAGGCAATGCAGTTGATGGGGATAGCAGAAGAAGACGGGCAGGGGATCGGGAACGACCGGGATGTGGTTGTGCCACGGCACGGCGATGCCCGCTGTGCCCGGATAGTGCATGCGGGCTTCGAGGTCGATCCAGACCTGGGGTCCGAGAAGCGTTCGCGCGAGCCGGAGAACCGGTTCCAGGCGGAGCAGTTCGTGGAACTCCGCGTTCTTGTCGAGCAGTCCGCGGAGGTAGATGCTGTCGTGAGCGATCCATTCGGCCTCCGGCCTCCCTTCCTCCGCGGCGGCGAGGTCGCGCACGCACTCGCGAAGCCTCGCCACCGAGGCCGGCGACATCAGCCTGCGGTGAAGGAGGTACCCCTGTCGCACCAGGTGGTCGATCTCGGCGGCGTCGATCAACAAGTCCGTGCGAACTGGGTCCTCGTCCACGGTCGTTTCTCGCTTTCGGCGGGTACGGCGAGTTCGCTTCCTCTCATGTCGGCAAGAAGCCGAGCCAGCGGAAACGACTTGGCGTGAAATTCCCGCCACGCCCTTCTTGCCTGCTCCACGCGCTTCGGGTGGTCGTTCCGGTTGATGTAGAGCAGCTCGCCTTCTTCGGTGTAACTGAGATCTACCACCACCGTGTCGTCGAACAGCCAGGTGTCCGTGTAGGTGACGTCCGGAACGTCCTCCCGGTAGATGAACCGGATGTCTTCGCCCGCGGGGCCGTTGACGGCGTAGTACCAGTCGATCTCGAATCGCAGGTACGGGGTCAGCACGTGGTCGATGATGTGCACTCGGCCCATGTACTTGCCGTCGGCCACGCACTTCCTTATGTTGGCCGCCCACTGCTCGTTGCGGTCCGGGGGCAGCGGCTCGCCCGCGAGGTAGTGCTCGATCTGCTCGCGTTCTTCCTCGACCGAGTAGACCGGCAGCGTCTCGATCCGAGTCGCGGATCTCGTGAAATCGAGGAAGAGCTCGCCGAACTGGTCCATGTTCAGAATCATGGCGTCGGCTCCCGCGTCGTCATCGGTTGAATGCGCGCTCGAGGATGTAGCGAGGTATTTCCACCGCGCCTTCTCCCGGCGGTACCTCCAGTCCGGCCTGATTGGTGTCCACGCTGAATCCCTGGACGACGATCGTGTCGTTCTCGGTCTCGTAAACCGCGGGACAAGGGCCGTTCCCGCAACCGGATCCGCCGATGAGCCTGAGTTTCACGATGCTCCCCCTGTCGTGCGCTGTGAGGCAAGGACCAGCGATTCTATCGATCGTTTGGATCCATGACAACCTGAGTCGCGCTCTTGTCGCACGCCCGTGACGAAGTGGACAGCGGATGGGTGTGTCTCGATGTCCACTCGAAAGCGGGTCGCTCGTGATGTTCATCCGTTCGCGCCGGAAAAGAAGCCCAAAAGGGTGAAGGAGGCGTCGGTGACGCCTCCTTCACCCAAGTGAATGCGAATTTCCGGGCTCAGGTCCGGACTTGATCGACGGTCAGCTTCATGAACGCCGACCAGGCATCTGCGGACACGGGAAGATGAATTTCAGGACTTTTGCTGTCCCGAATGCCGACGCCACGTCCGATCTCGACGCAGTTGTTGCCGTCGCCGCTGTAGCTGCTCTTGCGCCAGACCGTCATTGGAGGCCCTCCAAGATGCTGTTGATCACCGCCCTCGATTGTTCCTCATCCAGGGCGACGGCAGCGAGGTCCTTCAGGATGTTCTCGTAGACCTGGACCGTGTCCTTGTCATCGAAGAACAGGCAGCACTTGACGCTCTCGACGTAGACGACCGGCGGGTACTTCGGGAACTGCATCAGCCGGAAGTCGCCCGATGCGCCGGCATGCATGCCGATCGACCTCGGAACGACCCGGATGGTGATGTACCCCCGCACCGACAACCGCAGCAGGTGGGCGAGCTGCTCCCGCCACACCTCCTCGCCGCCGACGGGCAGCAACAGCGCTTGCTCGTGCACGAAGAAGGTGAAGGTCCGGGTGTATTCGAGGATCGCTGCCCTGGCGGACCTCGCCGCCACCGCCGCCGGGCGTTTCTCCGGCGGAACCGTCTGCGCTTTGGCGGTGACCGCCTCGACGTACTCGGGGATCTGGAGCAGACCGGGCACCAGGATCATCGACCACTCGGTGATCTCGTCGGCGTCCTTCTCCTGGTTGATCAGAGTGCGGACCTGGTCCGGCACGCCGTCGTCGGGCACCTGGAGGTAGACGTTCCCCATCTCGCGGAACAGCGCGAGCAGCTCGTCCCGTTCCGCGAGCGGTGTGCGGCAGTACGCGAGGAGTTCGCGGACCTCGGCCTCGTTCACCCCGCCCTTGCCGGCGAGCATGTCGCAGAGCTTGGCCTCCTGCCAGCCGAGCAGTTCGGCGAGTCCGCGCTGGGTCAGGCCGGTCCGCTCGACCACCTTCCTGACGCCGTTGCCGAACTCGCGGCCCACCACGCTGGACGATCTCTTGGGCATGCGGGAACGCTAGGAGCCAGGACGCTCCGACTCCATCGTTCAGCACCGAATGTGCCTGAAGGTGGGAGCCTTGGAACGGCTCCAAGCAGGCATAAGGCACCAAAAGCGTGCCGTAGGCTTGGTGCCGTGCTTTCCGACGAAGACATCGAACTGCGAGCCCGCCTGCTGTCCGCGGCCGACCGGCACGGTCACACCAACATCGTCGTGAACCCGGACGACGAGGGCCCGGGATACGTGTTCTCGGTGGGGGCGTGGCGGCGGTTCGGCGTCGCGGAGGCCGTCGTGATCGGGCTGCCCCAGGGCATGGGGGAGAACCTGGTCAACATCTACGTGAAGCGGGCCAGCGGCGGCGAGCGGTTCCTGCCGGGCAAGCTCTACCACGACTTCTTCGAGGGCGTGCCGGTCACGTTCGAGCGGGTGTACAAGGGTTTCTACCCCGAGTTCTTCGGCAGCGCCTACCTGCTCTACGACGGGTCGGACTTCGCGGCCCTGCAGATCATCGTGCCCACCCCGCAGGGGCAGTGGCCGTGGGAGCCGGACGCGCCGGAGGGGTTCGGAGACCACCAGCTCGTCCTGACCGAGAGCGGGATCCCGGAGAGCTGGACGCCGGGGGTCACCGGCCCGTGAACGTCCACATCGGACCGATCGGTCCCCGGCACGCGGGCGAGGTCATGACGGTCCAGCGCGCCGCGTACCTCCAGGAGGCGCGCCGGTACGGGGCGTGGGACCTGCCGCCGCTCGTCGAGACGCTCGAACAGATCCGCGACCATCTGAGCGACGGCACGCCCGCGCTCGGGGCGTTCGACGGCACCAGGCTCGTGGGGGCGGTGCGCAGCCGCGTCGACGGCGAGCGGATGGAGGTCGCGCGGCTCTGCGTCGCGCCGGACGTGCAGGGCGGCGGGGTCGGCCGGAAGCTGCTGCACGTGATCAGTGCGAAGGCGCCGGAGGGCGTGGACGTCGTCTGGCTGTTCACCGGGGCCGAGAGCGACGGCAACCTGAGGTTCTACGAGAGCGCCGGGTTCGTGCGGGTCTCCGAGCACCTCGACGCGGTCGGCATCCGGTGCGTCACCCTGGAGCAGAAGGTCGTCTGACGGCCCGTTCCGCGCCTTCGGATACCCAAACGTTGTCAGGCGGTTGTTGTCCGGTGAAAGCGCTCCGACACCGGACAACGATCTGCCTGTAGAAAGGCGGAGCGGCCACCGGTCCGGGGGGATCCGGGGGCCGTGATCGGGGGAGGAGCGCCCCGCCCCGCAGGAGGCGAGGGGGATGTGGAGCGGGGCGCTTCAGGGCCGGTCAGTTCTCGTTCAGGAACTTCTGGGCCAGTGACTCCCCGAGCGAGGTGGCCTTCCCGTGGTCCTCGATCGGCGAGACCTTCGAGCTCTTGAAGTAGAGGTAGTGCACCGGGCCGTCGCTCCCGCCGTTCTCCGGGTTCGGGTTGATGCCCAGGTTCACGGCCGTGGCGTAGGACGCCTCACCGATGATGTTCGTCGGGCCCGTGTCGCCGACCACGGCGTACTCGACCCTGTTGTTGTAGATGACGGCGACGACACCGCCGCCCTGGATGCCGAAGTCGCGGTAGTCCCACGTGCCACTGGGCGAGGGCACGACGACGTACGGGAGCTTGTCCGCGACGAGCGGCTTGCCCTTCGAGTCGTGGAAGGCCGTGTCCGGCTGGAACCACGGGTCGGTGCTCTCGCTGCAGTTCGCGGTCCGCTGGCCATCGCAGTCGATGTCCATGTCGGCCTTGTACCAGACCGCGCCGTTCTTGCCACAGACCGGGATGCTGGCGGACGTCTCGTCGTCGCTGCGGTACTTGCCGCTGGAGATCTGCTGGCACGACGACAGCTTCACCAGCAGCTGGGAGGCGCTCGGACCGGCGGCCTGGGCGGCGGGGGACGCCAGAACACCGGCCACGAGCGCGGACACCGCGAGAAGCCCTGGGGCGAGCTTGCGCATTGTCTCCTCTTTCGACAGGGAACTTTCCTGACTGAAAGCGGCGGGAGCACTACTGTGCGCAAGGCAACTATTGGGCGTCAAGAGGCTAGGGCTTACGTCCCAGCAGTCCTATCAGTCGCGTTTGGTCGTCCGCGTCCGCGGCGACCGGAACGGGCGAATCGAACATCGACGAACCACTCCAGTCCTCGACGTTCCTCTCGACGTACCGCAGAACGGACGACGCGAGATCCGGGTCGAGCCGTTCGTCGGCGCCGATCGAGCGCGCCAGGTCCCACGCGTGGACGGCGAGGTCCGCTGTCATCTGCCAGCAGTACTCCTCGGCGTCCAGCTCGCCGGACGACACGCTCACCGTCTTCGACAGCGCGTCCGGCTCCAGCCACGCCTCGCGCGCCGCCGCGGCCGCCACGACCCAGGACACGAGCGGGTCGTCGCCCAGGTTGTCGTGGTCGAACCTGTCGCCGACCTGCTTCACCGTGCAGCCGGCCAGCAGTTCGGGGGCCCAGAGCTGTTCGTAGACCAGGTGACCGACGAGGTCTCTGACCGACCACTCCCGGCAGGGGGTGCCGAGCGACCACTGGTCGGGCGCGATCTCCCGCACCCTCCGGTCGAACTCCGTCATCGCCACGCCGTGCGCCTGGATCAACTCCATCCCAGCAGTGCATCAAATCCTGCTCAGGAGCGCACCCCGAGGTGAGAGTTGGGCCACTGCGGCGCAACCCTGATTTGCTAGCCGTACGAACGTTCGGCGTAATCTTCACCGAATCCGCCGTGACATCGTCGACACGAGAGGACGATGACCGTGAGCGCCCCTAGCGCCAGCATCTCCGGCCAGGACAAGGGATTCTTCGGGCATCCCCGTGGCCTGTCCACGCTGTTCTTCACCGAACTCTGGGAACGGTTCTCGTTCTACGGGATGAAGGCCATCCTCGGCCTGTACCTGTGGACAGCCGTGTCCGAAGGCGGTCTCGGCGTCGACAAGGCGCTCGCCCTGTCGGTCGTCGCCATCTACGGCACAGCCGTCTACATGTCCGGCGTGGCGGGCGGCTGGCTCGCCGACCGCGTGTGGGGCGGCCAGCGGTCGACGTTCTACGGCGGCGTGCTGATCATGTGCGGTCACATCGCACTGGCGATCCCCATCGGCATCACGGGCGTGTACCTCGGCCTGATCCTCATCGTCATCGGCACGGGTCTGCTCAAGCCGAACATCTCGACGGTCGTCGGCGGCCTGTACGACAAGGACGACACGCGTCGCGACGCCGGATTCACGGTCTTCTACATGGCGATCAACATCGGTGGCTTCGTCTCCCCGCTGATCACCGGTGCCCTGGCGGACGGCGTCGGCTTCCACGCCGGGTTCGCCGTCGCGGCGGTCGGCATGGCGGTCGGCCTGATCCAGTACCGCATGGGCCGCAAGTACCTGCGCGGGTCCGCCGCCGTTCCGCCGAACCCGCTGCCGCACTCCGAGAAGGGCCGCATCTACGGCCTCATCGGCCTGGTCGCGGTCGCGATCGCCGCGCTGGGCGTCGTGGCGTACCTGCTGGGTGACGTCGAGGGCGTCATCCTGATGATCAGCATCATGTCGATCGTCCTGCCGATCGGCTACTTCACCGTGATGCTGCGCAGCAAGAAGACGCTGCCGGAGGAGAAGCCGCGCGTCATCGCCTACATCCCGCTGTTCATCGCGGCGGCGATGTTCTGGCTGATCTTCGAGCAGAGCGCGTCGGTCATCGCGGAGTTCGCGGACTCGCACGTCGACAACCACGTGTTCGGCTGGGAGTTCCCCGTCGCCTGGTTCCAGTCGATCAACCCGATCATGATCATCGCGCTGGCGCCGGTGTTCGCCCTGCTCTGGGTCAAGCTCGGTCACCGCGCGCCGTCGACGCCGCGCAAGTTCGCGGGCGCGCTGGTGCTCGTCGGCCTGTCGTTCGTGCTCATGTACTTCGCGAGCAACTCGGCGGCCGACGGCAAGGTGACGCCGCTGTGGCTCGTGGTGATGTTCCTGATCATGACCGCCGGTGAGCTCATGCTCTCGCCGGTCGGCCTGTCGGCGACGACGAAGCTGGCGCCCAGGGCGTTCGCCTCGCAGACGATGAGCCTGTGGTTCCTCGCGACCTCGGCCGGTACCGGTGTGGCCGCGCAGCTCGTGAAGTTCTACACGACGAGCCCCTCGGCGTACTTCCTGACGCTGGGCGGCGCGGCCGTGGTGCTCGGTGGTGCTCTCGCCGTCGCGGCCCCGGCGATCCGGAAGCTGATGGCGGGCGTCGAGTAGGCGCTGCGGAACAAGGTGAGAGGGAGGCCCGTCGCGGCGGCGGTGCGGCGGGTCTCCCTCTCACTTCCAAGGATGCACTACGCAGATGTGTCATTGGGGCACGAACATTGCGCCAGCCGGGTGAAGTAGCGCACGTGCCGCAACAAATTTCGCTTCGAGTCAGCTCGGCTTCACGGCGAGTGACCGTTTGGTTTCGTTCGCGCGCACCGGAAGTCGCAAAGCGCCGCGGATGAGCTTCGACTTCCTGCGCGAGACGGGTCCGTCCGGCGCGAGGTCCGGGAACCGCTTGAACAGTTCGTGCAGGGCGATCGCGCCCTCGATGCGGCTCAGCCCCGCGCCGATGCAGTAGTGGATTCCCGCGCTGAACGCGAGGTGCTCGCGCGCGTTGGACCGCGTCGGGTCGAACTTCAGCGGGTCGGAGAACACCCGCGGATCCCTGTTCGCCGCGGCGAGCATGAGCATGACCGGCATTCCTTTGGGGAGGGTCACGCCGGCGAGTTCGAGACGTTCCTTCGGCCAGCGGATCGTGTACTGCACGGGCGGATCGAGCCTGAGCACCTCCTCCACGAACCCCTCGGCGTACTCGGGACTCTGCGCGAGCGGCGCCACGGTGTGCGGGTTCTCGAACGCCTTCAGCACGCCGTTGCTGATGAGGTTGACCGTCGTCTCGAACCCGGCGAACAGCAACAAACCGGTCGTGGCAACGAGATCCTCGCGACTGAGGTCGTCGTGCTGCGTCACGAGGTGGCTGACGATGTCGTCCTGCGGGTCGCGACGCCGTTCGTCCATCAGCACGTCGATGAAGTCGTTGTACTCGACGATCGTGGCGTGCAGGTTCTTGAGCTGCCTGTGCGACCAGACGCCGTCGAGCGTCTCGGCCAGGGCGCTGCCCCACCGCGCGAACGTGTCCCTGTGACCGTCCGGGACGCCCAGCAGGTCCGCGATGACCTGGATGGGCACCTGCGAGGCGAACTCGGTGACGACGTCGAACCGGCCGCCAAGGCGGTCGAGGTGGTCGCTCACGATCTTCTGGATGGATGCCGTGCGGTCCTTGAGCGCCCGTGGCGTGAAGAACGGCTGCACGAGCTTGCGCAGCCGCGTGTGGTCCGGCGGGTTCTTCATGAGGAACGAGTCCTGCACCGGGTTGACGATCTTCTCGCCGTCCTTGACCAGCGTGATCGACACCATCGACGCCTCGTCGAACGTGGCGGTGATGAACCTGTTGTCCCGCAGCACCGAGTCGCAGATCGCACGGCTCGGCGTGACGTACGCGCCCATGCGGCTGCGGACCATGTCGCCCTTGGCGCGCACCTTCTCGCACAGGGGATACGGGTCGCGGTCGGGCGGCGAGGCCATGACACCCGCGTACGGGTCACCGAGCAGCGCGTAGCCGCGGACGAGAGTGCGCAGCGCGAAGAACTGGACGGCGGTCTTCATGCCTACACAGTGGAGTCCGCGCCGCGAACGTTCAAGAGCTCCTGCGGTGACGGCGCACGGTTTCCTCGACCAGGTCGAGCACCGGCTCCATGTCGTCCGCCGGCAGCCCCATCGCGAGGTGCGAGACGAGACCTTCGAGAACCAGTTCGAGGAAGCTGGTCAGCACCGTGACGTCGACGTCGTCCCGCAGGTTGCCGGCCTCCCGCTGCCGGATGAGCCGCTGCCGGGTGGCCGCTGTGAGCTGTTCGCTGCGCTCGGCCCACCGCGCCCGGAAGTCGGGATCCGTGCGAAGCCTGCGCGAGACCTCCAGCCGAGTGCCGAGCCAGTCCGCCGCGTGCTCCTCGGTGCGCTTCTCCGGCTCGTCGAGCAGGTCGCGCATCACCTGGACGAGACCCTGCTCGGCCACCACGTCGGCCATCCGCAACGCGTCGTCCTCGGCCAGCGCGAGGAAGAGCGACTCCTTGTCGCGGAAGTGGTGGAAGATCGCACCGCGGGACAGTCCCGTCGCCTCCTCGAGACGGCGTACTGTGGCGCCTTCGTAGCCGTGTCGCGCGAAACAGGCACGCGCGCCGTCGAGGATCTGACGGCGGCGGGCGTCGAGGTGGTCCTGGCTCACCCTGGGCACCTGTAGATGGTCGCAGGGGAGGAGCGGGAAATCCAATCCGTACGTACGGATTGGACCCTTCGCGGGTGTGATCCTTTCCGGCGGTGCCGAACCGCCGCCCGTTCGAGTGGATCACCGGGCAGGCCTGCGCCGACCGGCGCGATTCCGGCAATACCCTCTCCGCCATGGAGACCCAGGACACCACCACGCTGTCGGCGCTCGCGGAGCGTCTGGGGTGGCGGCGGCGTGCGTCGGCCGGGGTGCACCTCGTCGATCTGCTCGTGGGGCGGACGGTCGTCGACCTCATCGCCGTCCTCGCTGAGAACCGGGACGGGCCACGGGTTCCGGTAAGCGCTTTCCCACAGTCCGAGTGAGGGTTGACCGCGGGCGCGGTGCGGTGGTGTGATCTGAGCGACAGTTAAGAAAGTTTCTAAACCAATAATCCGCCGCCGCTGCGAGTCCTCGGAACCCGTCCTGTGGGAGGCACAACAGTGGCACCGAGCAGAGTCAGGGCGTTGCGCGCGATGGCTGTCGTCTGCGCGATGACCGCAGCGATGTCGGCACCAGCACAAGCGGCGGCAGCAGATCGCGAAGCGGAACAGGCGGCGATCTCCCAAGGCGTCGTCGAGTCGAACCACGCGGGGTTCTCCGGCACCGGGTTCGTCAACTACGACAACGTCGTGGGCTCGTACGTCGAGTACACGGTCAACGCCGACTCCGGTGGGGAGCACGAGCTCGCGTTCCGGTACGCCAACGGGACGACGGCCGACCGGCCCCTGTCGGTGACCGTGGACGGCGCCGACGCGCAGACGGTGCGGTTCCCCGGCACGGGCGCGTGGACGACGTGGCAGACGCGGACCCTGAAAACGACCCTGCACGCCGGCGCCAACCGGATCCGGGCTGCGGCGACCACCGCGAACGGTGGGCCCAACGCCGACAAACTCACCGTCACCCTCACCGGGCCGCCGGACGACGAGCCTCCGACTCCGCCGCGCAATGTGCAGTTTGCAAGTTCTACGCACAACTCCGTGACGCTCAGGTGGGAGGCGGCGGCGGACAACGTCGGCGTCACCGGCTACGACATCTACCAGCACGGCCAGCTCGTCACGAGCGTCGGCACCGTGCTGGAGGGAACCGCGACCGGGCTGCGGGCTGACACCGAGTACGACTGGACCGTGTTCGCGAAGGACCGCGCGGGCAACGTCTCGCAGGCCTCGAACAACGTGCCGGGTCGCACGAAGCCCGCGCCGCCGGACGGTCAGGCGCCCACCGCGCCGGGCGACCTCCGGGCGACGGCGGCCACTACCACCAGCGTGTCGCTCGCCTGGACCGGTTCCACCGACAACGTCGCGGTGACCGGGTACGAGATCCACTTCGACGGCGCGCTGAAGCAGACCGCGGACGGCTCGGCCACGTCCGCCGCGGTCGCCGGACTGACCAGCGGACAGACCTACCAGGCGAAGGTCAGGGCGAAGGACGCGGCGGGCAACCTGTCGCCGTTCTCGAACGAGATCAGCGTGAGGCCCGGCGCGGGCGGTGGCGCGGGTGTGCCGAACCCCGGCTCGGTCACGCAGATCGCGGCCGGTGTCGACGTGGCGTGGGGGCTCGCGTTCCTGCCCGACGGGTCGGCGTTGGTGACCGAGCGCGAGACGTTCACCGTCCTGCGCATCACCGAGGGCGGCACCAGAACCGTCATCGGCGAGGTGCCGGGCGCGATGGGCACCAACGGTGAGGGCGGCGCGCTCGGCATCGAGGTCTCGCCGAACTTCGCCACGGACCGGTTCGTCTACCTCTACCACACCTACAGCGGCGGGAACCGGCTGGTCAGGGCGCAGTTCGACGGGTCGCGGCTGACCGGCTGGACCACGTTGCTCGACGGTGTGCCGAAGAACCGCTACCACAACGGCGGACGCCTGCGGTTCAGCCCGGACGGCCGGTACCTGTTCATCTCGACCGGTGACGCGCAGAACGGCAACAACGCGCAGAACCTCAACACCAACGCCGGCAAGATCCTGCGCGTCAACCCCGACGGCTCCGTTCCCGCCGACAACCCGTTCCCCGGCAGGGCGATCTGGAGCTACGGGCACCGCAACGTCCAGGGCCTCGACTTCGACTCGCGGGGGCGGCTGTGGGCGTCGGAGTTCGGCAACTCGCGGCAGGACGAGGTCAACCTGATCACCAAGGGCGGCAACCACGGCTGGGAGCCGTGCGAGGGCACCATCGGCACCTGCGCCGGGACCGTCACGCCGAAGAAGACGTGGCCGACCTCGCAGGCGTCGCCGTCCGGTCTGACGATCATCAACGACCACGTGTTCGTCGCGACGACCGTCGGCCAGCGGATCTACCGGATGCGCATCGACGCGAACGGCGAGCTCGTCGACCAGCAGATCTACTTCCAGGGCACCTACAACCGCCTGCGCACGGTCGAGGTGGACCGGGAGGGCGACATCTGGCTCACGACCACGACCGACAAGGACGGGTCGGCCGGCAACGACCGCGTCCTGCGCATCGACATCGTGTACGAGGGCGGAAACCGCGCAAACGTCGCCAGCTGACGTGAAGTGGTGTGCCTGCGCGTACGTGTGTGTGCAGGCACACCACCGGTTTCGTAAGGATTTGAGAGCTGCGAGCGTCAGATCCCGCGTGTAGCGTCGAGTTGGCCAGACGATCACGGGGAGTGTGGCGGCGTGACAGCGTTGCATGACAATCGTGCGCCGGTGAGGTTCGCCGACCGCACGGAAGCCGAGGCGTACGTCGCCTCAGTCTGTTTCAAGCACGGGCCTCCGAGGCTCTTCGGCGTGGAGCTGGAATGGACAGTCCACCACGCGGAAGACCCCGCCCAGGTCCTCGATCGACATCGGCTCGCCGCCGCGCTCGGCGACCACGCACCACCGACTCTCGTTCCGGACAGCCCCCAGAGGCCGCTTCCCAGCGGCACCCCGCTGACCGTCGAACCAGGCGGGCAGGTCGAGATCTCCACTCCTCCCTGCACCAGCCTCCCCGACCTCTTCCAGACGGTCGCCCAGGACGTCTCCCACCTCACCGCGATGCTCGCGGACCACGGCCTCGCGCTCGGCGACAAGGGTGCTGACCAGCACCGGAGTCCCACGCGCATGCTGCGGGTGCCGCGGTACGCCGCGATGGAGCACGCGTTCGGCGAACTGGGCGCCGACGGCATCTCGATGATGTGCAACACCGCCGGGCTGCAGGTCTGCCTCGACTTCGGCGAGGAGAAGCACCTGCGGGACCGCTGGGCCGCCGTGCACCAGCTGGGGCCGGTGCTCAACGCGTTGTTCGCGAACTCGCCGAGCACCGGCGGCATGCACGCCGGCTGGGCGTCGGCGCGCATGCGGACCCTTTACGGCACGGATCCCGTGCGCACCAGACCGAGTGCCGTGTGCGCCGATCCTGCCGCCGCCTACGCGAGAAGGGTCGTCGACACCCCGGTCATCGCCGTCCGCGGTCCCGGTCCGAGCTGGATCCCGCCGCGCAGGCTGACGTTCGCCGACTGGGTCGACGGGGCGCTCGACCGCAGCCCCACCAGCGACGACCTCGACTACCACCTGAGCCTGATGTTCCCGCCGGTGCGACCGCGCGGGTACATCGAGATCAGGTACCTGGACACGCCCGCCCCGGGCGGGTGGGTCGCGCCGAGTGCGCTGCTCGTCGCGCTGTTCAGCGATCCGTCCGTCGTGGACGGTGTGCTGGCGGCGACGGAACGGGCCGCCGGGCGGTGGCTCGTCGCCGCGCGGTACGGGATGGCGGACGAACGCATCGCCAGGGCGGCGAAGGACGTCGTCGCCCTCGGCATCGAGGCGTTGCACCGCACCGGTCTCTCCGAAGACCAGATCGGCACCATCAGCCGGGAGCTTGAGGGGAAGCTGTGACTCGCCAGAAAGACGGAGACGACCTCCGCGAGCAGGTGGCGGAGGAACTGTTGCGCTCGCGCGCGCGTTCCACCGCCCTGACAGACGCCGTCGACGAGCACGACCTCGTCCGGCAGCACTCGAAGCTGATGTCGCCACTGGTCTGGGACCTGGCGCACATCGGCAACCAGGAAGAGCTGTGGCTCGTGCGCGACGTCGGCGGCCGCGAACCGGTCCGCAGCGACATCGACGAGTACTACGACGCGTTCAAGTTCGCGAGGAGCGTGCGGCCGGAGCTGCCGCTGCTCAACCCCCGCGAAGCCCGCCAGTACGTCAGCGACGTGCGGGGCAAGGTCTTCGACGTGCTGGAGAAGGTGCCGTTGCAGGGCCGCCGGCTCGTCGAGAACGGCTTCGCGTTCGGCATGATCGTGCAGCACGAGCAGCAGCACGACGAGACGATGCTCGCCACGCACCAGCTGCGCACCGGCGAACCCGTCCTGCACGCACCGGCGCCGCCGCGGGGAAGCCTGGTTCCGGCGACGGAGGTGTTCATCCCGGGCGGGCCGTTCGAGATGGGCACCTCGGACGAACCGTGGGCGTTGGACAACGAGCGCCCCGCGCACGCCGTCCACGTCGACTCGTTCCACATCGACACCACGCCGGTCACGAACGGCGAGTACGCCCAGTTCATCCTGGCCGGCGGGTACGACGACCGTCGTCTGTGGACGGACGAGGGCTGGGAGCACCGGACGGCGGCGAAGCTCGTGGCGCCGAGGTTCTGGCAGCGCGAGGAGAACTCGTTCGTGCGCACGGCGTTCGGCGTGACCGAGCCGATCGTGGCGGACGAACCCGTTGTGCACGTGTGCTTCCACGAGGCCCAGGCGTACGCGAGGTGGGCGAAGAAGCGCCTGCCCACCGAGGCCGAGTGGGAGAAGGCGGCCCGGTTCGACACGGCGACCGGCAAGACCCGCCGCTACCCGTGGGGCGACGAGGAACCGGCCGGGCAGCACGCGAACCTCGGCCAGCGCCACCTGCGCCCGGCCCCGGTCGGCGCCTACCCGGAGGGGGCGTCGCCCGCCGGGGTGCACCAGCTGATCGGCGACGTCTGGGAGTGGACCTCCAGCGACTTCGGGCCCTACCCGGGCTTCGAGGTCTTCCCTTACGAGGAGTACTCGGAGGTCTTCTTCGGGCCGGACTACAAGGTGCTGCGCGGAGGTTCGTTCGGCACCGACAAGTCCGCTGTCCGGTCGACGTTCCGCAACTGGGACTACCCGATCAGGAGGCAGATCTTCGCCGGCTTCCGCTGCGCCAGGGACGCCTGAGCGGTGTGCCGCCATCTGGCGTACCTGGGCCCCGCCATGCCTTTGGCAGGGCCGCTGTACGACGCACCGCACTCGCTGGAGCACCAGTCGTACGCGCCGAGGGACATGCGGGCGGGGGGAACGGTCAACGTCGACGGCTACGGCGTCGGCTGGTTCCCCGGCCCGGTGCGGTACCGGCGCGCGGGGACGTTGTGGAGCGACGCGACCCTGCGTCAGCTGGCGTCCACCGAGTCGACGGCGTTCCTGGCGGCGGTCAGATCAGCGACGGTCGGGATGCCGGTGGTGGACGCGGCCTGCGCGCCGTTCACCGACGGCACCTGGCTCTTCAGCCACAACGGGCGGATCGACGGCTGGCCGCACACCGCGGCGGGCCTGGCCAAGACGCTCGACGTGACGGACCTGCTGACGATGGACGCGCCCACCGACTCCGCGTTGCTGTGGGCGGTCCTGCGGCGTCGCCTGGAGACCGGGGCCGAACCGGGCCGGGTGCTCGCCGATCTCGTGCGGGAGGTGGCGGACGCGGCTCCGAAGTCTCGCCTGAACCTCCTGCTGACCAACGGAAAAGCACTCGTGGGGACGACGTGGACACACGCCCTGTGGGTGCTGCAGAAGGGGGAGGGCGTGACCATCGCGTCCGAACCGCTCGACGACGACCCGGACTGGCGGGAGATCCCCGACCGGCACGTGGTCACCGCCGTTCCATCCACTGTGGAGGTTCGACCGATATGACCGAGCCGGTGCTGGACGTTCATCTCACACCCGAGGACGCCGCACACGCGCTTCGTGCCGACGTGCGTGCCGGACTGACCGCGGACCCGAAGTGGGTCTCGCCGAAGTGGTTCTACGACGCGGTGGGCAGCGCGTTGTTCGAGGACATCACCCGGCTGCCCGAGTACTACCCGACCCGCGCCGAACGCGAGGTCCTCGCCGACCGCGCGGCCGAGATCGCCTCGACGACCGGCGCGCACTCGCTGGTGGAGCTGGGTTCGGGATCGTCGGAGAAGACTCGGCTGCTGCTGAGCGCGTTGCGCGAGCACGGCACGTTGCAGGAGTTCGTGCCGCAGGACGTCTCGGTGTCGGCGCTGACCGAGGCCGCGCACGCGATCATGGCGGACTACCCCGGCCTGCGGGTGCACGGCGTGGTCGGTGACTTCACGCAGCACCTGTCGTTGCTGCCGGGGGAGTCACCGCGCCTGGTGGCGTTCCTGGGCGGCACGATCGGCAACCTCATCCCGGAGGAGCGGGAGAAGTTCCTGCGCACCGTCCGCGACGTCCTGGAGCCGGGGGAGTGGCTGCTGCTCGGCACCGACCTCGTGAAGGATCCGGAGACACTGGTGCGCGCGTACGACGACGCGCAGGGCGTGACGGCGGAGTTCAACCGCAACGTGCTGAACGTGCTCAACCGCGAGGTCGGTGGCGACTTCGACGTCGAGGCGTTCGAGCACGTGGCGTTGTGGAACGCCGAGCGGGAGTGGATCGAGATGCGCCTGCGGGCGACGAGGACCGTGCGGGTGACGCTCGCGGAGCTCGGGCTGACCGTCGACTTCGGCGAGGGCGAGGAGCTGCGCACCGAGGTGTCGGCCAAGTTCCGCGAGGAAGGCGTGAAGCGGGAGCTGGAGGAGGGCGGGTTCTCGTTGCACCGCTGGTGGACCGACAGCGAGGGACGGTTCGCCGTTTCGTTGGCCCAAGCGGTGTAATCGGGCGAACACCCTCCGATAGGCGGGTACTGGCAGCCCACCGTCAGTGGTGGGCTGCTCCGATGACACCTGCAACTGCGCGTGCCGTCCGCGTGGCGCTGGTAAGCGCTCTCGCGGTCGGCACGATCGTCTCCGGGCCGGGCACCGCCTCCGCCCAGCCCGAAGCCACCACCGCCGTCAGACCCGCCGCCTGGGCACCGTGCGCGGAGGACGTGCTCGCCGAGATCCCCGCCGCCGAGCGCACCCGCGTGAGCTGCGCCGTTCAGACCGTGCCCGTCGACCACTCGCGGCCGCGCGGGGACAAGACCGGCGTGATCATGATGAAGCGCCCCGCGAGCGACCCGGCCAAGAAGATCGGCTCGCTGTTCATCAACCCCGGTGGTCCCGGTGGCGCCGGCCTGATCTACAGCGCCTACGGCGGAAGCTTCTTCACCCCGGAGATCCTCGAGAAGTTCGACCTCATCGGCTTCGACCCGCGCGGTGTCGGCCGCAGCGCCCCGTTGCGCTGCTTCCGCACGCAGGAGGAGGCCGAGTCGGTCAACGAGGGCTGGTTCGCGCTGCCGATCACGAAGGACGAGATCGCGAGCTCGATCCGCCAGTCCAAGGTCTACACCGACTACTGCGGCATCAACGCCGGACCGCTGCTCAACCACATGTCGACCGAGGCCGTCGCGCGCGACCTCGACGTGATGCGCGAGGCCGTCGGGGACCGTCAGCTGACCTACGTCGGTTTCTCGTACGGCACGCTGCTCGGCGCGACCTACGCGAACATCTTCCCGTCCAAGTCGCGTGCTCTGGTGCTGGACGGCAACGTCGACCCGCAGCTGCGCCTGACCAACGGCGCGCAGTACGACCGCGAGCGCGCCCGTGGCTTCGAGATCGCCCTCGACGCGATGCTTCGTCGCTGTGACAGCGTGGGTGTCGAGAAGTGTGCGTTCGCCGGTGGCGCACGCAAGAAGTTCGACGCCATCCGCGAGAACCTGCGCAAGGGCCCGACCACGTTGCCCGGTGGCGCCCAGGTGACGCTGACCGACGTCGTCGGCCGCACGTCGAGCAACCTGTACAGCCCGTCGACGTTCAAGGCGCTGACGGCGTGGCTGCAGTCCATCCACCTCGCACAGAACCCGTCAGCCGCGTCGCTCGGCGTTCAGTCCGTTGTGGACGTTCCGATGCTGAACAACCTCGGTGGACGCGCCGACGTGCGTGCGCTGCCGGACACCCCGTACACGGCCGACGACTCGTACTACGCCGTGAACTGCACCGACAAGCCGTTCGCGCGCACGAACCGCAACTGGGCGAGCACGGCGGCGAAGTGGGAGAAGGAGTCGCCGACGTTCGGCCGCTACCAGGCCGCGTCCGACCTGCTCACCTGCCCGACGTGGCCGACCCGCAACCCGGACCGCTGGATCGGCCCGTGGAACCGCCACACCAAGAACCCGGTCGTCGTGGTGGGCAACTACTACGACCCGGCGACGCAGTACCTGTTCGCGCAGCGCATGGCCAAGCAGCTCGGCAACGCGCGGCTCATCAGCGTGGACGCGTTCGGTCACTGCATCCTCGGCGACTCGGCCGGCGCCGACGCGGCGGTGACGAGGTACCTCGTCGACCTGACCGCACCCGTCAACGGCACGGTCTACCAGCCGAACACGCAGCCGTTCTAGTCCGCAGGAGCCGGGGGCGGTTCTGTGGCCGCCCCCGGAACCCTCCGAACGACGGGTACAAACGACCCACGCAGGGTGGTGAGGTGCACGCGTGACGTCATCCTCTGCACCTGTGCGTGTCTTGCTCGCGGGTGTTCTCGCGCTCGGCACCGTTGTTTCCGGCCTGGGCGGCGCGTCCGCCCAGGCCGAGGCCTCCACGGCCAGACCCGCTGCCTGGGGGCAGTGCGCGGCAGACGTTCTCGCCGCGCTTCCCGCCGCGGTGACGCCCGAGGAGCGGGCGCGCCTGACCTGTGCCGTCCAGGAGGTGCCCGTCGACCACTCGCGCCCGCGCGGCGAGAAGACCGGCATCGCGATGATGAAGCGGCCGGCGAACGACCCGTCCCGCAAGATCGGCTCGATCTTCCTCAACCCCGGTGGCCCCGGCGGCTCCGGCCTGATCCGCGGCGCCGTCGCGAAGAACTACTTCCCGCCCTCGGTGCTGGACCGGTTCGACGTCATCGGCTTCGACCCGCGCGGCGTGGCCCGCAGCGCGCCGTTGCGCTGCTTCCGCACGCAGGAGGAGTCGGACGCGGTCAACGCGGGCTGGTCCGCGCTGCCGATCACCCAGGAGGAGATCGGCACCACGATCCGCTCCGCCAAGGCCTACACCGACTACTGCAAGATCAACGCCGGTCCGCTGCTGAACTTCATGTCGACCGAGGCCGTCGCACGCGACCTCGACGTCATGCGCGAGTCGGTGGGCGACGAGCAGCTCAACTTCGTCGGCTTCTCGTACGGCACGCTGATCGGCTCGACGTACGTGAACATCTTCCCGTCCAAGTCGCGGGCGATCGTGATCGACGGCAACGTCGACCCGCAGCTCCGCCTGACCAACGGTCCCGAGTACGACCGGCAGCGCGCGCAGGGCTTCGAGATCGCTTTGGACGCGATGCTTCGTCGCTGTGACAGCGCCGGCGTCGAGAAGTGCGCGTTCGCCGGTGACGCGCGGAAGAAGTTCGAGGACATGAAGACGGCCCTGGCACGCGGGCCCGTCACGGTGCCGGGTGGTGCTCAGGTCGCGCTGGCCGACGTGATCGGCCGGGTGGCGGGAGACCTGTACTCGGTGCCGCGGTTCGCCGCCCTGGTGGCGTGGCTGCAGTCGATCCACAACGCGCTGAACCCCGCACCCGCCACGTTCGCCGCGCAGTCCGTTGTGGACCTTCCGGCGCCGCTGAACAACGGCGGTGGCCGCATGGACGTCGACCCGCTGCCGGACACCCCGTACACCGCTGACGACTCGTACTACGCGGTGAACTGCACCGACAAGCCGTTCGCGCGCGCGAACCGCAACTGGGCGAGCACCGCGGCGAAGTGGGAGAAGGAGTCGCCGACGTTCGGCCGCTACCAGGCCACCTCGGACCTGCTGGCGTGCCCGACGTGGCCGACGCGCAACCCGGACCGCTGGATCGGCCCGTGGAACCGCAAGACGCCGAACCCCGTCGTGGTCGTGGGCAACTACTACGACCCGGCGACGCGGCACCTGTTCGCGCAGCGCATGGCCAAGCAGCTCGGCAACGCGCGCCTGATCAGCGTCGACTCGTTCGGCCACTGCATCCTGGGCCGCTCGGCCGCGACCGACGCCGCCGTGGCGCGGTACCTGGTCGACCTCGTCGCGCCCGCCGACGGTGCCGTGTTCCAGCCGAACGTGCAGCCGTTCGCCTAACGGTCGTGGAGCGCACTTCTTCTACAGGAGTGCGCTCCGCACGATCAGCACCACGGCGCTCGCGCCCGCTACGACCAGCATCGGTGTGCGGATCCCCTTGGCGTCGAACCGCTTGCGCAGCGGCGTGGAGAGCAGGAACCCGGCGATCAGGAACGGGATCAGCAGCACCCCGCTCCACAGCTGGTGCGCCGTCACGGTGCCGGTGGCGCCGAGGCCGATGATCGAGGTGATCGACCCGAGCGTGAAGAAGGCCGCCAGCGTCGCCCTGACCTGAGGCCCTGCCTCGTTCTGGTAGACCAGCGCGATCATCGGCCCGCCGATCGACGTGGCCGTGCCGAACGACCCGCTCGCGACCCCGGCCGTGACCAGCGAGGGCGGGGTGGGCCGCGGCCGCCACGAGACCAGCGAGAGCACCACGCAGACGAGGACCACTGCGCCGACGACGACGCCGAAGCTCTTCGGGTCGAGCGAGTGGACGATCCAGATGCCGATGAGCGTGCCCGGCAGCCGCCCGAGCATCGCCCAGCCGACGCCCCGCCAGTCGACGTGACCGAACTCCCTGGCCAGCGACATCATCGCGTGGGCGCTGGCGATCACCAGCACGGGCACCGGGACGAGCGCCGGGTCCAGCAGCGCGAGCAGGGGCACGGCGACGAGGGCCAGGCCGAAGCCGATCAGGCCCTGCAGCAACCCTCCGCACGCGACGACGAATCCCGCGACCGCCAGCAACCCCCACGACATGGTTAGCAAGGCTACAGATTCTGTCGGGGCCCGAGGCTTCGCCCGCCGTTCTCCCGGCGTTCGCCGAGCCTGCCTACGCTCCGCGCCATGACCGCCTCCCGCCGCTCCTTCCTGCTCGGCACCGGTGCGACCGCCGCCGCTGCCGCCCTGGTCACACCCGGTTCCGCAGCCGCGGACAACGTTGTCGGAGGCGGTGGACCGGACCCCGAGGCACGTCGGTTCACGCTCGCGGTGATCCCGGACACGCAGTACATGTTCGACCTCGACCGCGGCGACTCGGCGCCGTTGAAGGCCACCTTGCAGTACCTCGTCGACCACCGGCGTTCCGAGAACATCGTCTTCGTCAGCCATCTCGGCGACCTCGTCGAGAACGCCCTGAAGAGCGAGATCGACGACATCAGCGCGCGTTTCGAGGTGCTCGACCGGCGCCGGATCGGGTACAGCGTGCTCGCGGGCAACCACGACGTGCCGGACTCGCGCCTCGACGACCAGCGCGGGCGGACGCCGTACCTCGACAGGTTCGGGCCGCAGCGCTTCCGGAGCTCCCCGACGTTCCGCGGTGCGAGCGCGGACGGCTACAACTCGTTCCACGTGTTCCGGGCGGCGGGGAAGGACTGGCTGGTCCTGGCGCTGGACTGGCGCATGTCGCCCCAGGGGTTCGAGTGGGCGCGTTCGGTGCTGAAGAAGCATCCGAAGCTGCCGGTCATCCTCACCACGCACGAGCTCGTCCGCGACGGCGGCGACGGTGTCGCGGAGATGTCCGACTACGGCCGCAAGCTGTGGGACGAGCTGATCAGGGACAACGACCAGATCTTCTTGACGTTGAACGGGCACTTCTGGCCGCCGGCCCGTGCGACGATGCGCAACGCCGCCGGCAACGACGTGCACGTGCACATCACGAACTACCAGGACCGCTACTACGGCGGCGGCGCGATGATCCGCCTCTACCACTTCGACCTGGACCGCGGTGTCGTCGACGTGCGGACGCTGTCGCCGTGGCTGCTCGGCAAGAAGGCCCTCAACCCGTTGGAGCGCAAGGAGATCGAGCTGACCGGCCCCGCCGACCGGTTCAGCGTGCCGATCGGCTTCGAGCAGCGGTTCGCGCGGTTCGACCCGCCGGTGCTGCCGGGACCGCGGCCGGTGAGCGACGTGCTGGTGCGCGGCACGGTCGCGTACTGGCGGCTCGGTGAGGGGCTGGAGGACCTGTCGGGCAACGGCAACCACCTCCGGCAGACCGGAACACTCACCGCCGCGGACGACCACCACCGGTTCGCGCCGTCGCACCGGTCGCTGTACTTCGGCAAGGACGGCTACCTGTCCACCGTGGACGCGGCGCCGCTGAACCGCGAGACGTTCGAGCGCGGGTACACGATCGAGGTGTTCCTCAAGCTGCCGAAGGACTTCGACCACCCGTGGTGCGGCCTGCTGACCAAGCTCGCGCCCGGTTCGGCGGCCGGCAAGACCGGGGACGACCCGGGCGAGCCGATCGCCACGCTGAACGTCGCGGGAGGCGGGCAGCTGCAGTGGGCGGTGTTCCCGCGCAACCTGCCGGGCATCTCCACGAACTGGGGCCACGAGATGGACTACGAGACGTGGTGGCACATCGCGGTGGTCAACGACGGTGTGCACACCACGATGTACGTCGACGGATCCCCGTTGCTGCGCAACCCCTCCACGCCCGCGCGCGGCATCTCGACGGCCGGTGACCCGTGGCTCGTCGGTGCCTACGCGTACGACAAGGTCGTCGAGAAGTCGTTGCACGGCTGGGTCGGCGACCTGCGGATCGTGAACCGCGCGTTGGACCGTTCCGAGTTCATGCGGTCGAAGGCAGCCCGAAGCGCGGGAACAGACTGAGGTCGAAGAACGACGAGACGCGGATGATCCGGTCGTTCGCGATCTCCAGCACCTGGAGGTTGAACGGCCGGAACGCGCCGTCGTCGTCGCGCAGGTACAGGCCGTAGGCGGGCTGGCCGTTGGCTTCGACGGCGATCATGCGCGCGCCGTGGGGGACGGCCGGGCACTGGTTCGCGAGGTGCCACGCGACCATCTCCGGCCCGTGGTACCACTGCGGGAACGGCGGCATCTCCCAGACGACGTCCTCGGCGAACATGCCGATGATCGCCGGGATGTCCTTGGCCTCGAACGCCTTCACCCACCGGTCGAGCAGCGCCTTGGCGTCCGCCGGTTCGACCACCTGCTCCTCGGTGAGGCCGCCGACCTGCGCGTGAGCCCGTTGCAGGGCGCTGTTGACCGCCGCGACCGTCATCTCCAGCTCGTCGGCGGTCTCGGCGGCGCTGAGCTTGAGGACGTCGCGCAGGATCAGCACCGCGCGCTGCCTCGGCGGCAGGTGCTGCAGTGCCGCGACGAACGCCAGCCGCGTCGACTCGCGTTCGGTGACGATGACCGCCGGGTCGGTCGGGAACGGCTCCAGCCACGGGACCTCGTGGTCCTCGGTCAGCGGGTCCCTCTCCGTCGCGCTCTGGGTGCCGAGGCCGAACGGCAGCGGCCGCCTGGTGCGGCTGTCGAGCGCGGTGAGGCAGACGTTCGTGGCGATCCGGTACAGCCACGTGCGCATGGACGAACGGCCCTCGAACTTGCCGTACGACTTCCAGGCGCGCAAATACGTCTCCTGCACCAGGTCCTCGGCGTCGTGCAGCGAACCGAGCATCCGGTAGCAGTGCGCGAGCAGCTCCCGCCTGAACGGGTCCGCGGCGGTCTCGAAGTCCACTGTCATCCTCGCACCCCAATCGACTTCCGGAGCCGGCCGATCAGCTTTCCGACGTGGTTCCTGAGCTCTTCCGGCTCGTGCACCTCGAAGTCGAGGTCCAGGTACAGCAGGTAGAACACGATCCGGTCGAGTGCCTCTGCGCCGGTGCGCATCAGGCAGGAGTCGTCGTCGATCGGTTCGAGCGACACCGACATCGGCGACGTGCGCTCCGCGACGGTCTGCAACGGGGCGTGGACCGTCAACACCGCCCGGTAGGTGTAGACGCTCGACGCGACCTGCCTGGACACGAACTCTCCCAGGCTCTCCGCCGGCGGTTCGCGGGGTGTGAAACGCGCGGCGAGCGCCGGCTCGGTGGTGACGCGGTCCACGCGGAACGTTCGCCAGTCCTCTTTGGACACGTCCCACGCGACGAGGTACCACCGCCTGCCGGTGTGCACGAGCCCCTGGGGTTCGACCAGGCGCTTCGCGGGTTCGCCCTGCGTCGGGGCGTAGGTGAACCGGAGCTGCTGGTGGTCGCGGCACGCCGCGGCGATGATCGTGAGCGTCTCCGGGTCGACGGTCGGACCGGCCGCGTTCAGGGGAGTGGTGTGCGCCTGGAGGGCCTGGACGCGCCTGCGCAGCCTGGTCGGCAGGATCCGCTCGAGCTTGGTGAGCGCGCGGACCGACGTCTCCTCGATGCCCGCGACCGTGCCGTTCGCCGCCGTCCTGAGCCCGACCGCGACGGCCACCGCCTCGTCGTCGTCGAGCAGCAACGGCGGCAGCTCCGCGCCGGCGCCGAGCTGGTAGCCGCCGGTCGCGCCGGGCAGCGACGTGACGGGGTAGCCGAGGCTGCGCAGCTTGTCGACGTCGCGGCGGATCGTGCGCACGTCGACGCTGAGCCTGTCCGCGAGCTCCGGGCCCGTCCAGTCGCGCCGCACCTGCAACAGGGACAGCAGCTTCAGCAGCCGTGCGGACGTCTCCAGCATGGGGCGAGTCTAGATTCCATTGCGGACGGCGGCCGGTGATGGTTAGAGTTCGCGGTATGACTGCCGGGTCGGCCTCGTGCCGTGAGCGGAACGGTTGCCCGGCCCTGATTTGATCAGGGCCCCTCCAGCCCCGCGCGTGTTCTTCATCGGGACAACGCGCCTGGGAGAGGAGGTGATGCGCAATGCTTCCCAACATTGGTGATGTTTTCTCGGGGAAGGTCGTCTCGACCGTTCCCTTCGGTTCGTTCGTCGAGCACCCCGCCGGTGCACACGGGCTCCTGCACGGCCGCCAGGCCGAGGTCGGTTCGTCGGTGCGGGTGAAGGTGCTCGCGGTGGACGCCGAACAGCAGCGGTTCAGCCTGGAGCTGGCGTGAGCTGAGGTCTCGGGCAGAGGCGCCCTGCCTGAGGCCTACGACTTGCGGTAGTCCGCGCATTCGCTGGTCAAGCGGTCGTGCAGGGTCTTGCGGTGCCCCTCTTCCAGGGGCGCCGGACCCAGCGCGTCCGCTGGGCTGGTGACGCGGTGCAGCAACCGGTACAACACCACATCCGTTGCCGTGTAAAGCCAGTCGTCCGCCCTGCCGGGTGGCGCGGCCGGTCCGAGGACGTTCTCGAACCACGCCGGGAACAGGAGATCCCTCGCCACCGCGTCCTCGACACGGGTGCGGATGGCGGCTCTCACCTCGGCGATGGCCGTGTTCCCCGCTGACTTGGCAGCGGTGTCCCTGGCATGCGTGTCGTCGTCCGGCAGGTCGGGGCGGACCTGCGTGGTGATGGCGTGCCACTGCTTGTAGTTCTTGCGCCACAACGCTTCCGCGTTCGGCGGGAGGTGCGTCAGTGCTTCCGCGGCCTCGATGGCCTCGAGCGCCTTCCTGTCGTACTCGGCGATGGCCTTGCGGGTGAGCTTGGCTTCCTGAGGGGTGGAGGTCCTGCGGGCGTACGCCTCCTGGCCGGCGGCGATCCTGGCGATCTGCTGGTCGGTGATCTCCGGCCAGCTGTCGAAGTCGGCCTTCTCGGTGTTGCCCGCCCGCACCTTGCGGTTGAGGGCCACCAGGAGGCGTTCCAGGCGGTGGACGCTCTCCGCCAGCTCGCTGACGCGGTCGTTGGTCTTGCTCAGCTTCCTGGAGGCGTCCCTCAGCTGGTTCGTGGTGCTCAGTTGTTGTTGCGCCGCTTCGGATTGCACGTCGTCCATGCGGGCGGTCACGGACTTGAAGTCCTTGTTGAGGCGGTCGAGCTTGTCTTCGAGGGCCTTGAGCGGGTCGATGTTCATCTGAGCGTCCTCCAGGCCCACCAGGCTATTCCTGTCGCGGTGAGCAAACTCGCCCAGCCGTGTGTTGCCGGAGTCAGGAGGGTGGCTGCCAGAGCCGCTGCTATCGCTGTCGTTCTTGCTCTTGGTTCCCAGGGTTTTCTGCCTGTGGGGTCTACCAGGACCGCTGCTGCCGTGGCCACTGCCAGGAGGAGGGAGAGGAGGGACCAGCCGTCGAACCAGCCCACCGCGACTATCAGCGCTGCTGTGGTTGTTGCTGCTGCTATCGCTCTGTTCGGGGCGGTCAGTCTGGCTGCTTCCACGTCTCTTCTGGCTTGTAGTACTGCTTCTACTTCTTTGTCGGTGGTTGACAGGAGGTCTGGGAAGTCCGGGCTGCCTGGGCCTGCGGCTTGGAGGGCTCGTAGGGCTGTTCGCAGAGATTGCTGGCGGTCGGCCAGGCGTGCGAACGGATCGGCTGCCATGTCCGGAAATCGTGATCAACGAGGGTGTGGGGGGCTAGACCGGTGGGCCGAGTTGGTCCGGTTGCCGACGAACTTCCCTCGCTCGGAGTAGTGGGCTTGGGTTCACTGCTGCTGTGGCTCCGCCCCAGACCCCGCCCACTGATCAAGGACCGGCCGGCGCCTTGGTGGGTTGATGGCACGCCTGTTTGTGTCGGGCGGCTTGCTGATGGGTTGTTCGGGCGCGTTCGGTGTGGGGTGGTCCCGTCACGGGCACAACGCATCGGCACTGCTCGTGACGGGACCACCCACCAGGCGGCTTTGCGAAGAGCTGGCTCGCCTTCGGCTTTGCTGTTATGACTTCCGTCTTGCCTCTGGAGGCCAGACGACTTCGATCGGTACGCCGCTTGCCCTTGCCTGCTCCACCACGTCCGCCGTGCCGCCCCTGCCTTGTGCCGGGACGCCGTCCCACACCGCGACCAGCAGTTCTACCGAGGCGAGCATGCGTTCGTTCGCTGCCACGTAGGCCAGGCGGCCGCTCGACATGTGCGGGAGGACGCTGACCACTGTTGCTGCTGCTCGTAATTCGTCGTACTCGGCGAGTTGGTGTGGCTTCAGGCGTTCTCGGTAATCCAGGGCCGGGAGGACCACCTCCACCTCGCCGCCCAGGGCCAGTACTGCTCTGGCGAAGACCTGGTCTGCGCCTGGGGCCAGGCATGTGACGCCCACCAGTGGGCGGCCCAGTTGGTCCAGGACCTCCGTCAGGGCTGCTCGGACTGCCGGGATGCAGTCGGGGACCAGGTTGCTGTGTCCGGTGACGCCCACTCGCATCAGGCGGTCCGGATCGCTCTGATCGCGTCGCGGGTGTCCTGCACGGCGGGGATGTGGCGGTGCCGTGCCGCTTCCTTGGCGAAGTCCTCCAGTTTGCGCAGGACTCGGCCCGAGGAGAGTTTCGCCGCTGTCGGCAGGACCTCGTTGATCAAGCCGCACGCCGCCTCCGGGTCTCCCGCCACCATCTTGGTGCGCGCCAGTCCGATCACGTCGAAGGCGCGGTTGCGCAGTTTCGACGGGTCTCGCAGTTGCAGTGCTCGCCGGATGTGTTGTTCGGCGTACACGGCTTGGGCCGGGTCGTGCATGGCCAGGTCCCGGCAGCGGGCGCCTATCACGCCCTCCAGCTCCGCCTCGTCGAAGTTGTGCAGGTAGCGGGGTTCGTTGTCGGCCTTGCGCTGGGCGAAGCTGTCCTGGGCCATGCCCACCGCCTGGTGGAACTCCCTGGTCTTGCCCATGTGGGCGTAGGCCCAGGCTTCCCTGGTCAGCAGGAGGGCCTTCAACGTTGGCGTGCCGGTTCTGCGGGTGCCGTACTGGCCCAGCTGGACCAGTTCCAGGCCGTCCTCCGGGCGGCCCAGGTCGAACATCTGTCTCGCCATCGCGGCCAGGCAGAGGGCCGCGAAGCCGTCGTTGTGGCCGGCCTTGGCCATTCGGATGGCCAGCACGTAGTAGCGCTGGGCCGCGTTGTGCAGGCCCGCGTCGAACGACATGCTCGCCGCGACCTTGGACAGTTCGGCGCCTATGAAGAACGCGCGTTCCGTCGTCGGGCCCGCCGGGGCGCGTTGGAGGCGCTCAGCCAGCTCGTCCAGCTGGCCCAGCACCGCCTTGCGCGCCAGTCCGTATCCGCCCCGGCCGCCCCAGCCCCGCAGGCCGTCGGCCACGTGTTGCAGTGCCTCGAGCTCCTCTGCGCTGATCGCCGAGTGCGACGACCACTTCGACAGGTTCTGCAGGGGGTGTAACCACCGCTGCAGCGGCTCGACCAGTGCGGATCCCACCGTCACCGCGGCGGCTCCTGTGAGCGCCGCTCGTCTGCTGATCGCCAAGTCGCTCCTCGCCGTCTCCTCGACCGAACGGGCAATGCTCGTCGCCTCCCAGGGGGCGGCGAGCACGTCTGGCGGGCCCGTTTCCTGGGCACCCACCTGAGCTGGGATGACGACTCGGTCGAACCACAGTCGTTCGCCCGGCACGCCTAGCACTTGCGAGAAGTGGCGCAGCCGGTCGAGCCGGTCGATCTGGTTCTCGCCCGACTCGTAACGCGAGAGCTGCGCCTGGCTGATGCCGAGCCACGCCGCCATGCGGTCTTGGGTGACTCGGCTCAGGTGCTGGGGGTGGTGCCGGTACGCGGAGATCAGGGCACCCATGTCGCGGTCTGTGCACGCGGCCACGATCGCGGGGTGGTCCCAGAAGTCGTTCGGGACCTCAGGAGGGCCGTGCACGCCGGAACGAGCGTTGCGGCGGCAACGGTGACAGAGCCGATCGGTGTTGTCGGCGGCGATGAACGCCCCACACGGGCAAGCGCGTCTGGATTTGGGTCTCGCGGTATCCATCGGCCTCGCCCCCGTCACTGAGCGTTCTCCCAGTGTACGGAGCCGTGATCGTCAGTCCATCCATCTCATGCATAAGGCGTAATGAATTCGCGTGTCGCAGTGCCTGGTCCCCCGTGCGGTGGATGAGCTTCATGCGTCCGCTGCATGAGACCCATGCAACCGCCGAGTGGTGTTGGCGTGATCTGCGACGCACCCTGCACATCGTCAGGGGCGGGACGACCCCCGTGGCCTGACCAGTGCCTGACCCACCAACGGGGAGGACCACCGCCGATGAGCCTCACGACCGCGGAGACCGGCACGGGCAGTGCCGGTCTCCCACAGAACAGGGGACACGAACGGGTGATCGGGGAGGCCGTCGCGGGCTACCGGTTGCTCGGCTGGCAGGTCTCTGTGACCGAGCAGGGAGTGTTCCTGCCGCTCGGCCCCGCCACCACCGCGCTGGCCATGCCGGCGCGGATCGGGTCGCGCGTCCTGGCCGACCTCAAGTCGCGCATGCTCGCCGGGCCCGTCACCGTGATCCCCGGCCCCCGCGAACACTGGATCTTCCTGGCCGAGCTGGTGGCGTTGCTGCCGACGCACCTCAAGGCGCCACCGGAGGTCCAGTTCGTGCGCTCGCCCCACCGGATCGCCCTTCCGCCGACGATGACCAGGTACGGCTCGTTGCGGTGGGCGAACCCGCCGTCGCACTCGCGGCACTGGTTCCCGCCGTTCACCGCCGTGCTCGCGCTGGCCCGGACGGCGGCAGCGGAGGACCAGCGCCGATAATCGGTGCTCGTGGATCGTCGTTCAGTGTTGTTGTGCGGGCTCGTCGCTGCTGCTGTGAGCGCCTGTGGCGAGCCTGCGCCCCGCAAGACGGGCGGGGTCGGGGCCGCTCGTCCGGGAGACCGCGTGACCCCGGCGTCCTCGGTGCCGGTCGGCAGCGGTGTGCTGGTGGACATGCCCGGCAACGCCCAGCTGCTGGTCGTTCAGCCTCGATCAGGTGAATTCCGCGCCTTCAACCCTTCGTGCCCGCACGTGGGCTCGTTCGTGAACCCGCCGGCCGGTGGGGTGATCACCTGCCCGTTGCACGGCAGCACTTTCGACCCCTCGACGGGCGCAGTCCGCAAAGGACCTGCGACTTCCGGGCTGAGCGAGGTCGCCATCTCCCTTTCGGGTGACGATCTGGTCCTCGCCTGACAGCTGTGCGTTTGCTGTGCATCGCGTGCCCGGCTGAACTTTCGCCGTCCTCATCGCGTAATGCTGTGGTGTGACCCCGAACACCCACCACCACGGAGGAACGGTCGTGAACACCGAAAGCCCGGTCGGCAGGCGGACGGCGCTGTGCGGAATCGTGGTCGCCCTCGCGGTGCCCAGCGGACTCGTGACGGCGTGCAGCTCCGGCTCGGCGGGCACTGGCTCCACCCCTCCCGCCCAGGGCGGCTCCACGCCGACGTCCGGGTCCTCCGGCTCCACCGGCACCGCGCTCGTCGCGCTGGCGGACGTGCCAGAGGGCGGCGGCGCCGTCGTCGACGGGCCCGGCGGCAAGAAGATCGTCGTGGCGCGCGTGTCCGCCACCGAGGTGAAGGCCTTCGACGCGACGTGCCCCCACCAGGGCTCGATCGTCGCGGAACCCTCCGGCGGCACCATCACCTGCCCCTCGCACGGGAGCCAGTTCTCGCCGGCGGACGGGTCGGTGAAGAAGGGCCCCGCGACGTCCGGCCTGCGTGCCGTCGCGGTCAAGGTCGACGGCGACCAGGTGGTCCTGACCTGACCCTTTCCGCTTTTGTCAGACCCCGTCGATAGTCTTGGCGGCGTGGCAGATCCCTCGACGTACCGCCCCGCGGCGGGCTCGATCCCCGAAGCTCCCGGCGTCTACAAGTTCCGCGACGCCGGTGGCCGGGTCGTGTACGTCGGCAAGGCGAAGAACCTGCGCAGCAGGCTGAACTCCTACTTCGCGGACCTGGCCGGTCTGCACCCGCGCACTCGCCAGATGGTGACGACGGCGGCCTCCGTCGAGTGGACCGTCGTCACCACCGAGGTCGAGGCGCTGCAGCTCGAGTACAACTGGATCAAGGAGTTCGACCCGCGCTTCAACGTCCGGTACCGCGACGACAAGTCGTACCCGGTGCTGGCCGTGACGCTGCACGAGGAGTACCCGCGGCTGCACGTGTACCGCGGCCCGCGCAAGAAGGGCGTGCGGTACTTCGGCCCGTTCGCGCACGCGTGGGCGATCCGCGAGACGCTGGACCTGCTGCTGCGGGTGTTCCCGTCGCGCACGTGCTCGGCGGGCGTTTTCAAGCGCCACAACCAGATCGGGCGCCCGTGCCTGCTCGGCTACATCGACAAGTGCTCGGCGCCGTGCGTCGGCAAGGTCTCCGCCGACGAGCACCGCGACATCGTGCTCGACTTCTGCGACTTCCTGGCGGGCAAGACGGACCACATGATCCGCCGTCTCGAACGCGAGATGAACGCCGCCGCCGAGGAGCTGGAGTTCGAACGGGCGGCGCGCCTGCGCGACGACCTGGGCGCGTTGCGGCGCGCGATGGAGAAGCAGGCCGTGGTGCTCGGCGACGGCACGGACGCGGACGTGATGGCGTTCGCGCAGGACGAGCTGGAGGTCTCGGTCCAGGTCTTCCACGTGCGCGGCGGCCGGGTGCGCGGCCAGCGAGGCTGGGTGCTGGACAAGGTGGAGGCCGTCGACGACGCGGGTCTCGTCGACCAGTTCATCATGCAGTTCTACGGCGACGAGACCGAGAGCACCCCGCGCGAGGTGCTGGTCCCAGTCCTCCCGGACGACGCCTCCGCGCTGGAGGACCTGCTGTCCGAACAGCGAGGCTCCCGCGTCGCCCTGCGCGTCCCCCAGCGAGGCGACAAGCGCGCCCTGATGGAAACCGTGGCGCGCAACGCCTCCGAGGCCTTCGCCCAGCACAAGCTGCGCCGCGCGGGCGACCTGACCGCCCGCTCCGCCGCGCTCGGCGAGCTGCAGGAGGCGCTGGCGCTGGACACCGCGCCGTTGCGCATCGAGTGCATCGACATCAGCCACGTCCAGGGCACCGACGTGGTGGCGTCGCTGGTGGTCTTCGAGGACGGTCTGGCCCGCAAGTCCGAGTACCGCCGCTTCGCCATCCGCGAAGCCGCCACGGAAGGCGACGTGGCGTCCATCGCCGAGGTGGTCCGCCGCCGCTTCCAGGCGATGCTGCGCGAGACGGCCTCCGGCGGCCCCAACCCGGGCATCGACCCGGACACCGGCAAACCCCGCAAGTTCGCCTACCCGCCCAACCTCCTGGTGGTCGACGGCGCCGGTCCCCAGGCGGCCGCGGCGGCGGACGTCCTGGCGGAGCTGGGCATCACCGACGTGGCGGTGGTGGGCCTGGCCAAGCGCCTGGAGGAGGTCTGGGTCCCCGGCGAGCCCGACCCGGTGATCCTGCCCCGCACCAGCGACGCGCTGTACCTGCTGCAACGGGTCCGCGACGAGGCCCACCGCTTCGCCATCGCCTACCACCGCCAGAAGCGCTCGAAGCGCATGATCGCCTCCGAGCTGGACGGCGTCCCCGGCCTCGGCGAGACCCGCAAAGCCGCCCTGCTCAAGCACTTCGGCTCGGTCCGCAAGCTGCGCCAGGCCACAGTGGACGAGATCAGCGGCGTCCCCGGCGTGGGCCGCCGCACGGCCGAGGCGGTGGTGGCCAGCCTGGCGTCGGCGGCTTCGGCGGCGCCGGCAGCGCCGTCGTCGGATGTCAAGCAGTGACGTGCGGTGCCGGGAGGCTGGCGTTGGTCGCCGAGTGGGTGGACCGGTCGGGTCGCCTGGGCGCGGTGTGAGCGTGGTGCGGTGCCGGAAGGGCGGCGCGAGTGGGCGGGCTGAGCCGTCCGGCCGTGGTGTGAGCGTGGTGCGGTGGTGGCGTGTGGGTCGTCCGGACGTGGCGGAAGCGCGATGCCGCGCTTGATGCGTGCCGGTGGTCACGTGACGGGCCGCGGTGGCGGCGGCCGCGCGGGTTGGGGCCCGGTTCGGGCTCGGCTGCCGCGTGCGGTCGCGGACTACCGTCCGCCTACCTGCGCTGGTCACCCCCGGCAGCCGGCGCGCACCTCAGCTCCCACAGCCGCGGTTCAGCCACCCCGGCCGCGCCTCGCGCCGCGTGGTCCGGCCACCTCAGCCGCCCCACCCGTCCTCCCCGCCCCGCAGACCCCACGCGCCGCACCCGCCACTCAGCCCCCACCTGCCGTGCGATCGGCCCCGGAACGGGGCGAGGATCGTGATCGCGGCCACGGCACGGCTGCTCCAAGTGCCGAACCTGCCGCGCGGGAGGGCCGTTCCGGTGGAGACTCACACCGCGGCGCGCCCGATGCGCCCGGAACACCGAAGCTGGCCACACGAGAGCGTCGTTGCGCTCATGAACAGGTAACGGAGTCGTAGTTGTGAACGCGGAGAAGTCCGGCATCGAAGTCGCCGTGGTGACCGGGCTGTCCGGTGCGGGCCGCAGCACCGCGGCCAAGTGCCTGGAGGACCTCGGCTGGTTCGTCGTCGACAACCTGCCCCCGGAACTCATCGCCACCATGGTCGAGCTCGGCGCGCAGGCGCGCGGGGCCATCACCAGGGTCGCTGTCGTCATGGACGTGCGGAGCCGCGCGTTCACGGAGGACCTGTCCGCCATCATCAAGGACCTCGACGCCCGCGGGTACAAGCCGCGCGTGCTCTTCCTCGAGGCCACCGACGCCGTGCTGATCCGCCGGTTCGAGGCGGTGCGGCGCGGTCACCCCATGCAGGGGGACGGGCGGCTGCAGGACGGCATCGAGGCCGAGCGGATCCTGCTCACGCCGTTGAAGCAGGAGGCGGACCTGGTGCTCGACACCAGCGCCCTCAGCGTGCACCAGCTGCGGGCCAAGATCGAGGACACCTTCGGCACCGAGGCCGCGTCCAGGACGCGGGTCACCGTGCTGAGCTTCGGGTACAAGTACGGGCTGCCGATGGACGCCGACCTCGTCATGGACGTGCGGTTCCTGCCGAACCCGTTCTGGATCCCCGAACTGCGCGAGCAGACCGGTCTCGATGGTGAGGTGCGCAACTACGTGCTGTCCCAGGAGGGCGCTGACGAGTTCCTTGACCGGTACCACGAGCTGCTGCGGTTGATCGGCGCCGGGTACCGGCGTGAGGGCAAGCGCTACCTGACGCTCGCGATCGGCTGCACGGGTGGCAAGCACCGCAGTGTGGCCCTGAGCGAAGAGCTGGCCACGAGGCTGGCGAGCGAGGACGGCATGGCCGTCAAGGTCGTGCACAGGGATCTGGGACGCGAGTGACGAAGTTGAAAGCTGTTGCTTTGGGCGGTGGGCACGGGCTGCACGCGACGCTGAGCGCGCTGAAGCGGGTCACCGACGACGTGACGGCCGTGGTGACCGTCGCGGACGACGGGGGCTCGTCGGGGCGCTTGCGGCGTGAGCTGTCACACCTGCTGCCGCCGGGCGACCTGCGCAAGGCGATGGCGGCGCTGGCGGGGGAGGACGAGTCGAGCAGGCTCTGGACGTCCCTGTTCAAGCACCGCTTCGGCGGCACGGGCGCCCTCGCCGGCCACGCGGTCGGGAACCTGGTGATCGCCGGGCTGCTCGAGCAGCTCGGCGACCCGGTCGCGGTGCTCGACCTCACGAGCAGGCTCCTCGGCGTCACGGGCAGGGTGCTGCCCATGTCGAACGAGCCGCTCGACATCGAGGCCGACGTCATGGGGCTCGACGAGGACGTGCGGGACGTGCGGCGCATCCGCGGCCAGGTCGCCATCGCGACCACGCCGGGGCTCGTGCAGCGCATCCGCCTGACCGCCCCGAACGGGCGACCTGTGGGCTGTCCGGAAGCGGTACAGGCTGTACTTGACGCCGATCTTGTGTTACTCGGCCCCGGATCGTGGTTCACCAGCGTCTTGCCACATCTGCTGGTGCCCGAACTGCACGACGCGCTGGTGCGCACGCGTGCCAAGAAGGCCCTTGTGCTCAATCTTGTCCCCCAACCGGGGGAAACCGCCGGTTTCTCTCCGGAGCGCCATTTGGACGTAGTCTGCGAACACGCACCCGAGCTGAAGGTGGACGCGGTGATCGCGGACGTCGACTCGGTCCCCACCCCGGACCGGCTGACGCGCGCCGCCTCGGCACTGGGCGCGCGGACGCATCTGGCGAAGATCGCCGCACCGGACGCCGCGGAACGGCATGATCCGGAGGCGCTTGCCGGTTGCCTGAGGCAGGTGGTCGAGGAGACCGGAGTGGGAGGGACAGGCCCGTGGCGATGACGTCGGCGGTCAAGGACGAGCTGAGCAGGCTCGCGGTATCCAAGACCTGTTGCCGCCGCGCGGAGGTGTCCTCCCTGCTCAGGTTCGCCGGCGGACTGCACATCGTGTCGGGCAGGGTCGTCGTCGAGGCCGAGCTCGACCTCGGTTCCGCGGCCCGCAGGCTCCTCAAGGAGATCCAGGCCCTCTACGGCCACCACGCCGAGGTGTTCACGATCCAGTCCAACGGCCTGCGCAAGGGCACCCGGTACGTCGTCCGCGTGGTCAAGGACGGCGAGGGTCTCGCCCGGCAGACCGGTCTGCTGGACCCGCGCGGCCGTCCGGTCCGCGGTCTGCCCGCCCCGGTCGTGTCCGGTGGCGTGTGCGACGCCGAGGCGGCGTGGCGCGGGGCCTTCCTCGCGCACGGCTCGCTCACCGAACCGGGCCGCAGCTCGTCGCTGGAGATCACCTGTCCTGGCCCGGAGGCCGCGCTGGCACTGGTCGGCGCCGCCCGTCGCATGGGCATCGCCTCCAAGTCGCGCGAGGTCCGCGGTGCCGAGCGCGTGGTGATAAGGGACGGCGACGCGATCGGCGCCATGCTGACCAAGCTCGGCGCGCACGACAGCGTGATGGCGTGGGAAGAGCGGCGGATGCGGCGCGAGGTCCGCGCCACCGCGAACCGGCTCGCCAACTTCGACGACGCGAACCTGCGCCGGTCCGCGCGGGCCGCGGTCGCCGCGGCGGCACGGGTCGCGCGGGCGCTGGAGATCCTCGGTCCCGAGGCGCCGGACCACCTCGCCGCGGCGGGCCAGCTCAGGCTGGCGCACCGGCAGGCGTCGCTGGAGGAGCTCGGGCAGCTGTCGGACCCGCAGATGACGAAGGACGCGGTGGCGGGCCGCATAAGGCGTCTGCTGGCCATGGCGGACAAGCGGGCCAAGGACCTGGGCCTGCCGGACACCGAGTCCGCGGTCACGGCGGACATGCTCGAAGCCGAGGTCTGAGCACCCCGTACGACACAGGTCGGCCCCTCACCCGGGAGCACGGGGTGAGGGGCCGACGTGTCTACGACTAGATCATCCCCAGCTCGGTGAGCAACGGGGTCGCGAGCGTCCGCGAGTACGTGTTCGTCACGTGGTTGTTCCGGTACACGACGACGTTGCCGACCACCGCGGGACAGACGTCCGCCTTGCAGTACCACGGCGTCAGGTCGACGACCTTGACGCCGGAGACGCCCTCCGACGCCGCCACGAGCGGGTCGCCCTCGCCCTGGAACGCCTCGGCGCGCGGGGTGCCGCAGGCCTCCGGGTCACCGGAGTTGCGCTCCAGGCAGCGCGGCACCTGGCTGTTCGGCCGCGGCAGGTCCTTGACCACCGCGACCGGGATGCCGGCGTCGGAGAACGCCTTCAGCATCTCCCGGTAGCCGCGCACCATCTCGTCGCGCGAGTTCCACGTCCACTTGAGGTCGCTGACGTAGGACTCGCGGCTCATGCCGGACAGCACCACGAGGTCCGGCTTGCTCGCCTTCACCCGGTCGAGCACGGCGCGGTTCTGGTCGGAGCAGAAGGTGATCGGCGTCCCGGCCTCCGACGGCGGCACCGCGTTGAACGGGCAGCCGTTGCGGGTCATGGCCTTCACCTTCCACCGGCCCCTGCCCTCGCCCTTGGCGAAGTCGATCAGCGGGGTGCTGTACTGCGCCGCGTGCGAGTCGCCGAGCAGCACGACGGTCTTGGGCGCGGTCTGGTCGCCCCACGAACAGGCGGTCGACGCGTAGTCGAGCCCGTAGATGTTGCAGTCGGCGCCGTCCGCGCTGCTGTACGGGCCGTCCTCGTTCGCCACGGCCGGGTCCGGCAGCAGCGGCACGCCGGTGGGCGCCGTGCGCGGTGAGCGCGGGTCGAGCGCCATCGCGCCGGGGTGGTCGGCGTCGAGCGCCGTGCGGGACGCGAGCTCGGTCAGGTGCTTCTCGGCGGTGTACCAGGGGATCGAGGCGGCGACCACGGACACGACCACGAGGACCGCGCCGAACAGGTAGGTGCCGCGCTTGCGGCCGAACCTGTTGCGGCGGAACGGGTCCTCGACGAAGTGCTTGGACAGCGAGGCCAGCACGAGGCTGATGACCAGGGCCACCAGCATCTCCTTCTTCGAGAGCCGGTCGCGTCCGCTGAGCTCGAGGATCACCACGATGACGGGCCAGTGCCACAGGTAGAGGCTGTAGGAGATGTCACCGACGTAGCGGACGGGACGGATGCTCAGCAGCCGCGCCAGCACCGTGCCCGCGCAGGCCAGCATCGCCGCGGTGCCGAGCACCGGCAGGGCCGCGACCCAGCCGGGGAACTCCATGTCCGTCGTGTAGAGGACGCAGGAGGCCAGCACGGCCGCGAAACCCAGCCAGCCGAGGACCTCGCGCACCGCGCGGGTCAGCGTCACGCGGTGCAGCACCATCGCGGTGAGGCCGCCGATGCCGAGCTCCCACATGCGGGTCGGCGTCACGAAGTAGGCGGCGCCGTGGTCGACGGGGGTGTAGTAGACGGAGAACGCGAACGACGCGACCGTCACCAACGCGACGGCGCCGACGGCGTAGGGGACCGTGCGGCCGTTGAGCTTGCCGGCCAGGGCGGCGCTGCCGATCAGCAGCAGCGGGATCACCAGGTAGAACTGCTCCTCGACGGCCAGCGACCAGTAGTGCTGGACCGGGGAGGCGCCGGCGGTGGCGTGCCCGTAGTCGTTGGACAGCACCGCGAGCAGCCAGTTCTGCGCGTTCAACGCCGAGCCGACGACCTCGCGCATGAAGCCCGGCCACCGCGACTCCGGCAGCAGCAGGACGACGGCGGCCACGACGGCGAGCAACGTGGCGGTGGCGGCGGGGAGGAGGCGGCGGATGCGCCGCGCGTAGAAGTCGCGCAGGCTCACCGTGCCGCTGCGGCGCAGCTCGTTGGTCAGCGTGCCGATGATCAGGAAACCCGAGATGACGAAGAAGACGTCGACGCCGACGAAGCCACCGGGCAGCCACGACGGCCGCAGGTGGTAGAGCAGGACCACGCCGACGGCGAGTGCCCGCAGGCCCTGGATGTCCCCGCGCAGAGCGTGCTGGGGGCGAGGGGCTTCGAGCACCCCGGCGGGACGCTCGGCGGAGGTGACCGCCACAGGTGACTCCCTAGCTGCGTGGTTCCGCGGAAGACGTCCGCGTCAAAGCGGTGAGGATAACCCGATCGGGACACCCTGCCGTGTCTGGGTCACGGCGTGTGGCGGCCCGCCCAGACCGCCAGCTGGGCCCGCGACCGCAGTCCCAGCTTCGACCTGGCGTGCGTCACGTGCCGGGCGACGGTGTGGGGTGAGATCCCCAGCCGCTGCCCGATCTGGCGGTTGGTCAGGCCCTCGGCCACCAGTGTCGCGACGTGCCGCTCGCGCGCCGAGATCAGGCCGTCCTCGTCGCCCGCGTCGGGCTGGGCCGTCAGGGCGTAGGACACGGCCTGGGCCAGCGACATCCGCTCGCCCGTCGACTCCGCGGCACGCAGCCGGCCCGCCGCGATGCGATCGCGGCACACGGCACGGGCCTCGTCGAGCAGCGCCTGCCAGTAGGGCTCCGCGCGGAAGCCGAAGCGGGCCCTGACCACCGAGGCGGCGGTGAGCAGCGACAACGCGCGTTCGTCGTCGGAACCCACGCCGACGAGGCCCAGTGCCAGGCCCTCCAGGTCGTAGAACTGGTCCGCGGGGTGCTCGGAGCCCACCTCCAGGCTCTCCCGGAACAGGGCCACGGCTTCCGCGTGGTCCTTGCGGGCCAACGCGATCGCGCCGGACGTGTGCAGCGTCGAGTTGAGCATGTGGGGCAGTCCGGCCAGGCGCATCAGGGTGAGCGACTCGCGGACCAGCGGCGCGGCCAGGTCGGGTTCGCCGTGCTGCAGCAGCGTCCAGCCGTAGGAGTTGAGCAGGACGCCGCGTGCCAGCTTGTCGTCGGCGTCGCGCATGAGTTCCACGGCCTCGTCGAAGAGCCGCCAGGCCTGCCCCGGGTCGCCGGTGTGCGCCTCGGCGGAGGCGAGGACCTCCAGCGCGCGGGCCAGCGTGCCCGGGCGGCCGGCGTCGGCCCGTTCGATGGACAACGACTCCTGCGCGAACCGGCGGGTCATCTCCCAGCCGCCGCGGATGCGGTGGTGCATCGCCGCCAGTGCGGTCAGGACGCTGCGGTAGGACGCGGGCACGGGCCGGGCCAGGGCGCTGTGCAGCAGTTCGGTGGGAGCGCCGCGAGGGCCGCGCGGAGTGGACGTGTACGCCGTGGCGACGATGGCGAGCGCGTGACGGGGCCAGTCGCCCGTCTCCGCGGTGCGGGACACGGCCAGTTCGATCAGGCCGACGTTGCGTTCCAGACGCAGCACCACCGGTGGCGACGGGAAGAAGCGGGAGATCTCCGGCTCCACGACCGAACACACCCACTCGACCACACGGTCGGCCACGAGAGAGACGTCGCCGCTTTCGACAGCACGTTCGTGGCAGTAAAGACGCACCGATTCGAGCTGGCGGAACGAGACGTGGCCACCGGCCCGGTCGGCCACCAGCAGCGACTTCTGCTCGAGGCCGGCCAGCAGCTCCAGGGCGTCGTCCAGGCCGCACACCGCGCTCGCGACGCCCAGGTCGAACGGCACGCCCAGCACGGCGAGGCGGCGGCAGGCGGCCTGCTCCGCGGGCGAGAGCAGGTCGTAGCTCCAGCCGATCGCGGCGCGCAGCGTGCGGTGGCGGTCGTCGGCGGCGCGGGGGCCCCCGGTCAGCAACGCCAGCCGGTCACCCAGCCGGGCGAGGATGTCTGCGGGGGAGAGGACGGTGATGCGGCGCGCGGCCAGCTCGATGGCCAACGGCATGCCGTCGAGCGAACGGCACACCGCGACGATGTCCGCGACGTTCGAGGAGTCGACCTCGAACGTGCGGTCCACCGCCACGGCGCGATCGCGGAACAGCACCACCGCGTCGTGCCGCAGGGCCTCGGTGACGTCGGCGTCCACCGGTGGCAGGTCCAGCTCACCGACCGCGAAAACCTGTTCCCCGGCGAGGCGGAGGTGCTCGCGCGACGTCACCAGGACGCGCAGCTGCGGGCAGCAGGCCAGCAGCTCCGACACCACGTCGGCGACGTCGGCCAGCACGTGCTCGCAGTTGTCGAGCACGAGCAACGGGCGCCGGTGCCGCTCGATCTCGGCGATCACCGCGTCGCGCACCGAGCGGTTCGGCAACGGGCGCGCGCCGACCGCGTGGTAGATCGCCTGGACGGCGTCGGACACGGGCGCCAGCGCCGTCCACCACACCTGGTCGGCGCGCCTGCCGACGTGCTGCACGGCCAGCCTGGTCTTGCCGGCTCCCGCGGGGCCGACCAGCGAGACGAGGCGGTCCGTTCCGTGCCGCGCCAGGGACGCGAGCTCCTCGCGGCGGCCGACGAAGGTGTCGAGCGGCCTCGGCAACGCCGTGTCGTGCGGCGAGCCGTCGCGCGTCGAGGTGCGCTCGCGGTAGGCGCGCTGGCGGCACGCGTTGGAGCAGTAACGCCGGCCCGTGACGGCTTCGGTGAGCGGGTTCCCACATGTCGCGCAGGCGGCTATGGCCGTCATGGAGTGTGACCGTACCGCTGTGTAACGACCCGTAACACCCGCTGTTTCGGACTATTGAACGGTCCTCCCGGGCGTGGGGACGATTCCGCCATGACGGGGCAGACAGACCAGGGGAACGGTTCGCCGCTCGTGCCGCCGGGGGACCGCCAGGTGGTGGACGAGTGGCTCGCGCGCATCACATCCGTCGTCGGCAGAGGCGCGACCGAGGACAGCCCGGAGGCGTACCGCAGTGCGGCGGAGGCCGCGGAGGAGCTGAGCGCGTACCTCTGGATGCTCCGCGCCCCGCGCCGCCGAACGGCCTAATCAGGGGCCGTTTCTCTGGCTCGATCAAGAGATACTCACTATCCCTGTGACCAGCGACGCAGTTCTCCGGATAGGGTGGGCTCGTTCCTGCCAAGCTGAACGCAAGGAGTCAGTCGTGACGGTTCGTGTAGGTGTCAACGGTTTCGGTCGCATCGGGCGCAACTTCTTCCGCGCCGTGAGGGCCGGCGGCCACGACATCGAGATCGTCGCGTTCAACGACCTCGGTGACGTCGCCACGATGGCCCACCTGCTGAAGTACGACAGCATCCTCGGTCGTCTGGACGCCGACGTGCAGGTCACCGACGAGGGCATCTCCGTTGACGGCAAGGTCATCAAGGCCCTCGCCGAGCGCGACCCCGGCGCCCTGCCGTGGAAGGACCTCGGCGTCGACGTCGTCGTCGAGTCCACCGGCTTCTTCACCGACGCCTCGACCGCGCGCAAGCACGTCGACGAGGGCGGCGCCAAGAAGGTCATCATCTCCGCGCCGGCCAAGGGCGAGGACCTGACGGTCGTCCTGGGCGCGAACGAGGAGAAGTACGACGGTTCGCAGACGGTCATCTCGAACGCGTCCTGCACCACGAACTGCCTCGCGCCGCTGGCCAAGGTGCTGCACGACAGCTTCGGCATCGAGCAGGGCCTCATGACCACGATCCACGCGTACACGCAGGACCAGAACCTCCAGGACGCGCCGCACAAGGACCTGCGCCGCGCCCGCGCCGCCGCGCTGAACATCGTGCCGACCTCCACGGGCGCCGCGAAGGCCATCGGCCTCGTGCTGCCGGAGCTCAAGGGCAAGCTCGACGGCTACGCGCTGCGCGTGCCGATCCCCACGGGTTCGGCCACCGACCTGACCGTCACGCTCAAGCGCGAGGCCACCGTCGACGAGATCAACGCCGCGTACAAGGCCGCCGCCGAGGGCCCGCTGGCCGGCATCCTCAAGTACTCGACCGACCCGATCGTGTCCGCCGACATCGTCACCGACCCGCACTCGTGCATCTACGACGCGCCGCTGACCAAGGTGATCGGCAACCAGGTCAAGGTCGTCGGCTGGTACGACAACGAGTGGGGCTACTCCAACCGCCTCGCGGACCTGGTCAAGCTCGTCGCCTCCAAGATCTGAGCAGGGGCGGACAGTCAGTGAAGACTCTCAGCGACCTGCTCGCCGAGGGTGTCGCGGGTCGGCGCGTCCTGGTGCGCGCCGACCTGAACGTCCCCCTCGATGGCGACAAGATCACCGACGACGGCCGCGTGCGCGCGTCGGTGCCGACGATCAAGGCCCTCGCCGACGCGGGTGCCCGCGTGATCGTCACCGCTCACCTCGGCCGCCCCAAGGGCGAGCCGGACCCGAAGTTCTCCCTCGCGCCCGCCGCCGCTCGCCTCGGTGAGCTGCTCGGCGCCGAGGTCGCGCTCGCGAAGGACCTCGTCGGCCCGTCCGCCACGTCCGCGGTCGGCGCGCTGACCGACGGCGGCGTCGTGATGCTCGAGAACGTCCGCTTCGACGCCCGCGAGACCTCCAAGGTCGACGCGGAACGCGCCGAGCTGGCCGACGAGCTGGCCGCGTTCGCGGACGCGTTCGTGTCCGACGGCTTCGGCGTCGTGCACCGCAAGCAGGCCTCCGTCTACGACGTGGCGCAGAAGCTGCCCGCGTACGTCGGCGGTCTCGTCGAGACCGAGCTCGAGGTCCTCAAGAAGCTCACCGACGACCTGGAGCGCCCGTACGTCGTGGTGCTCGGCGGCGCGAAGGTGTCCGACAAGCTCGGCGTCATCGCGAACCTGCTCGGCAAGGTCGACAAGCTGCTCGTCGGCGGCGGCATGGCGTACACGTTCCTCAAGGCCCAGGGCCACGAGGTCGGCACGTCGCTGCTGCAGTCCGACCAGCTCGACCAGGTGCGCGGCTTCCTCGCGGAGGCCGAGAAGCGCGGCGTCGAGCTCGTGCTGCCGGTCGACGTGCTGGTCACGGCCGAGTTCGGCGACACCGAGCACGAGGTCGTCGCGACCTCCGCGATCCCCGCGGACAAGATGGGCCTCGACATCGGCCCCGAGAGCCGCGAGCTGTTCGCGTCGAAGCTGGCCGACGCCAAGACCGTGTTCTGGAACGGCCCGATGGGCGTCTTCGAGATCGAGACCTACGCCGGCGGCACCCGTGCCGTCGCGGAGGCCCTGGTCTCCTCCGACGCGTTCACCGTCGTCGGCGGCGGTGACTCGGCCGCCGCGGTGCGTGCGCTGGGGCTGCCCGAGGACGGCTTCTCGCACATCTCCACCGGTGGCGGCGCGTCGCTCGAGTTCCTGGAAGGCAAGGAACTCCCCGGCATCAGCGTGCTCGCCGAGAACGAGGGTGATCGCTGATGGCAGCCCGGCTCCCGCTCATCGCGGGCAACTGGAAGATGAACCTCAACCACCTCGAGGCGATCGGTCTCGTGCAGAAGATCGCCTTCTCCCTGCCGGAGAAGTACTTCGCCAAGGTCGAGGTGGCCGTTCTCCCGCCGTTCGTCGACATCCGCAGCATCCAGACGCTGGTCGACGGCGACAAGCTGCTGATCAAGTACGGCGCGCAGGACATCTCGCAGCACGACTCGGGCGCCTACACCGGTGAGGTGTCCGGCCCGATGCTGAAGAAGCTCTCCTGCCACTACGTGGTGGTCGGGCACTCCGAGCGCCGCGAGTACCACGGCGAGACGGACGCGATCGTCAACAAGAAGGTCAAGGCCGCGCTGAAGCACGAGGTCACCCCGATCTTCTGCTTCGGCGAGAAGCTCGACGTCCGCGAGGCGAAGGGCCACCTCGAGCTGGTGCGCCAGCAGCTGGAGGACGGCCTCAAGGGCTTCACCGCCGAGCAGGTCGCCAAGATCGTCTTCGCGTACGAGCCGGTCTGGGCCATCGGCACGGGCCGCACGGCGTCCTCCGCCGACGCGCAGGAGGTGTGCTCGCTGGTCCGCTCGTTCGTCGCGGAGAAGTACGGCGAGGAGACCGCGGCCGTCGTGCGCGTGCTCTACGGCGGTTCGGTGAAGTCCTCGAACATCGGCGAGCTGATCCAGCAGAAGGACATCGACGGCGCTCTCGTCGGCGGTGCGAGCCTCCAGGCGGACGAGTTCACCAAGTTGTGCGCTCTGGCTGCCGGCGGGCCTCTACCCTAAGTTGATCTGGATAAACGTCTAATCCCACTGGTTGCACACGTTCGGCAGTCGAACAGGTACTCTATGGCGTCGGCTGCCTGACAGCGAGGAAGAAATGATCCTGTTCCTGCAGATCCTGTTGATCGTCTC
>NZ_DATLEC010000071.1:0-45152 GCF_035525475.1 Lentzea sp. | reverse complement strand
TACGACAACTGCAACAACCAGGGCGTCAACGCCCAGTCCCGCTACACGGCCATGCGCGACGCGCTGGCCGCCACCGGCCGCCCGATCCTGTACAGCCTCTGCAACTGGGGCCAGGACAACGTGTGGACCTGGGGCGCGGGTGTGGGCAACAGCTGGCGCACCACCGGTGACATCGCGCCGAACTACAACAGCATGCTCAACATCTTCCACAGCAACGTCGGCCTCGCGAGCTACGCGGGACCCGGCGGGTGGAACGACCCGGACATGCTCGAGATCGGCAACGGCATGTCCGCCACCGAAGACCGGACCCAGTTCAGCCTGTGGGCGCAGATGGCCGCGCCGTTGATCGCGGGCAACAACATCCCGAACGCCAGTGCCACAACGGTCTCCGTTCTCACCAACACGCGGGTGATCGCGGTGGACCAGGACCCGCTGGGCAGGCAGGGCCGGATGGTGTCCTCGTCCGGTGGCCGCGACGTGCTGGCCAAGCCGCTCGCGAACGGCGACGTGTCGGTCGTGCTCTTCAACGAGGGTTCCTCGGCCGCCACGATCTCGACCACCGCGTCGGCGATCGGCAAGACCGGGGCCGGCAGCTACACCCTGACGGACCTGTGGTCCGGCTCCACCTCCACCACGACGGGCACGATCAGCGCGTCGGTCCCCGCCCACGGCGTGGTCATGTACCGGGTGGCGGGCGGCACGACCGGCGGTGAGGACCCGGTCACCGGTCCGGTGCGCGCGGCCGGTGCCGGCAAGTGCCTCGACGTCCCCACCGCCACTGCCAACACCCAGGCGAGGATCTGGCCGTGCAGTGGCCAGCCGGCCCAGAACTGGACCTACACCACCGGCAACCAGCTCAGCATCAGCGGCGGCACGATGTGTCTGGACGCCTACGACAACCAGACCAGTGCGGGCACGAAGGTGATCCTCTGGTCCTGCAACGGCCAGACGAACCAGCAGTGGCTGCGCAACTCCGACGGCTCGGTCACCGGAGTCCAGTCAGGACTGTGCCTGGACGTGACAGGGGCGTCCACGGCCGACGGCGCACTGGTCCAGTTGTGGACGTGCAACGGCGGCAGCAACCAGCGGTGGACACTGGGACAGCCGTAGCGACGAGTGCGAACCCGTGGAGTGCGAGACCTCCACGGGTTCGCCATCTGACGAGCCATCTCAACGCCACGGGGAAGACCAGCTCGGCCGGCTCGCCGACCAGATCGGCGTGGCGGCCGAGCCGCAGCTCGAGCTCGACGCACTCCTCGATCGCCGTTCGCCTCTGCTCGTCGAGCCGGGCGGCGGCGGCTTCGAGCGTCCTGCCTGCCAGACCGGCCAGGGCGGGTCCGCGCCACAGCCGCAGACCCGTTCTCAGCTCGGCGGCGGCCAAGCCGGTCTCACCGGCGGCAGCGAGCCGGTGCGCCTCGTCCACCTGATCCAGGAAGAGCCGGGCGTCCAGCGTGCCCGTACCCAGCCGGAGCCGGTACCCGCTGCCCTCGGCGGCGAACGACGTCGGTATCTGCTGATTGCGTTCTACGAGCGCGGGTCAGGTCTGAAAACCCACGACGATAGTGCCGAATCACCCATTCGACCGCGTGATTCCCCGGGTGGTGCAGAAAAGTCAGGAAACCGTCAGGGGCGCGGTCGCCCAGTGAGATGTCCGTCCTCAGGCCGGCACGCGGTGGGGCTTCCCCTGGGGTGTGGACACCGGGTCGTGCCGCGGCCGTGCGGGCGCGTCGGCTCTCCTGACCGCCACCCGGCTGCTTTACTATGACACTAGTAAAGCAGCAAAGGGGTTTCCGTGTTCGTCTTCCGGCTCGACACCCACTCCGGCGTGCCGCCGTACCTGCAACTCGTCCAGCAGGTCCGCCAGGCGGTGCTGCTGGGCTTCCTCCAGCCCGGTGACCGCCTCCCGCTCATCCGCGAGGTGGTCGAGGACCTGGCGATCAACCCGAACACCGTCGCCAAGGCGTACCGGCAGATGGAGCAGGAGAACCTGGTCACCGGCCGGCCCGGCCAGGGCACGTTCGTCGATGAACAGCAGTCGGCCGCGATGTCGGCAGCGACGTACACGTCGCTGCACCGCGGCCTGGCGACCTGGTTGCGCCGCGCCTACGCGGCCGGTCTCGACGAGCAGGCGGTCGACGCGCTCTTCACCTCCGTCCACCAGCAGACGAGGAACGAGGGCGTGGCGTGACAGCGACCGAGTTCGCGCTGCGCACCGGCGGTGTGGGCAAGCGGTACCGGAAGGGCTGGGCGCTGCGCGACTGCACCCTGGCCCTGCCGGCGGGCGGCGTGATCGCCCTGGTCGGGCCGAACGGCGCGGGCAAGACCACGCTGCTGCGCCTGGTCGTCGGGTTGCTGGCACCGAGCACCGGCACGGTGGAGGTTCTCGGCCACGACGTCACCGCCAGCACGCCGCACACCCTGTCCAGGATCGGGTTCCTGGCCCAGGATCACCCGCTGTACAAGCGCTTCACCGTCGCCGAGATGCTCCGCTTCGGCCGGGCCTGCAACCTGCGGTTCGACCAGGGGCTGGCCGAACGCCGGCTGGCGAAGCTGGGCATCCCGCTCGACCGCAGGACCGGTGCGCTCTCCGGCGGGCAGCAGGCCCAGGTCGCGCTGGCCCTGGCACTGGCGAAGCGGCCGGACCTGCTCGTCCTCGACGAGCCGGTGGCCAGCCTCGACCCGCTCGCCCGGCACGAGTTCCTGCAGGTGCTCATGGGCGCGGTGGCCGAAGGCGGGGTGACCGTCCTGTTCTCCTCCCACGTCGTGCACGAGCTCGAGCGCGTCTGCGACCACCTGGTCGTGCTCAACCAGGGCAGGGTCACGCTCACCGGTGACATCGACACCCTCCTCGCCGAGCACCGGCTGCTCGTCGGCCCGCGCACGGCCACCGACCTCGACCGGGCCGGCACCGTCGTGGAGGCCGTCCACAGCGACCGGCACACGACCCTGCTGGTGCGCGACGGCGCGATCCCGGCCGCGCCGGGGTGGCAGGCCCAGCCGGTCGCGCTGGAGGACCTGGTGCTGGCGTACCTGCGCCGGCCGTCCGAGCCGAGCGCCGAGATCACGTCGGAGGTGGCGGCATGGCGTGGTTGATCTGGCGCCAGCACCGGACCGAGGTCTGCGTCCTGGGTGTGCTCGTCGGCATGTTCGGCATCGCCCTGCTCGTGCTCGGGACGCAGGCCCACGACCTGTTCCCCGGCGGCCCCGCCCGGTGTGCGGGAGAGGCCGGTGCCAACGAGACCTGCACGGCCTCCTTCCGCCGGCTCGACGAGGGGTACGGGTACGTCGAGAACCTCCTGGCGGCCTTCTACCTGGTCCCCGTCGTCATCGGTGCGTTCCTCGGCGCGCCGCTGCTCGCGCGCGAACTGGAGGACGGCACCTGGCAGCTCGCCTGGACGCAGGCCGTGCCGCGGATGCGCTGGCTGGCGGCCAAGCTCGCGGCACTGGCCGGCGTCACCGTCGCGCTCACCGGGATGTTCACCGCGGTGCTCACCTGGTTCCGCCAGCCGTTCGACGCGTGGGAGGGGCGGTTCCAGTACGACGCCTTCGACCTGGAAGGACTTGTCCCGGTGGCGTACGCCCTGTTCGCGTTCGGCGTCGCCACCGCCGCGGGGGCGGTCCTGCGGCGCAGCCTGCCCGCGTTCGGCGTCGCGTTCGGGGCGTTCCTCGCCGCCCGGATGCCGGTGGCGCTGCTGGCCCGTCCCGCGTACGCCACGCCGCTCACCACCACGGAACCGGTCCCCGTCGGCGGCTCGAAGGGCCAGGCGGGGCCCGCGCCCGGCTTGGCCGACTGGACGATCGAACGCGGCTACGCGGACGCCACCGGGCGCAGGCTGAGCTCGACCGAGTACTACGAGCTGGAGGGCGCCGCCGACCGGGCCGGCACCAACCTCAACCAGTTCCTGCACGCGCGGGGCGTCCAGCGGTTCGGGGTCTACCACCCGGCCGACCGGTTCTGGACGTTCCAGCTCATCGAGGCGGCCCTGTTCATCGCCGTCGCGGCGGTCCTGATCGGTGTGGTCGTGTGGCGGGTGCGGCGCCGTGTGATCTAGCGGGCTTCCCCTGAGGGGGTGGACACCGGGTTGTGCCGCGCGGCCTGTCCTTCGACAGCGATCCGCAGAGCTGTCTCCAGCCATCGCAGCTCGTCGGTGGCGTCCGGTGCGCCCTTCCGTCCCCGCACGCGACTGACGAGGACGCGGTACCGTTCCGCGCCCGCGTCGATCCCCGCTTCCAGGGACGCCAGCACGGCGGTCAGATCGGCGTCCCCGAACATGGCGGAGATCGACTCCGCCGCGGCGGAGTCGCCGGGGCCGATGCCCTTCTCCCTCGCCTGCGCGACGGTGTTGACGACCTGCCGAGCCCACCAGATGGTTCCGCCAGGCGGTGCCTCCTTCCCGGGCGCGGCGGTGTTGAGCGTGAAGAAAGTTCCCAGCCGGGCGCGGAAGTCCGCGTCCTGCACCAGTTCCGCCAGCTCGATCCAGGCGTCCACCTGGTCGGACGTGGGGTCTTCCGGCAGGTCGATGCGGAGGTCGCGCACCCGTTCGCGCAACGCCGGGTCGATGTCGAGGCGGCCGAACACGTCCGCCTTGAAATCGTCGATGATCTGCACGCGTTCGGCCGTGGAAAGCCGTGCCAACCGGTTCATCAGTGCTGTCTCCTCGAGAGTGGATCGACGTTTCGACACGATGGACAGGACAGCCCGCCTCACCTTCAGAGCACGGATCTGCGCATCGATCGCGGCCACGTGCGTCGCGGCGACCTCGGCGACCGTCTCCCCGCGTTCGAGCAGCCGCCGCACGTCGTCGAGCCCGAAACCCAGCTCGCGCAGACTGCGGATGAACTCGACGCGGGCCGCACACGCGGCGTCGTAGAGCCGGTAACCGCCCGCCGAGCGGCCGGCCGGGGTGATGACTCCCTCGTCCGACCAGAAGCGCAAAGTACGTGCTGACAGGCCCGCACGGCGTGCGAGCTGGCCGATGGTGAGCAAGTCCGTGCGTTCGTCCATGGAGGAACCATCGACCTTGCAGCCACTGGAATGTCAACGGTAAAGCGCCCATGTCGTCCCGTCGGACCGTGTTCGGCCACCTCACCGGGGTCAGTTCGGGTCGAGGCGGCGGATCCGGGCGTTGAGGTAGCGCTGTTCGGGCAAGCTCGTCGTGAGCCGGGCGGCCTGACCGTAGGCGTCGACCGCACCCACCAGGTCGCCGGTCATCTCCAGCAGGTGAGCGCGCACGGCGTGGGTGCGGTGGTGCCGCCGCATGGCGGGATCGTCCAGCAACGGTGCGACGAGGACCAGGCCGTCCTCGGGACCGAACGCCATCCCGACCGCGACCGCCTGGTTGAGCGTCACGACCGGGCCGGGTGCCACCCGCGCGAGCATCGCGTAGAGGAGGCAGATCTGCCGCCAGTCGGTCTGCTCCCAGCCGGCGGCTTCCGCGTGCACGGCGGCCACCGCGGCCTGGAGCTGGAACCTGCCGACGTGCCCGCGCGGCAGCACCCGTTCCAGGATGCGCACTCCTTCGGCGATGAGCTCCTGATCCCACCGGGAACGATCCTGTTCGGCCAGGGGCACCAGATCGCCGCCGTCGGTGCGCGCGGCCGTGCGGGCGTGCGTGAGCAGCATCAAGGCCACAGCGCCCGCCACCTCGTCGTGGTCGGGGACCGCCGCGTGCAGCTGCCGGGCGAGACGGATCGCTTCCTCGGCCAAGGTCGAGTCCACCAGCGCGTCCCCGGTGGACCGGGTGTGCCCCTCGGTGAACATGAGGTGGCACACGTCGAGCACCGCGGCGATGCGCGAGGGCAGTTCGGCCTCGGCCGGGAGCTCGAACGCCGCTCCCGTCGCCCGCAAGGCGGACCGCGCCCTGGTGAGGCGTTGGGTCATCGTGCGCTCGGGCACCAGGTACGCGGCGGCGATCTGGGCCGTGCTGAGCCCGGCGACGGCGTGCAGGGTCAAGGCGACCTGGGAGGAGCGGCTCAAGCTCGGGTGGCAGCACAGCAGGAACAACCGCAGGGTGTCATCGGCCTCGTCGTGACGCGCACGGTCGGCCGGAGGTGCGAGGTAGGCGTCGCCGGGCTGGGCCACGGCCACCGCTTCCTCACGCCCCTCACGTGCGCTGTCGGCGCGCACCCGGTCGATCAGCCGCCGGGAGGCGACCCGGATGAGCCACCCGCGCGGGTTGGCCGGCACACCGTCCCGATGCCACTGCCGCGCCGCCGCTTCGGCCGCCTCCTGCGCCGCGTCCTCGCAGTCACCGAGGTCGCCGTACATGCGCAGCAGGGCGGCGAGGACGTGCGGCGACTCGCGCCGCCACACGTCCTCCACCACCTGCGTGCTCACTACTCGCCGCCACCCGGCCACATGGTGGGCCTCAACTCGATCGCATGACCGGGACTGGCGAACTGCACGGCGATCTCCTGGGCGCGGACGTGGCTCTCCACGTCGATCAGGAAGAAGCCGGCCAGGTGCTCCTTGGCCTCCGAGTACGGGCCGTCGGTGACCAGCGGCTTCCCGTCGTCCCACCGGTAGATCCGCGACGACTCGGGCGCTCCCAGCGCCTCACCCGTCAGCAGTTCCCCGTTCTTCCGCAACTCGCCGAGCAGGTCGTCGAACTCGGAGTTCATCCGGTCTCGCTGCTCCTGGGGCAAGGCCTGGTAGTCGGGGAGGTAGTCGGAAGTCGGATGCCCCCACGGCTGCGGGTTGCTGTGGATCATGATCACGTACTTCACCATCGGCTCCTGATCGGCTCGGGACGCGCCCGGACGGCTCATCCTCACCTGAGACGTCGGAGCCGGTCCCGTCAGGTCGACATGCCGCTCGAGGTGAGGTGGTGGAGCAGAGCTGCCCGCCATGCCGACCTGCGTGCACTCCGCAACGGCGCATGACCCCGGTGGCCTGAGGTTTCCCGGCCACCGGGCCGCACTCCCAGGGGAGGTTGAAAGCACCGCGGTCACCGGCTGACACAATGGGCGAATGGCACTGGGTTACGTCTTCGCTGTGCTGGCGACCCTGGCGTCCGGTAGCGGTTCGATCCTGGAGTCCATGGGTGTCCGGCGCGCGGGCGTGTACGGCGGAAGGTCTCTGGATCTCATCGCTCTGCGGCGGCAGTGGCTTTACTTCCTCGGTCTCGGCGTGGACATGCTGGGATTCGCCTTCGCGGCTGCCGCGCTGCACCGGTTGCCGTTGTTCCTCGTGCAGTCGATGCTCGCGTTCAGCGTCGGTGTCACCGCGACGATCAGCGCGTTCATGGGCGCTCACCTCCGTGCGTCGGGATGGGGCGCGCTGGGTGTGGGCGCGGTCGGTCTGGTCCTGCTGGGCGTGTCCGCCGAGCCGGGACCCGCGCAGGCCCTGCCACCGCAGTGGCGCTGGATCCTCGTGGGCATGACGGTTCCGGTGATGGTGATCGCCCTCTACGCCAAACGCCACCACCAGGTCTGGGCGACGGTGGCACTGGCGTTCGGCGCCGGTGTCTCCTACAGCGTCGTCGGCATCTCGGCGCGCACGCTCCATCTCCCGGACACCGCGTGGCGGCTCGTCCTGGACCCGGCGGCCTGGTCCATCGTCCTCAACGGACTCACCGCGGCGGTGGCGTTCGCGATGGCGCTGCAGAAGGCCGGCCCGACCGGGGTCACCGCGATCATGTTCACCACCAACACGGCGCTCTCGTCGTTCGTCGGACTGGTCTACCTCGACGACCGAGTCCGCGACGGGTACGTGACCGCCGCGGCCGCCGGGTTCGTCCTGGCGATCGCCGGAGCGATCGCAGTCGCCCACTACTCGGCCGACACTCGGCAGAAAGACCACCCGGTGACGCCGGCCAGCGTGCGGGCGTGAGGCGTCCTTGAGCGGGGCTGCTGCACGACCTTTCCCTAGAGCGAACTGGTCGACGCGCTCCCGGACCGACTGATCGCCGAGCTTCGAGCCGTGTTCGGCATCCCACAGCGCGCCTGACGCACTGTGACGATCCTTCGCCCCTTTTCCGTGTCTTTCACCGCATTCGTCCGAATATTCGCCCACGTCAACCGTCAAGAGCGCTGAATCACTTCACGCCAATGGCGGGCGAGTGGCGCGACGACCTTCCTTACGTTGGGTAGCGGAACCCCGAGGTTCCATTCTTCGCACCCTGCAAGCGAGGAGAACCCATGTTCAGGAAAGTCGTCCTGTCCGTCGCGCTCGCCGCGGCCACGACCGTCGCCGCACCCCTGACCGGCCAGGCGTCGGCCAGTGAAGCCCCGATCACCGCGGCGGCGGTCAACGTCTACTACGACACCAGCAGCGCACCCACGTTCGCGAGCGCCATCCGGCAGGGCGCAGCGAACTGGAACGCGCGGGTGAGCAACGTGAAGCTGGTGGAGAACCGCAGCGCGGCCACCCTGCGCTACCGCGAGGGCAATGACTCGCGCGGTTCGTACGCCTCCACCAACGGCCACGGCAGCGGCACCATCTTCATCGACTACACGCAAGCACGGCAGTACTACGTCACCCGTATCACCGCCCACGAGACCGGGCACGCCCTCGGCCTGCCCGACCACTACAGCGGCCCGTGCTCGGAGCTGATGTCGGGCGGCGGTCCGGGCACGTCGTGCACCGTCGCCTCGCCGAACGCCACCGAGGCGGCCAGGGTGAACTCCCTGTGGGCCAACGGGTTCGCCGGCACCTACGAGTGGAAGGTGATCTACGAGCAGATTCCCGTCCACTCCTGAGCGCGCACGACCGGCGAGGCCTGGGTCTCCTGTGGACCCAGGCCTCGCCGGTCCGGGAACTGCGGGCCCGACGTGCTCACCATCCTCGTCGGGATCAACGACGTCGGTGACGAGCGTTCGACGGAGGAGTTCGCCGCGACCTACGCCTGCCTGCTCGCACCACTGGCCGGCACGTCGCTGATCCTCGTCGAGCCGTTCTCGCTGCCGGTCAGCGCGGTGATCGAGACCCACCGCGGACTGATCGGCGACGCGGACCGCGAGCAGTGGCGTGCGGACCTGGACCTGAAGATCGGTGGTGCGCATGCTCGCCCGTGAGCACGGCGCCGCGTTGCTGCCCGCCGACCGCATGTTCGCCGACCTGTCTCTCCGGAAGAGCCCCGAGTAATGATCCGAAGACGGCGTGCACCCCAACGCCGCTGGTCACAGTGCCCTCGCGGAGGCCTGGCTGGACCTCGTCGCCTGACCAGCACCCTCTGGGGTGCCATGGACCACCCAGGAGGCCGCAACCTCCTTGTGAGCCTCGGCGATCAGTCCAGCGGCTTTCGATTCGCTCTGCGCAGCAGTTGGCACGCGGCCACCGCGAGGCAGAGGGCCCGGGACGTGCCCGAGTTCGTGATCGAGCACGACGCCGAGTACGACTCCAGCCTGAAGCCGGGGGAACAAGCTCGTCGCGGTGGTCGCCCCCGACGACCACCGCGACTCCGAACTGGACTACCGGGGAACGCCGGGATGCCCTGTGCGGAAGGCCGATGATCGGGGTGGCGTCTGGTCAGTGCGTGCGCTGGTATTCCTCCCAAGTCTGGATCGGGATCCGGGGGCCGTCGTCGGGGCGGTGGTTGGCGAGGCCGTTGAGGCCGAGGTAGTAGTCACCGACCTGGTTCTGGGCTTGGGTGGCCTGGTCGGTGTCGTTGATCGCCACGGCGTGGATGTGCCACGGCCAGTCGCCCTGGGCCGGGCTGCGGACCCAGGCGGCGAAGCCGACCTGGCGCAGCGCACGGGCGACGGCGGTGCGGGTGTCGGCGGACATGCCGTCGACGTTGATGTCCACGACGCCGCCGCCGTCGTGGGTGCCGGCGGAGGTCGGGTCGCCGCCGGGGTTGTAGGAGCCCTGCGACAGCACGAGGCGACGCCCCAGCAGGCGTTCGGCCTCGGTGAGCATCGTCTGGGTGCGGGTGTCGACGACGTACCCGTCACGCCCGACCTTCGGGCCTGGTTTGATCACGTGGGAGACGGTGAACCGGCTCTGCCCGAGCGTGGCCAGCGAACTCGCGCCGGGCAGCCCGTTCGCGGCCAGTCCGGTGTATCCGAGTGAGCGCTGGTAGGCCGCGTACGCCGTGATGGTCGTGGTTCCGAAGTAGCCGTCGACCCAGCGGGCGTCGAGCAGGTTGCGTGCCTGCAGTGCCCGCTCGACGGCCAGCACGGAGTCCTTGGCGCCCGGGGTCAGTGTGTCGTCGGCGCGCCGGGGATCGATCTGGGCGGCCAGGACGGTGGCTTCCATGTTGACGACGGGCAGCGCGGCTGCGGTGTCGGCCGGGGACGGCGGCGCCTGGAGGGCTGCGGCTGAGGCCTGTGTCGCGCTCAACGTCAGGCAGCCCAGGACGGCGAAGGTCGCCAGCGCCGTGGTGGCGCCTCGGGGCTTCATCTCTGTCTTCATGCGGCGTTTCTTTCCGTTCGGTCGAAGCCCGGCCACGGCTGTGGCTGTTGTGGACATGGTTGTTCTGTTCGTTCTGGCAGTGGGGACGGCGCGAGCGCAGTGCCTCTGGGACCAGGCTCGGACATGGCGCTGACAAAGCTCTGACACGGCGATGAGCAGAGGCGGGTCCTTCTGCCGGCAAGAGGCGACGGGCCCCAGCGACGCCTGCGGATACCGTCCGCGGGCGGCTCGGCCCCGAGCGCCCGCAGGAACCTGCCGAGCACCTCGTGCGCTGTGGGGGTGGCTCTCAGGTCCGCGTACAGCTGCCCGTCGGGGAACTCGGCCGCCATCCGGTGCGCGACCGTGAGCGCCAGCACGGACTTCACCCCACTGGTTCGAGCCGGTCCGGCAACGGAGCGCGGTGAGGATCATGCGCCACCACGGCCGCGCCAGCGGATCGACCACGTCGCGTCCGTCAGCAGGGAGGGCTGTACGGGACGTCCGGGACGTGCCTGCTCCATTCGTCCTCGGTGAGGCGCGGTCCCGCCGAACCGCACGCCTCGGCGACGGCGGCGCCGAGATCCGCGTTCAGCAGGCGCATGGTGGGGTCGAACATGGTCCACACCAGGGTCCGGCCGTCCGGGCTGAACGTGATGTCGGCGACGGCGATGGCGGCTCCGGTCAGCGTGGCGATCTCGGTGACGTGCCGGAGATCGCGGACGTCCCACAGGCGCACCGTGCGGTCGTCGCTGCCGGACGCGAGCGTGTGACCGTCCGGGCTGAACTCGACGCTGCCGACGACGTCCTCGTGCCCGGTGAGGGAGGGGTACTCGGAGGGGGTGGCAGGGTCGGAGACGTTCCACAGCCGCACCGGTCTGTCGTTGCCGCTGCCGGCGGCGAGCGTGTGCCCGTCCGGGCTGAAGGTCAGGTCGAACACGTCGATCCTGGTGCCGGACAAGGGCATGAGCTCGGCTCCGTCGCGCCACAGGCGCACGCTGTGGTCGTCGCCACCGGTGGCGAGCGTCCTGCCGTCGGGGCTGAACGCCACCGCCCGCACCGCGTCCGCGTGGCCGCGCAGCGTCGTGGCGAGGACGGGGGTGCGTGGATCGCCGACGTTCCACATCTGCACCTGTCCTGTGCCGGAGCCGGTCACGACGGTCCGGCCGTCCCGGCTGAAGGCGACCGCGCGCACGGACCCCAGGCCGGTGACCTCCGCGAGCTGTCCCCGGTCGGACCAGAGCCGCAGGGTTCCGTCGTCACCGCCCGACGCGAGGACCTTCCCGTCCGGGCTGTACGACAGGACGCGCACGGCACCGGTGTGGCCGGTGAGGGTGGTGAGGCGGACCGGTGCGCGCCGGTCGCCGACGTTCCACAGGTGGATCATGTGGTCGCGGCCCGCCGTGGCCAGCGTGCCGCCGCTGCTGAACGTCGCCGCGTAGACCTCCTCGTCGTGGGCCTTCACGACGGTCGCCAGCGTGCTCAGCACCCCGTCGCGCGTCCTGCGGGTCGAGGAGAGGTGGTGTGCGGTCAGGGCGAGCTGCAGTCCGACGGACGGGTTCGTGCGATGCTCCACGACCGCCTCGGACGCGAGGTTCTGGGCGATCGCGCTGTTGCGTTGCGTCGTGATGTCGTTGCGCGCCCGCACCGCGTAGATCGTTGTCGCCGCCAAGACGACCAGCAGCGCCGCGAGCACCGCGACCAGGTAGCTGAGGCGTGTGGTGCGGCGTCGTGCCAGCACGTGCTCCTCGGCTTCGGCATCGGTGCCGGCCTCGACGAACGCCCGTTCGCGAGCGGTGAGCGCCTGGGACCTGGACGCCCATTCGCGGGCGGTCGCCAGCCGGGCTCCCCGGTACAGCGCGCTGCGGTCGCGGCCGAGTTGCTCCCACACGTCCGTGGCGTGCGTGAGGTCCCGGTGGACGCGTTGGCCGTCGCGGTCGCTGCTGAGCCATTCCCGGAACCGGGGCCACGTGCGGATCAACGCCTCGTGGGTGATCTCGACGCTGTCCTTGTCGCGCACGAGGAGCCGTGCCGCGGTGCACCTGTCCAGCACCACCGCGGTGTCCTGGTCGTCGTCGAGTTCGGCGGGGGAGATGCGGCGTTTGGTGTCCTCGGTGCTCTCACCCAGCACGGCGAGGCGCCGGAAGATGTCCCGCGCCCTGCCCTGCTGGCGTTCGCCCAACGAGCCGTACACGGCTTCGGCCGTCTTCGCGAGCGCGCCCTCGATGCCGCCGACGGCCTGGAACCCGGCGAGCGTGAGCCGGTTCCCGCTGCGCCGGCGCCACGTCTCCAGCAACGCGTGCGACAGCAACGGCAGAACACCCGCCTGGCCGTGGGCGTGCGCGATGAGCGTGGCCGTCAGGTTGCTCTCGACCGTGCAGTTCGCCTTCGTCGCGGGCAACGTGATCGCCTGGCGCAGTTCCTCGGCCGTCATCGGGCCGACGGTGAACTGGGAGTCCTGCAGCGCCGCCGCCAGCTCGGGAATCATGCAGCAGTGCGTGTAGAAGTCCGACCGCACGCCGATCACCGTCCGGCGACGGAGCAGTTCGGCGATGAACCGCGTCCGCTCGTCCGCGCTCTGGCAGAGGGTGAAGACCTCTTCGAACTGGTCGACGACGATCACCGTCCCGGGGTCGGACGGAAGCTCGGGCAGCATTCGCGACGGATGTTCACCCGGTGTCCGGAGTAGGTGCGCCGGCAATCTCGGGAGGAGCCCCGCGCGGATCAGCGACGACTTCCCCGATCCGGACGGGCCGAACACGGCGACGAACTCCTGCCGTTGCACGCGGTCGACGAGATCGTCGACGAGGCGTTCCCTGCCGAAGAACCGGAACGCGTCCTCAGCGCGATAAACGGACAGTCCGACATAGGGAGCCTGGTCGTCATCTTCCGGTTCGGCGACAACGGTCGCGTTGAGTTCGGTCGCGAGAGAATGCCAGCGCCGCTCCCACAGTCCGGCATCGCCGTCGCACGCGCGCACGTAGGCGAGCGTGACCTCCAGACTGGGAAACCTGCGTCCGGCCGCGGCGTCGGCGAGCGTCGTGGAGGAGTAACCGGCGCGCCCGCTGAGCTCGCGATAGGACGGACCGCCCGCGTTCTGGCGCAAACGCCGCAGGTCAACGGCGAATTCGACGAGAGCGGTCCCGTCGAGTTCCAGCGGTCGCTCCGGTCGTGGCACCTGATGTCTCTCCTCGGATTCGCGTTGTCCGGTGCGCCGCTCTCCGGCGCCGGACAACACAACCACGCTATACACACCACGGATCCGGTTTCGATGGCCGTCAATTGGGGGTGTCATCGACGCCGGACAGGGCAATGCGGCCCGCAGGATCCGGAGGCGAAACCCTCGACTGGGGGGAGGGTTTCGCCTCCCTTCCGGATACCGGAAGGCGATCGGGTCACCGGGCGTGCCGCGTCCGGTCTTCTGTTCCGAAAGCCTGGTCAAAGGAAATCCCGGAAGTGCCCACGAAGGATTTCGACGACGCCGAGGTGAGACTGGGAAGTCGATTCCACAGGCTCTTCGGCGCCACGCTGGTGTCGTCCATAGGCACCGGTATGCACGCCGCCGCGTTGCCGTTGCTGGCCCTGCAGGCCACCCGCAGTCCGCTGGCGTTGAGCGCTGTCGTCATGGCGGCCGAGACTCCCTGGGTGCTGCTCTCGCTGCACGCCGGTGTCGTGGTGGACCGGCTGGACCGCCGGCGGGTGATGGTGTGGGCCGACCTCGCCCGGTTCGCCGTCCTGGCCGGTCTCGCGGCGCTGGTCCTGACCGGGCGCGTGAACCTGGTGTGGCTGGTGGTCGCGGCGTTCCTGCTGGGGGTCGGCCAGGTCTTCTTCGACATCGCAGCCCAGTCGGCCATCCCGGAATTCGTGTCGCGTGATCCGCGCAAACTGGCCACGGCGAACGGGCGGATCGTCGCGGCGGAGAGCAACGGCGAGGACTTCGTGGGGCCCCCGGCCGGTTCCGCTCTGTTCGGCGTGTGGAACTTCCTGCCGTTCGCCGGCAACGCCCTCTCGTTCGCCGCGAGCGGCCTGCTGATCCTCTCCATCAAGACGGACGCCAAGCCGGAGAGGGCGTCCGAAGCGCCGCGTGAGAGCGTGCGGAGTGAGATCGTCGAGGGCGTCCGGTGGTTGTTCGGGAACCGGACCCTGCGGGCGCTGGCCACGGTCTCCTGCCTCGGCAACGTGGCCGCCACCGCCCAGTTCGCGATGCTGGCGCTGCTGGCGGAGGAGGTCCTCGGACTTCCGGACTTCGGTTTCGGCCTGCTGCTGACGGCCACCGCGGTCGGTGCGACGGCCGGGGGACTGACCGCCGCGGCCGCCGGCAGGCGGTTCGGTCCCGGCACGGTGATGCTCGTGGGCAAGACCGGCGTGGGCGCGGCCATCCTGGTCCTGGGACTCGTCGCGAACTCGTGGGTGGCGGCCGCGATGATGGCGGTGACCGGTGCGTTGATGACCGCGGAGAAAGTCGTTGTGAGCACATTGCGCCAGCAGATGGTGCCCGACGAACTCCTGGGCAGGGTGCTTTCTTCGAGCAGGCTGGTGGTGATGATCGGAGGCCCGGTCGGAGCGGCACTCGGCGGCGTCCTCGCGACCGTCTTCGCCGTCCAGGTCTCGTACGTCGCCGCCGGTGTGTTCCTGATCCTGGTGGCATTGGCCTTCTACCCCTTGCTGAACAACCGCGCCCTGGCGAGCGCCACGGAACGATCGGCCGGATGAGCGCGATCGGAAATCCACAGTGGACTAACCGAGGGCCTCCCGTGGGAGGGAAACCGGTAGTCCGTCTCAACTGGACCGGGGGCTGTGGAAGCGCTTTCACCTTTCTGCGATCATGTTGCGCCATGGATCGTTACGAACAGTTCCGCAGTGCGGCGATCGATCGAGGCATTCCCGAGGACGAGGTCGGCAGGTTCGCCGAGCACCTCCGGTTCGCGGTCTGGGCGTGGCCGACCAAGGACGGGGAGGAAGCCGTCGGCCACATGGGCGGTCTTCCCCGCTTACCGGTGGGCGTGGACTGGCCGGGTGGCGAGTCGCCGTTGCCGTTCATCGGTTCCGTCGACTGCGCGGCCTTGCCGCTGGCCGAGGGACTCGGTCTGCCGGCGGACGGATCGCTGTTGTTCTTCCTGCACCACGAGGAGGACATGGACGAACATCCCTCTCCCGCCTACTCGCGGGTCCTGTACGTTCCCGCGGGCACGGAGACGGAGGTGGCGGCACCGCCGCCCGACCACGACTCCAGGACGTTCTTCTGCGAGGACATCCCGTTCCTCATCCCCGAACACCGCATCACCGCGCGGGTGCGGCCGGAGCTGCCGGACTGGATCGAGGACCGCAACGCTCAGTTCCAGGCGGAAAGCGTGAAGCAGCTGGTCGACGAGCTCAAGCACATCGACCAGCTGCGTGAGGTCGTCGGCGAGCTCTGGCCGGAGAACGGCAACCGTTACCGCAGCACGCTCCAGATCGGCGGGTACTGCCGCAACAAGGGCAGTTCGGACGACCCGCACTCGCAGATGTCCTTCGACAGCATCCAGAGCCGGCGGGCGGCGGGCTCGGACCTGCCGATCGACGAGCGGCTGCGCCTGCAGCGCGAGGAGGAGCACCAGCTGGTCCGGGAATGGCTGCCGCTCGCCCAGTTCCCCACGCAGAGCGAGGTCTACTACGGGTGCTTCCTGCTCCGCGCCGAAGACCTGGCCGCGAAGCGCTTCGACCAGATGCGCTCCTACACGATGTTCACCGAGTAGGCCCGGACGGCTGGGTCGCGTTTCCCGCCGGAGTCGTTCCCCCGGTCGGCAGGTGCAGACGACAGCATCACCGGCTACGCGGGTGTGAGCAACAGAAGGTCAGCCGACGGCGCACCGTTCGCACGTGGAGTCGGGGGAGGCCAGGTGCGCGCGAGCGTGGGCCTGGTCGGTGAGGGGCTCCGGGTACTGCGTCAGCGCCTGCTCCCAGAGCCGGCGGGCCTCGGCCGGATTGCCGTGGCGCAGCGCGATGTGCGCCTGGCCCTCGGCGGCACGGGCGATCTCCAGGGTGAGGTTGTGGCCGGTGGCCAGGCTCTCGGCACGCTTGTGCAGGTTGGCGGCCATCTCGATGTCGCCCAACGCCAGGTACGTCTCGCCCAGGCAGTTGAGCGCGTCGCACTCGACGTCGGCGACCCCCGCCGCCGCGCCGACGTCGAGGGCCAGCCGGCCCAGTTCGATCGCTGCCGGGAGGTCGCCCTGGCGGCGGTGCACGGCGGCCAGCCAGGCCAGTGCCCATCCCTCCCCGAACCGGTAGCCGATCTCCCGGCTCAGGGTCAGCGCCTGCGTAGATGGGACCGGGCCCGCGGGGAGCGGTGAAAACGACCGTGCAGCCGGCCGATGTTGGCCAGCGACAGCGCCTCGCCCTGCCGGAAGCCGGTGGCCCGGTTGATGGTGAGCGCTCGCTCGAACCGGTCCAGGGCCTCGGGATGTTCGCCCAGATCCGCCGCGACGAACCCGAGGTTGTTGATCAGGACGCCGCCGTCGCGCTGACTTCCCAGCGCCTCCGCCAGGTCGTGGGCCGTCCGGAAGCACTCCCGTGCCTCGCGGTACCGGGCGATCCGCAGACGCACGCGCCTCAGCTGGCGGCGACGGGTCTGGGCATCTCAGTGGTGCCGGTCAGCGCCATCCCCGCGGGCTTCGCCGGCGCGGTCCGCCCCTTCGACCCCCGGTGGAAACGCCGCCTGGTCGCCCTCACCACCAACCCCCAGGACCCGCTCACCGCACAGCTGATCAGCGACCTGCGCGACGGAGGTCTGCGCAACCCGGCGACGTCGCGGACCAGCTCGCTTCGGCCAGATCGACTCTGCACGCGACAAGCGCCTGTACGCGCTGGTATTCCTGAAGCACGACACCGAATACCTGCACATCACCGGCGTCACCGCGCATCCGGCACGCGACTGGACTGTGCGGCGAGAGCGCTTCCGTGCGCGAGCTCAGCAGACCGTAACGATCTACAGCCGGTGATCGAGGAACTGGCGTGAAGGCGTTGTTCGTGCGGCTCTACCGATTCACCCGTGTGCGCGGGCTGATCGTGCTGTTCGCCGGCCTGACAGCCGGGCTCACCTTGCTCGCCATGGGCGGGTTGGAGAAGCTCAGCGGCGCGGGCGGCGTGCTCGGTATGGCGCTGAGCGCACTCGTGATGATCGTCGTGGGTGCCGCCAGGTACCCGCGGTCCGCGGGTACGCCGTCGCACGAGCAGGTCGTGTTCGGGTTGCTGCGGGCCAAGAAGAAGTACTGCCTCATCCTGCGGCCGTTCGGGCAGGACGCCGAGATCGTGCTTCCGAAGACGGGGGCCAAACGCCGTACCGGCGGTGGACCCTTCATCCGCAACCTGACCATGGAGCAGCTCGTCACCCGCGCCGCGCGCACGGTGCTCGACATGGACACCTACGGCATCGTCGACCAGCGCACCACGTTCGCCCCACCGGGACCGATCCTGATGCGCGCCGCCGACGACGTGTGGCAGGAGGTCGCCCAGCGCCTCATCAGCCGTGCGCACGTCATCGTGCTGATCCTGCCGCCGGACCGGGACTTCGGCGACGGTTTCGTCTGGGAGATCGAGCAGATCCGGCAGGCCGGGGTGACGTCGCGCGTCGTCATCGTGCTGCCGCCGTGCGATCAGGACCCGGAGGCGTACGAGGCGGCATTGCGACGCGCGTGTGTGTTGCTGGCGTTGCTGGACGGCGAACTCGACCACTTCAAGGTCCACGAATACGAGCTGATGCTGCCCAGTGGCACTCTGGTCATCCGGTCGACCGCCGACGGAGCGAAGTGGTGGCAGACCCGCGACGAGCCCGCGGGGCGCACGATGCTCGGCCGCAAGCGCAAGACCGTGGTGGCCGACGTGACCTATCTCGAAGTGCTCGAGGTGGCGTTGCGGGAGATCGACCACGAGCAGTCGTGACCCGCAAGGGGAGGCCGTGTTGGTGCCCGGGAACAGATAGCGGTCCAAGCATTGTCATCTGGCCTGAGCACTACGAAAGACTGCGTGCACAAGGCAGGCACGACGACAAGGTGCCGCCTGTCCCTGTGCATGCCGAAAAGTACGCCTTCAGCCGTCATCGGTCACATCGAGGTGGCATCGCACGTACTCGGATCTGACCACGCGGATCGCAGAGCCAGGGGCCAAGCCCCGATGCCTCCGGTCGGTCCTCGGCAAAGCGGGCCACCGCGCCACGTCCACTGTGGACGCAACGCGGTGCTTCGCAGTGCAACGTCATCCCGCCGAAGCACGCCCCAGGTCGCCCGTGACCGGTAGTGGTCCTGCGCAGCCCGTCCGGTAGTGGACCTGCCGGCTCACCGGAGCTGACCCGACGCTGGGTCGATGCGTACACCGATCCACCGGGAGTCGGCCCGACGGCTCACTCCCAGACCTGGTGAGGACGAGGGATGAGCGAGAAAGACGTGCCGGAGCAGGACGGCAGCAGCAAGCCCGTCAGCCGCCGCCGGTTCCTGTACCTGACGGGTGCGGGCGGCCTGGTGCTGGCGGTCGCGAGGTCGGGCGGGACGTCGCCCGGTGACGTGACCGCGGACATCGCGCTGACCGCCACCGCCACCCGGACACTGCACCTGCGGCGCCGGGAGGACGCGCTGAACCTGCGGATCGACCTGTTCAACGCCGACCTGGTGCAGACCGCCTCCGGTTCGGAACTACGCAAGGTCGGCGCGGGCAGCGCGTTCATGGTGGTGCACTTCCCGCCACAGGCCGTGCGGGAGCGGATGCTGACCACACCGCTGGGAACGAGCGACCTGCCCCTGCCCACCAGGGTCTCGGGGCCAAGCCGGCTGGCGTTCGACATCACCGCGGCCCTGCCGATGGCCACGACGCTCGACGCGCTGCTGGCGTGGACCGCGTTCACCCCCAGACTGGCCGCGACCGCCACCACCACGCAGACCGCGTCCGCGCTCGTGGCACCGATCGACACGGAGACGGCCCTGGAGCTGCCGTGGCGGGTGCTGTTGTCGCCCAACGAGAACGAGGGCTGGAAGCACTCCGCCGCGCCGGTGACGCGCAACGGGTGGACCGAGCTGTGGCACACCCGGCTGGGTGCCAGGACCGGTGCCGGTGTCGACGACGGGCCGCACGCCCGCGAGATGAGGGCGATCTGGCTCGCCGACCCGCAGATGGCGTCGTGGGTGCGCACCCCGGCATCCGTGCCCGACAGCGACGACGTTCCGCACGTGCTGACGCCGAAGCAGCGGTTCGCCGTCGTCCGGTTGTCGGCCGACCCGACGCTGCGCACCGGGCTCGACCCGTCGCTGCCCAAGCCGGTCGAGGTGACCGGGTTGACGTTGAGCAGCCTCGGCGCGAGCTTCGAGGCCGAGGGCCGGTGGAGCTACCCGTCCACGAGCTCGTTGCAGCTCAGGGGCTGGCAGCACCGCGCCACCCTGGGCCGCGACCACCTGGTGCGCACGGAGAACGCGGGATTCCTGTTCCCCCACGGCCACCGGGCATCGCTGGTCGAGGTCGCCGAACGCCGGATCGCCCGCCGCCCCAACCCGGACGGCACCCCCGGTCCGTGGTACGCCTATGTGCACCGCACCCAGCACATCGTGGTGCAGCAACCGATGCGCACCTATTGGGCCGACACCACGCTTCCGAGGAAAGGGCGCGAGCTGCCGTTCGCCTCGGTCCGGGTGCTCACCCGCATCACCCCACCGCTGGCCACTCCGCAGGACTTCGCCGGCGGCCGGGTCACCACCGCGTTCGTGCCGAAGGCCGCCACGGCACCGGAGATCCCGTTCGCCTTCCACCTGCGCGGCACCGACCACGACGGGCACGAGACCGACTTCACCGTGCCGGTGGTGTTCGTGCCGGACTCGACGGTGACCGCACCGAACGCCGGTGATCTGCTCACCGCGATCCACACCGCGTACAACACCCGCACCACCACCGACGCGATCGCCGTGCGCACCCTCGACATCGGCGGCCACAAGGTGGCGCTGGCACCTCGTGGCACGTACCCGGAAGGCAGCACCTCGGCCAACGTGGACCGGATCGTGCTCAACTCCGGGCCCCTGTCGGCGACGGGCGGCCTGGCACCGTTCCACCCCCGCGCCGAACGGGTGGTTCTGCGGCTGCCCGAGGTCTCCGCGGTGACCGGCAACCCGGTGCCCGCGACGGCGTTCGAGTTCGCCCAGCCCTACCTGGACGGGGGGATCAACGGCACGAACAACGGCGGCGGGGTCTTCCTGGCCCTGCACTCGGCCGCGCCGCCGCTGCCGCTCGCGGTCTCTCCCGCCAGCACCGGCGGCCTGGTCACCCCCGGCGGCGACGTCCAGGCGATCTCGGCCAAGAACGGCCCGGTCACCATCAGACCGATCAACGCGGCCGACGAGCTCTACGACCCGGCGCAGATGTTCGGAGACGGCGGCAAGGCCCGGTTCCTCGGCGGCATCCCGCTCAAGGACCTGCTGGCCGGGCCCAAGGGCAACCCGCAGAAGGCCAACCCCGAGACCGCGCCGAAGATGGGCCACCGCCGGATCCCCGAGCTCGGCGTCGACGAGTGGTCGATCTACTGGAAGCCCGAGGTGAAGGCCCAGCTGGGGTTCGAGCCGGGGCCGAACAACCTCTACCCGCTCACCCTGAGCACCGTCTACGTCAGCCCGTACAAGGGTGACGCCGAGTCGAGCACCCGCGTCAACGCCGAGATGCTCGACTTCTCCCTGCACCTGCTCGGCAAGGGCGGGCCGAGCCACTGGATCAGCCTGCACTTCGGCCACCTCCGCTACGCCTCCGGCAGCGGCATGAAGACGAACGTGGACTGCGACCTGCGGAAGGTCGACTTCCAGAAGGCCCTCAAGTGGGTGCAGGACATCGCCGAGAAGTTCTCGTTCCTGGGCGGCAAGCTGGAGATCACCGCGAGCACGGCGGGCGTCAGGGCCGGGTTGCGGTTCCAGCTGCCGGAGATCCCGCTGGGCCCGATGGCCATCAGCGAGGCCGCGGTCCACACCGCCGTGGAGATCCCGTTCGACGGCAGCCCGGTGCGGCTGAACTTCGCGCTGAACAGCCGTGAGCGGCCTTTCCAGCTGCGCATCTTCGGGTTCAACGGCGGCGGTTACGTGGGCCTGGCACTGGGCGCCGACGGGATGGAACGCCTGGAGATCGGCTTCGTCTTCGGCGCGGGCCTGTCGTTGAACGTGGGCATCGGCTCCGGCGTCGTCGAGGCGGCCGGCGGCATCTGCTACCTGCTGGAGAAGGTGAAGGTCGTCGAGAACGGCACCGAGGTGGTGCGCCAGCAGGTCGGCTTCGCCGCGTTCCTGCGGATCCGCGGGGCGCTCAAGCTCTTCGGCCTGTGCACCGTGTCGGTCGAGTTCTACATGTGCCTGACCTACCTGGAGAAGACCGACGGCAGCTCGGTGCTCTTCGGTGAGGCCTCCGTGACGGTGTCCTTCGAGTTGTTCTTCTTCAGCGAGACGCGCACCTTCCGCACCCAGCGCGAGTTCGCCAAGACCCCACCGCCCTCGGCGAGCCGCTCCAGCCGCCTGGCCCTGGCCGCCGCGCCGGCCGTGCCCGCTCACCCCTTCGGCGCCGCCTTCACCCAGCAGGACTGGGCGGGCTACTGCGCCGCGTTCGCACCAGTGGGAGCCTGATCATGAGCAGTCAGACCATCACCTGGACCGTGCTGCCCAACGGGGTCACCCCCGGCCTGGACCGGGTCTTCTTCTCCGTGCACGTCGCACCGCGGCTGCTGACCGCGCCCAACCCGTCCGGCACGCTGAACGACTTCAAGGACTGGCAGGACTGGCCGGCCAAGGTCTCCGCCGCGACGTTCTGGCTGGAGTTCCCCGACATCCCCGACACCAACGGCAAACCCGTGCGCGTCGCGACCAGACGCGTGTCCACCCCGGTGAGCAAGCACTGGAAGGCCCTGTTCTCCCTCACCTCGCACGTCGAGGGCCACGCGCTGCCCAGGCTCACCCGCCGGCGCCTGCGCTCCTACCCGGCCCGGCACGTGCGCGACTTCCTCCACCAGCGCTACGGCCGGTTCGGCGCGCGGTACCCGGAACAGTTCCCGCCGCTCGACGACCTGGTCGCGGCCGACGCGTTCGGACCCGTCGGGTTCGAGTTCGACAGCGACCGGACCGGTCCCGGCCTGCAGCGCAAGGATCGGCTGCGCGGCGAGCTGGAGAAGCTGTTCACCCTCGACCCGCAGGACCCGGCCAGGTGGGCGGTGCCGTTCCGGCCGGGCGACGCCTCGACCTCCGACGGCATCGCGACGTCGTTCCTGCAGGCCGAACGGTTCCACCGCAGGCGGGAGCAGCCCCCGGCCGGTGATCCGCCGAAGCTGGACCCGCCGAAGCTGGACTTCCACCAGGTCGTCTCGCTGACCCGCGAGCACGACCACCTCCAGCGGCTGCTGGGCCTGGTGCTCGACTTCGAGTCGGCCGACCCCGCACTGCTGGCCCTGGTGCGGGGAAACGTCCGGGACACCAAGGTCCGCGTGGTCACCGACCTCAAGCCGGCGCTGGGCACCGACGCCGAGGTGCACGTGCGGCCCACGATGCGGTGCCAGGTGGGCAAGGGTGCGAAGGGCCACGTGTTCACCGCGGTCCCGGACACCGACAGCGACCAGCGCGACCGGATGCTGCTCGTGGGCGACACCGACCGGTTCGCCGTCGTGCAGGTCGACCCGGACAACGCGGCGCTGGCCGTGCGCCAGTTCGCCGACACCGTGACCCGTGCGCGGTACGAACAGGGTGGGCGGGTGGTCAAGCGCAGCGCGTCCACCCCGGACACGCAGGCCCTGCCGTCCTTGCACACCGCCGGGTTCTCGGTCGGCAGGCTGTCGCGGGCCTCCCGGCTCGCGCACAAGGCCGACCGGAACCAGAAGAACAACGACGCGGCGTTCACGGCGGCCGGCGCGAAGATCACCGACGACATCGCCCTCAACGCCGATGACGTGGTGCGCGGGTACCGGTGGGACGTGCGCGACGACACCACCGGCAAGTGGTTCTCCCTGATGTGGCGCGACGGTGCCTATGTGTTCGTGCGCTCCTCGGGCGAGGAGGTCGCGGTGCTGGAGGAGACGGCGGCGCAGACCGCGCCGACGACCTCCGGCGCTCCCGGTGACGAGGACCTGTACGTCCAGGAGTCGCTGGTGCACTGGGCGGGCTGGAGCCTGGCCGTCGGCCGCCCCGGCAAGGGGCTGGCGCAGGACAACGGCCTCGCCGACAACGACGGGCCGCTCGACGACGACTTCCCGTTCCGCACCAGGTTCGGCGCCCGTGCGCTGCCGCGGCTGCGGTTCGGGCGCCGGTACCGGTTGCGGGCGCGGGTGGTGGACATCGCGGGCAACTCGGTGACCGCCGAGCAGGCCGACGCGATGACCGACCCGGCGGTGAGCACCGCGGTGGAGACCTTCCGCCGGTTCGAACCCGTGCCTGCCCCCGAGGTGCTGCTGCGCTCGGTGCCGGGCGAGGGCGAGTCGCTGGAGGTGGCGGTGTTGCGCGGCAACACCGGCAGCGACACCGCGGTGGGCACGGCCGACCGGCACGTGCTGCCGCCCCGCACCACGGTCCAGGTCGCCGAACAGCACGGGATGCTCGACCGGGCCGCCACGGGCAGGCCGATGGACGCCGTCGCGTACGCCGACCTGGCCGCCCGCGACGCGGCCGTGCTGGAACAGCACGCCTCGGCGCGCACCCTGCCCGCACCCGCGGACGACCACTGGTACTACGACACCGACCAGCTCCCCGTTCCCTACCTGCCGGAACCGCTCGCCAGGCGCGTCCTGGTGCGCGGGCTGCCCGGCGGAACCACCTCCACCACGATCGTCGCCGCCGACCCGGCGACCTGGCCGGCGGCCAAGGGCTTCCGCATCCGCCTCCAGCAGGGCACGGCCGGCTGGTCCTGGAACGGGACGGACCGCGTGCTGACCGTGCGGCTCATGCCGGGGGACAGCTACCAGCTCCAGCTCTCCGCCCAGTTCGACTCGGCCGACCTCGACCTGATGGCGCTGTGGCCGCTGGTCGAGCAGGGCGCCGCCGAGTGGAACGCAGCCCACCCGGCCGACCAGGTGAACGTCACCGCACTGCGGCAGTCGGTCGTCGGAGGCCGGCACTGGATGTTCACGCCCGCCAGGACGCTGACCCTGACGCACGCCGTCCGCACACCGCTCGCCGTGCCGGACGTCAGCGCGGTCACCGTCCGGCGGCCGGTCGAGGGCCGTGTCGGTTCCACCCACGCGGTGATCGGCTCGTCCATGACCGTCAGCCGCAAGAGCAGCGGCAGCGTGGAGTTCGCCGGCCGCTGGCACATGCCGGTGGACGACGGGGTGACCGAGCCGGTGGTCGACCGCGAGTTCAAGGCCGCCCCGATCACCGTGCCGCTGGACCGGGCACACGGACCGGCACCGACGACGGAGGCGGTGGAGTTCCAGGCACGGCACGAGTTCGGTGACACCAAGCACCGCCACGTGCGGTACGAGGTGCGGGCCGTCACCCGCTTCAGCGAGTTCTTCCGGGAACGCAGGGAGGTCTCGTTCACCGGCGCGCAGCACAGCCTCGGCGTGCCGATCGACCCCTCCCACCTGGTCGTGGTCGACAAGGAGACCCAGCAGCAGTACCACCCCGGCCTGCTGGGCAGCGCCCCGAACGTGGCGTCCGGCGACTACGTGATCACGAACGCCTCCACCGGGACGTTCGCGCGCACCACCGGCGGCAGGCTCATCTCGCCCCGCACGCTGGAGGTGTCGTTCGTCCGCCCGGACACGCGCACCGCGGCGGCGATCATCGAACAGGACGTCCCCAGCACGGCCCGTCCCGCGGCACCCAGGATTCGCCAGGTCGTGCCGATCTTCCGCTGGGAGAACCCGGCACCCGGCCGGAGCGTGCGGCGCGGCGGCGGGCTGCGGGTGTACCTGGAGCGGCCGTGGTTCTCCAGCGGCGCGGGGGAGCGGCTCGCCGTCCTGCTGTGGCCCGACGAGGTCGACGACGTGCCGGAGCACATGCGGGGCGTGGTGACCGCATGGGGCGCCGACGCGGCGATGCACTCGACGGTGGTGCCCGACGACGTGACCACGAGCTCGTTCCCGCAGGCCGCCATCTACGGCACGGGCATGGCGGTGCCGGAGTTCCCGGCCGCGGAGCTGAAGTTCGCCGCCTACGACGTGGCCTACGACTCGGCCCGCGGGCTGTGGTTCAGCGACATCCGCATCACGCGAACCGGCGACGACCCGCTGCAGGGCTACTTCCCGTTCGTGCGGCTGGCGCTGGCCCGCTTCCAGCAGAACTCCGTGGCGGGCTGCCACCTGTCCGCGGTGGCGACCGCCGACTTCACGCAGCTCGCGCCGGACCGCTCGGTCGTCGTGACCGGCAGCGGCTCCACCAGGACCGTCCAGGTGACCGGCCCCGGTCCGCTGCTCACCGACTCCGGCCGGCGCAACGAGGTGCGGGTGACCGTGGAGCGGCAGCTCGACGGCGTGACCGACCCGGTGCTGCGCTGGCAGCCGGTGGGTGGCGGCTTCAGCACCACGATCTCCACCCCGACCGACGCCGACGGCATCCAGACCTGGTTCGGCACGGTGTCGCTGCCCACCGGGGCGGGGGCGCTGCGGCTGGCCGTCGAGGAGTTCGAGGTGCACCGCGACGGCAACGGCGGTACCGCCGCCACCCGCCTGGTCCACACCGACACCGTCCCGCTGGCCTGAGAGGAGCGTTGCCGTGCCACTGGGTGCGACGGAGATCTTGCTGATCCTGCTGGTCGTGGTGCTGCTGTTCGGCGCGAGCAGGCTGCCGAAGCTGGCGCGGTCGGTCTCGGAGGCTCGCCGGGAGCTGCGCCGCGGGAGCGATGACGAGCGTGACCGCGACGACGGGTGACGGAAACGGCTGGAGCCGTCCCCCTCTCCGGAAGGGGACGGCTCCAGGTCGTGTTCGGTTCAGGCGCCGCTGCCGCCCTCGCCTCCGCCGCCTCTCTCGTCGTCGCCGTACATGGACCACGACGACACGCTCGCGTTGCCGTCGTGCTGCTGCGGCGCCGCCACGGCCCCACCTGCCGCGACCGCGAGTGCGACAGCGGCCCCGATCACCCAACTGCGGATGTTCACGAGAACTCTTCCCCTCTGTTTGTCGTGCGTTGACCGCGCAGATCGCGCGGAGCTCGAGAGACGGCCTGCGCTACAGGCCGCACGCCCTGTTGACCGGGGCACGGTCGGCGCGCAGCACGGCGATCAACTCGCCCAGCGCCGTGCGCAGCGCCCGGTCGGACAGGTGCCCGTGCCCGAGGACCAGCGCGTTGGCGGCCGGGCGGCCGGGCAGGTGGTACGACGCCAGGGTCGGCACCACCACACCGCGCAGGCCCAGTTCGGCGTGCACCTGCTCGGCGCGGGTGTGGTCGGGCAGGTGCACCACGACCACGCCCGGCGTGCCCGGCGCCGCGAGGTTGATCCCGGGCTGCAGGGGTGCGAGCGAGGCCCGCACCACGGCGTCCTTGCGCGCGAACAGGTGTGCCAGCCGACGCAGCCGACGCGTGACGTGTCCCTCTGTCAGCAGGTGGGCCATGGCGGACTGGGCCACCGCGGACGGCTGGTCGTGGCCCCGGCTCACGCACCGCACCACGTCGCCGGCCAGGCTGCGGTGCGCCAGCACGTACCCGATGCGCAACGACGGTGAGAACACCGTGCGGAAGTCGCCCACCACCGCGACGCGGTCGCCGGCCATGTGCAGCAGCCGGGGCAGCGGCGCGGCGGACGGCGCGATGTGGTCCTGGGCCACCGCCACCACGTGGCCGTCCTCGCGCCGCGCCCAGTCGGCCAGCTGCCGGCGGCGCAGCGCGGGCATCACCGTGCCGGAGGGCGCCGGGCCGTCGGGGGAGACCACCGCGACAGGGCAGGACGGCGGCACCACGCCGGTCCACCCGCCGTCCCGGTCCGCGGGCAGTGCCACGGCGGTGGCCCCCGCGTACTCGACGGCCTGGCCCCACGCCGACGGGGCCGGGTCCTGCACCGCGACGCGCCGGCCGCGGGTCCCCAGCGCGGCCAGCACGTGCGCCACGCCCTGGGGCGCGCCGGTGGTGATCAGCACCTCGTGCTCCTCCGCGACGAGGCCGCGGGTGCGGCGCAGGTGCTCGAAGACCGCCTGGCGCAGCTCCGGCAGTCCGCCGGCGGGCAGGTCGCACGCCAGCGGCGGCTGGAAGCTCGCGTGACGCCACGCCGCACGCCACGCGGCCAGCGGGAACGCCTCGCGGGTCGCCTGGCCGGGCGTGCAGTCGACGAGGTCGGCGCGCGGCGCCGGCCTGGACAGCGTGCGCACGGCAGCCGGCCTGTCCGCCGTGTCGGCGACGTACGTGCCGGAACCCCGGCGGCTCTCCAGGTAGCCGCGGGCGTAGAGGATCTCGTAGGCGGCGAGCGCGACGCCGCGCGAGACGTCCAGCCGCCGCGAGAGCGTCCTGGTCGAGGGCAACCGGTGGCCGCGGGCGAGCTGACCGTTGTCCACGGCCTGCGCCAGTTGTCGCGCCAGCTGTTCCTGCAACGGGCGGTGGCTCGTGCGGTCCAGCCCGATCGGGACCGTCAAGCTCTCCTGGTCGCGCATCGTTCCCCCTGTCCTGCGAACGCCGCCCCAGCCGCGTCCAGACCGACCTGCCTGGCCTCGACGATCCGCTCGAAGGGCACCCCGGCCCGGCGGAAGGTGAGCCCCAGGTGTTCCGGCGTGCCGCCGCTGAAGAGGCAGAAGTAGGTGTCGTCGCCCGGGATGGCCAGGCAGCAGACGAACACCGCGGTCCCCCGACCCGCGGCCACCACGGACGTCATCGCGGCGGTGATCTCGTCCGCGACCGCCCCGGGCAGGTAGCACTCCACCAGGAACAGCTCGCCCGCCGGCTCCGTCGTCATGCGGTCAAGCCTGCGGCGTGGGCACCCCCTCGGGAATCGGGGAGCGACCCCACAGTTGGTCCTGCGGAAGGGGCGTGGCTAGCCCTTCAGGAATCCGAGCCTGCTCAGTTCGCGGCGGGACCGCACACCGGTCTTGCGGTAGATCCGGCTCAGGTGCGCCTCGACGGTCTTGGTGGTCACGTACGCCGCCGCGGCCGCCTCGCGGTTGCTCAGCCCGCCGGCCACGAGCCGGGCGATGTGCAGCTCCGTCGCGGTGAGGCCGTGCTCGTCGTCGCGGCGCAGGCCCAGCCTGGCCAGCTCGGCGTCGGCCTCGTCCGCCCAGCGGCGCGCGCCCAGGCGGTCGAACTCCTGCCTGGCGGCCAGCAGCGCCTCGCGCGCGGCCAGCTTCTCCTTGCGCCGCCTCAGGACCCGGCCGCGGACCAGGTCCGTGCGCGCCTGTTCGAAGGGCATCCGCAGGTCCTGCGGGCAGACCGCCGCCTGCGCGCCCGCGAGGTCGCCGCGCGCCATCCGCACCAGCGCGGCCGAGCGGGCGGCCACAGCGGTGATCCAGGGCCGCGGCGCGCGGTCGCGGCGGAGCTCCAGGTCCGCCAGCAGTGCCTCGGCCTCGGCGACCAGGCCCAGTTCTGCGCTCACCTCGATCAGGTCGCCGTACAGGGAGCTGACCGGGAAGTCGCCCAGCCCGACCGCCGCGCAGACCTCCAGCGCGGCGAGCAGGTGTGCCCTGGCCGCCGCCGGCTCGTGGCGGCACAGCTCGGTGAACCCCAGCACGGCTCGCAGGTGCACGGTGACCCACGAGTCGTCCAGCTCGGTGGCGATGCGCAGCCCTTCCTCCGCGGTCGCCAGGGCGGCGTCGTGGTCACCGCGGTGGGCATCGACCAGGGCACGGGTGCAGAGGGAGTAGGCGATCCACGGTCGTTGCCCGGTCTGTTCCGCGGCGTCGACGGCTTCCGCGGCTTCCGCGGCGGCCAGCGGCCAGTCGCCCAGCCACAGGTCCAGCTCGGCCAGGTGCACCAGCTCCTGCACGGCGAGCGCCTCGTCGCCCTGGTCGAGTGAGGCGCGGCGGGACCTCGCGAACTCCTGCCGCGCGTGCACGGGACAGGTGTACTTGGCGATCACCCGCAACAGGCTGCGCGCCGCCCGCGCGTCACGGGACTGCGTGGTCGGCGAGACCAGCGCCGCGGCCCGCTCGAGATCGGCGACGGCCAGGCCTCGACCGGCCAGCAACCGGTAGTAGGCGCTGCCGGCCAGGATGCACGCCACGAGGTCGTCGGGGGCCTCGCCCTCGTGACCGGTGATCTCGGCCAGCGCCTGTCGCGTGTTGCGGTACCGCTCGGCGGTGTCGTTCTGGCAGAACAACGACCGGCGCAGGTAGATCGTCGCGCGCAGGACCGGGTCGTCACCCGCGCAGGCCAGCGCCTCGTCGCTCAGCGCGGTGGCCTCGACGGGCCCGCCGCCGAAGAACACCGCGATCGCCAGTTCCAGCAGTGCGGTGACGCGTTGTGGTCCGGCGGGCAGCTCGGCCACGGCCGCCTCGAAGAGCTCGCGGGCCCGTTGTGCGTCGCCCGCGGCGAACAGGCACTGCGCGGCGGGGACGCGCAGCCCGGCTCTGCGCACGGGGTCGACGACGTGACCGGCCGCCAGCTCCCACAGCCTGGCGGCGTTCTCCAGAGCGCCGCGCTGCCGGGCGAGCTGCGCGGCCCCGTCCAGCGCGTCGGCCACCTCGGCGGCCGGGCCGCTCGCGCCGAAGGCGAGGTGCAGGGCGCGGGTCTCGGGGTCGTCCAGCACGGCGGCCAGCCGCCGGTGCACCCGCCGCCGACGGCCGCTCGGCGCGGCCGAGTAGACCGCCGAGCGCAGCAGCGGGTGCGTGAACCGGACGGCTCCCGCCACGACCTCGACCACGCCGTGGTCCTCGGCGTCGGCCAGCGCCTCGTCGGCTGCCTCGGCGTCGCCCAGCGCCGCGGCGAGGAGGCCCGCGGTCGGCTGCGCCAGCGCCGAGGCGTACAGCAACGCCTCCTGGCTGCGGGCAGGCAGCGCGACCACCCGGTTGGTGAGCAGGTCGCTCAACGCGCGGGGTGCCGGCAGCGGCAGCCCCGGTGCGCCGTCGTCGAGCACCCCGGCGAGCTCCAGCGCGTAGAACGGGTTGCCGCCGCTGGCGCGCTGCAGGCGGACGAGCGCGGGACGTGGCAGCGGCGAGCCGACCGCGGAGCGCACCAGCCGGTGCAGGGCGCCGATGCTCAGCCCGCTCAGCCGCAGGTGCACCAGGTGGTCCTGCTCGGTCAACCCCAGCGGCGCCGGGTCTCCCGCCTCGTCGCGGACGGACACCACGACCGCCACGCGTTCTCCGGCGAGCCGGCGCACCACGTACGCCAGCACCCGGCTGCTCGACTCGTCCAGCCACTGCGCGTCGTCCACCGCCAGCACGACCGGTGCGGCCGCGGCCAGCGAGCGGACGACGTTCAACGTCGCCAGGCACACCGCCCGCGGGTCACCCGCGCCGTCGTCGGCCTGGCGGCGCAACAACGCCACCTCCAACGCGGCCCGCTGCGGACTCGGCAGCGCGGCGAAAGCGGTGTCCGGCACGCGGTCCAACAGGTCGACCAGGCCGCCGAAGGCCAGCCGCGCCTCGGACTCGACCGGGCGGCACGACAGGACGGTGTGGCCACGTGCGGCGGCGTCGGCCAGCACCTGTCCCCACAGCACGCTCTTGCCGATGCCCGGTTCGCCGGACAGCAGCAACCGGGCGGTGTGCTCCTCCGACCGGGCGAGGACAGCGGCCGCCGCGGCGAGCTCGCGCTCCCGCCCGATCACCTGTGCACCGGCCACCTTTCCCCTTCCGCCAGCCTTCACGGTAGGTGCGGCGGTGATCTCCCGCGCGGGGATTTCGCCGTGAGCCGCCGTCAGGTCCGTTGGGCTGCGCCGATCGGCGGGATCTTGTCGGGCCAACGGCGGCATGACCGTCCACTGTGGCCGGTCGTTGGCGGTGGCGAGGGGGAGTGGTCCACCCCAGCCTCCCCGGTAGTGGCTCTGTCTGACCGGGCAGCGCGCCGCGATCGTGGGCCGCACAAACCTTTCCGAGCTTCCGAGAAGGTAGTGAGCGATGTCTGGAACGAACGGGCGCACCCGGTGGTCGACCGCACTGGTCGCGCTCACCGTGAGCGGCCTGATCACGGCCCTCCCCACCGGGGCGCAGGCCGCAGAGGGGTCACCGGCGTGCACGCTGAGACCCAACCCGCACGTCTCCACGGTGAACCCGTGGGGGAGCTGCGTCTCCGTCGCGGCCTCGCTGTCCGCCCTGCCTGCCGTGGGCGAGTCCGCGCAGCTGACCGTCGAGGTCACCGCCCAGTTCGCCCGGCCGGACGTGCGCGTCGAGGTCGACCTGCCGGTCGGGCTGGAATGGGAGCAGGTGCCCGCCGGCCTCGGTGTCAGCCAGGTGGCCGCGGCCGTTCCGGCCGACCGCGGAGGCCTGCACCGCGCCGGGGGTGCCACCGCACTGGCCGCGGGCGGCACCAAGCGGTTCACCGGCCGGGTCCGGGCCACTGCCGCCGGCCCCGCCGACATCGCGGCGCGCGCGGTGAGCGCCGGTGACGAACACGCCCCGGTCCCCGTCGACCACGTCTACCTGACCGTGGCCGACCGCGGCGGCAGGTCCGCCTCCGGCATGGCGGGCTCAGCCCACTCCGCCGCCACCGCGACGAAGGTCACCGCCGGCCGGGTGGCACCGCGGCTGATCCACCGGCCCGCCGCCGCCTCCGCCGCGCCGGTCCCGGTCGACGCTCACGTCCAGGGGACGACCGCCCTCGCCGGAACGGCCTGCGTCACCGGTGGCTGGGCCTACACCGACAGCGCCTTCGCCGTCCGCAGCTCTCCCAACTACGGCGTGCAGGTGTGGGACCGCGACAACAACGACGCGCACGACCTGCTCGGCGTGGTCGCCACCGACAGCGCGGGCAACTACACCGTGTGCTTCGACAACACCGACACCGATGGCGGCACCGTCGACGGCGGCCAGGACGTCTACGTCCGGTTCATCGCCGAGAACAACATGTGGCGGGTGCAGGAAACCGGCACGGGCAAGGTGTTCTCCTACGACAGCACCGTCGCCGCCAACCTGGCCGCGGGCGCCACGCACAACTTCGGCCAGCTCCAGCCCACCGACCCGCTGCACTGGCTCGGCGTGCAGGCCTTCGACGCGGTCAACGACTTCTGGTACTGGAAGCCGGGCGGGTGCTGGGACGCCCTCGACGTCGACGTCTGCCCGAAGGTGATCGTCAACTGGCGCTGGGACTCGACCGTCGGCACCCACTACGACCCGAACCCCGTCGTCCGCCAGGTGTTCCTGAAGGCCGTCGACCCGATCTCCCGCGACGTCACCGTGCACGAGGCCACCCACTCGGTGATGGACGACGTCTACGAGTACAGCGCGGTACCCGGCGCGGGTGGAGCGCACAACGTCCACACGCGGTCGACCGCGGGTCTGGCCTGGGTCGAGGGCTTCGCCGAGTGGACCCCGGCGCAGGTCTACAACGACCCGGTGTGGAACTGGCCGGACGGCAAGACGATCGACCTGGAGAGCGCCACCTGGGGCTCCACCTGGGCCGACCCGCCGCTCGGCACCTTCGGCTGGGACAACGGCGACACCGTGGAGGGTCGCGTCGCCGGCGCGTTGATCGACCTGTCCGACAGCACCAACGAGGCCCCGTGGGACCGGCTGTCCGAGGAGGGCCTCGCGCCCGGCCACATCTGGACGACCTTCCTCAGCCACAAGTCGAACAGCTTCTCCGAGTTCTGGGCCCACCGCAGCGCCGACGGCTTCACCACCTCGGTCAGCGCCCTGGCCTCGCTCTACCAGAACACCATCGACTACACCTTCCGCGACCCGTTGACCGCCAACAGCCCGGTCTCCCGGCCTACCCCGCCCACGAGCTCGCACAACTTCTCCTACAACACCACCAACAACGCGTGGTCCGTGGTGGCCCTGCGCCCGGCCTCGGGCTCCGACTACGACCTGCGCGTGTACGACGACAAGGCGCAGAGCGTCCAGAAGGGCTCCAGCGTGATCCGCGGCGCGGTGGACTTCGTGGCGGTGAACTCCAACACCGGCAAGACGCCCCTCGGCGACTTCTACCCGAGGGTCACGGCCCCGTCCGGCCCAGGAGGCACCTACGCCCTGGAGTTCGCCCAGAGCTCGACGCTGCTGCAGCCGGCCGGCTCGCTGTCCGTCGCCATGACCAGCTCCAGGGTGGTGGCGGTGCGCGACACCATGCTCACCGCGGGCGTGCCGGTGACCATCAGGGTCACGCCGGGCAGCTCGTCCCAGGACGCCGAGCTGTTCGTCGTCGGTTCGGTGGACGGCTCGTCCTCCACCTACGTCAGGAGCCGCGTGACCGCCACCGCCAGCGCGACGGCGGGCGGTCCCGGCGCGGTGGAGACCATCACCTTCACCCCGGCCACCAGCGGCTGGCACGGCGTGGTCCTGGTCAACAAGGCGGGCAGCGGGACCTACACCCTCCAACGCCTCTGACCCCGTCGTGCCGAAGCGGGGGTGCTCCCGTGTGGAGCACCCCCCGCTCGTCGTTCAGGGGTGGATGACGGTCAACGAGGCCTGCGGCGCCCTGTCGCCTCGGTCAGCCCCGAGGCTCGTCCCCGATCGCGTCGACCGGCTCCAGGTCGTCCGAGGCGGGCATGTGGCGGATGCTCTCACTGCCCTTGTGGTCGTGGGCGCGGCTGTACCGGGAATCCAGCACCCGTCCCAACTTCTGCGCCGCCCCGGCGTAGGCGTCGTCCACGGTGGTCGCGTGGTGGGTGACCGCGACCGGCTGCTTGCCTCCCGGACGCGCCTCGATGACGCACTTCTTGTCGTCCGGCTTGGAGCCCCCGTCCTCACTGAGGTGCACCTCGACCCGGGTCAACCATCCGCTGAACCGGGACAGACTGTTCTCCAGGTCGGTGGTCACATAGGTGGCCAGTCCTTCGCCACCGTGGATGTTGTGGTCGGTGTTGACCTGGATCTGCATGAGCACCCTCCGAAACGGGACAGAAATGGTCCTGATCGATACCACGGGAGCGGCCGGTTCAAACGCGGCGGCGTTCAGCGTCCAGGGTGCCTGAACTCCGCGTTGGGGCGCTGAGCTGCGGTGACCATCAACCGGACAACGAGGAAAATTCCAGGAGGATCGAGTCGTGACGTCTCCGCGCCCGGCGTTGATACGACAGGCCAGTGAGCGCGACACCACGGCGCTGGCGACATTGCGGCGGGAATGGTCGGAAGAGCAGGCGGGCCATTCGCTTGATGACGATGATTTCGAGGAGTGCTTCGCCCAGTGGTACACGGCAGAAGCGCCACGCCGGGCGGCGTTCGTGGCCGAGATCGACGGCGCGGCTGTGGGCATGGTGAACCTCACCATGTTCGAGCGGATGCCCAAACCAGGTCGGCCGGCCAGTCGATGGGCCTACCTGGGCAACGCGTTCGTGCTCGCCGCCCACCGCAATCGCGGAATCGGCGCCGCCCTGCTCAACGCGGCCGTCGCGCACGCACGTGTGCGTAGCTGCGTCCGCGTTGTCCTGTCACCCAGTGAACGCTCAGTGCGCTTCTACCAGCGGGCCGGCTTCGGTCCGGCCACCATGCTCCTCGCCCACGTCCTCGACAGTTGACCGTGCTGCCACCGACCGACCGTTTTCGGACATCGGCCTGGACTCGGTCATGGGCATCGCCATTCGGGGGAAGCTGCGGCACAGCACCGGAACCGAGCTACCCGTCGGCATTCTGTGGACCCATCCCACGCCGGCGGCTCTGACGCGCTACCTCAGTGCGATGGCGGCGCGGTGAGTTCCTGGCCACGAGATCGTTGCCGGGGCCGCGGGCTCCTCGGATGAACGGGTGGTGTGCGGCGCCGAGTCGTCGTGCCCGTCGCCCTGGATGAATCGTCTGCGCGGGATTCATGGCGAAGTGTTTGCTTCGCTCCCGGATGTCGTAACTGAAGAACTCCACTTTGCGGATGTTGTAGGTCACCACCTGCTCCGGCGTCTCACCCTGCGCCCGCTGCGCGAAAGCGGCATCCCGGCCGTTGGACACCCAGAACGGGTGCGCACCGTGATCGTTCGAGTCGGTCAGCATCGTCTTCTTCTTGGTGTCGATGGTCACCAGACCGATCCGGTCCTCATCGAGCAGGTGGTAGAGCAGCCTGTCCCCGCGCACTGGGTTGATCAACACGTGGTCGACCTTCCCGTCGATCTTCTTGACCGTTTCGAGCTCTCCCGTTCTCATGTCGATGAGAACGAGCGAGGAACGCTCTTCGTCTTCGTCGTACACGTCATCGTGCTGATCCTGCCGCCGGACCTGGACTTCGGCGACGGTTTCGTCTGGGAGCGAAGTGGTGGCAGACCCGCGACGAGCCCGCGGGGCGCACGATGCTCGGCCGCAAGCGCAAGACCGTGGTGGCCGACGTGACCTACCTCGAAGTGATCGAGGTGGCGTTGCGGGAGATCGACCACGAGCAGTCGTGACCCGCAAGGGGGAGGTGTCGGTGTCTGGGAACGGATGGCGGTCCAAGCACTGACTCAGACAGGGACGTGAGCACCGCCCGGTAGGGACTGTTGGGCTGCCGCGCCATCACCCCGCCACACCATGCCGGGTACGGCCTGTGAATTCCGGTCCAGCGGTTGATGACAGGCCAGGACGCTGCTGACGACCCGCGGTGCTCCTGACTCCGCAAAGGTGGCCGCTCGACGACTCAGACGTCGAATTCGTCGATACGCCAACGCTTTCTGGCAGAGCGCCTTGACGCTGCCAAGGCGCTCTGCCAGCTTTCGTCTCATGTCGCCATCGCTCACCGCCCGGAGGTCGGCCCGCCCGGCATTGGTCGTCCTCGTCGCCGCACTGCTCTGCGCCCCGGCGGCCGAAGCCGCACCCGGTGCCCTGGACCGGGCGCACACTGCCGGCCGGGTCACGAAGTCCGGGCAGTACTCCTGGCCGGGGGTCTACTTCGAGGGCCGGTTCCGCGGCACGAGCGTCGGCGTCACGGTCAACGACGCGGCGAGCTACTACGACGTGCAGATCGACGGCCGCACCGTCGCGACGCTCGCCAAGCCGGGCCGGATCACCTACTGGGCGCGCGGTTTGAGCAATGCCGAGCACCGCGTCCGGCTCGTCAAGCGGTCGGAGAGCCCGTGGTCGGCGGGGGAGTTCGGCGGATTCACCGGCGCCGTGCTGGCCAGACCCGCAGCGCGCACCCGGCAGATCGAGTTCATCGGCGACTCGCTGACCGCGGGCTACGGCAACCTGTCCACCACGCGCGACTGCTCCGCCAACGGCGGTGTCGACCAGAACACGAACGCCGACCTCAGCTTCGGCGCGCTGACCGCTCGCGCGCTCAACGCCGACTACCAGATCAACGCCTTCTCCGGCCGCGGCATGGTCCGCAACTACAACGGCGGTGAGCCCGGCACGAGCTACCGCACCTACTACGACCGGGCGTTGCTCAACATCGACGGCGACGTCTGGCAGAACCCCGGCACGTGGCGGCCGCAGCTCGTCGTCGTCGGGCTGGGCACCAACGACTTCTCCACGGCTCTGCGTCCCGGTGAGCAGTGGCCGACCACGGAGAGCCTGGTTGCCGCGTACAAGTCGGCCTACCACGAGTTCCTGGACAAGCTGCGCGCCCGGTACGGCTCGACGACGATGATCGTCGTCAGCGTGCCGGAGGCGTCGGGAACGTTCGCCGACGCGGTCCGGCAGGTCGCGCAGGAGCGGGCCGACAGCCGGGTCCGCCACTGGAACTACGCGGACCCGGCACTGGACCGCCTCGGGTGCGACTGGCACTTCTCGCAGCACGACCACAGGCTGATCTCCGGTCTGCTGAACGACTACATCGCGAAGCTGGGGCCGGTGTGGTGAGAGCTCAACACCCGATCCGCGTGGTCGCCAGCGCGATGTCGTCCATCCAGAGGCCGTAGGCGCCGTCGTTGGGCTGGTAGAGCTGCCAGCCGAACTTGACCGAGTCGAAGCGCGGGAACACGAAGTCCACGGGGTTTCCGCCGTGCTCGTGCGTCGACACGGTCAGGTCCGGCTGGTGGACGCCGTCGAACCAGAGCTCGATCCGGTTGTCGGTGGCGTCCATCCGCCACTCGACGCACTGCCAGACGTCCTCGCGGGACGGGGCGGACTCGCGCCAGTTCGTCCAGTCGCCGGTCGGTCCGCCGTCGGCACCGACACCCCACAGCGCACGGCCCGCAGTGGGCACGTACTGGCCACCCAGCGGCCGCACCACCTCCGGACCTTGGCCGGTGGCCTCGACGAGGGTGTAGTGGGCCCAGTCGGGCCTGCGCGGAAAGGCGTCGGTTCGGAGCCGGAGCCTGCCGTAGAAGCTGTTGCCAGGAGGCGAGAAGTCCTCCACCCGGAGGAACGCGCGGCCGTTGCGTTCGGTGTGCACGTGCAGAACCCGTTGACCGCGTGCGGCCTTCTCCACGGTGAGGGTGCCGTGACTGGTGTCGACGCCCCACCTGAGGCTCGTCGCGCCGCCGAGGGGCACGGATTGGAAGTCCTCGCAGAACAGCATGTTCTGCCGCGCGCATCCAGATGGTGCGTGCGCCGCGGCGACCGGTGCGAGGACCGCGGCGAGACACAAAGCCATGAGCGACGAGAGCGCTTTCCTCAGTGACATGTCGGCAACTTAGAAGAGCGGGACACCTCTCGGCAGCGAGGTGTCCCGACTTCGCCGGGTTCGATTCGAAACGAACGTCGATTCGACGGAGTCGTTGCGTCACCGATACTTCCTGCTCCACAGTGCGATCCATGAGAATCGCGGTGACCGCGCTCGTCCTCGTCCTCACGGCTGGCCTTCCGAGCCCTGCGCGTGCGGCGGCGTGGGAGGACGTGATCGGGCCCGCGTCCTTCGCCGGCTACGGCGCGTTGGAGTCGGAGTGGAACTACCGTTACCCGTGGGGCTCCGACCACAACGGCACCGCCCGCATGTACGGGAGCACCACCGACCACAACCACGTGTCGTTGTCAGGCGGTGTGCTCACGCTGAAGGCGACGCGGATCTCGTGGGACGAGGGCAACAGCAGCGCTGACCCGCACCTGCCCATCCGCTACCACTCCGGCGCGATCCACGCCAAGGAGCACGTCGTGGTGAGCGACCAGTTCCCGAACTGGGAGGTCAAGGGCGAGTTCCAGGCACCGTCCGCGCGCGGCACCTGGCCCGCCTTCTGGCTCACCGGCGTGAACAGCTGGCCGCCCGAGAGCGACATCCTCGAGTTCAAGGGCGACAACCGGAACTGGTTCAACACCTTCCGGACGTCGAGCGACGTGTCGAGCTCGATCGTCGGCGTGTCCTCACCCGGCTCGTGGCACACCTACCGGGCATGGATCACCAAGGTGAACGGCACCGACGTCGACATCCACTACTACCTCGACGGCACGTGGGTCGCCAAGCACACGGGCAAGAACTTCGCAGGGAAACCGCTGTGGCTCATCCTCAACCTGCAGATGGAAGGCTCATCGGGCAGCCCGGGTCCTACCGCGGAGACGGTCTACCGCGCTCGCAACGTCTACATTGGACGAACACGGACGTAGCGCCCTTCCGACGGGGCTACGGCGTTGACGTCCGATGCGAAGCGGTGGTGGCAGCGTGGAGAATCCTTGGCCTTGGTCGGTTCGGGTCAGGGGAGGATGATCGTGAGGGCGTAGCGGGCCGGGCCGGGACCGGGACAGTGCCACCGTGAGCTGTCCCAGAGCCGGAAGCGCAGGCAGTCCCCGGTGCGGGCCTCGTGGGCCGTGCCGTCGACGGTGATCTCCAGTGCGCCGTCCAGGATCCAGACGTGGTGTTCCAGGCCTGGGGCGGGTGAGCCGTCGTAGGCGATGTCCGCGCCGGGCCGCAGGGTGACCTCGATGACCTCGCCGCGCAGGCCGGCCGACGGTGGCGACACGGACCTGCGGGTGATCCCGGCGTCGTCGTCCCGCCACACGGTTTGCCGGTCGGCGCGCACCAGCGGTGACAGCGCCGGTTCCACTTCGGCCAGCAGCCGTGACATCGTCAGCTGGTAGGTCGCGCACAGCTTGCCCAGCAGCGCCGTGGTGGGGCTGATCTCCGCGCGTTCCACCCGGGACAGCGTCGATCGGCTGATCCCCGTGCGCTGGGCCAAGTCCTCCAGCGACCACGCCCGTTCGGTGCGCAGCTCGGCGAGCCGGGCCGCCAGGCGCAGCTCCAGCCGGTTGTCGTGGCCGACGACCTCTTCTGACTGTCCCATATCCGGGATAGTATCCCGGATATGGGAAACCAGGATGCGCTGCCGGGAAGGCCGGCCGTGCTCGCGTTGACGATCGAACCTGACGACCTCACCCGCCGGCCGGTTCGGGACCTGATCGCCGAGCACCTCGCCGACATGTACGCGACCTCGCCCGCCGAAAGCGTGCACGCCCTGAACCACGCGGGGCTGCGCGAGACCGGGGTGTCGTTCTGGACCGCGTGGAGCGAGGGGGCGCTGCTCGGGTGCGCCGCGCTGAAGGAGATCTCCCCGTCCGAGGGGGAGATCAAGGCGATGCGGACCCGGCCGGAGGCCCGTGGCCGCGGCGTGGCCGAGCACATGCTCACCTTCCTGATCGAGGAGTCCCGCAGGCGCGGCTATCACGGGGTCAGCCTGGAGACGGGCAGCCAGGACTTCTTCGCGCCGGCCCGCCGCCTCTACGCCCGGCACGGATTCGTGTCGTGTCCGCCGTTCGCCGACTACCGCCCGGATCCGGCCAGTGTGTTCATGACGCTCCGCCTCACAGCCACGACATCCACCCAGGACTGACACCGCGCCTGCTGAAATGTCGTTCGGGCAGGTAGGCGGCTCGTTCGGCGAACCTGGTGGCCAGGCCGCGGAACTGCTCGAGGCGGTTGAAGCAGCGCTCGACCACGTTCCGCAGGTCGTAGAGATCGGGGCCGAAACCTGGGCCTTGCGGTGAGCGATCTGGTCGATGCGCTCGGGAGTGGTGACCCTGATCCGCCGCTGCCGCAACGCGGTGCAGGTGCTCGGGTTGTCGCCGGCCTGGTCGGGCGTGAGGATCACCGCCAGTGACCGACCCGCGGTGTTCACGGCCAGGTGCATTCCCGTCGCAGTTGACGGCGATGCCATCCGCTCCATCAGCGGTGGCCGTCAGCCGTCGATCTTCTCGGCGGACAACAGGATCTTCGTGTTGCAGTCGACGACCTCGCCAGACGGACCTCGAACAGGTGAACGGCCGACGGCTGCGGCGGACCACCTGCCGCCCTCCTGTTCACCTGCGAACAGGGCCTCCGACGTATCCGACCTCGGCGGGCGTGGTGATCGCCGCCCGCGCGGAAATCGCCTCCGGTGCCACTGCCTCAGTCTGGAAGAAGTACGGCACCTCACCGCTGTCGCGGAAGGTGATCAATACGTCTCCGCCCTGCGTGGACAGCATCGTGGTGTCGGTGTCCGATGGCCACCTCATTCCGATCCGTGCGTCCTCCAGCACGCTCCACTGCCGGTAGACCGAGCTGCCGGGTGCCTTTTGCGCGGTCACGTGAACGTAGGTGTCGCTCCCGCGCACGGACACGCGGATTCGGCCGTCCCTGTCGACGGCGGCGGCCGGGTTGCCGAAGCTTGCCGTCAACGGACGTGTTCACCACGGCGGCGGGCATGCCGGCAACCTGGCCGCCGGGGACCGTACGCCAGGTGGCCAGCCCAGTCCGGGAGTGCGAACGCCTGCAGCCGGTCTCCGGTGCCGAGCACGGCGGCGGGGTCCTGGTGAATCCGCCGCCGTTGAGCGCGGCGAGGTGCACGATCGTCGGGTCCGTGGTCCTGACTTGCTTGCCGTGCACCAGTTGCCCGTTGCTGTTGACGTAGAAGTACTGTGGCACACCGTCTTTGCCCATGATCGCGCGTGCGGGCGCGCGGTGGTCGAGCGGAGCGGTCACGCGCTGCGGGAACGGCACGGACGTGAGCTCGCAGGCATCGCTCATCGCGGTGGTGTCGTCGGCGCCCCAGCCCTGTCCGATCGGGACACCGGTGTTGTCGCCGTCCACCCACGAGTCGGTCGACTCGATGTAGCGGTACCAGGGCATCACGCGGTCGGGGCACACGCCGTAAAGCACGTCGCCGCCAGGCGAGAAGATGCGCTTGAAGCCGTTCCCGCCGGTGCCGACCTGCTTGGCGCTCTGGACGAACCGCTGCGACTCGGGGTGGTACCGGAAGCGGATCAGTTCGCCGGTGGCCTTGCGCGCGTACAGCACGCCCGCGCCACCAGCGGTGGTCGAGTCGTACTGGCCCCAGCCCTTGGCGACCACATCACCCGACGGGTTGAGCCACTTCTTCTCGGTGTTGTTCCACAGGTAGACCTTGAGCAGGCCCTTGTCGTCGACGATGTAGATGCGCCCGGTCTCGTCGACCGTGATGCGGTTGACGTACTCGGGCGTCGTGTACCGCTGCCACTCGGCGTGCGCGATCGGAAGCCATGAGCGCGCCGTTGACATCAGAAAACAGTGGCTTAGATCCGTTTCAGCGATTCCTGAGTCGGGTGAGCTCGAGGCGAACGGGGGAGGCGTTGTTATCAGAGGTTCCGGTGATCACCAGTCGATCGCCGGTCAGCTCATAGGCACCGTTGAACAACAGGGGCGTGTCTTTGCGTAGCCATTGTTCCCACATCCGCAGCTCTCGCCGTGCGGGGTCAACCTCGAAATGGTGCTCGATCCAGTGGTTGCCGAAGCGGAAGACCACCAGGTAGGCGCGGTTGTACTCGAAGTACAGGCGCTCAACCGGACGAACAGTGCCGACTGGCTGGTAGGTTCCGGTACGGACCTCCCAGGCGCCATCCAGCGGCGTCGGCGCACGGTTGTTCTCATTGGCAATCCAGTATGTGCCAGCGAACGCGGCGACCAGCACCGCGACCTGGATGATCACCCTCACGATGACCTCGCGCATACCTTGTGCGTCGGTGGAGTGCTGGTCGGTCCAGAGCACGCGCACGAGGTCAGCACGATGCCGGGCCACCACGAAACCCAGGCAGGCAGTGGTTGCCGCAGCCATCACGGTAGCGCTGGCGTCGACGCCATAGGCCAGGTCGATCAGCGTGATCGTGGCGAGCACGCCCAGCCCGCCGCACGCGGCCATCAATGTGGTCTTGCGCCAGCACAGCAGTACGCCGAGAGTGATCTGGACCAGCGCGACCAACGTGCCGAAAATCGGCGAGAAGCCAAAGTAGTGCCAGGTCAGCCAGAAACCTGAGACATCACCCATTGGCTTGTCCAATTCGGACGACAGAACCGTGAACTGCGACCCGTTGAGCTTCGCGAACCCATAGACGAACAGCACCAACGCGGCCCCGTATCGACAGAACGTGTACAACTCCTACCCCCATCGCTCCTATCGACAACCGTGATCGCCGGACACCTGACTAAAGGAAGGCTGTGGGATTCGCAAGGTCATCGCTGCAGGTGGCAGCTACGCACAACCCCTCGGACAGCAGCTGGATGCTGCCTGGATGATCCTTTCGCTGCTGTACCGCGCGACTCGCGCACAGCTGTCCGTGCCAGCAGGCTCGCAACCTCGCCAGCGACCTGGGCAACCGCGTCGAGTCCTTGCGCTTCGTCCTCCGCGATCGCGACAGGGAGCACAGCGCCTCCTTCAACGTCGCCTTCGAACCCGAGGAGGTGAAGGTGCTGCTCAGTGCGCCCCAAGCGCCGCGCATGAATGCCACTGTGAGCGGGTGATCGGCACCATCCGCAGGGAGGTCCTCGCCACATTTCAAGATCACTACAACAGACACCGACCGCACCCATCCCGAGACCGACGACCACCCGACGCGCAGGAGCGAACCCCTGCCACACCCGGCTGGACAGCCCCAAGGATCCTGCGGACCCAGATCCTCGGGGAAGTCATCAACGAGTACCGTCCCGTGTCCTGAGCTGCGGCGCTGCGGTGAGCAAGCAGCAGGGCGAGCAACGCGCTGGTCTCGGCGCTGGCCGGCATGAGCAGGTGCGGCAGCCGCGCCAGCCGGATCGCGCTGCCGGTCAGGTCGCGGCGCACCAGCTGGTCGCCGAACGGGGCGGTGTGCCCGGTGGTGAAGATGAGGTGGACGACCTCGAGGACGGCGCTGACCCGCTTTTCCAGCTGGTCCGGGCCCGGCACCCGGTAGGGGATGCGAGCCGCGGCGATCTTCTTCTTGGCGCGGGTGATGCGGGCGGCCATGGTGGCCGCGGCACCAGGAACGCCCTGACCACCTCGGGCCTGGACAACCCGCACACCAGCCGCAGCGTCAGCGCGACCTGGGCGTCCGTCGACAACGCCGGGTGGCTGCACGTGAAGATGAGCCTGAGCCGGTCGTCGTCGAGGGCCTCCGGTCCCGGCACCGTCTCGTCCGCGACCAGCAGGGGCATCCTGCGGCGGAACCCGGACTCGCGGCGCGTCAAGGTCGCGGGCCCGGTTGCGGGCGGTGGTGGTCAGCCAGGCGCCCAGCCGCGCCGGAACCCCGTCTCGCCCCAGGTCTCGAGGGCCTGCGCGCACGCGTCCTGCGCGCACTCCTCCGCCAGGTCGAGATCCCGGGTGAGCTGGGCGGTCACGCCGAGCACCTTGGCCCAGTCGCGGCGGTGGGCCTCCCTCACCGCCGCGACGACCTCGTCGTGCGGGTCGGTCACCCCCGCTCGACCAGCGGGCGGACTTCCAGACCGCTGTGCGTGTAGTTGAGCTCCGGCAGCAGCCGCGCCATCTCCAGCGCCTCGTCCAGGTCGGCCGCCTCGACCAGGAAGTAGCCGCCGAGTCCTTCCTTGGCCTCCAGGAACGGGTCGTCGGTGGTGTGGACCTGACCTCCGGCGTCCGCGCGCAGCGACGTGGTGGTCGGCTCGAGCTGCTGACCGTCGAGGAGGCGGGCGCCGGCCTTGGCCATGAACGCCCCGTAACCGGCGTGGTGCGCCTGCCACTGCTCCTCGGTCATCGCTGCCCACTGCTCGGCGTCGCCGTAGATGAGGATCATGTACTTCGCCACGTCGTCAACCTCTCGGTGCGGGCCGCCTCCACAGGCGGCCTCACCCTACGACGTACAGCGCGGGCGTCGGATCGACAAACGGCGAAATCCAGTTCCGCTCGAGCCGCTCCGTCACGAGGGGAGCGCGCTCGCCCGTGATTCGCGGGCTGAACTGCGGTAATACTCACCCCAGGCCTTCAGCTGCTCCACCACGGGGCTCAAGCTCCGCCCTAGTGCGGTGAGACCGTACTCGACCCGGGAGGGGACTCGGCGTGGACGGTGCGCGACGAGACCGTCCGCCTCGAACTCGCGCAGCTTCCTGCGGGGTGCCAGAGCTCTGTGCCGCGCATCGGAGCTGGTGGCCGGCTGGCTCGATGTCGACGTGCGGACGGCCGCGCCATGGCGCACATTTCATTCCCGAAACACGGACACGCTCCCTGGATATGCGGACCCCGCATGTCCGATGGTCGTCAGCCGACGTTCACGCACGGCTTTCCGATTGATTCCCAGCGGTCGCCGTTGCGCATCCAGAATTCGGCGCAGACCTGCCCGGATCCGCGGGAGTTCCCGGTCTCGCTGGTGTCACCCCGCTGGTAATTCCTGTCGGGAGTGTTGTAATCGAGGCCGGGCCCCGTCAATCTGAAGCCCGTAAACGATCGGGCGGATGTAGAAAATGCTCATCGAACGCCACCTGCAGGTGGAATGGAAACGCAAAACAGGTGCTCAAGTGGACTTGAGCACCTGCCACGTCGACGTCGCAAATTTGCGATATTCTCGTGTCCGAGGGGACAGGACCCCTCCGGTGTAGCAAGCGTGTAACATCCGCGTGTTCACGCGGTGTTGGATAGCTTGAAACTGGTATAGCGGGCCAGCGGGTGTGTTTGAATCATTCGTGCCAATGACTTTCGACTTTCAGTCCGTCCTCGTCGACGCCGGCATTGAGGTCGTGAAGATCCCGCCACGGTGTGCGCGAGTCAGCTGCTACGCAAACGGTTCGCTGCCACCGTCGGGCCGCTCGT
>NZ_DATLEC010000065.1:0-13916 GCF_035525475.1 Lentzea sp. | reverse complement strand
ACTAGCGGCTCACCCAGTCCGGGAGGGGTTCGCGTTCCGCGACCCACTCCGGCGGCGGGGTCGCGATGATGCCACCGACGATCGCGGCTGTCGTGTCGACGTCACCGCCTGCTTCGACGCACGTCGTGATCGCGGCGCGGTAGTCGTCGAGGTGGTGGGCGGCGACCCAGAGCGTGAACGGGACGGTGTCCTGCGCCGTGACGCGGGACCCGTTGCCGAGGACGTACGCCGCCTCTCCGGCATCGGTGATCTCGCGTGCCTTCTCGATCCCCTTGCGCACGAACGACTTCCCGAGGTGGTCGAGGACACCGCCGAGGAGGTCACGAGACGGAGTTCCCGCCAGGCGGGCTTCGCCGCGATGGCCGACGCGTGAGCCACGGCGACGCCGCCCGCGATGCCCTCCGGGTGCTGGTGTGTCACCTCACTGGCCCGGATCGCCTGTGCGGTCAGGGTTTCCGGGTCGTCCGCGAAGTACGCGCCCAGCGGTGCGATCCGCATCGCCGCGCCGTTGCCGCAGGAACCCTGGCCGTCGAACGCGCTGGAGGCCGCCTCTTCCCACGGCGTGCCCTGGCGGATCTCGCGCAGGATGGTGAAGGCTCCCGCGCCGTATCCGCGGTAGGGCTCGCAGCGGTCGGCGAACGTCGCCGCGAGCCGGTTCTGGTCCACCTCACCGTGGTCACGGAGCTCGGCGACGAGGTTGCAGGCCATTTCGGTGTCGTCGGTCCACTCCCAGGGCCCTCGTGGCGGCCTGCCGGCCACGAGGTCGGGCAACGAGCGGCCGACCATGAAGAACTGTGCGCCCAGAGCGTCGCCGACGGAGAGTCCGGCGAGCGAGTCGTATGCGAGGTCCAGGCGCGCACGTGCGTGCAGGACAATGCGCATCACCTGCGACTTTACCCGGTTCTCCCGCGAACGCCGTGGGTCGCCTGGTTCACCGCGACAGCCCGGCGGGGGTGAAGACGAAGCTGTCGCGGAAACTGCCGTCGCCGCGCCTTGTCGCCATGAGTCGCAGTTCCGGCATGAAGTGGAAGAACACCAGCGAACCCGACCGGTCCGGGTAGCCGAGTGTCTTCGAGTACTTGGGGTTCGTGCCGCCCAGCCACAACGGCGGCTCGCCGTACTCCGCGATCACGTCGTCGAGCTGGCAGTCCCGTTCGCCGAGGACACCGGGGATGCGGCTGTCGGCGTCGAGCGACAGCCAGCCCTGCCGGTGCGCGAGGTCCGCGTACACCGACGCCATGACGTCCTCGCTGCGGTGGCCGAGCACCTCGTGCACCGCGCCGCTGACCATCGCCGCGTTCGCCGCGCCCCGCTTCACCAGCGAGTCGAGCTCGGCCTGCCACCGGTCGGTGCGGTCGTCGGCGAACGCCAGCGCGTCGAGCAGGGTGAGGATCACCGCCTCGCCGCCGTACATGCCAGGACGCCGGACAGCGGCGTTGAGCTGGCCGAGCAGGTAACGGCGTAAGTCGTCGAACGAAGGCATCTCTCCCCCTTGGTCCCGTTGTTCTACCAGTTGCCCGTACGTGAAACGGAATCGCCTTCGCGACCGACAGAATGATCGACGACTGGGGAGGTCACATGGCGGCGAGCACCACGCAGATTGTCGCGTACTGGGTCGAGCACGAGGTCGAGATGTCCGTCGACTGGAGCACGGCACACGAACGCTGCTGGCGGTGCGGCTACAGGACAAGGCTCGAGAAGTGCCACATCGTTCCCGTGGCGCTGGGTGGGACCGACAACGCGGAGAACCTCGTGCTGCTGTGCGCGCGATGCCGCCGTGAGGCGCCGAGCCACCAGGATCCGCAGTACATGTGGCGGTGGCTGAGGGCGACCGGCGTCTCCTCCCCCGACACGTACTGGACGTTGCGGGGCTGGGAGGAGTTCGAGGTCATCTTCGGCAGGAAGCCGCTGGAGATCTTCCGGGAGGCCGGGGTCGACCACCACTCGCTCAACGCCGAGTGCCGGGCGCTGGCCGCGGACGAGTTCGCGAAGACCATCGTCCACTTCGGAGAGGGCCGGCTCAACCCGTCGACGATCGCGTGCGTGATCGCGGAGATCGAGAAGAAGCTGGCCGACCGTCACGGGATCACGCTGCCGTGACGGCGAACCGCCTGCTGGGAGAACGCTCCCCCAGCAGGCGGTCACTGTTCTGGATCAGCTGCAGCCGGACGTGCTGCCGCAGCCCTCGCACAGGTAGCAGGAGCCGGCCGGACGCATCTTCGTCCCGCAGGTCATGCACAGCGGCGCGTCGGCCGCCTTGCCCAGGTGCAGCTCCAGCAGCTCGGTCGAGCTGCCGACCTGCTTCGGGGCCGCCGCCTCGACCTCGACGACCGGAGCCGCCTCCACCGAGCCGCGCAGACCCTCGAGGTCCACATCGGACGACGCCGGCGCGCCGTACTCGCCGGCCACCTGCGCCGAACGCTCGTCGGCCGTGAAGATGCCGAGCTGCGCGCGCTTGTCGTACGGCAGGTAGTCGAGCGCGAGGCGGCGGAACAGGTAGTCCAGCACCGACGTCGCGATGCGCACGTCCGGGTCGTCGGTCATGCCCGCCGGCTCGAAGCGCAGGTTCTGGAACTTCGAGACGTAGAACTCCAGCGGGATGCCGTACTGCAGACCCACCGAGATGGACATCGAGAACGCGTCCATCACGCCGGCCAGCGTCGAGCCCTGCTTGCCCAGCTTGACGAAGATCTCGCCGAGGCCGTTGTCCGGGTAGGACCCGGCGTGCAGGTAGCCCTCGGCGCCACCGACCGTGAACGACACGGTCTGCGACGGGCGCTTCTTCGGCAGGCGCTTGCGGACCGGGCGGTACTCGACGACGGTCTCGGTCTTGGCCTCGGCGCCCTTGTTCGCGCCCTTGCCCGCCGACAGCGGCTGGCCGACCTTGCAGTTGTCGCGGTAGATCGCGAGCGCCTTCAGGCCGAGCTTCCAGCCCTGGTAGTAGATCTCCTCGACCTCCTCGACGGTCGCCGTCTCCGGCATGTTGACCGTCTTGGAGATCGCGCCGGACAGGAACGGCTGCGCGGCCGCCATCATCCGCACGTGGCCCATGGGCGCGATGGAGCGCTCGCCCATGGCGCAGTCGAAGACCTCGTAGTGCTCGCGGCGCAGGCCCGGCGCGTCGATGACGTGGCCGTGCTCGGCGATGAACTCGACGATCGCCTCGATCTGCTCGTCCTGGTAGCCCAGGGCCTTCAGGGCGCGCGGCACCGTCTGGTTGACGATCTGCATCGAACCGCCGCCGACGAGCTTCTTGAACTTGATCAGGGCCAGGTCCGGCTCGATACCGGTGGTGTCGCAGTCCATCATCAGGCCGATGGTGCCGGTGGGGGCCAGCACGGACGCCTGGGCGTTGCGCCAGCCGTTCTTCGCGCCGATCTCCAGCGCCTGCTGCCACGCCTCGGTCGAGACCCTGTGCACCGCCGCGTCGTTCGCGTGGTAGGTGCGGATCAGGTCGTTGGCGGCGGCGTGCTTGCGCATGACGCGCTGGTGCGCCGAGGCGTTGCGCTTGTAGCCGTCGTAGGCGCCGACGATGCCCGCGAGCTCGGCGGAACGGCGGTAGGAGACACCCGTCATCAGCGAGGTGATGGTCGCGGCGAGCGCGCGGCCGCCCTCGGAGTCGTACGCGTGGCCGGTCGCCATCAGCAGCGCGCCGAGGTTGGCGTAGCCGATGCCGAGCTGGCGGAACTTGCGGGTGGTCTCCGCGATCGGCTCGGTCGGGAAGTCCGCGAAGCAGATCGAGATGTCCATCGCGGTGATGATCAGCTCGACGGCCTTGGCGAACGTGACGGCGTCGAAGCGGCCGTCGTCACCGAGGAACTTCATCAGGTTCAGCGACGCGAGGTTGCAGCTCGAGTTGTCGAGGTGCATGTACTCCGAGCACGGGTTGGACGCGGTGATGCGGCCCGACTCCGGGCAGGTGTGCCAGTCGTTGATCGTGTCGTCGTACTGGATGCCGGGGTCGGCGCACTCCCACGCGGCCTTCGCGAGCTTGCCGAACAGCTCCTTGGCGTCGACGCGCTCGATGACCTCGCCGGTCTGACGGGCGCGCAGCCCGAACTCGCCGCCGCTCTCGTAGGCGTGCATGAACTCGTCCGACACGCGGATCGAGTTGTTCGCGTTCTGGTACTGCACCGACACGATGTCCGCGCCGCCGAGGTCCATGTCGAACCCGGCGTCGCGCAGCGCGCGGATCTTGTCCTCTTCGCGCGCCTTGGTCTCGATGAACTCCACGACGTCCGGGTGGTCGACGTCGAGGACGACCATCTTGGCCGCGCGGCGGGTGGCGCCACCGGACTTGATGGTGCCCGCGGACGCGTCGGCGCCGCGCATGAACGACACGGGGCCGGACGCGGTGCCGCCGGAGGACAGCAGCTCCTTCGACGAACGGATGCGCGAGAGGTTCAGGCCGGCACCGGAGCCGCCCTTGAAGATCAGGCCCTCCTCGCGGTACCAGTTGAGGATCGACTCCATCGTGTCGTCGACCGCGAGGATGAAGCACGCGCTGACCTGCTGCGGCGAGCTGGTGCCGACGTTGAACCACACCGGCGAGTTGAAGCTGAACACCTGGTGCAGCAGCATGTAGGTGAGCTCGTGCTCGAAGATCTCGGCGTCGGCGTCACCCGCGAAGTAGCCGTGCTCCTTGCCCGCGCCGACGTAGGTCTTCACGACGCGGTCGATCAGCTGGCGCAGCGACTGCTCGCGCACCTCGCTGCCGACGGCACCGCGGAAGTACTTGCTGGTGACGATGTTGGTGGCGTTCACCGACCAGAACTCGGGGAACTCGACACCGCGCTGCTCGAAGTTCACCGAGCCGTCGCGCCAGTTCGTCATGACGACGTCGCGGCGCTCCCAGGTGACCTCGTCATAGGGGTGGCGGCCCTCGGTGGTGTAGACGCGCTGGATCTTCAGCGCGGCAGGCTTGGCAGCCGCCCGTGCGGCTGTCTTCTTGGCTGAGCCGCCGACGGTCTCGGTCACGGTGGATCTCCCTCGTGCTGGTACTGAGAAAAAGATGATTGCCTCGCGCGCTTCAGAGCACGCGGATCACTGCTCGACCGGTGCTTCCTCGGCACGGGCAGTGCGAAGATCAAGGATTTCCTTCTCGAAGTCCTCGACGGACGAGAAGGACCTGTAAACACTCGCGAAGCGCAGATAAGCGACCTCGTCGAGTTCGCGCAGGGGGCCGAGAATCGCGAGGCCCACCTCGTGGCTCGCGATTTCCGCGCACCCCGTCGACCGGATCGACTCTTCCACCTGCTGGGCCAGGACCTGGAACGCGTCCTCGTCGACCGGGCGGCCCTGGCACGCCCTGCGCACGCCGACGACCACCTTGTCGCGGCTGAAGGGCTCCGTCACGCCGGAGCGCTTGACCACGGCGAGAACCGCTTCCTCGACCGTGGTGAACCTGCGGCTGCAGCTGTTGCAGGAGCGCCGGCGACGGATCACCTGACCCTCGTCGACCTCGCGGGAGTCGACCACCCGCGAGTCCGAATGGCGGCAGAACGGACACCGCACGCCACCTCACCCCTTCCCCGCGCAGCATTCACCGCAGCAGCCTCACTGATCGGGTTACCCACAACCTGTGGACTACTACAACGGTGCAACCACTAGATGTAGGGGTAGAACCTAGATCGCGACGGAGGCCCGGCGCAACTCGACACGCGCGTCGTGCGTCACTCCGTTGGAGGAACCGAGGCCGATCAGGGGTGATTACACAGCGACGCCCACCTCATGACGGAGCGAACACGTCGAGGTGGGCGTGCGAACACAAGATGTGGGGGCAGGACTACGGGGCGACCCCCACCTGCTGGAGGTAGAGCACGCCGAGCGCGATGATCGTCAGAGCGCTCAGCACGCCGACGGCGACGAGCTCGAGCATCGACTCGCGCTTCGGGCGGACCTCGCACGAACTCGACTCGCGGGTGGCGGGCACGACGACCTGGTGCGGCCTCGTCGCGGGGCGGCGCGGCATGACGCGGGGACCCGAACGGAGTGGACGTCCCGCTGCGACGTCCGCGTCCTCGGCAATGCGCAACCGCTTCTCGACGAGCACCGCCATGAGGACCTCCATCGCAGGTCAACCACCATGATCGAACAGGGGTTCGATCGAACGTCAGTGCGAATTTCTACCACGGCGACTCCTCCGACGCCACAACACGCGCCCAAATAGCTCGAACAGGTGTTTGATCTGCGCAGCAAACACGACTACCGTCGACCACGAAGATCGACGGAGCCGGAATCCCATTCGAACTGGGGGCGGCGAGGAGGACAGCGACCGTGGCAGGCAAGACGACCGATCCGGACCCCGCTCTTGCGACACCAGAGGTGAGCGAGATCGCGGGAAACGCCGGCCTGACCTTGCGCCAGCGCAAGGTGCTCGACGTGATTCGCGACTGGCTCGACCGCTTCGGCTACCCGCCGAGCGTGCGCGAGATCGGTGAGGCCGTGGGTCTGACGTCCACCTCGTCGGTCGCGTACCAGCTGCGCGCGCTGGAGCGGAAGGGCTTCCTGCGCCGCGACCCGAACCGCCCGCGCGCGGTCGGCGTGCTGCCCACCGAGATCGACCCCGGTCTCGACCCGATGTCCAAGCCGACGCCCGCGTACGTGCCGATGGTCGGCCGCATCGCCGCCGGTGGGCCGATCCTGGCGGAGGAGTCGATCGAGGACGTGTTCCCGCTGCCGCGCGAGATCGTGGGCGAGGGCGAGCTCTTCCTGCTGCGCGTCGTCGGCGACTCGATGATCGACGCCGCGATCACCGACGGCGACTGGGTCGTGATCCGCAAGCAGCCGACCGCCGACCAGGGCGAGATCGTCGCCGCGATGATCGACGGCGAGGCCACGGTGAAGACGTTCAAGCGCAAGGACGGCCACGTGTGGCTGATGCCGCACAACACGGCCTACCAGCCGATCAACGGCGACGAGGCCACCATCCTCGGCAAGGTCGTCACCGTGCTCAGGCGCCTTCCGTAGCTTCTCCCCTGGCGCGTTTCTTCTTCTCGAAGAAGTCGAGCCACTTCTGTCGCGTGGCCTCCAGATCCACGACGACGAAGGCGAAGAACTGGCCCATGTCCTTGAGGCGGGCACCCACCGGCGTGCCGAGACCGAAGATCTCGGCACCTTCCAGTGCGGTGTCCGCCCAGGTCGAGTGGCGCTGGGCGCTGGACAGCCACGCGCGGTACCAGATGTCGTCGTCGAGGAAGTACCGCACGCGTTTGCCGTCGCGCTCGCTGCGCAGCAGTCCCAGGTCCTGCAGGTAGGTCGTCTGCCGTGACACGGTGCCGGGGCTGACCGAGAGCCGGAGCACGAGCTCTGTCGCGGACAGACTGCCCCTGTCGACCATGAAGAGCTCGACCAGGATCCGGGCGGCCGTCCTCGGGAAGCCGGTCTGCACGAACGACGCGACGAGCCGCTGGCGGAAGTCCCGCACCTTGCCCGGGCTGCGTCCGAACGAGTAGGCCTCCTCGTCGACGTCCAGGTCGTCGACCGCGGGCATCCGGCGCGTGGCCCGCTCGCTCGCGGCGCGGTGCGCGGCACCCGGCCGGTAGCTGTTGTGGCCGCCGTTGCGGACCACCTCGCGCTGAATGGTCGACGCGGGCCTGTGCAACCGCCTCCCGATTTCGGAGTAGCCCAGCCCGTCCCACAGGAACTGGGCGATGAGCTGCCGTTCTTCTTCGTCCAGCCGTTTACCAGGCACAACCCCATGGTGCCTTGCGGTCGAGGCCATTGCAATGAGTCTTTTGACTTCGTCCACAAACGTTCTTAGCTTGCAAGGAGAGGAAACGAGCTCGTTGCAAGGGGGAAACGATGCCACTGAGTCCGATGACGTTCCCGGACGGACACGCCGGTTGGAGAGCGCACGATCACCCGACCGTGCGCGCGGTGCTGGCGGACGGTCGGTTCAGCATCCGGCCGGATTTGATGCACAACCCGTTCGGGCCGGGCAGTCCCGGTGACGCGCCGCCGTCACCGCCCGGCGCGTTCACCGACCACGACCCGCCGGACCACACCCGGTACCGCAGCAGGCTGACCGGTCAGTTCACCGTCCGGCGGATGCGGCTGCTCGCCGAGCGGCTGGAGGTGATCACGGCCGAGCACCTCGACGCGCTGGCTGCGCAGGGATCGCCGGCGGACCTGGTGGAGCACTTCGCGGTGCCGGTGCCGGGGTTGATGATCTGCGAACTGCTGGGTGTGCCGTACGAGCGGCGTGTGGAGTTCCAGCAGGACGCCGTGCTGCTGACCGGGGCCAGCGGCGCGGAGGCCGACGGGGGCGCGGCGATGTACGCCGCGTTCGAGCGGCTTCAGCGGTTCATGCTGGAGATGGTCGCGGCCAAGCGGGACCACCCGACCGACGACGTGCTCAGCGACCTGGTCAGCGCGGAACCCGCCGGAGTCGACGGCAGCCTCACGGACGACGAGATGGCGGCCATGGGCATGGCGCTGCTCGGCGGTGGACTCGACACGACGACGAACATGCTGTCGCTCGGCACGTTGGAACTGCTCCGGGACCCGGCACGCGTGGAGGCGATGCTCGCCGATCCCGACGCCGCCGTCGAGGAACTGCTGCGGTACATCAGCCTGACACCCGCGACCGCGCGGACGGCGCTGGAGGACGTCGAGCTCGACGGCGTTGTCGTGCGGGCGGGCGACACCGTGCTGGTCGAGCTCGCGGCGGCGAACCACGACCCGGCGCGCTACGCCGATCCCGGCGTGCTCGACCTCGCTCGCGGGACGGCCGGGCACCTCGCGTTCGGGCACGGCGTCCACCAGTGCATCGGGCAGCACCTCGCGCGGATCGAGCTGAGGATCGCCTTCCCCGGGCTGTTCCGGCGGTTCCCGAAGCTGCGGCTGGCCGTGGCCGAGGACGAGCTGCCGCACCGCGCGAGCCTGGTGATCGGCGGGCTGGAGCGGATGCCCGTCGCCTGGGACTGATGTATCGGATGTCAGGCGCGGCGGCGGAAGCGGAGGCCGATGACCAGGGCGGTGACGAGGATGATGCCGCCCAGCGTCAGGGCCAGCGGCCAGTTCTGCCAGGACGAGCTCGGTTGCGGCGCGGCCTGCGGTTGGTCCGCGGCGGCCGGTGGCGGAGTCGTGGTCGTCGCCGGTACCGAGGGCTGGGCCAGGGCCGCGGCGCCCTGGACGGCGCGGATCGAGGTGCCGGTTCCCTCCGAGGCGGAGAGCAGGGTGCCGTTCGGGTCGAAGGCGATGGCCTCGCCCTGGGGCTCGTCCGGCAGGGGGACGCGGACCGGGTCGCCTGACAGGGCCTTCGCGACGTCGCCGTCGGAGACCGGGTAGAGGTAGGCGTCGGTGTAGGTGCGCAGGGCGATGACGGTGCCGTCTGCGGTGAAGGCGGCACCGGTCACGAGACGCGAGTCGAGGGTGCCTTCCAGGGGGCCCCCGGGGGTGTCCGTCGTTGATAGCGACACACGTGCGACCTGCTCCAGCGGAACCGATATATCAGTTCGGAGCGGGCCCGTCGGGCGATATACCAGTGCGGAGCCGAGGGGCTCCTTGGTGATGATGAACGGCGTACCGGACTTGTCGATGACCAAGGCCTCGGCGTCGTGCTTGCCGTCCGGGTAGGTGACGCGGAACCGCTCCACGGCGCCCGAAGGCGTGACCTTGTGCAAGGCGACCGTGGAGCGGGACTTGTTGTTGTCGCCGGTGTCGGACGCCCAGAGGGTGCCGTCCGGCGTCATCGCCAGGTCTTCGACGTCGTACGGGTCGACGGGCGCGGTGATCGTGCGCGTTACCACGCAGTCGCGCCCCATGACCTGGATGCGCAGCGTGCCGTTGTCGCTGTCGCTGACGGCGAAGAACTGCTTGCCGTCGGACGTGAGCCCGGAGAGCTCCTGCATGGCTACCGGGCACACGTCCACCGGTGGAGGCGGGAGGATCAAGCAGGCGTCCCGTTCGTCGCGAACTCCTCGAGCACGCCGGCGAGGTCCGGGCGCACGCGGGCGCTGAGCAGCGTGCCCGACTCCGTGTGCTTCTCGGACAGCACCTCACCGTCGCGGTGCACGCGGGCCACCACCTCGCCGCGCGCGTACGGTACGAGGGCCTCGACCACGACCTCGGGATGGGGCATCAGCTCGGAGATGCGGACCCGCAGCTCCTCGATGCCGACGCCCGAGTGCGCCGACACGAACGACGCGTCGGGGAACAGGTGCCGCAGCCGGGCCATGCCCAGGTCGCCCACCGCGTCGATCTTGTTCACGACGAGCAGCTCGCGCGGCATCGGCGTGTCGGTCTTGTCGTTGATCTCGGCGAGGACCTCGCGCACGGCCTTGACCTGCTGTTCCGGCATGGCGTCGGAGCCGTCGACCACGTGCACGAGCAGGTCGGACTGGCCGACCTCCTCCAGCGTCGAGCGGAACGCCTCGACCAGCTGGTGCGGCAGGTGCCGGACGAAGCCGACGGTGTCCGTCAGCGTGTACGGCAGGCCTTCCGGCGTCAGCGAGCGGCGCGTCGTCGGATCGAGGGTGGCGAACAGCGCGTCCTCCACCAGGACTCCGGCGCCGGTCAGAGCGTTGAGCAGCGAGGACTTGCCCGCGTTCGTGTAGCCCGCGATGGCGACGCTCGGGATCTCGTTCGCCGTGCGGCGGCCCCGCTTGGTCTCGCGGATGACGCCGATCGCGGCGATCTCGCGGCGCAGCTTGGAGATGCGCGCGCGGATCCGGCGCCGGTCGGTCTCGATCTTGGTCTCACCGGGACCGCGCAGACCCACACCGCCGTTGCCGCCGCCGGCACGTCCGCCGGCCTGCCTCGACAACGTCTCACCCCAGCCGCGCAGGCGCGGCATCAGGTACTGCAGCTGGGCCAGCTCGACCTGCGCCTTGCCCTCCTTGGACCGCGCGTGCTGCGCGAAGATGTCCAGGATGAGCGCGGTGCGGTCGATGACCTTGACCTTGAGCTTCTCCTCCAGCTGGCGCAGCTGGCCGGGGGAGAGCTCACCGTCGCAGATCACCGTGTCCGCGCCGGTCGACTGCACGACGTCGCGCAGCTCGGAGACCTTGCCGGAACCGATGTACGTCGCGGCGTCCGGCTTGTCGCGCCTCTGCACGACGCCTTCGAGGACCTCGGAACCAGCGGTCTCGGCGAGGCGCGCGAGCTCGGCCATCGAGGCGTCGGAGTCGGCGGCGGTGCCCTCGGTCCACACCCCGACGAGCACGACCCGCTCCAGGCGAAGCTGGCGGTACTCGACCTCGGTGATGTCCTCGAGTTCGGTGGACAGCCCGGCGACACGGCGCAACGCGGCGCGCTCGGCGCGCTCGTAGTCACCCGTGGAGAAGTCGTCCTCCTCCCACGTCGAGTCGAACTCCGGGTCGAACTCTGTGCTCTGGATGTTTTCCGTCATTTGCCCTTCATCGTCCCACGGACTGTTAGTCCCCCGGATACACCGCGAGGTAGATCGCCACACGGGGAACATCCGGCTTCACCGGTTTCGCGGCCAGCTCATCCATCAACGCCGCTAGCCGCTGCTTTAGTTCCTCGGGGTCGACCGTGACGACCAGACGGCTCTGATCCACGTCACGGAACCCGATGTCGGCGACCTCGCCGAGGAAAGCGTGCAACATCGCCTCACCTACGGCGACCGCATTTTCGCTGTTGTCGAGCTGCCACGAAAGCCCTGTCGACCGATAGGGGATTTCTTTGGCCCCTCGGTTGCCCACCCGTGGCGGCATGGCCTCGAGGAACCCGGCGGCGACGAGCTTGCGCACGTGGTGCAGCGTCGTGGCCGGGTCCTTGCCCAGGCGTTCCGCCAGCTCCTTGTTGGTGAGCGGGCGGTCGAACGTCAGGCGGATCATCCGCAGCCGCAGGTCAGAGCTGAGAGCCGCGGCCTCGTCGCTGGTCGCGGGCCGGCGCTTGCGGGAGAGGGGCACGGGGGAAGTCTAAGTGATTGACAGCTTCCAATCACTCGGCGCAGACTTTCCGGCATGGCGCTTTGGGGGCACCCCGACTTCCGCAGGCTCTGGACGGGCGACACCATCAGCCAGTTCGGCGCGAACGTCGGCACGACGGTCGTCCCGCTGCTCGCGGCGGGTGTGCTGAACGCGACACCGTTCGAGATGGGCCTGCTGGCCGCGGCGAGCACGATGGCGTTCCTGGTGATCGGCCTGCCCGCGGGCGTGTGGGTCGACCGGATGCGCCGCAAGCCGCTGATGGTCGCGATGGACGTCGCCCGCGCCGCGCTGATGCTGAGCGTGCCCGTCGCGTGGTGGCTGGACCTGCTCGGCCTGCCGCAGCTGATCGTCGTGAGCCTCGCCGTGGGCGTCTGCACGGTGTTCTTCGACGTCGCCTACCAGTCGTACCTGCCGTCACTGGTCGGGCGAGGCCAGCTCGTCGAGGGCAACTCGAAGCTGCAGGCCAGCCTGTCGGTCGCGGAGGTGTCCGGGCCCGCCATCGGGGGCTACGCCGCCCAGTTCCTCGGCGCGGCCAACGGCGTCCTCGCGACCGGGCTGGGCTACCTGAGCTCGGCGTTCTTCCTGGTCAGGATCCAGACGGTGGAGCCTGCGCCCGAACGCCACCCCGACCCGCACCTGCGCCGCGAGATCATGGAGGGGCTGCGGTTCGTCTTCGGCAACGTCACCCTGCGCATGATCGTGGCCTGCACCGGCACGTCGAACTTCTTCCACGGCATCCAGAACGCCGTGATGATCCTCTTCCTGCTGCAGACCGTGGGCCTGAGCGAGGGAACCGCCGGTCTGGTGCTCAGCGCGGGCGGGGTCGGCGGCGTGCTCGGCGCGGCGTTCGCCTACCGGATCGGACTGCTCGTCGGGCAGGCCAGGATGATCTGGCTCATCCCACTGCTGACCTGGCCTTTCACCTTGGCGTTGCCGTTCGTCTCGGACGGCTGGGGTCTCGTGCTCCCGATGGTGGGCGCGGCGGTGAGCGTGTTCGGGATCGTCGTCTACAACGTCGGCCAGGTGAGCTACCGGCAGGCGATCTGCCCCGACCACCTGCTGGGCCGGATGAACGCCAGCGTGCGGTTCGTGGTGTGGGGGACGATCCCGCTGGGCGGGCTGGTCGGTGGCCTGCTGGGCGACGGCCTGGGCATCGTCCCGACGCTGTGGGTGGCGGCCGTCGGGCAGTGCCTGGCCGTGCTCTGGGTGCTGCTCTCCCCGCTGCGGGGGCGCGCGGACGTCACCGCCGCGGCGGACGCGACGGGCACCGGGGCTCACTAGGGTCGGTCAGCATGGCTGACACCACGGTGCTGCGCGACGGTCTCCGGTTCGGCGAAGGACCCCGGCGCGGGCCGGACGGCCGGCTGTACTACTCCGACTTCTACGACCTCGAGGTGCGCGCCCTGGACCTGGCCACCGGCGAGGAGGAACTGGTCTGCACCGTCCCCGGCCAGCCCTCCGGCCTCGGCTGGCTGCCGGACGGGCGGCTGCTCGTGGTGTCGATGACGGACCGCCGGGTGCTGCGGCTGGAACCGGACGGCGAGCTGGTCGAGCACGCCGACCTCGGCGGCATCGCCACGTTCCACGCCAACGACATGCTGGTGGACGCCGAGGGCCGCGCCTACGTGGGCAACTTCGGGTTCGACCTGCACGCGGCCATCGCGGAGGGCGGCGAGGCACCCATGCTGGAACCGGACTGGGTCGCGCCCGGCACGCCGCTGGCCCTCGTCCGGCCGGACGGCACGGCGACGGTCGCCGCCGAGGACCTCAAGTTCCCCAACGGGATGGGCTTCCTGCCCGACGGGACGCTCGTGGTGGCCGAGACCCTCGCGTTCGGGCTGACCGCGTTCGACGTGGCCGCCGACGGCGCGCTGTCCAACCGGCGGGTGTGGGCGAACCTGCGGGAGCACTTCGTGGCCCCGGACGGCATCGCGGCGGACGACGAGGGCGGGGTGTGGGTGGCGCCCGCGCTCCAGCCGTTCGCGCTGCGGGTCACCGAAGGCGGGGAGGTCACCC
>NZ_DATLEC010000055.1:0-10557 GCF_035525475.1 Lentzea sp. | reverse complement strand
CGTGAACGCGGGGCCCTTCGTCTCGCTCACCGCTAGAGACCGAAGATCGTGATCTCGGTCCCGCGCTTCACCCGCGACCGCGGCGGGATCGACTGGTTCACGACGGTGGCGTTGCCGCTCTTGTTGAACTCGACCTTCACCTTGAGGCCGGCCCGCTCGAGCTCTTCCTTGGCCTCGCGCACCTTCTTGCGCGACACGTCCGGAACCTCGACCTCCCGGTCGTTCTGGAAGAACACGGTGACGCGCTTGGCTCCCGTCCCCTCCAGCACCGTGCCCGCGGCCGGGTCCGTCCGCACCACGCGCGACTGGTCGTTCTCGGCCGCCTCGTCGCCTCCGGCCTCCACCGGCTCGATCCCGGCGCGTTGCAGCTCCGCGAACGCCTCGGTCTTCGTCTTGCCCGTGACGTTCGGGACCGGCGTGCGCGGCGACGGCCCCTTGCTGAGCACGAGGGTCACCGGTTCGTTGATCTTGAGCGCCGTGCCGGGCCGCGGGTCGAGCGCCACGACCTTGCCGATCGGCACCGTGTCGTGGAACGCGTCCTTCGCGGGGTCCTTGGCCGCCTTCAGGCCCGCAGCCTCGATCTCCTTGGTGGCGGCGTCGACCTCGGCGCCCACGCTGACGAACGGCACCACGGGCCTGCCGCGCGACACGATGACCCGCACGGCCTCGTTCTTGCGCAGCTCCGTGTCCTGACCGGGCTCGGAGCGGATGACCTGGCCGAGCGGCACCTCGTCCGACGGCACCTTCTCGATCAGCGGCGTCAGGCCGGCGCTTTGCAGCAGCTGCACGGCGTTCTGCTCGGACTGCCCGACGACCGCGGGCACCGTGGTGTAGCGGCCGGTGCCGAGGAACCACGAGTACAGGCCGACGATCAGCACCAGCACGCCGACCACGGAGCCGCCGATGACGAAGAGCTTCTTCCTGCGCTTGCGCTCCTCCTCGGCCGGGTCGACCTTGGGCTTGCGCGGTGCCCGGTTCTGGGGAGGCCGGCGCCGGGGCGGCTCGGGGCGCTCCATCGTGCGGGTGCCCGCGATGCCCGGCGGCGGCGTCGGCGGACCGGTGTGGACGGTGGTCATCGCCGAGCTCAGGGGCGGCTTCTGCACGACGGGCCTGGTCGCCTCGGCGGCAGACGGGGGAGTGGCGCCGACCGAGACCGGGACCGGTCGCATGACGACGGTCCTGTCGTTCTCGGGCGCCGTGCCGGGGACGGGCACCGGCTGGGGCGTCAGGCCCAGCTCCGCGCCCACGCGCTCCAGCTCGGCGAGGAAGGCGTCGGCGTTCACGGGACGCAGCACCGGGTCGCGCCGGGTCGCCTTGCGCACGAGCGTGTCGAGCGCCAGCGGGATCTCCGGGATCGACGGCACGTCCGAGTTCACGTGCTGGTAGGCCACCGAGATGGGCGTCTCGCCGCGGTACGGCGCCCTGCCCGCCAGCATCTCGTAGAGCACGATGCCGGCCGAGTACACGTCACTGCGCGCGTTCGCGGCGCCCGTCTCGACCTGTTCGGGTGACAGGTAGGCGACGGTGCCCAGGATCTCGCTGTCGCTCGTGACGCCGTTCTCGGCGATCGCGCGGGCCAGCCCGAAGTCCGCCACCTTGACCTGGCCACCGGGCCCGATCAGCACGTTCTCCGGTTTCACGTCGCGATGCACCAGCCCGGCGCGGTGGGCCGCGCCCAACGCCGACAGCACCGGTCCGAGGACGCTCAGCGCGACGGCGGGAGGCAGCTTGCCGCGCTGGTTCAGCAGGTCGCGGAGGTTTCCGCCGTCGACCAGCTCCATCACCAGGTACACCTGGTCACCGTCGACGCCCTGGTCGTGCACGGACACCACGGCCGGGTGGTGCAGCTGGGCCGCCGCCCGCGCCTCGCGTTCGAAACGCGCCACGAACGCCGGGTCCGCCGTCAGGTGCGGATCCATCACCTTGACGGCCACATCGCGATCGAGGCGGGTGTCGCGACCTCGATAGACGGTGGACATGCCACCGCGCGCGAGCACGGCGTCCACCCGGTAGCGCTGCTCGAGCAGTCCACCCATCACGTTCGAAACCGACCTCTCCACAGTGCGAGATGGTAAAGCTCAGGATGACCCGGTTGGCGGAAGGGCGTTCCCAGTTCGGTTATGGCATCGTGACCCCCGTGAGTGCGATTCCTGCCGCTGCGGATGTACTGGCTGCCGACCTCGAGGTTCTCGGCCTCGCCGAGGTGGCCGACCGAATGGGACTTCCGGTCACCCGGGTCCACCAAATGCTGCGCGACGGGCAACTGCTCGCCGAGCGGCGGGCCGGCGTTCTCGTCGTCCCGGAGGCGTTCCTCGCCGCCGGAGGGGTGGTGAAGGGTCTGCCCGGCACCATCACGGTGCTGCGCGACCAGAACTACTCCACGGACGAGATCCTGCGCTGGCTCTTCACGGAGGACGAAAGCCTCCCCGGCACTCCGATCGAAGCATTGCGCGGAGACCGTGGGCGTGAGGTAAAGCGCCGCGCGCAGGCCATGGGCTTCTAGTTCACCCGGAACAGCGGTTTCAGGCGTCTTCGCAGGCGGGAGACGTCTGAAACCCCTGAGCTGGTGGGCATGTCCGAGACTCTGCTCGCCGTTCTCGCTGCCTTCGGCCTGCTGCTCTCGCCGGCCGCCGCCCCCGCGGCCCCCGCCGTCCAGGCGAAGCCCACCACGCTGGAACTGGACGCCGGCGGCGCGAAGGTGAAGCTGAAGAAGGGCAACCAGCTCCAGATCAAGGGCGAGCTCGGCGTCGAGGGCGAGCGGCAGCTCACGCTCGGCCTCGACGTGGTCGCGCAGGTCAGGGTGGGCGCTTCGGCGTGGACCACGATCACCACCACGAACTGCCGGCCGAACGCGACCTTCACCACCCGGCTCACCATCGACGCGTCCGCTGACCTGCGCCTCTTCTTCGCGGGCACAACCGTGTACGCCTCCGCGACGTCGAACGTCGTCGCCGTGGTCGTGGTCTGGCGCGGTCCAGGACGAGGCGGCCGGGGATAAGACCGGGTTCACCTCGTCATCGCCCGTGCGAGCAGTGCCCGCCCGGCGCCGGGCACCGCCACGGCGATCCGCCGCGTCCTCGGCACCGCCACCCGTCGCCACAGCACCTCGCAGCCGACGAGCCCGAGGATGTCGCGGTACAGCGTGAACGCCGTCCGCACGCAGGGCCGCGACGACGGCGACAGCATCGCGATGCCCGGCTCGGCCAACTGATATATCGCATGTGAGTGTGCGACGAGCTCGTCGAGAGCCCTTTGCACCCGGACGTTTGCGCGCCGGTGCAATCGACACCATTGCAAAAGGTCCTGGTCGACGCCGTGCGCGGCGAGCACGTCCTGCGGCAGGTACACGCGGCCGCGGTCGAGGTCCTCGCCGACGTCGCGCAGGAAGTTCGTCAGCTGGAACGCCACCCCGAGCCGTGCCGCGTACGGCTCGGCCTCCGCGCGGGGGACGACGGTGCCGAGCACCGGCAGCATCTGCAGGCCGATGACCTCGGCCGAGCCGCGCATGTAGACGCCGAGCGCGTCGAGGTCGGCGTACTCGGTGACGTCGAGGTCCATCCGCATCGACGCCAGGAAGTCGGTGAACAGCGCCCGGTCGATGCCGTAGCGGCTCGTCGTGTCCGCCAGCGCGTGCAGGACGGCGTTCGACGGAGGTTCGTCCAGCAGCCTTTCCAGCCGGTCGAGCTCGCCCGCGCGGTCGTCCACCCCGGCGGCGTCGACGATCTCGTCGGCCCAGCGCGCGAACGCGTACAGGGCGTGCACGGCGGGGCGTTGGCCGGGTCGCAGCAGCGTCGTGGCGAGGAAGAACGTCTTGCCGTAGCGCGCGTTCACGCGGCGGCAGGCGTCGTAGGCGGCGCCCACGTTCATGGGGCGAGCCTCATTCGTAGCGGGTGGACAAGCCGAACGGGTCCGGCTTCACCAGCGACCGCGCCGCGAGTCCCGACACCACCAGGGCGAAGAAGAGGTAACCCCACGAGTAGAGCGCCGTGTCGCCGTTCGGGAACGTCACGAGCATCAGGAACACCGACGCGACCGTCATCGTGACGAGGGCGCCCGTGCTCCACGCGAACCCGGCGGCGAGCGCCAGCGGCCAGCTGAAGTACCACGGCAGCGTCGCGGGGGAGAGCAGCGCGACGGCCAGCATGGTCAGCGTGCCGCGCTTGATGTTGTCGCGGGCGTCGCCGTCGCGCGCCGCCCACCACTGCGTGTACGCGATCCAGATCAGCACGACCGAGCCGATGCCCCGCGCGACGGCGATGAAGATGCCGCCGTCGACGTAGAGGAACCAGTTGACGACCATGCGCACGAAGTCGCCGACCGCGCTCGGCAGCGACAGCCAGTTGATGATCATCGACGAGCTGCGCAGCGCGGGGATCCAGCCCAGCGTCACCCCGGCGACGGCCGTGCAGGCCGCGAAGGTTCCGAGGAACGCCACGAGGCCGGGCACCAGCGCCTTGCGGAACTGGGCGCGCTTGTCGCCCTCGAGACGCGCCGCCCAGATCCAGATGAGGAACGGCGCGATCACGATCGCCGTCGCCTTCACCGAGAACGCGAGGGCGAGCAGCACGAAGCCGAGGACGTGCCTGCGGTCGAGCACCAGCAGCACGCCGGCGGCCATCAGCCCGATCATCAGCAGGTCGTTGTGCGCGCCTCCGACGAGGTGGACGAGCAGCAGCGGGTTCGCCGCCACCAGCCACAGCGCGATGGTCGACTTGCCGCCCAGGTGCCTGCTCAGGCCCGGCAGCGCCCAGCACAACAGCACCAGCCCGCCCGCGAGCGAGAACCGCATGGCGACGACGCCGAGGATGACGCTCGCGTCCGTCGCCCACACGATCGCCTTCGCGACGAGGATGAACAGCGGCCCGTACGGCGCGGGCGTGTGCTGCCAGACCCAGCTGACGTTCTCGCTGAGCGTGCTCTGCAGCACGGCGGGCCCGACCTGGTACGGGTCGTAGCCGCTCAGCGCGAGCTGCCCCTGCGCCAGGTAGCTGTAGATGTCCTTGCTGAACAGCGGCGGCGCGAAGAGCAGCGGTAACGTCCACACCGTCACGGCGACCAGCACGGCGAAGTCGCCGATCTCACCCCAGCGCACGAGACGGCCCAGGCGCACCCACGCCCAGATGACGAGGCCGAGCCCCAGGTACAGCACCATGCTCGCGAGGTCGCGGCCGTGGCCGTAGCGCAGCCAGCTCAGCCCGACCTGGGCGAGCAGCGGGTCGCGCTCGAGGATCGCGCCGGCGCCCATGCCCCCGAGCGCGATCAGCGCCACGCCCAGCAGGCCGAGCATGGTCGTGCGGATGGGGATGGCGTACGTGTTCGCGCGCACGGCTTGATGCAGCTCCTGCGGAGACACCTCGGAGCTCGTGCGGGGGAGGGACGGAGTTGCTGCCATCGCCCGAACATCGTTGCACAAGGCGGGCAAGCGTCAGCAAGCAACGGGGCACAGCGGCAACGAGGTGTTAATGAACTCTCAGGAAGCGGTGCCGATCTTGGTTCATGATCGACTTCAGAAGGCCCGCTTCGTCGAGCTGATCGCGAGGTCGGCGAGCTTCGCGGCGGCCGGTTCCGCCACGGGAGCCGCGTCGAGCGCGGCCAGCGCGCTCTTCGTCAGTTCCTCGATGCGCTCCTCGACGGCGTCGACGGCGCCGACCTTCACGAGCGTGCGCCGGACCTCCTCCACCGTGTCGAGGTCGAGGTCGGGCTTGCCGAGAGCGATATCCAATATATCAGCGCCGAACTGCATGCCGAGTGCCACGAGCAGCGTCCGCTTGCCCTCGGAGAGATCGTCACCGGCGGGCTTGCCGGTGACCTCCGGGTCGCCGAACACGCCGAGCAGGTCGTCGCGCAGCTGGAACGCCACGCCGATGTCCGCGCCGAACGCCCGCAGTCCGTCGACGAGCTCCGGTGCCCCGCCCGCCATCGCCGCGCCCATGTGCAGCGGCCGCTCGACGGTGTACGCGGCGGTCTTGAGCCGGTCGATGCGCACCGCCGCGTCCGGGGACGAGTCGCCCCGCGCCTGCGTGAGCACGTCCAGGTACTGGCCCGCGAGCATCTCGGTGCGCATGTCCCGCCACGGCTCGCTCATCCGGCGCAGCACGTCGGACGGCAGCCCGGCGGCGAAGAGCATGTCGTCCGCCCACGCCAGCGCGATGTCGCCGATCAGCACGGCGGCCGACATGCCGAACCGCTCCGCCGAGCCGAGCCAGCCCTGCTCGCGGTGCCGCGCGCCGAACGCGATGTGCACGGTCGGCTTGCCCCGGCGCACCGAGGAGGCGTCCATCAGGTCGTCGTGGATCAGCGCGCACGCCTGGATCAGCTCCAGCGAGCTGATCGCCGTGAGCACCTCGCCCGCGAGCTCGCCGTCCGGGTCGCCGCCGGCCGCGCGCCACCCCCACCACGCGAAGGTCGGGCGGATGCGCTTGCCGCCGCCCAGCACGAAGTCCGAGAGCGCGTCGACCGCGCTCGCGAAGCTCGGATCCATCGCTTCGCCGGACGCGCGCCGGGTGGCCAGGTACGTGGTCAACGCTGCTTCGACGTGCCGGGGCAGCGACACGTCGACGGGGTGGTGGGACACACGTCCATGGTCCGCTGTGTCCGGCACCACGCGCATGCCGGGGCCGCGTACCACATCGTGAGCGGGTGTCCCACTCTCCGGAAGTACCACTAGTGTTGGTGCCATGACGTCGGTGGTGGAGCGGCTTCAAGGGGAGTCACCCAAGTTCTCGGTGGAGTTCCTGCCGCCTCGGGACGCCGAGGACGAGAAGGTCCTCTGGAAGGCCGTCCGCGAGCTCGAGGGCCTCGACCCGGCGTTCGTGTCGATCACCTACGGCGCCGGCGGGTCCCGCCGCGACCGCACGATCCGCGCCACCGGCCGCATCGCGCAGGAGACGACGCTGCTGCCGGTCGCGCACCTGACCGCCGTCGACCACTCGGTGGCCGAGCTGCGCAACGTCATCGGCTGGTACGCGGCGATCGGCGTGCGCAACGTCCTCGCGCTGCGCGGCGACCCTCCCGGCGACCCGATGGGCGAGTGGGTCGCGCACCCCGAGGGCCTCAACTACGCCGACGAGCTGGTGTCGCTCGTCCGCGAGCTCGGCGACTTCTGCGTGGGCGTGGCGGCGTTCCCGTACGGGCACCCGCGCTCGGCCGATCTCGACACCGACCTGAAGTTCCTGCTGCGCAAGCTCAACGCGGGCGCGGACTACGCGGTGGCCCAGCTCTTCCACGCGCCGGAGCCGTTCCTGCGGCTGCGCGACAGGGTGGCGGCCGCAGGCTGCTCCGCGGCGATCCTGCCGGGGATCATGCCGATGCTGTCGCCGCGCGGCCTGTCCAAGATCGTGGAGCTGTCCGGCGCCGACCTGCCGCCCGACATCGCGCGCAGGCTGGAGCCGTACGCCGACGACGTCGCGGGGTTCCGCGCGACCGGCATCGACATCGCGACCGAGATGTGCCAGCGGCTGCTCGACGAGGGCGTGCCAGCGCTGCACTTCTACACGATGAACAGGGCCAAGGCGACGCGGGAAGTGCTGGGACGTCTCGGCCTGGTGGCGCGGGCCTGACGTCCTAGGCCACGGCGCTGCGCTTGTGCGCGATGAGCGCGAGGACGACGACGATCAGCGCGGCGCCGCCGGTGAGCCCGGCGACGAGCAGCGCCCAGCCGAAGAACGAGCTGGAGTTCTCGCCCGCGTACTGCACGGTGGCCTGCAGCATCGACGCCTGACCGGGTTTCGGAGACCACGCGATCGTGTTGTTCTCCTCTTCGCGGCCGTTGGTGTTCACGACCTTGCCGGGGAAGCTCACCTTCACCTGGATGTCGGCGCGTTCCACGGGCACCTGGGTCAGGTCGACCGACCCCGAGAGCGTGACAAGATCACCCGACCGGCGGAAGTTCAGGCTGTAGCGGCTGTTCGACGAGCTGGTGGTCATCGACAGCGTGCGTATCTCGTCGAACGACAAGTCGTTGAAGAACAGCTGCGTGCCCGCGTACTGCTCCACCCGGTACGGCTTGGTGGTGACGCGGTTCGCGAGCTCCGGCGGCACCTTGAGCTGGGGACCGGGATCGTTGTCCTGCGTGGGAGGCGTGGCCGCGACGATCTCGCCGGAGACGCGGTCGTCGTCCGACACGGCCATGGCCGCGTAGACGCGAACGCAACCGCTCAGCGAGAAGAGGGTGAGCAGCAGGAAGACCGGCAGCAGAAGTGCCCGGGATCGACGCACCCGGACATCCTGCCAGCACGGGCCGGACGACGCAGTTCCCTCCGTTGGTCGTGAGCTTGACTAACTACCTTTTGGCGCGAACAGGTGCGAGGTAGCGTCTCGGCGCATGGCATCCGTGCACGACATCAGCAACAAATTCGTCAGCGATTACGTGGCGTTGGACCCGATCACGGCCACCAACCTGGGCTTCGCGGGGTCCGACGACCAGCTGACGGACTTCTCACCGGAAGGACACGCGGCGCGCGACGAACTCGCCGTCCGCGCGCTCGCCGAGATCACCGCCGCCCAGCCCGCGGATGCGTCGGAGGAGGCGGCGCGCGCCGTCTTCCTGGAACGGACGGGCCTGGAGCACGAGCGCTACGAGGCCGGCGACGCCGAGTCCTCCCTGAACGTCATCGCGAGCCCGATCCAGTCCGTGCGCGACATCTTCGACCAGATGCCGACGGACACGCCGGAGCAGTGGGCCACGATCGGCCGCCGTCTCTCCGCCGTCCCCGCCGCTTTGGACGGTCTGCGCGCGTCTCTCTCGCACGCCGCCTCTCGCGGGAACGTGTCCGCGCTGCGCCAGGTGACCAAGGTCGCCACGCAGTGCGACGTCTGGTCGTCGACGTTCTTCACCTCGTTCGTCGCGTCGGCCGACGTCGACGGCTCCCTGCGGTCCTCACTGGACGCCGGTGCCGCGGCCGCTTCCGCCGCCTACGCGGACTTCGCCACCTTCCTGCGCACGTCGCTGGCCCCGCTCGCGCCGGAGAAGGACGCCGTCGGCGAGGAGCGCTACCGCCTCGGTTCGCGCTACTTCACCGGCTCGAAGCTCGACCTGGCCGAGGCCTACGCGTGGGGCTGGGAGGAGTTCCTCGGCATCGAGGCCGAGATGAAGGAGGTGGCGTCCCGCCTCAAGCCGGGCGCGTCGCTGGCGGAGACCGCGGCGTACCTCGACGAGAACCCGCGCTACCAGGTGCGGGGCCAGGACGGCCTGCAGGCGTGGATGCAGGAGCTGTCCGACAAGGCCCTGCTCGACCTGCGCGACGTGCACTTCGACCTGCCCGACGCCCTGATGAACCTCGAGTGCCGGATCGCGCCTCCCGGCGGTGGCGTCGGCGCCTACTACACGCCGCCGACCGCGGACTTCAGCCGCCCCGGCCGCATGTGGTGGTCGATCGCCGAGGGCAAGACGGTGTTCCCGACGTGGCGTGAGACCTCGACGGTCTACCACGAGGGCGTGCCGGGCCATCACCTCCAGTGCGCGACGGCCGTGTACCAGTCGAAGACGCTGAACGACTTCCAGCGCCTGCTGTGCTGGGTGTCGGGCCACGGCGAGGGCTGGGCGCTGTACTCGGAACGCCTCATGCGCGAGCTCGGCTACCTCGACGACGACGGCGACCTGCTCGGCATGCTCGACGCGCACCTGTTCCGCGCGGCCCGCGTGATCATCGACATCGGCATGCACCTGGAGCTCGAGATCCCGGCCGGCACCGGCTTCCACCCCGGCGAGCGCTGGACCCCGGAGCTCGGCCTGGAGTTCCTGCTGACCCGCACGCTGCAGGAGCCCGCGGCCTCCCGCGACGAGATCGACCGCTACCTCGGCTGGCCGGGCCAGGCGCCGGCGTACAAGCTCGGCGAGCGCCTCTGGCTGGCCGCGCGCGACGACGTCAAGGCCCGCAAGGGCGCGGCGTTCGACCTCAAGCAGTTCCACAAGGAAGCCCTGGAGATGGGCTCCATGGGACTCGACACGCTACGAGAGCGCCTCGCCGCGCTGTGACGCGCTCGTCGTTGCAACGCCCTGACCTGCGCTGATCAGGCCTTGTGCAATGGACGTTTGCGGTCGACCGCAAACGTCCATCGCACAACCGATATATCGGATATCGGCGTTCAGCTCGCCAGCAGGTCGAAGTGAAAGCCCGCCACGAACAGGAAGAAGCCGAACCACCGCACGTGGTAGCCCGGCTTCTCGCGGTCGAGCGACCACGCCAACGGGCGCGGCACCGCGAAGCCGAAGGCCGCTCCGAGCAGCGACCAGAGCAGTGACACGACGTAGAACGCGAAGCCGGGGACGTAGAGCAGAGGCAGGAACACGAGCAGCCACGGGTGGTCCGTGGTCGTCTCCACCGTCCAGTCGATCAGGCTGTTGTCGATCAGTCCGGCGAGGAAGAAGCCGGCGATCGCCGTGAGCACGAGCAGCTCGACCGTTTCACTGACCTGGTACCGCTCGCGGAACTCCTCTGCCGCCTGAGCTGACCGAGCACGAGCGAAGCTCGCGCCGAGCGCGACAGCCCGCGCACGGGCACGCCGCTGAGCCAGTGGTGCCGGAAGTCGCGCCACGCGTCGAGCGTGGCGAGCAGC
>NZ_DATLEC010000045.1:0-116919 GCF_035525475.1 Lentzea sp. | reverse complement strand
CTCCAGCGCGACTACGACGGCACTCGCGTGGAGAAGTCCAGCGGGAAGGCGGGCGCATGAGCGGCTACCGGACGTTGCCCGTTCCGGACGGGCTGGACGGGATGCGGGTCGACGCCGGGCTGGCGAAGCTCCTCGGCCTGTCCCGCACGGCGGTGGCCGCGTTGACCGAGTCGGGCGACGTCGTGCTCGACGGGCAGCCCGCGGGCAAGTCGGACCGGCTGATGGCGGGCTCCGTGCTGGAGGTCACCCTCCCCGAGCCCGAGCGGCCGATCCAGGTGCAGGCGGTGCCCGTCGAGGGCCTGGAGGTCCTGCACGAGGACGACGACGTGATCGTGGTGGACAAGCCGGTCGGCGTGGCCGTGCACCCCAGCCCCGGCTGGACCGGTCCGACCGTCGTCGGCGGCCTGGCCGCGGCGGGCATCCGGATCGCCACGTCGGGCGCGGCCGAGCGGCAGGGCGTCGTGCACCGGCTGGACGTCGGCACCACCGGCGTGATGGTGGTGGCCAAGAGCGAGAGCGCCTACTCGGCGTTGAAGCACGCGTTCAAGGAGCGCACGGTCGACAAGCTCTACCACGCGCTCGTGCAGGGCCACCCGGACCCGACCAAGGGCACCATCGACGCCCCGATCGACCGGCACCCCAAGCACGACTGGCGGTTCGCCGTGGTCAGCGGGGGGCGCCCGTCGGTGTCGCCGTGCACCCGTCGCCGGGCTGGACCGGCCCGACCGTGGTGGGCGGGCTCGTCGCCGCCGGCCACCGCGTCGCCACGTCCGGAGCCGCCGAACGCCAGGGCGTCGTGCACCGGCTCGACGTCGGCACCACGGGCGTGATGGTCGTGGCGAAGTCCGAGTCCGCGTACTCGGCCCTGAAGCACGCCTTCAAGGAACGGACCGTCGACAAGGTCTACCACGCGATCGTGCAGGGCCACCCCGACCCGATCAAGGGCACCATCGACGCCCCGATCGACCGGCACCCGAAGCACGACTACAAGTTCGCGGTGATGAACTCCGGCAAGCCGTCGATCACGCACTACGAGGTGATGGAGGCGTTCCGGGCGGCGTCCCTGGTCGAGGTCCACCTGGAGACCGGTCGCACGCACCAGATCCGCGTGCACTTCTCGGCTCTGCACCACCCGTGCGTGGGCGACCTGACGTACGGCGCCGACCCGACGCTGTCCAAGCGCCTCGGCGTCTCGCGGCAGTGGCTGCACGCGCGGCAGCTCGGGTTCCACCACCCGGCCGACGGCCAGTGGGTCACGTTCACGTCGGAGTACCCCGACGACCTGGCGCAGGCGCTGGAAAAGCTGCGCGACGAAGGCTGATTGCGTTTGGGTTAATCACCGGTTGACGACGTTGCACTTGATGTTAATCGGAGTGCTCAATAGCGTTGCCGACATGAACCTGATTGTTCTCGCAGCCTCCGGACGCACCGGTCTCGCGCTGACCCGGCAGGCGCTCGAGCGCGGCCACGCCGTCACGGCCATCGCCCGCGACCCCGGCCGGATCGACCTCGACCACGAGAACCTCCGCAAGGTGGCCGGCGACGTGAGCGACCCGGCGAGCATCGCGGCGGTAGTCGGGCACGACTCGATCGTCCTGTCCGGTCTCGGCACGGAGGTGGCCGGGGTGCTGTTCGACGGCGCCAAGGCGGTCATCGCGGCGGAGCCGGAGCGCGTCATCTGGCTCGGCGCCTACGGCACCGGCCCGTCCGCCGAGGCGGCGGGCGAGGGCGCCGCCGTGCTCGGGAAGTTCCTGGGCGACCGGCTCCCGGACAAGGTCGCGGCCGACAACGCCGTCCTCGCCGCCGGGGGCACGGTCTTCCACGCCGGGGTGCTCAGCGACGAACCGGAGAGCCCCACCCGTCGCACGGTCGGCCTGGACGAGGCGCCGCCGTTCGACCTCACCGCGAAGGTCAGCCGGGAGACCGTCGCGGCCGCGATGCTCGACGAGGCCGAGGAACCGCGGTTCGTCGGCGCCGTGGCACTACCCCTGCCCTAGCACCTCGGTGAGGGTCGTTCGCACCTGGTCGCGGAGCCAGGCGTGGGCGAGGTCCGAGTCGAAGCGCTGGTGCCAGTTGCAGTTGACGGGAGCCTCCGGCGACTCGGCGGGCAACGGCCGGGTGACCAGCCCGAACGCCTCGATCAACGGCCGGCAGAGGATTGCCGTCGTCGTGACCAGCGCGTCGCTCGCGGCCGCGATCTGCAGGGCCGAGTGGACCGTCGCCACGGACGCGATCACCCGGCGGCGCAGGCCCTCGGACTCCAGCAGGTCGTCGATCGGCGCCGAGAGACGGCCGCGCCGCGAGATCACCACGTGCGGCTGGGCCGCGTAGGCCGCCAGGTCCAGGTGGCCGGTGCACGGGTGGCCCGCGCGCATGACCACGGCGAGCGGATCGGTGCCGAGGGTCTCGGAGCGGAACTCGGGCAGGTCCGGCGCGCCACCGCCGAGCTCCAGGTCGACCCGGCCGTGCCGCAGGTCGTCGGTGTCGGCGGAGTGCTCGGCGAGCACCCGCAGCCGCACGCCGGGCGCCTGTTCCGCGATCTTCCCGACCAGCGCGGGCACCAGCGACGACGCCAGCGCGTCGTGGCACTGGACCGTGAACGTGCGGTCCAGCGAGGCCAGGTCCAGCTCACGGCTCGGCGAGAGCACGGCGTTGGCCTCCCGCACCAGCCGGTGCACCTCCTCCGCGATCCCCAGCGCGTACGGCGTCGGCGTCATCGAGTGGCCCGTCCGCACGAGGATGTCGTCGCCGGTGACCTTCCTGATCCGCCCGAGCGTCCGGCTGACCGCGGGGGACGACAGGTGCAGCCGTTCCGCCGCCCCCATCACGCTGCCCTCCTCGAGCAGGGCGTCCAGCACTGTCAGCAGGTTCAGATCCGCTTGCATGACGGTAAATCGTACTCATTCGAAGTTGCGCCACGCCTAATTGGAGTAGCCATGCTCGCCGCCACCACCGCCGCCGTCCGCCGTGCAGGGGCACGAATGCTGAAGCGGTACTCGCCGGAGTCACGCGCCTCCAGCCTCGCCGGGATCGTCGAGGCCGTTCGCGCGAACGACGCGGCCGTCGTCGACCTGCTGAGGCCGGAGCTGGCCGAGATCAACCCGAGCGCGCGCTGGCTCGACGACGAGCACGGCTCCGGCCCGCTGGGCGCGGGGGAGTGGTGGCTCGTCGACCCGGTCGGCGGCAACATGAACGCGGTCCACGGCATGACCGACTGGAACATCGGCGTGAGCCTGGTCCGCGACGGCCGCCCGGTGCTCGCCGTCGTCTACTTCCCGCTGTTCGACGAGATGTTCACGGCCACCGAGGGCGGCGGTGCGTTCCTGAACGGCGTGGAGCTGCACGTCTCGGGCAAGACCTCACTGGACGGCGCGCTCGCCGGAACCGGCCAGGCCCAGCCCGGTCAGGGGCCGGAGATGGCAGACCGGGTCGGCGCCTCGTACAGCGCGATGGCGAAGGAAGCCCTCTACGTCCGGATCTCCGTGCCGGTGACGCACCAGCTCGCCCAGGTCGCCGCCGGACGGATGGACGTGCATTGGCAGTACGACAACGTGCGCGCGCACGCGTCCGGTGTGCTGCTCGTGCAGGAGGCGGGCGGTGTCGTCACCGGTCTCGACGGCAAGCCGTGGACGGTGGACAGCGCCGAGTACCTCGCCGCCGCGCCGGGCGTGCACGCCGCGGCACTGGACGTGCTCAGTCGTCGATAGTCCATACGAGAGTGCTGAGGTCGACCTCGGGGCGCACGCTCCAGCGGACCTGGATGACCTGGGTCTCCTCCGGCAGCACGAACACCGTGTGACCACCGGCGGTCTCGCCGGGCTGCACGCCGAGCTTGTGCGCGGGCCGCGACGACAGCGACACCGGCGCCTTCGTGACGGTCTCACCGGTCTTGGTGACCAGCACGAGGTACATGTCGGGCAGCGAGGTGTACGAGACCTGCGAGGCGTTCGTCACCTCGGTGTGCACGACGACGGCCCGTTCGCCCTCGGCGAGCTTGTAGCCGGCCGCCGTGAACAGGAAGTCCGCCGGGTCGACCACCTCGACCAGCTGGATCTGCAGGTGCGCGCCTTCGAGGCTGTCCGCCTCCAGCGTCGTGCCGACCTTGCCGGTGCGCGAGACGGGCCTGGGCTGCGGCTGGTCGGCGCGCACCCACCCGGCCGACTGGGGCGGACCCCACGTGGCCTGCGGCTGGGCCTGGGGCTGCGCGGGGAACGGCTGGCTGACGGGGCCCTGGGGCGGGTACTGCTGCTGCTGGACCTGGTGCGGGCCGCTCTGGTGCACGGCGTATGAGCCGGACGGCGGCGGGCCCAGGTAGTTGCCGTAGGCGGCGGCGTTCGCGAGGGCCCGGCGCAGGCCGTTCGGATCGCACTCGACACCCACGAGCAGGGGCAGCCCGCTGCCGGAGAGCGTGATCAGGCGCATGGCTGCTTCGCGGGGGTCCATGCCCAGGCGCTGGGCGATCTCGTGCACGGCCGCGCGGCCCGACTCAGCGAGCACGGCGAGCAGGCGAGCGTCTACGGGATCGGGGGCCACCACGAAAAGAACGCTACCCGGCGGTGCCGGCCGTCGCGTCACCGCCCGGCGCGTCGGAGATCACCGGCGCTCCCCGCGAGGCGTGCCGCCAGGCGCTTCGCAACTCGCTGAGGGCAATGCCGACCGGTGCCCGGCGGGGCCTGTAGGGTTGACCAGCGCCTGGACGTGAGAGTCCCTTGTTCGCGCAGAAACGCTTGCTACACAAGGGGGTTGCCCGTGGTGGACTCGTTTGTGCACCTGCACGTGCACACCGAGTACTCGATGCTCGACGGTGCGGCGAAAGTGGCCCCGTTGTTCGAGGAGGCCGAGCGGCTCGGCATGACCGCTGTCGGCATGAGCGACCACGGCAACATGTACGGGTCGGACGAGTTCTACCAAACGGCGATGAAGACCGGCATCAAGCCGATCATCGGCATCGAGGCCTACCTCGCCCCGCACAACCGGCTGCACAAGAAGCCGGTGTTCTGGGGCGACCCCGGTCAGCGCGGCGACGACATCTCCGGCGCCGGCGCCTACACGCACATGACGATGTGGGCGAAGAACGCGGCGGGCCTGCGGAACCTGTTCCGGCTGCACACCGAGGCCAGCAAGACGGGCTACTACTACAAGCCCCGCATGGACCGCGAGCTCGTCGCCGACCACGCCGACGGCATCATCGCCACGACCGGCTGCCCGTCCGGCGAGGTGCAGACCCGGCTGCGGCTGGGACAGGTCGACGAGGCGGTCAAGGCCGCCGCCGACTACCAGGACATCTTCGGCAAGGAGAACTTCTTCCTCGAGCTGATGGACCACGGCCTCGACATCGAGCGCCGCGTCCGCGAGGGCCTGCTGGAGATCAGCAAGAAGCTCGGCATCCCGCCGCTCGCGACCAACGACAGCCACTACGTCACCAAGGACCAGGCGGACACGCACTCGGCACTGCTGTGCGTGCAGTCCGGCAAGATGCTGACCGACCCGAACCGCTTCAAGTTCGACGGTGACGGCTACTACCTCAAGTCCGCCGAGGAGATGCGCCAGGTCTGGAAGGACCTGCCGGAGGCGTGCGACAACACGCTGCTCGTCGCGTCGATGGTCGAGTCCTACGACGACATCTGGACCGTCAAGGACCGCATCCCGAACTTCGAGGTCCCCGAGGGCGAGGACCAGGCCTCCTGGTTCCGCAAGGAGATCAAGCGCGGTCTCGAGTGGCGCTTCCGCGGCTCCGAGGTGCCAGAGGAGTACACCAATCGCTGCGACTTCGAGGCCCAGGTCATCATCGACAAGGGCTTCCCCGCGTACTTCCTCATCGTCGCCGACCTGATCAACTACGCCCGCAGCGTCGGCATCCGCGTCGGTCCCGGCCGTGGTTCCGCCGCGGGTGCCGCGGTGTCGTGGGCGCTGGGCATCACGAACATCGACCCGATCCCGCACGGTCTGCTGTTCGAGCGGTTCCTGAACCCCGAGCGCACCGCCATGCCCGACATCGACATCGACTTCGACGACCGCCGCCGGGGCGAGATGATCCGGTACGCGAGCGAGAAGTACGGCACCGACAAGGTCGCCCAGGTGATCACGTTCGGCACCATCAAAACCAAGGCGGCGCTGAAGGACTCGGCGCGCGTCCACCACGGTCAGCCGGGCTTCGCGATCGCCGACAAGATCTCCAAGGCGCTGCCGCCGCCGATCATGGCGAAGGACATCCCGCTCAACGGCATCATCAACAAGAGCCACCCGCGCTACGGCGAGGCGGCCGAGGTCCGCTCGCTGCTCGAGACCGACTCGCAGGTGAAGGAGATCTTCGACACCGCGCTCGGCCTGGAGGGCCTGATCCGCAACGCAGGCGTGCACGCCTGCGCGGTGATCATGTCGAAGGACCCGCTGACGGAGTCCATCCCGCTCTGGTACCGCGACGACGGCTCGTTCATCACCGGCTGGGACTACCCGTCGTGCGAGAACATCGGCCTGCTGAAGATGGACTTCCTCGGGCTGCGCAACCTCACGGTGATGGGCGACGCGATCGAGAACATCGAGGCCAACCGCGGCAAGGACGCGGTCCCGGACTTCGACACGCTCTCGCTGGACGACCCGGAGACCTACGCGCTGCTCGGCCGCGGTGACACGCTCGGCGTGTTCCAGCTGGACGGCGGGCCGATGCGCGACCTGCTGCGCAGGATGCAGCCGACCACCTTCGAGGACATCGTCGCGGTCGGCGCGCTGTACCGCCCCGGCCCGATGGGTGTGAACGCGCACAACGACTACGCGGACCGCAAGAACGGCCGTCAGGAAGTCAAGCCGATCCACCCGCAGCTCGAGGAACCGCTCAAGGTGATCCTCGGCGAGACGCACGGCCTGATCGTCTACCAAGAGCAGATCATGTTCATCGCCCAGGAGGTCGCGGGCTACTCCATGGGCCGCGCGGACGTGCTCCGCAAGGCGATGGGCAAGAAGAAGGCCGAGGTCCTGGCCAAGGAGTTCGAGGGCTTCCGGGAGGGCATGCGCAACGACCCGCGCGGCTTCTCCGACGAGGCGATCCAGGCGCTGTGGGACACGATCCTCCCGTTCGCCGGCTATGCGTTCAACAAGTCGCACGCCGCCGCGTACGGCCTGATCTCGTACTGGACGGCCTACCTCAAGGCGAACTTCCGCGCCGAGTACATGGCCGCCCTGCTCACGTCGGTCGGTGACAACAAGGACAAGTCGGCGGTCTACCTCGCCGAGTGCCGCCGCCTGGGCATCAAGGTCCTCCCGCCGGACGTCAACGAGTCGGCCCTGCGGTTCAGCGCGGTCGGCACGGACATCCGCTTCGGCCTGGGCGCGATCCGCAACGTCGGCGCGAACGTCGTCGAGTCGATCATCAAGACCCGCAAGGAGAAGGGCGCCTACACGTCCTTCACGGACTTCATGGACAAGTCCGAGCTCGTCGCCTGCAACAAGCGCGTGATCGAGTCGCTGATCAAGGCCGGCGCGTTCGACTCGTTCGGTCACACCCGCCTGTCGCTGATCCAGATCCACGAGGACGCGGTCGACGCCGTCGTCCCGATCAAGCGCAAGGAGGCGGAGGGCCAGTTCGACCTGTTCGGCGGCGACAGCTCCGACGACCAGGACGACAGCACCTCACCGCTCGCGCACCTCAAGTTCGGCACGGACGAGTACCCGCGCAAGCAGATGCTGAGCCTCGAGAAGGAGATGCTGGGGCTCTACGTGTCCTCGCACCCGCTCGACGGCGCCGAACGCATCCTGCGCAAGTACGCGCCCAGGCCGATCGCGGTCGTGCTCGACGACCCGCCCAAGGAAGGCGAGCTGATCGTCTCGGGCATGATCTCGTCGATCGAGCGCCGGGTGAACAAGAACGGCCTGCCGTGGGCGATCACGGTGATCGAGGACCTGGACGCGTCCATCGAGGTGCTGTTCTTCCCGAAGTCCTACGAGGTGCTGCGCGACGACCTGGAACTCGACTCCGCGGTGTGCGTGAAGGGCAGGGTGAACTGGCGCGAGGACAAGATGGCGATCTTCGGCGACGGAGTCGTCCCGCTCGACATCAGCGACGCGGAGGCGAACCCCGGCGCGGACCCGCCGCTCGTCCTCGGGCTGCAGACCAAGACGCTGACGCCGGAGCTGATCGAGGAACTGAAGATCGTCTTCAAGTCCCACGAGGGTCAGGTCGCCGTGCACCTGGAGGTGCAGAAGCGCGACAGGTCCAAGGAGATGCTGGTGGTGGAGAACTACCGGGTCCAGCCGACGCCGTCGCTCTTCGGTGACCTGAAGACGATCCGCGGCGTGACCATCCAGCGCTAGAGATCGAGGCCCAGGTCGGTTTCCGGCCGTGCGCAGCAGATCAGCGCACTGCCGGGAGCCGGCGGTTCGAGCGGGCCGGGATCGTTGCGGACGGTGCCGGACAGCACCGGGGTCGCGCACGTGTGGCAGACCGCGGTCCGGCAACGACCAGCGGGTCGGGACGTCGGCGGCCTCGGCCAGTTCGAGCACGCTGGTGTCGGTGTCGCGCCACGCCACCGTGAGACCGCTGCGGGCGAACGTGATCTTCGGACCGGTGCCCGCCGGGCCCTCCGGCTGGTGCGGCGCCACGACCTTCGTGCCGACGAGGCCCGGGTTGACCGGTGGACGGGTGCCGAACAGCTCGGTGTGGATGCGGGACGGGCCCAGGCCGAGGTCGATCAGCGCGTCACGCATGTCGGCCATGAAAGCGCCGGGGCCGCACAGGTACGCGCTGGCGTTCGCGGGCAGTTCGGCGAGGTCCGAGCGGTTGAGGCGACCGTGGTCCGAGAAGTGGACGAGCTCGTGGCCCGGTTCGAGCTCGCGGACCTCATGGCCGGAATCGAGCCGGATGTCGATTATCTGCCCGATGACCATTCCGGAATCGGTGAGGTCGAGGATTGCCCGAGAAATAGTGGCGGATGGCGAGTAAACGGGGTTTACTGGATTGGGTGACGACACTCACCCAGTTGCCCGACGACTACGTCCAGAACCCGCACGAAATCCACGACAGGTTGCGTGCCGAGGGGCCCGTGCAGGAGCTCCGCCTTCCGCGCGGCCTCAAGGTCTGGCTCGTGACTCGGTACGACGAGGCGAAGATCGCCCTCACCGACCCCAGGGTCAGCAAGGACGTCAACGAGGGCCGCCACCTCATGGAGGTGCACGCGCCCGAGCAGACCGAGCGCCGCACGATCGAAGAGGCGCTGTCGGTGCACATGCTGAACATGGACCCGCCCGGTCACACCCGGCTGCGCAAGCTCGTGACCAAGGCGTTCACCGCCCGCCGCGTCGAGCTGATGCGCCCGCGCGTGCAGGAGATCTCGGCCGAGCTGATCGCGAAGCTGAACGACGGCGACGTGGTGGACCTGCTGGAGGTCTTCGCGTTCCCGCTGCCGATCACCGTCATCTGCGAGCTGCTGGGCATCCCGATCGACAACCGCGACGAGTTCCGCGAGTGGTCCAACCAGCTGCTGACCTTCGGCACGGCGGACGAGGTGCAGGCGGCCGGCGCGGCGATGGCGGCCTTCCTGTTCCAGCACGTCGGCAAGGTGCAGGCGGCCGAGCCCGACGACACGTTCTTCTCGGCGCTCGTGCACGCCAACGATTCCGGTGACCGGCTGAGCACCGAAGAGCTCGTGTCGATGGCGTTCCTGCTGCTCGTGGCGGGCCACGAGACGACGGTGAACCTCATCGGCAACGCGGTGTTCTCGCTGCTGCAGAACCCGGACCAGCTGCAGGTCCTCAAGGACAAGCCCGAGCTGATCCCGGCGAGCACGGAGGAGTTCCTGCGGCTGGAGGGCCCGATCAACGTCGCGACCTTCCGCTTCACCAAGGAGGACATCGACCTCGGCGGTGTCACGGTGCCGGCCGGCGAGATCCTGATGGTGTCGCTGGTGGCGGCCAACCGGGACCCGGCGAAGTACGAGAACCCCGACCAGCTCGACGTGACGCGGTCCGCGCAGGGGCACGTCGCGTTCGGCCACGGCATCCACTTCTGCCTGGGCGCGCCGCTGGCCAGGCTGGAGTTCGACGTCGCGCTGACGCAGCTGCTGGCCCGGTTCCCGAACCTGGAGCTCGCCGCGGAGCCGGAGACGTTGGTGTGGCGCGACAGCACGCTGATCCGCGGTCTGCACACGCTGCCCGTGCGCCTCGCCTAATCTTCGGCGGGTGGACGACCTGCTGAAGCTCGACCAGGCGCACGTCTGGCACCCGTACGGCCCGATGCCGGGCACCCAGGAACCGCTGCTCGTCACCGAGGCCTCGGGTGTCCGGCTCACCCTCGCCGACGGCCGGGAGCTGGTCGACGGCATGTCGTCCTGGTGGGCCGCGATCCACGGCTACCGGCACCCGGTGCTGGACGCGGCCGTCACCGGGCAGCTCGGCCGGATGAGCCACGTGATGTTCGGCGGGCTCACGCACGAGCCCGCCATCCGGTTGTGCGCCAAGCTCGTCGAGATCACGCCTTCCGAGCTGCAGCACGTCTTCCTGTGCGACTCCGGCTCGGTGTCGGTCGAGGTCGCGGTCAAGATGTGCCTGCAGTACTGGCGTTCGCGCGACCGGCCGGAGAAGAGCCGGCTGCTGACGTGGCGCGGCGGCTACCACGGCGACACGTTCACCCCGATGTCCGTGTGCGATCCCGAGGGCGGGATGCATTCGCTGTGGCGTGGAATCCTGCCGCGGCAGGTCTTCGCGGACGCGCCGCCGGCCGAGATGGACACCGCGTACGTCCAGCACCTCGCCGACCTGGTGGAACAGCACGCCCACGAGCTCGCCGCGATCATCGTCGAGCCGGTCGTGCAGGGCGCGGGCGGCATGCGGTTCCACGACCCGCGCTACCTGCACGTGTTGCGTGAGTTGGCGTACACACACGACGTGCTCTTGGTGTTCGACGAGATCGCCACGGGGTTCGGGCGCACGGGCGAGCTGTTCGCCGCCGACCACGCCAACGTCAGCCCGGACGTGATGTGCGTCGGCAAGTCGCTGACCGGTGGCTACCTGTCGATGGCCGCCACGCTGTGCACGTCACGGGTGGCGGACGGGATCAGCCAGGGCGAGGTGCCGGTGCTCGCGCACGGGCCGACGTTCATGGGCAACCCGTTGGCGTCGGCGGTGTCGCTGGCCTCGATCGACCTGCTGCTGTCCCAGGACTGGAGGCGCGAGGTCGCGCGCATCTCAGCGGGCCTCGAAAGGGGACTCGCGCCCGCACGCGCGTTGCCCGGCGTTCGGGATGTGCGCGTGCTGGGCGCTATCGGCGTTGTGCAACTGCATGAGCCCGTGGACATGGCACGGGCCACTCGTGCTGCCGTGGACGCCGGTGTGTGGCTGCGGCCGTTCCGCGACCTGATCTACACGATGCCGCCGTTCATCAGCACGGACGACGACATCGCGACGATCTGTCAGGGCGTGATCGCGGCCGCGAGCTGAGCGTCGCTCGGCTCGACCAGGAACTCGCCGCCGGGCAGCACGACGACGGGGATCTGCTTGCGGCCGGAGATCTCGACCGCCCTGTCCCGTGCTGCGTCGTCGTTTTCGACGTCGACGTAGGTGAACGGCACGTTGTTGCGGGTCAGCCAGGCCTTGGCCCGGCGGCAGTCACCACACCACTCGGCGCCGTACATCACGATCGGTTGCTCAGTCATGTGGTCACGGTAGGTCACGCTCTAAGGTGAGGATTCGTGAGCGTGCTGGTGATCACCGGAACCGGGACAGAGGTCGGCAAGACCGCCGTCACCGCGGGCATCGCGGCGCTGGCCAGGGCAGAGGGCAGACGGGTCGCGGTGCTCAAGCCCGCCCAGACCGGCCTGCTGCCCGGCGAGCCGGGCGACGTGGCGGAGGTGGCGCGGCTGGCCGGCGACGTGACGACCCGTGAGCTGGTCAGATACCCCGACCCGCTGGCGCCCGCCACCGCGGCCAGACGCGCGGGCATGGCCACCGTGCGACCCCAGGACGTCGCGGCCGGGGTCACCGCGCTCGACGAGACCCACGACCTGGTGCTGGTCGAGGGCGCGGGCGGGCTGCTGGTGCGGTTCGACGAGGCCGGGTCGACGCTGGCCGACATCGCGTGGGCGGTGAACGCGCCGGTCCTGATCGTGGCTCGAGCGGGGCTCGGGACGTTGAACACGACGGCGTTGACGGCGGAGGCGCTGCAACGGCGCGGCCTCGAGTCGATCGGCGTCGTGGTCGGCAGCTGGCCGCTGCACCCGGACCTCGCGTCGCTGACGAACCTCGCCGACCTGCCGGAAGCGGCGGGCGCGCCGTTGCTCGGCGCGCTGCCCCAGGGCGTGACGAAGCTCGGTCCCACCGACTTCCTGGCGGTCGCGAAGAGGTCGTTCTCACCGTGGTTCGGGGGCGAGTTCGACCCGGAGACGTTCGCGGCTCAGTTCGCGGTCCAGTGACCTACATCGCTGCACGATGAAGGATTCAGTGAGGCACACTGGCTCGCCAGGCCACAGAGGAGGAGAGACCGTGACCGCAGCACCGGAACAGATCGACGTGCTCGACGAGGCTCGTGAGCAGGTGCTCGAACGAGGAGCCGGGCTCACCGAGGCTCAGGTGCTGAAGGTGCTGGAGCTCCCCGACGACCGGATCCCCGACCTCCTGGCCCTGGCGCACGAGGTGCGCGAGCGCTGGTGCGGCCCCGAGGTCGAGGTCGAGGGCATCGTGTCCCTGAAGACCGGCGGCTGCCCGGAGGACTGCCACTTCTGCTCGCAGTCCGGCCAGTTCCCCTCGCCCGTGCGGTCGGCGTGGCTGGACATCCCCGGTCTCGTCCGCGCGGCGCGGCAGACCCGCGACACCGGCGCCACCGAGTTCTGCATCGTCGCCGCCGTGCGCGGTCCGGACAAGCGGCTGCTCTCGCAGGTCCGCGACGGCATCAAGGCCATCCGCGACGACGGCAACGACATCCAGATCGCCTGCTCGCTCGGCATGCTCACGCAGGAGCAGGTCGACGAGCTCGTGGCGATGGGTGTGCACCGCTACAACCACAACCTCGAGACCGCCCGCTCGCATTTCCCGAACGTCGTCACCACGCACTCCTGGGAGGAGCGCTGGGACACGTTGAAGATGATCCGCGACGCCGGCATGGAGGTCTGCTGCGGCGGCATCATCGGCATGGGCGAGTCGCTGGCGCAGCGCGCCGAGTTCGCCGTGCAGCTCGCGGCGCTCGAGCCCGACGAGGTCCCGCTGAACTTCCTCATCCCGAACCCCGGCACGCCGTACGAGAACTACCCGGTCGTCGAGGGTGCCGAGGCGCTGCGCACGGTCGGCGCGTTCCGGCTGGCGCTGCCGCGCACGATCCTGCGGTTCGCCGGCGGCCGTGAGCTGACGTTCGGCGACCTGGGCGCGAAGCAGGGCATGCTCGGTGGCATCAACGCGATCATCGTCGGCAACTACCTGACCAACCTCGGCCGCCCGGCGCAGCAGGACCTCGACATGCTCGACGAGCTGTCGATGCCCATCAAGGCGCTGAGCCAGACCCTGTGACGGTTCCCCGGATGACGTACTGCTCCTTCTGCGGCAAAGAGGAAGCTGACGGCGACCACGCGGTCTGCCGTCAGCGCCTGTCGGTGATCGACCCGCCGCGGTACTGCCCGGAGTGCGCGCGCCGCATGGTCGTCCAGGTGACCCCGGACGGCTGGACGGCGCGCTGCAGCCGTCACGGGGAGACCGCTTCGGCGCGGTAGTAACCTCTCGCGAATGGACGAGAACGCAGCGCCGGTCCGCACCGAACCCGTGCCGGAGCCGCAGTACGTCTACCACTACGTGCGGCCGCGGCCGAAGGTCGTGGTGAAGCGGGACCTGTTGCCGGGCCTGGGTGTCCTGCTGACGACGTTCGCGTTCGGGCTGCCCGCCGCGTACGTGTGGTCGTGGCTCGCCCCGCCCCAGCTCAAGATCGTCTCGCCGCAGGACGGCAAGTTCTACCCGATCGGGGTGGAGAGCTACCACCGGCTCGACGCGCTGATGGTGTTCGTGCTGATCGGTCTCGGCGCGGGCGCGGTCACCGGCATGGCGGTGTGGCTGCTGCGGCAGCGGCGCGGGCCCGTCGTGATGCTGGCGATGACGGCGGGATCGTGCGCGGCGGCGTGGTTCGCGCAGTGGCTGGGCGGGTCGCTGGCCGCGGGCGCGTACCCGATGCCGGCGTCGATCAAGCCTAACGACACCCTGCTCGTCGCCCCCGCCCTGGAGACGTGGTGGGGGATCCTGGCGTGGCCGCTGGCCGCCGCGCTGGCCTACGGCTGCTGCACGGCGTGGAACGGCCTGGACGACCTGGGGCGGCGCCTCGGCTGAGACTGCCCGGCCGAGGCACCGCCCTCCGGGGACCTACCCCACTCGGTAGGCGAAGTCCGGCATGTCGGTCACGAACATCTGGCCGGGCGCGTGCGTGATCGCGAACGGCGGCCTGGACTTCATCAGCACCGCCTGCGGCGTCACCCCGCACGCCCAGAACACCGGCACGTCACCGGGTTCGTGCTCCACGGCGTCGCCGAAGTCCGGTTCGTCGATGTTCCCGATCCCGAGCATCCTCGGGTCTCCCGCGCCGACCGGAGCTCCGTGCACCGACGGCATGAGCGCGGTGACCTTGTGCGCGATGTCCACAAGGGACTCCGGGATCCAGCGCATCGACACGACCATCGGCCCGTGCAGCCGTCCCGCGGGCCGGCACTGGATGTCGGTGACGAACATGGAGACGTTCCGGCCCTGGTCCACGTGCCGCAGCGGCACACCCGCGCTGACGAGCGCGGTCTCGAACGTGAAGCTGCAGCCGATCAGGAACGTGACCAGGTCGTCGCGCCAGTGCTCGGTCGCGTTCTCCGGTTCCGCGGTCAGTTCGCCGTTCTCCCAGACGCGGTAGCGCGGCGCGTGGGTGCGCACGTCCGCGTCCTGCTTTAGAGCGCTGACCGTCTCGCCGGCGTCCAGCACGTCGAGCACCGGGCACGGTTTGGGGTTGCGGTGGGTGAAGAGGAGGAAGTCGTACGCCCAGTCCTTCGGGATGGCGATCAGGTTCGCCTGGGCTCGTCCCGGCGCTTGGCCCGCTGTCGTCATTCGAGCTCCTTGCTGACCGTCTCCGGCAGCCAGAACAGTGCGATGACCGCGATCCCGTACGCCGCCGCCCCGAACAGCATGGCACCGCCGATGCCGAGCCGGTCGGCCATGAAGCCCACGAGACCGGGGAACACCGCGCCGAACGCGCGTCCGAAGTTGTAGGTGAAGCCCTGCCCCGTTCCCCGCAGCCGCGTGGGGTAGAGCTCGCTGAGATAGCTGCCGAAACCGCTGAAGATGGCCGACATGCAGAACCCGAGCGGGAAGCCGAGGAACATGACCAACGTGTTGGCGCCGTTGGGGATCTGCGTGTAGGCGACGATCAGCAACGCGCTGGCGACGGCGAACAGCGTGAAGGTCTTCTTACGCCCCAGGTAGTCCGTGAGGTAGCCGCCGCTGACGTACCCGGTGAACGCGCCGGTGATGAGGAACGCGAGGTACCCGCCCGTGCCGATGATCGTGAGGCCGCGCCCGGTCTGCAGGAACGCGGGCAGCCACGTGGCGAGCGTGTAGTAACCGCCCTGGACACCGGTCGCGAGCAGCGCGGCGAAGAGCGTGGTCTTGAGGATTCCCGGCTTGAAGATCTTGGCGAACGTGCCGCGTTCCCTGGGCTGTGACTTGGTTTCCGGGGCGTCGTCGACGTTGCGGCGCACGTAGAAGATGAGGATCGCGGGCAGCGCGCCCGTCCAGAACATGATGCGCCAGCTGATGGCCGGGTCCGCGAGCGACGCGACCAGCGTGTTGACGACGACCGCGAGCCCCCAGCCGACCGCCCACGCGCTCTGGACGAACGCGACCGTGCGCCCGCGGTACTTCGGCTTGCAGTACTCGGCCACGAGGATCGCCCCGGCCGCCCACTCACCGCCGAAACCCAGTCCCTGCAGCGCGCGGAAGACCAGCAACGTCTCGTAGCTGGTCGCGAAGCCGCACAGCACGGTGAAGAACGCGTAGGCGGCGACCGTGATGACGAGTGTCTTCGAACGGCCGAACCGGTCGGCCATGACACCCGCCACCGCGCCGCCGATGGCGCTCATCAGCAGGGTGCTGGTGCCCAGCAGGCCGGCTTCCGCCTTGGTGAGGCCGAAGTAGCCGGTGATCGCGACCAGGCTCAGCGGCAGGACCCAGTAGTCGTACGAGTCGAGCCCGTAGCCGCCGAACGCGCCGATGAACGCGCGTCGGCCCTTCTGCCCGAGACTGCGGAACCAGGCGAAACGGCCTGTCTCCTCGGTCGTGGTCGTGCTCATGGGACACCTCGCAGCGTGGTGGAGGAGTGGTGGACTGTGACGGAGACCTCAGAGTAAGGATTGTTCAACAATCTTACAAGGCCACAATCCAACGATCCAACGATCGGCGCTGCGAGGCTGGGCTGGTTCGGGTAAGGGCACGGGGCGGCCAGGACTTGGTGGCCAGGGTGGGCCGGCGGAGGCGCGGGCACGGCAAGGCCAACCAGAAGCCGCTGGAACCCGCGGATCCGTGACGCGAACGCGTCAGGCCGCGCCGCCCTCGAGGCCTGGTCGGCGGCGGCTGTCGCCGGCCCGCGCACACCGGCCGCGCTGAAAAACCGCGCCAGGCGGCCTAGTTCGGGCTGGGCACGTACCCGAACTCCGTCAACGGCACCGGCACGGCCTTCAAAGCGCTGAGAATCCCGGTCTCCCGGTGCAACATCCGCCGCACCAACCGCAACCGCCGGGCCGGCGACCGTTCCTCCAGCAACCGCTGCCGATCATCCACAGGCAACAGGCAGTCGGCGGCCAGCAGGTACGACAGGTCCCCGACGGACACGTCGTCAGCAGGAGAAGACCAGTCCTCCTGGTGCCAAGCGGCCCCGCAGTACCGCTCGTGCGCCGCGCGAGCCCCGCGCTCCAAGAGCGGCACGACCTCCAGGGCGGCGGAAGGAACCGGTGTGTCGTCCAGGTACTCGACGTGCGCCAGCAGGTACGGCGCGGTGGTCGTGTCCACGTCGAGCAGGCGGAAGCGCTTCACGCCGCGCGTCACGATGTCGAAGCGGCCCTCCGGCAGCGGCCGGGCGTCCAGGAGGTCGGCCGAGCAGCCGATGTCCTTCAGGGAGTGGACGTTGTCGGCGCCCACCTCCCAGCCCTCCTTGATGCAGACCACGCCGAACGTGCGCCCGAACAGCGAGCCGGTCATCAGGTCGACGACGAGCTGGCGGTAGCGCGGTTCGAAGATGTGCAACGGCAACGACGCCCCGGGCAACAGCACGGTGCCCAGCGGGAACAACGGAAGCGTCTCTGCCACGCCTGCAACGTTACGGGGTGGCACCTCCGCCTGCTGGACGGCCGGATCCGGGCGGCCTCAGCACGGCGAAAGGATCGGTGACTTTGATTCCCTTGGCGCTGAACCGGAACAAAGCCGCGGGACGGCCTCCTGACGGGCCGGGGGGAGCGGTCCCACCTGTGGGTTCCAGCAGCAGGCGGCGGGACAGCACCCGCTGGAGGTTCGTCGCGGAGACGCGGTAGCCCAGTGCCGCGGAGTAGTGGTCGCGCAGCAGGGAGATGGTGAACTCCGGTGGCGCCAAAGCGAAGCCGAGGTTCGTGTACGACAGCTTCGAGCCGAGCCTGTGCCGCGCTCGATCGACGATGGAGGCGTGGTCGAACGCCATCAGAGGCAGTTTCTCCACGCAGTGCCACGCGGTGTCGGACGGGACCTCCGGATCGACGTCCGAGGGGACCAGTCCCAGGAACGCCGTAGCCACGACGCGGGGCGGCGGAACGCGGTCCGGGGCGCTGAAGACGGCCAGCTGTTCGACGTGTGACAACTGTCGCACGTCGACTTTCTCCGCCAGCTGACGGCGGATGGAGGTCTCCACGTCCTCGTCCACGCGCAGTCCGCCGCCGGGCAACGACCAGCGGTGAGCGTGCGGTTCCCGAGCGCGCTCCCACAGCATGACCTGGAGTGACGCACCTCTCACCCGCAACACAGCGGCCAGAACTTCGTGCCCCACACCTGCCATCTGGCTGATACTATCGGCCACGTTTTCGACCAACAGGCGAAAACCCCGGATCGAGGAGGCTGTGATGGTCGCTACCGCAATCGTGGAGCGAACCGCGTCGGGTGTGTACGGCGGAGTCGAGCCGAACACCGCGTGGCGGGACGAGGTCTTGCGCCTCGCGGAGGAGCGGGACGCCGTCATCCTGGCGCACAACTACCAGCTGCCCGAGATCCAGGACATCGCCCACCACACCGGCGACTCCCTGGCGCTCAGCCGGATCGCCGCGCAGTCCGACGCGCAGACCATCATCTTCTGCGGCGTGCACTTCATGGCCGAGACCGCGAAGATCCTCGCACCCCAGAAGACCGTGCTCATCCCGGACGAGCGCGCGGGCTGCTCGCTCGCCGACTCCATCACCGGCGCGCAGCTGCGCGAGTGGAAGGCGGAGCACCCCGGCGCGGTCGTCGTGTCCTATGTGAACACCACCGCCGAGGTCAAGGCCGAGACGGACATCTGCTGCACGTCGTCGAACGCCGTCGACGTGGTGCGCTCCATCCCGGCCGACCGCGAGGTGCTGTTCTGCCCGGACCAGTTCCTGGGCGCGCACGTCAAGCGCGAGACCGGCCGCGAGAACCTGCACATCTGGGCGGGCGAGTGCCACGTCCACGCCGGCATCAACGGTCCGGAGCTGGCCGAGCGCGCCGCCGCGAACCCGGACGCGGACCTGTTCATCCACCCCGAGTGCGGCTGCGCCACGAGCGCGCTCTACCTCAGCGGCGAGGGCATCGTCCCGGCGGAGAAGGTCAAGATCCTCTCGACCGGCGACATGATCACCGCGGCCCGTACCACGAAGGCCACCAAGGTGCTCGTCGCGACCGAGGTCGGCATGCTGCACCAGCTGCGCAAGGCCGCCCCGGAGATCGACTTCCGCGCCGTCAACGACCGCGCGTCCTGCGCCTACATGAAGATGATCACGCCGGCCGCGCTGCTGCGGTGCGTGCGCGAGGGCCTGGACGAGGTGCACGTCGACCTGGAGACCGCCAAGCGCGCCCAGGGCGCCGTGCAGCGCATGATCGAGATCGGCCAGCCCGGCGGCGGTGAGTGATGGCCGCGCGCTGGGAGGCGCGAGCCGACCTGATCGTGGTCGGCACGGGCGTGGCGGGTCTCACCGCCGCGCTGCGGGCTCGTGAGCTGGGACTGCGCGTCCTGGTCGTCACGAAGGCCGCGGGGGACGACGGCAACACGCGCTGGGCTCAGGGCGGCGTCGCCGTCGTCATGGAGGACCAGCACGATCCCGGTGACACGGTTGGAAAGCACGTCGAGGACACGCTGACGGCGGGCGCGGGCCTCTGCGACCCGGCGGCGGTCACGACGGTCGTCGGCGACGGCCCGCGGGCCGTCGCGAGGCTGCGCGAGCGGGGCGCCGTGTTCGACGCCAAGCCGGACGGCCTGCTCGAACGCACCCGCGAAGGCGGCCACAGCGCGTTCCGCGTCGTGCACGCCGGCGGTGACGCGACCGGCGCCGAGGTCGAGCGCGCACTGCTCAAGGCCACTGTGGACGGACGGGTTCCCCTGCTGGAGAACCACGTCGCGGTCGACGCCGTCAAGACGCCGCTCGGTGCGGTCGGCGGCCTGCTGGTGCTCGACGGCAACGGCGTGCCCGGCGTGCTCACCGCGCCCGCCGTACTGCTCGCGACCGGCGGCATCGGCCAGATGTACCAGGCGACGTCGAACCCGTCCGTCGCGACGGGTGACGGCCTCGCGCTCGCGCTGCGGGCCGGTGCGCTGGCCGCGGACGTCGAGTTCATCCAGTTCCACCCGACCGTGCTCTACACCGGTCGCGGTGCCCGCGGCCGGTGCCCGCTCGTCACGGAAGCGGTGCGCGGCGAGGGTGCCGTGCTGGTCGACGCGACCGGCGCCCGTGTCATGAAGGGCGTGCACCCGCTGGAAGACCTCGCCCCGCGCGACGTCGTGGCGGCCGCGATCACCCGGCACATGGCGCTCGAACCCGGCGGTGTCGACGACCACGTCTTCCTGGACGCGACGGCGTTGCACGACATGGCGACCCGCTTCCCGACGGTGCACTCGGCCTGCGTGTCCGTCGGGATCGACCCGGCCGTCGACCCGATCCCCGTCGCACCGGCGGCGCACTTCGCCTGCGGTGGCGTGGTGTCCTCCGTCGACGGCCGCACGGGCGTGACCGGCCTGTACGCCATCGGCGAGGTGGCCCGCACGGGTCTGCACGGTGCGAACCGCCTGGCGTCCAACAGCTTGCTGGAGGGCCTGGTCTGCGGCACCCGTGCCGCCGAGGCCGTGGCCGCCGACCTCGCCGTCGGCCTGATCGCACCCGCCCGCGCCGTCGACCCGGTTCTGCCGACGGCACCGGTGGCGGACCGCGACCTGCTCCAGCGCGTGATGTCCCGCTACGCCGCGATCGGCCGCGACGCGGAGGGTCTCGCCGTCGTCGGCTCGGTGCTCGACGTGTCCACCGTGGACAAGCAGCTGGAGTCGCGCGAACTGGTCGAGGACGCGGCGCTGACCATGGCCGCCCGCGCCCTGATCGCCGCGGCCCAGGAACGCACCGAGTCGCGCGGTTGCCACGTGCGCACGGACTTCACCGAGCGTTCGCAGGCGTGGCAGCGCAGCCAGCTCGTCCGGCTCACCCCGACCGGCCAGCCCGTGCTGGCCGATCCAGTACTGGCAGAGGGTGTCGCATGACCGAAATCGACTGGGACGACGCGAACCGCGTCATCCAGCTCGCCCTGGAAGAGGACCTCCGCTACGGCCTCGACGCCACGACGCTGGCGACGGTGCCGGAGAAGGCCGTCGCCACCGCGGAGATCACACCGCGCTCACCCGGCGTGCTGTGCGGCGTCTCCGTGGCACGCACGGCTTTCCAGCGCTACCTGCCCGAGGTCGAGGTGCTGCACGAGGCCCGCGACGGCGACAAGGCGGTGCCCGGCGAGCCCGCGCTCGTGCTGACCGGTCCGACCCGCGCCCTGCTCACCGTCGAACGCACGGCGCTGAACCTGATCTGCCACCTGTCCGGCATCGCCACGCAGACCGCCCGCTGGGTCGACGCGGTCGAGGGCACCGGCGCGCAGGTGCGCGACAGCCGCAAGACGTTGCCAGGCCTGCGCTTGCTGCAGAAGTACGCGGTCCGGTGCGGCGGCGGCGTCAACCACCGCATGGGTGTCGGTGACGCGATCCTGATCAAGGACAACCACGTCGCCGCGGCCGGGTCGGTGGGTGCCGCGATCCGCGCGGCCCGCGCGCACGCCCCGGAGCTGCTGATGGAGGTCGAGGTCGACAGCCTGGAGCAGCTCGGCGAGGCGATCGCCGAGGGCGCGGAACTGGTGTTGCTGGACAACTTCACGCCCGAGCAGTGCGCGGAGGCCGTGGCCAGGAGGCCGGCGAACGTGAAGCTGGAGGCGTCCGGCGGGCTCACGCTGGACGTGGCCCGCCGCTACGCCGAGACCGGCGTCGACTACCTCGCGGTCGGCGGTCTCACGCACTCCAGCCCGTCACTCGACCTCGGCCTGGACCTTCGCTAGCGGCTGGTACCGCACGAAACCACCCTGACGGACGCCGGGAAAGCTCTGCACCCGGCGCCAGTCAGAGGTGGGGGAGCCGACGCCGTTGCCGTCCGACAGCGCGTCGACGTGGTCCTGCGCGCCGCGCCACTCGGCGTAGTTGATCACCTGCCTGCCGTCGTCCCGGATGTGGAAGGCGGCGGAGATGCCACCGGGGTGCGACTTCGGGTCGCTCGCGAGCGCCACGAACACCGAGTCGACCCACGCCTTCGCGGTCACCTCGTCGTCGGTGTCGATGGTGACCAGGACGACGCACCCCACGGTCTTGTCGCTGCCGGCCATCCCGCCGGTGCGGTAGAGCCGGTAACCGTCGAGCTCGGTGCGGCTCCGGACGAACGAGGGCAGTGCGGGAAGAGTCATGCCCCCGATCCTGTGGGCTCGACCTAACTGGAGGTCAAGCGCCGGTTGGCCAGCACGGGCAGCACCTCACGCGCCTTCTCCACCGCCGCGAGGTCGAGGTCGGCCACCGACACCCCGGGCTGGTCCGAAAGCTGCAGGACGACGTTCCCGAACGGATCGGCGACCGTCGAGTACCCGATCCCGGTCGGCGCGGACGACCCCAGGTCACCGGGATAAGCCTGACCACACGCCACGACGAACGACGTGCAGTCCAGTGCGCGCGCCCGCACCAGCAGTTCCCACTGCTCCTTCTTACCGGGCCCCGCACCCCACGACGCCCCGACCAGCACGGCGGACGCGCCCCTGTCGGCCAGCGCGCGGAACAGCTCGGGGAAGCGGACGTCGTAGCAGGTCGCCACGCCCAGGGTCACCCCGTCGACCTCGAACGTCACCACGTCCGAACCCGGCGCGACCGTCCGCGACTCCTGGAACCCGAACGCGTCGAACAGGTGGATCTTGTCGTAGCCGAGGTGCACGTCCGGCCCGGTCACCAGCATGGTGTTCGTCACCCGGTCACCGGACGGCGTGAACATCCCCGCCACCACCACGACGTCGTGCGCGACCGCGATCTCGCGCACCGCCGACGCCCACGGCCCGTCCAGGGGCTCCGCGACCGGTCCGAGCGGCACGCCGAAGCGGCACATCGTCGCCTCGGGCAGCAGCACGACCCGCGCGCCGTCGGCCCTGCGCACCGCGTCGCGGACCAGTTCCAGGTTCGACCTGGGGTCCGCGGTGGAGCTGATCTGACTCACGGCGATGCGCATGGGGATCACTGTAGGGTCCCAGACCGTGCGCCGTTCCCCACTGCTCCTCGTCGTGTTGCTGGCCGTCGCGGGCTGTACCGAGACCGCCACACCCCGCCCGGACGGTGGCACGAACGGCACGTCGATCGTGCTCGCCGACCGCGACGAGCCGACGACGCTGAACCCGTTGCTCGGCTACGGCGCGCAGGGCGTGTCGAAGATCTACGACGGCCTCGTCGAGCACCGCCAGGACGGCTCGCTGCGGCCCCAGCTCGCCGCCGACCTGCCGGAACCGGCCGCGGACGGGCTGAGCTGGACGGTGAAGCTGCGCGGTGACGTGAAGTTCACCGACGGCAGCGCGTTCGGCGCGGAGGACGTCGTCGCCACCTACACCGCCGCGTTGCGGAGCCCGGTCAAGGAGCGGTTCAGCACGCTGAAGAGCGTCGAGCAGGTCGACCCGTCGACGGTCCGCTTCACCCTCACGCAGACGCAGGCGGCGTTCCCGCACCTGCTCGTGCTCGGCGTCCTGCCCAGCGAGCAGGCGAACCCGGACGGGCAGCCGATCGGCACCGGTCCGTACAAGGTCACCGAGTGGCGCAAGGGCGACCGGCTGCTGCTGGACGCCAACGAGAGCTACTTCGACGGCGCGCCCAAGGTCAAGAAGCTGACGGTCGTCTTCATCACCGACGACAACCAGCGCGCAGGCCGCATGCAGGCCGGCGAGTTCGACGGCACGGTGCTGCCGCCCAAGATCGCGGAGGCGTTCACGGGCAGGTCGACCCTGCTCGTGCAGCACCACCGCAGCGCCGACTACCGGTCCGTCACGCTGCCCGCAGGCCACCCGGTCACCGGTAACGCCGCCATCCGCCTCGCGCTGAACTACGCCGCCAACCGCCAGGGCATGATCGACAGCCTGCTGGAGGGCAAGGGCACCATCGCGTACACGCCGGTGCCGGACGCGCTGGCAGAGGAGTTCGACCCGAGCGCGAAGTTCCGCTTCGACAAGGCGGAGGCCGTCCGCCTGCTCGAGGCGGGGGGCTGGGTCGCGGGAGCCGACGGCATCCGGGCCCGCGAGGGCGTCGCGGCCCGTTTCACGCTGATGTACCCGCTGGGCGACGACCTGCGCGCCGACCTCGCGACGGCGTTCGCGGCCGACGCCAAGGCCGTGGGCGTGGACGTGCAGCTGGCCGGCCTGTCGTGGGAGGCGATCCGCCCGCGCATGGGCACCGACGCGCTCCTCTACGGCGAGGGCTCGCCGTTCGACCCGGACCTGATGCTCTACGGCCTGCGCGGCCAGGGCAGCCCCGCCGCCGACGCCGCGCTGGAGAACGGCCGCAAGCTCATCGACCCCGCTCAGCGCGCGGTGGCGTACAAGCTCTTCCAGCAGGCGTTCATCGCGGCGCCGTCGATGGTGGTGCTGGTCTTCCCGGAGCACGCGTACGTGATGCGCGACTCGTGGAACGGCTACGAGCCCGTGGTCGACCCGAACTCCTACGGCGCGCTGGCCTGGGGTCCGTGGTGGAACCTGGACAAGTGGGAGCCCAAGTAGGCGGTCACGTGGTCCGGGCGTTGATCTCGCGGACGGCCGCTTGCGGGTCGTCCGCCCAGAACTCGACCCGTTCGACCCGCTGCACGCCCGTCTTGCCCAGGTCCACGAGCTGCGGTTCGTGGAACGGCACGGACACGTTCGTCCTGGTCAGCGACTGGATGACCAGCGCGTCGCCGATCACCTCGACGCTGCGCTGCCCCTTGTGCGAGCGCTCGGCGACCTGGGCCGTGCCGATGTCCTCGGTGGGGATGCGCCAGTCGAAGAACCCCAGCTGCCGCAACCGCAGCTCGTCGGCGGAGATGGTGTGCGGCTGCTTGTGCAGGACGTAGAGCGCGCCCACGCACACGACGGCGTTCAGCACGCCGAGCACGCTCAGCGTGATCAGCAGCCACGGGATGTCCAGGGCAAACGCGACCAGGGCGATCCCGACCGCCGTGATGATCAGGAACCGCCAGTAGCGCGGCCGCATGCGCTTGCCGTAGGGGATCTCCACCATGGCGTGGAGCCTATTTCGTGGCAGAGTGCGGGACGTGAGCGACCTGATCTTCCTGGACAGCGCCGGTTCCTCGATCCCGCCCGCCGAGGTCGTCGACGAGGTCGTCGGGCACCTCCGCAGGGAGACCGAGATCGGCGGCTACCGCGCCGCCGCGGAACGCCGTGACGACCTCGAAGCGGGCTACGGCGTGCTGGCCGAGCTCTTCGGCTGCGAGCCGTCGGAGGTCGCCTTCACCGACAGCGCGACCCGCTCGTGGCTCACCGCGTTCGACGCCGTCCCGCTCGCGAAGGGCGACCGCGTCCTCGTCACGGAGGTCGAGTACGGCGGCAACGCCGTGCCGATGCTGCGCCGCGCGGAGGAGACCGGCGCGACCATCGAGGTCATGCCGTCCGACCGCCACGGGCAGCTCGACGTCGACGCACTGGACCTGGACGAACGGGTCAAGCTGATCTCGCTGGTGCACGTCCCCACCAACGGCGGCCTGGTCAACCCGGTCACCGAGGTCACCGCCAAGGCCCGCGAGGCCGGCGCGCTGGTGCTGCTCGACGCCTGCCAGTCCACGGGCCAGCTCGATCTCAGCGCCGTCGACTACGACATGCTCGTCTGCACCGGGCGCAAGTGGCTGCGGGGACCGCGCGGCACGGGTGCGCTGGTCGTCAGGAACGACGTGCGGCGCAGGCTCAGGCCTCGTCTGATGGACCACAGCGCCGCCGAGTGGACCGCGGTCGACCGGTACGAGCCGCGCGACGACGCACGGGTGTTCGAGCTGTGGGAGTTCAACGTCGCCGACCGGCTCGGCCTGATCGCCGCCGCCCGGTTCGCGCTGGCCAAGGGCCTGGACGTGATCGAGGCCGAGGTGCGGGACCGCGCCAGGCGCTTGCGGGAAGGTCTCGCGAACCTGCCCGGCATCACCGTGCGCGACCTCGGCGAACGGCAGTCCGGCATCGTCACGTTCACGAGCGACCGCGTGCCGGCCACGCAGCTGAAGGACCGGCTCTGGGCCGAGAACGTCGCCGTCACGGTCTCGCAGAGCGGGTCGACGCTGATCGACATGACGAAGCGGGGCCTGGACGAAGTAGTGCGGGCCTCCCCGCACTACTTCGTCACCCGCGAAGAGATCGACCAGGCGTTGGAAAGGATCAGCAGGACACGTTGATGACCCGCTTCACGCAGTCCGAGTAGCCGACGAACATGTCGACGGCCCGGTCGTTGCGCGACGTCTGCGCCGCGATGACGGTGTCACGCGGGTAGAAGCTGTCGAGGCCACCGCCGCTCGGGTACATCTCGAAGGTGTACGACCAGATCTTGTGCTGGCCCCACATCCAGTCGTCGATGCTGCCGTCGGTGATGTACAGGTCGCTCGCCTGTTCCGGCGTGTAGCCGTTGGTGGCGGCCATCTGCTGACCGAGCGTGCGGAACGCGCGTTCCTCCGTCGCGTCCAGGCCCGGCGCGGTGTTCGCCGTGGTGTAGCCGAACGGCCACAGCACGAGCTCCGAGAACGTGTGGAAGTCGATGTTCGTCTTGATCTGCTGGACGCCGCCGACGACGCGGGAGTTCACGAAGTTGCGGACGACGGTGGTCTCCGGGGCGGAGAACGCCGCGGTGCCGCGGTAGGTGTCGGACGTGCTGCTGCCGCTGGAACCGCCGCAGCAGCCCCACTTGTAGCCCCAGTTGCGGTTGAGGTCGGTGCCGTTGCCCTGGCGGTTCTTGCGCCAGCCGCGGAACGACCCGGTCGCGATGTCGTACTCGACGCCGTCCGGGTTGACCATCGGGACGAACCACACCTCGCGGCTGTCCACCAGGTTCTTGATCGCCGAGTTGGCGTAGTTGTCGGTGTAGCGCTTGATGATCTGCAGGCACTGCTCGACCGTCAGGTGCTCGCGGGCGTGCTGGTTGCAGGTGAACAGCACCTCCGGCTCGCTCTCGTCGGTCGCGACGTTGTCGCTGACCTTGAGCGCCCAGATGTCCCGGTTCTGGTAGCTCTTGCCGATGCTGCGCAGGCTCGCCAGCGCCGGGTGGTCGGCGACGGTCTGCTGCAGCTCCGCGGTCATCTCCGCGTAGTTGTGGTAGCCGGTGTAGCCGGACGGGAAGTCCTGCGTGCCGACCTGATCCGGTCGCGGGTCGGAGAAGTCCACCTTCCCGAGGCTCTTGAGCTGCTGCTCGAAGTCGCCGACGTACCTGATCGGCAGCCCGGTCGCCTTCAGGGCCTGGTACTGCGCCTTGTCCGCGACGACGGAAACCGTGGTGAGCTTGGTCGCGCCGAGCACGTCGACGCCGATCTGGGCGACCTGCGTGCGTTCTGCGGACGTGTTCGCCGTGACCTCCAGCAGATAACGGCCGGAGTCGGCCGTGCTGGGTGACGCCATGCCCGCGACCAGCACGGGCAGGCAGACGGCGAGCACTGCGGCGATCTTGCCGCGGCTCTTGCTGAACATCGTTCCTCCATCATCAGCAGGGGTTTGCGACGGAGTGGTGCCCACCGAGCGTGGCCGGGCCGTCACAGGCGCAGTAGCGCCGATAGCGGGGTGACCGTTGACAGATTTCGGCGGGAACTAGGCTGTAGGACATGCTGAACCGCATCGACCTGCGAGGTCGCACCACGACCCCCGCTCAGTTGCGCGCCATCGTGCCGCGCGCCGAGATGGACGTGGACGCGGTTCTGCATCACGTGCGTCCGATGGTGGCCGCGGTCGCGGAACGCGGTGTCGAGGCCGTGCTCGAGTACACCGAGAAGTTCGACCGCGTGCGACCGGCTTCGGTCCGCGTGCCCGCCTCGGAGATCTCGTCCGCCCTGTCCTCGCTCGACCCGTCCGTGCGCGAGGCGCTGGAAGAGGTGATCGCGCGCACCAGGCGCGTGCACGCCGACCAGCGCCGCACCGAGACGACCACGCAGGTCGTGCCCGGCGGCACCGTGACGGAGAAGTGGGTACCGGTCGCGCGCGTCGGCCTGTACGCGCCCGGTGGTCTCGCCGTCTACCCGTCGACCGTGGTCATGAACGTCGTGCCCGCCCAGATCGCCGGCGTCGAGACGCTGGTCGTGGTCTCGCCGCCGCAGGCGGAGTTCGGCGGCCTGCCGCACCCGACGATCCTGGCCGCCGCCGCGCTGCTCGGCGTCGACGAGGTGTGGGCCGCGGGTGGCGCGCAGGCCATCGCGCTGATGGCGCACGGCGGCGTGGACACCGACGGCGCCGAGCTGGCACCGGTCGACATGATCACCGGCCCCGGCAACATCTACGTGACGGCGGCCAAGCGCCTGCTGCGCGGCCTGATCGGCATCGACTCCGAGGCCGGGCCGACCGAGATCGCGATCCTCGCCGACTCGTCCGCCGACCCCGTGCACGTGGCCGCCGACCTGATCAGCCAGGCCGAGCACGACCCGCTGGCCGCCTCCGTCCTCGTGACGGACTCCGAGGAGCTGGCGGACGCGGTGGACGCCGAGCTGGACCAGCGCGTCCCCGCCACCAAGCACAGCGAGCGCGTGCGCACGGCGTTGAACGGCAAGCAGTCCGGTGTCGTGCTGGTGTCCTCCGTGGACGAGGGCGTCCGGGTCGTCGACGCCTACGCCGCCGAACACCTGGAGATCCAGACGCGCGACGCGCGCGAGGTCGCGGCGCGGATCCGTTCCGCCGGCGCGATCTTCGTCGGCCCGTACGCGCCGGTGTCCCTGGGCGACTACTGCGCCGGCTCGAACCACGTGCTGCCGACCGGTGGCTGCGCGCGGCACTCGTCCGGGCTGTCCGTGCAGACGTTCCTGCGCGGCATCCACGTGATCGACTACTCCGAACAAGCCCTGCGAGAGGTCGCGGACAAGGTCGTCGCGCTGGCCAACGCGGAGGACCTGCCCGCGCACGGGCAGGCCGTCACGGCGAGGTTCCCCCGATGAAGCCCGTCGTCGGCGCGCGCGTGGAGCTGTCCGACCTGCCCCTGCGCGAGGACTTGCGCGGCCGCACGCCCTACGGCGCGCCGCAGCTCGACGTGCCGTACCGGTTGAACACCAACGAGAACCCGTACGCTCCGACGGACGCGCTGGCCGCCGACGTCGTGGCGGCCGTCGCGGAGATCGCGGGCGACCTGCACCGGTACCCGGACCGCGACGCGGTGGCGTTGCGCGAGGACCTGGCGGCGTACCTGACGTCGGCGACCTCGGTCACGCTGACGTCGGAGAACGTCTGGGCCGCCAACGGGTCCAACGAGATCCTCCAGCAGATCCTGCAGGCGTTCGGCGGTCCGGGGCGCGTGGCACTGGGCTTCGAGCCGTCGTACTCGATGCACCCGATCATCGCCGCCGGCACGCGCACCGAGTGGTCGCCGACGCCCCGCCGTCCCGACTTCTCGCTCGACGTGGAGAAGGCGGCCGCGGTGATCACCGAGACGCGGCCGGACGTCGTCTTCGTGACGTCGCCGAACAACCCGACGGGCCAGTCGATCCCGCTCGACGACCTGCGCCTGCTCATCGCGTCCACCACCGGCATGATCATCGTCGACGAGGCGTACGCGGAGTTCTCGCCGCAGGAGAGCGCGATCAAGCTCCTCGACGAGTACGGGTCGCGGCTCATCGTCTCGCGCACGATGTCGAAGGCGTTCGCCTTCGCGGGCGGACGCCTCGGCTACCTGGCGGCGGCTCCGGCCGTGGTCGACGCGTTGCAGCTGGTGCGCCTGCCGTACCACCTCTCGCAGCTGACGCAGGCGGCGGCGCGGGCGTCGTTGCGGCACGCCGCGGAGACGCTCGGGTCGGTGGCCCTGCTGGCCGCCGAACGCGACCGCGTGATGGCTTCGTTGACGGAGCTGGGTTTCCGGGTCGTGCCCTCGGACGCGAACTTCGTGCTGTTCGGCTGGTTCGAGAACGCGCGCGAGACCTGGAAGTCCTACCTGGACCACGGCGTGCTCATCAGGGACGTCGGAATCGCGGGTCACCTGCGGGTGACCATCGGAACTCCCGAGGAGAACGACGCTTTCCTCGCGGCCAGCAAGGAGGTCAGCCGGTGAGTCGTGTCGGCAAGGTCGAGCGCACCACCAGGGAGTCGTCCGTCTACGTCGAGATCGACCTCGACGGCACCGGACAGGTCGAGATCAGCACCGGTGTGCCGTTCTACGACCACATGCTCACCGCGTTCGGAGTGCACGGCTGCTTCGACCTGATCGTCCGCGCCACCGGTGACACGCACATCGACGCCCACCACTCGGTCGAGGACATCGCGATCGTGCTCGGTCAGGCGCTGCGGGAAGCGTTGGGGGACAAGAAGGGCATCCGCCGGTTCGGCGACTGCTGGATCCCGATGGACGAAACCCTCGCGCACGCGTCGGTCGACGTCTCGGGCCGCCCCTACACCGTGCACCGCGGCGAGCCGGAGCAGTTCAACTCGTTCGTCATCGGCGGCAACTACCCGTTCGTGCTGAACCGCCACGTGTTCGAGTCGCTGGCCTTCCACGCCCAGATCGCGCTGCACGTGCGCGTCGAGTACGGCCGCGACCCGCACCACATCGCGGAAGCCGAGTACAAGGCGATCGCGCGCGCCCTGCGTGCGGCCGTGGAGCCCGACCCGCGCGTCGGCGGCGTCCCGTCGACCAAGGGCGTGCTGTAGATGCCGAAGGAAGTCGTCGTCATCGGCCTGCTGGCCCTCGCGGGCTTCCTGGGCGGTGGCGTGTACGCGACGTGGAAGACCGCCAAGACCCTGGCGGTCATCCTCCTCGTGCTGACCGCCGTCGCGGTCGGCGGCGCGGTGCTCTGGCTCATCTAGCTCAGAACCGACAAGATCACGTGGGTGACCGAGTTCGAGTACGACGCGTTCCTCTCGTCCAGTGATGCTCTGGACGGCACGCTCGCGCCGGCGTTGCGGCGCGGCGTGCAGCGGTTCGCGAAGCCCTGGTACCGGTCGCGTTCCCTGAAGGTGTTCCTCGACGACGGCCAAGGCACGCCGTCCGAGGACGCCCTGTCCCGTTCGCGGTGGCTGATCCTGATGGCCTCGCAGGAGAACGCGGGAGCGGAGCGAGTCGAGTGGTGGCTGGAACACCGTTCTGCGCAGCAGATCCTCGTCGTTTTGACCTCCGGCGAGTACGCGCGGTCGGTGCCCGCCGCCGTGCGGAAGGCACTCGGCGAGGACCCGCGCTGGGTCGACCTGAGGTGGTTGCGGTCGGCGTCGCACGTCGACGACGCGAACCCGCGCTTCCGCGAGTGCGTGGCGGACATCGCGAGCGCGGTGCGCGGTGTGCCGAAAGACGACCTGGTGGGCGAGCACGTCCGCCAGCACCGCCGCACCACCCGGCTGGCCCGTGGCGCGGCCGCGGCGCTGACGGTGATCGTGCTGCTCGCGGCGTTGATCGCCGTGGTGCAACGCAACGACGCCGTCTCGCAGACCCGCACCGTCACGGCCCGCAGCCTGGCGTCGGCGGCCGTCGCGAACCTGCGCACCGATCTCGCGCTGTCGCAGGTGCTCGCCGCCGAGGCCTACCGCGTCGAGCCGAACGCCCAGACCCGTTCCGCCCTGTTCGCGTCCCTGACCGCATCGCCGCAGCTCGACCGGTACGTGCAGGTCGGCGGCGAGGTGACCGCGCTGGCCGCGTCGGCCGACGGCAAGGTCGCGGTCGCCGGCACCTCCGACGGCCGCGTGGTGCGGCTGGACCTCACGACGTCCTCGCGCTCCGAGACGCGGATCGGCCCGTCCCCGGTGACCGCGGTGGCGACGAGCGCCAACGGTGGCGTGATCGCCGCGTTCTCCACTGGTACGGCGGTGCGCTGGGACGGTGCCTCCGCCGTGCAACGGTTCGAGGTGCCGTCCGACCTGAAGTCCGGCCTGGTCGCGGTGTCGCCGTCCGGCCGTTTCACCGCCCTCCACGCCGATGGTGACGGCCGCTTCCTGTCGATCGTCCACGATGGACAGAACGACCACCGTGCACAGCGCGACGGGTCCGCGTTCCCGTTGCTCGTGCTGAGGATGCCCGACGACGAGACGGTGCTGGAGCTGTCCGACACCGAGTGGGCGCGCCGCTCGCCGATCTCCCAGGAGGTCCTGTCCACATCGAGGGGAGAGGTGCTGCCCGCCACCGGTTACTGGTTCGGCGCCTCCGCGAACGGCGCGCACTTCGGCTGGTCCACCGACGGCCTGACCAGGCTGTGGCACACCACCACCCCGACGTTCGGCTACAACACCCAGGACGCCGAGGTCCGGTACGGCCGCCCCACCCCGTCCTCCGTGGCGATCACCAACGACGGCACCCGCACCGCGGTGGCCGACACCGGCACGATCTACCTCTACGACATGACGGGGTCCACCACAGGCGAGCTGGCGCGGCTCGACGGCAACAGCGAGACGCCGTTCGTGGAGTTCCTCGGCTCCAGCGACCGCCTGGTGTCCGCCTCGCGCGACCACCTCGTGCTGTGGGACCTGACCAGGAACACCCGCCTGAGCTCGACGTTGCCGACCCGCTCCCCGTTGTCCTGCAACGCCTGCCCGGCCCCGTGGCTGGCGACCTCACACGGCAGGACCGCCGTCACCGCCGGCGCGGAGGTGACGCTCGGCCCGTCCTCCGAGTCAGTGGGCCCGGACAGCGACTTCGGCCCGCCCGCGTGGAACTCCACCGGCGACAAGCTCTACCTGGTGACCCTGCCGGAAGGCATCGGCGAAACCTGGCAAACCCAGCCGGTCCTGCGACGCGAGTCGCGCTGGAAGGGCGACGTGACGGCAGAGCACCTGGTGGCGATGCGCGCCGCGCCCGACGACAGCCGGCTGGTCACCGTGAACGAACAGGGCGACGTGCAGGTCTTCTCAGCCCCCGACTTCACACAGGAACGCACGATCCCGCTAGGCCGTCGCCTCGACCACGCGGGTTGGCCCCCGGCGGCCGGCCTGGCCGCGATCAGCGCAGACACCTCAACCGCCGCGGTGGTGACCGCCAACTCGGTAGAACTGATCGACACCACCTCCGGCACCCGCCGCTCACTGGACGGCCCAGCCGAAGCGGTCACGTTCACCGACAACAACCTGCTGATCCAACGCTCTGGTTTCATCGAAATCTGGGATTCTTCCGCCACCTCACACCGCAAGATCCAAAGCGACCCCAACCACCTGCCAGGAATCACCGCCGCCGCAGACCTGGCCGTCCAGCTGCGCCGCGACCACGTCATGGTCCTCACCGACCTGACCACCGGCGAACGAGTGGGCCAGGTACCCCTGGTCTCCCCACGCGCCCGCTTCGGCCGCATAGGCACCGCCTTCGACGGCCCCGAACGCCTGATCACAGCGATCCCCCACTCCCGGCTGACCGCCTGGGATCTCTCCGAGGAGAACTGGGTCCGCACAGCCTGCGCCTCAGCCGCCCGCACCCTGACCGCCGAAGAGTGGCGACGCCACGTGGGCACCGAGCCACCGTCAGACCTGACCTGCGACTAAACGGCCAGATACCGCGCAGGAACGTGCCGCGCCAGCCACACCCCGTTGGCACTGAGCCGAAACTCGTGCCCATCAGCATGCATAGCCTTCGCAGCAACGGTGAGAATCAACGGCCGCCCACGCCGAGCCCCAACCCGACGCGCGGTCTCGAGATCAGGGGAGAGATGCACGTCGTGCCGCGACATGGGCCTGAGCCCGTCCCGCATGATGTCGTCGAGGTAGTGAGCCACCGTGCCGTGGAACAACACGTCCGGCGGCGTAGCAGTAGGCAACCCGAGGTCCACCTCGACGCTGTGCCCTTGGTTGGCCCGGATGCGATCACCATCGATCGTGAAGCGCTTCTTGTCGTTGCGCTCAACAACCTCACGCATGTCCTCGGCAGAGATGCCAAGGGCGTCCAGCAGGTCGGCCACAGGCACCCAGCCGGCCGCGTCGAGGGTGAGGCCGACGCGCTCGGGCTGGTGCCGGAGCGCTTTGGACATCCGCTTGGAGAGGCGGATCATTCTGTCTTGTTCCATTTGCCCCTCAGGAAACCACAGCGTGTCCACCCGTTTTGGCCCCGGCTGTGTCGGCTCAGGACTCACTCGAACGGGTGGTATTCGTCCTGATCCGCGCCTGGGCTCGTCTAGTAGATGTCCGGAACTGATGATCAACCGCCTCCCGCAAGGATGAGGAGCGCGGGGCTGCGGACGACGGATGTCGGGGCGGAGGTCAGGTGATGGGGTCAGGTGAAACGCCGGTTGGGTGGCACCGACTGGGGTGGCCAGCAGGTGGACGGACGAGCTCGCGTCGCGCGCGGGGGACGGAGGGCAACGCATCGGGGGACCGGATGGGCTTGTGGGGTGTGAAGTTGGGCGGCTCGCTGTCGAGGGCGCCCGTGCCGATCACCTCGCACCCGTCCTGCGCTGATCACCTCGCGCCAGCCCCACCCGGCGCCTAGCCGGGCGTCCCGCACCTGAGGCCAATGAGCCCTATCGTGCGTGCGCAAAAGCAGGGCTGCCGCATCCCGTGTGCGCTTGGATAGCTGCCGTGTGGCGTGAGCGAATGGTGCGGGGCGAGACCGAGATCTTCGTGGCCTGGCAGGAAGGATCCGGCGACCGCACGCTGCTGGCCATCCACGGCGGCCCGGACTGGGACCACAGCTACCTCCGCGACCCCCTCCACCGCCTGTCCTACCGCCTCCTGATGCCCGACTTGCGCGGGTGCGGCCGGTCGGGCCGCGTTTCCGAGTATCACCCCGACGGCGTCGTGCAAGACCTCGTGCGTGTGCTCGACGCATTCGACGTGGAGCGCGCGGACCTGCTGGGCCATTCGTACGGCGGCATGGTGGCGCAGCGGTTCGCGATCAGCCATCCGTCGCGGGTGCGCAGTCTGATCGTGTCGGGCAGCAGTGTCCTGCCCGTGCCGCCGGACGCCTTCGACGGGTGGACGGAGCGCGACGAGATCCTGGCGCGCCAGGACGACCCGTGGCAGCGAGAAGACCTGACGTCGGAAGAGTGCGTGCGCGCCGAGGCGTTCGCGGCGGCGCCCGCCAACATCTGGCGCACCGAGGCCATGCCCGGCTACCTGAAGAGGCTGGAGGAGGTCAGGTTCGGCGCGGAGTGGGTGCGGCAGCTCGAGGCCGGAAACCTGGTGTCGCCGCGGTTTCCCGATGCGGCGCAACGGATCGCGGAGACCGGCATCCCCGTCCTGTTGCTGCACGGGCGTCAGGACATGACGTTCCCGGTCGGCCTGGTCGCGCCGACGCTCGAGCTGATCCCGCGGGCGCGGGCGGTCGTGCTGGAAGACGCCGGGCACATGCTGCACGTCGATGAGCCCGACGGCTATGTGAAAGCGGTGGAGGAGTTCCTAGAGGGTGCCGCCCTCCAGGACGGGCTTGAGCTTGGGGGCGCCGGGGCCGTGTGAGGCCTGCTCGTCGTCGATGTTCTGCAGTGAGCAGCTGCGCAGCGACAGGCAGCCGCAGCCGATGCAACCCGTCAGCCTGTCGCGCAGGCGGAAGAGGGCGTCGATTCGTGCGTCGAGTTCGGCCTTCCACGAGCGGGAGAGGCGTTCCCAGTCTGACTTCGTCGGCGTGCGGTTGTCCGGGAGCTGCGCCAGGGCGTCGCGGACGTCCTCCAGGCTGAGGCCCACGCGTTGTGCTGTGCGGATGAAGGCCAGGCGGCGCAGCACCGAGCGTTGGTAGCGCCGTTGGTTGCCCGCGGTGCGGACGGAGCCGATCAGGCCCCTGTCCTCGTAGAAGCGCAGCGCGGTGTGGGGGACGCCGCTGCGCTCGGCGACTTGGCCGATGGTCAGCATTTCCGGCAACTTGCTCACCGGATCATCGTAACCGCTTGACCTCCAGCATAGTCGAGGTTGAACAGTTGGTGCCATGCAACGGATACCAGAGCTCTTCGCGAGAATGGCAGGGGACGAGAAGCACGAGTGGGCGGCGGCCTCCACGATCGACGTGCTCTGGGTCCTGTACGACCGGGTTCTCAACGTCACGCCCGACACAGTCGACGATCCTGACCGCGACCGGTTCCTGCTGTCCAAGGGGCACGGGCCGATGGCCTACTACGCGGTTCTGGCGGAGAAGGGGTTCATCGACGAGTCCACTTTGGACGACTGGACGTCGTGGGACAGCCCGCTCGGCCAGCACCCCGACCGGGTGCTCGTCCGGGGTGCGGAGATCAGCAGCGGGTCGCTCGGTCACGGGCTGCCGATCGCGGTCGGGACGGCGATCGGGCAGCGGATCGGCAAGAGCCGGGGGCGCACGTTCGTGCTGGTCGGCGACGGTGAGCTCGACGAGGGCAGCAACCACGAGGCGATCGCGGTGGCGTCCAGGCTGAACGTCGCCGACCTCACCGCCATCGTGGTCGACAACCGGTCCGCCATGCACGGCTGGCCCGGCGGCATCGCCCGGCGCTTCGCCGTCGAGGGCTGGGACACCGCCGAGGTCGACGGTCGCGACCACGAAGCCATCTTCACGGCACTGACCGCGCCGCACGACCGCCCGTACGCGGTCGTCGCCAAGATCGAGAGGAGCTGAGATGACCACGATGCGCCAAGCCTTCGTCAGGACGGTCAACGAGGAGATCGGGCACGACCCGCGGATCGCCGTGGTTACCGCGGTGATCTCCAGCAACGAGTTCCCGCAGGAGAACGAACGCGTCGTCGACGTCGGGATCCGCGAGCAGACCATGGTCGGCGTGGCGAGCGGTCTGGCGCTCGCGGGGCTACGGCCTGTCGTGCACAGCTACGCGCCGTTCCTCGTCGAACGGCCCTACGAGCAGATCAAGCTCGACATCGGCCATCAGGACGTGGGTGCGGTATTCGTGAGCATCGGCGCTTCCTACGACGACCCGGCTTGGGGGCGTACGCACCAGTCGCCGGGTGACGTGGCGTTGTTCGACACGCTTCCCGGCTGGACTGTGCACGTGCCGGGGCATCCAGACGAGGTCACACCGTTGCTGCGTCAAGCACTGAAGGACGACAACCGGGTCTACGTCAGGCTTTCGTTGCACGAGAACACGCAGGCTCATCCGGTCGGTGAAGGATTCACCGCGCTGCGTCACGGAAAGCGCGGCGTCGTGCTCGCCGTCGGGCCGATGCTCGACCGTGTGCTCAAGGCAGTCGACTCGGAGAACGCCGACGTCACGGTGCTGTACGCGGCCACGGTCCGACCGTTCGACTCGGACGGACTGCGCAAGGCGGTGCGGGAGACGGACCACGCCGACGTCATGGTGGTGGAGCCGTACCTCGAAGGAACTTCATCTCATCTTGTGTCCGAGTCACTGCAACAAATTCCGCACCGTGTGCGTTCTATAGGAGTCAAACGACACGCAGAGCTCCGCAACTACGGCACGGCGGAGGACCACGACGCCGCGCACGACCTGGACGTGGTCGGGCTGGGGAGCGCTGTGCGGAGTTTCTTCAGGGGGTGAAGAAACATGTTCGCAGTCATGGGGGATGACTGGACCGGCGCGCCTTCCCGCGCCGCGTAAGAGGTGAAGAGGTGGCGCGACCGGGCCGGATGTCCGGTCGCGCACCGCTTCCCGGCACGTCCGTCCGTTCCGGAACGCGAAGACCTTGGCATGTGCGCACATGCCCGTGGGACGGACCAGGAATGATGTTGGTCGTGAGAATGCTGATCTGGACCCCGCTGAACGCCGCCGAGCTGCAGAAGGCGATGCACAGCGGCAACGCGGGCCCCGCGGCGCTCGTCCCGGTGCAGTCCGGCACGGTGCTGCTGCCCCCTGCGGCCACCAAGCTCAACGAAGCCGCGTACATGACGAACAGGGTGCGCAAGATCGGGAACGGCGCCGCGCTCGCCGTGTGGAACGACGACGCCGCCCTGCTCTACCTCTTCACCACGACGCTCGGCCGCGCCTCGATGTGGGGCACGCGCGAGGCGGTGCTGCGGTTGTCGGAGCAGGCGAAGCAGTCGGGTCCGGCGGGGAGGTTGTTCGACCGCTCGACCGCGGGCCTGATCAACCTGCGCGAGAGGGAGGGGTGGCAGGCCGACGCGATCGACAAGCTCACCGCGCTGTACCCGGCGGCCAGCCGCAAGGGCGCTCTCGAACGCATCCGCGACTTCCACGCCGCCGAGGGGGCGATCCCCGAGTTCTTCCGCGCGGCGGGGCTGCCCGAGGTCGCGAAGGTCGCCGAGCTCACCGAGCAGGGCAGGGCGGACTTCGTCCTGGAGACGCTGGAGCCGCCGACCACGCAGAAGTGGCCGCTCGCGCTGATCTTCCCGCTGATCGTGGTGACGGCGCTGGTGACGGTACTGCTCAACGCCTCGATGGTCGTGTACTACCTCATCGCCGGTCTGCTCCTGGTGCTGACGGCAGGGCTGATGGTCTCACTCCGGCGGCGGCTCGTGCGCGGGAAACCGGTCAACACCGTGTTGCCGGTCATCCCGGTGACGCAGGGTGCCGTCCCGACCGACTAAACTGGTGGTCGTGGCACGTGTCGTCGTACTTGACTATGGCTCCGGCAACCTGCGCTCCGCCGAGCGCGCGCTCCAGCGGGTCGGCGCCCATGTCGAGGTGACGTCCGACCCGAAGGCAGCCCGCGAGGCCGACGGCCTGGTGGTGCCCGGCGTCGGCGCGTACGCGGCGTGCATGGAGGGCCTGAACTCGGTGCGCGGCGCCCGGATCATCGGTGAGCGCCTCGCCGGCGGCCGTCCGGTGCTCGGCATCTGCGTGGGCATGCAGATCCTGTTCGACCGCGGCATCGAGCACGGCGTGCTGACGGAGGGCTGCGGTGAGTGGCCCGGCACCGTCGAGCGCCTCGACGCGCCGATCGTGCCGCACATGGGCTGGAACACGGTCCGCACACCCGAGGGCTCGAAGCTGTTCGACGGCCTCGACGAGGACACGCGGTTCTACTTCGTGCACTCCTACGGCGTGCGCAAGTGGGAGCTGGAGCCGGCCGACCACATCAAGCCGCCGCTCGTGACATGGGCGGACCACGCGGGCGACGAGTTCGTGGCGGCCGTCGAGAACGGGCCGCTGTGGGCCACCCAGTTCCACCCGGAGAAGTCCGGCGACGCCGGAGCGCACCTGCTGAAGAACTGGCTGACCAGCTTGTCGTGATCGCACGACCGCGGACGGTAGCCGGACCGTCGACTCGGTCGTGTGTCCACTGAGGACGCCGACCCCGGCTTTCCTGTGCGCGCCCGCGGTGGTCGGGCACACCGTTCCCGCTGACCACCGGCGCTCAGGAGCGCATGACCGCCCTCGTGCCGGGGGACGCTAGGCTTCCCCGGTGACGTTCACACTCCTCCCCGCTGTTGACGTGGCCGACGGTCGTGCCGTCCGGCTCGTGCAGGGCGAAGCCGGTACCGAGACGAACTACGGCGAGCCGCTCGACGCGGCCTTGCAGTGGCAGCGCGACGGAGCGGAGTGGATCCATCTCGTCGACCTCGACGCGGCGTTCGGGCGCGGTTCGAACCGCGAGCTCATCGCCCGCGTCGTCCGCGAGCTGGACGTCAAGGTGGAGCTGTCCGGAGGCATCCGCGACGACGCGTCGCTGGAGGCCGCCCTGGCCACCGGCTGCGCCCGCGTGAACCTGGGCACGGCCGCGCTGGAAGACCCGGAGTGGTGCGCGAAGGCGATCGCCGCGCACGGCGAGAAGATCGCCGTGGGCCTCGACGTCCGCATCACCGAGCAGGGCCACCGGGTCAAGGGCCGCGGCTGGACGTCGGACGGCGGCGACCTCTGGGAGGTCCTCGACCGGCTCGACCGCGACGGCTGCGCGCGTTACGTCGTGACGGACGTGTCGAAGGACGGCACGCTGACCGGCCCGAACCTGGAGCTGCTGAGCGAGGTCTGTGCCCGCACCGACGCCCCGGTGATCGCCTCCGGCGGCGTGTCCACTGTGGATGACCTGGTCGCGCTGTCGAAGCTGTCGCGCGACGGCGTCGAGGGCTCGATCATCGGCAAGGCCCTGTACGCCGGCGCGTTCACGCTCCCGGAAGCACTTGCTGCGGTGCGTTGACCACCTTCTCGATGTGAGCGGCCGCGGCCGCGTGCGTGACACCGGTGTTGTGCAGCACGTCGGCCGCGGTCCCTTCTTTCTCCAGCAGCACGCCGAGCAGGATGTGCTCGGTGCCGATGAACATGTGGCCCATCCGCAGCGCCTCGCGCACGGTCAGTTCAAGGGCCTTCTTGCAATGCGTCGTGTACGGCTGCTTCTCCGGACGCTGCTTGGCCTCGTTGTCCAGGCGGTTCAGCACGGCGATGCGCGTGCTGCCCTCGCCCGACTCCAGCTTCGCGATGGTCTTGGCCGCGAGCCCGCCCGACTCGTCGAGCAGCCCCAGCAGCAGGTGCTCGGTGCCGATGCGCTCGCTGAACCGCGCGTGGTGGCGTGCCAGCGCGATGACCCTGCGCGACCGCTGGGTGTAGCGGTCCATCGACGGTTTGCTGAGCTCGGGTGACTCCCTGGGCACGAACCGCTTCTGCGCGGCCTGCTTGGTGACGCCGAGGCTCTCGCCGATCTCGGCCCAACTGGCCCCGCCGCGCCGCGCCTCGTCGACGAAGTGGCCGATGAGGTGGTCGCCGAGCTCGTTCAGCTGAGCGCTCATCTCGACGGCCTTCGCCAAGCGCACGAGGGAGTCGTCGGCCTCCTGGGCGACCGTGACGATGAGATCGGTCAACTGGATCATGCGTCAACTCTAGGTTGACGATGCACGTCCGGTCAACGTCGGGTTGACGCTTGGCATCGCCTCGACATTGACGCGCCATGTCCATGTTGACTCGATGTCGACGGGTGCCAATCAACGTTGACGTTGCTGATCAACGTGGACAGTTCCAGTCGATGTGGAAAAGTGACAACGTTGTCATCGACCCGACGAACTGCATTGAAGGTGGACGCGCGGGTCGACCACGGGGCGGTGCATGTTGATTTGACGGCGTCAACGTTGAGTCGATGTTGACTGCGGGTCGTCAACGTTGATTGGCCGAATCAATGTGGACGGGTCAGTCCGCAGCCGTGATCTCGATGCCGACCGTCCCGGTCCGCCCGCGGCGCAGCTTGCTGCCGGTCATCGTCAGCCACCCCATGAACCCGTACTTCTTCACGATCCGGGCGCGGACGTCGTCGCTGGCGGAGTCGTCGAGTAGTCGTGCCCTGGCCTTGACCGACGGCCCCTTGGGGTTGCCGCGGAAGTCGCACGGGCCGATCTCCACGTCACCGCTGCGCCGGATCCGCTTGACCTTGCCGGTCTCCCTGGCACTCCAGGCGTAGATCACGCCGTCGGCGGGGCCGGGCGCGACCCAGACCGGCGTGGGCACCGGGGTGCCGTCCTTGCGGAACGTCGTCAGCAGCAGGTAGTCGCCCCGGCCCAGTTCGGTGATCATGGCGCCGCAGCGTAGTCCGGAAAGGGTCCTTGTAGGCTTTCCCGCATGTCAGTCGCGGTCCGTGTCATCCCCTGTCTCGACGTCGACCGGGGCCGGGTGGTGAAGGGCGTCAACTTCACGAACCTCGTCGACGCGGGCGATCCGGTCGAGCTGGCCAGGGCGTACGACGCCGAGGGTGCCGACGAGCTGACGTTCCTCGACGTGACGGCCAGCAGTGGCGACCGCGAGACGACGTACGACGTGGTCCGGCGCACGGCCGAGCAGGTGTTCATCCCCCTCACGGTCGGTGGCGGCGTGCGCAGCCCCGAGGACGTCAACAAGCTGCTCCGCGCCGGCGCGGACAAGGTCAGCCTCAACACCGCCGCGATCGCGCGTCCCGAGCTGCTCAAGGAGTGCTCCGAGCGGTACGGCGCGCAGTGCATCGTGCTGTCGGTCGACGCGCGGCGCGTGCCGGGCGGCACCGGGTTCGAGGTCACCACGCACGGCGGTCGCACCGGCACGGGCATCGACGCCGTCGAGTGGGCCGCGCGCGGTCAGGAGCTGGGCGTCGGCGAGATCCTGCTGAACTCGATGGACGCCGACGGCACCAAGGCGGGCTTCGACATCGAGTTGATCGAGCTGGTCCGGCGCGAGGTCGACGTGCCGCTCATCGCGAGCGGTGGCGCGGGCGCGGTCGACCACTTCCCGCCGGCGGTCGCCGCGGGTGCGGACGCGGTGCTGGCCGCGAGCGTCTTCCACTTCGGGCAGCTGCGCATCGGCGAGGTCAAGGACGGCCTGCGCCAGGCGGGTGTCGTGGTGCGGTGAAGCCCGTCGAGGTGCGGGTGGCCTCGGCGGTTGCATTCGGCGGGGCGCTGGTGTTCTTCGTGGTCGGGCTGATCTTGTGGCGCTCGACGGGGGACGCGGTCGTGCTGAAGGTGCCGTCGTTCGTCGTGGTGGTCGAACTGCTGGTCGCGGTGGCGTTACTGCTGGGGCTGAGGTTCGTGCACTACCCGGCGATGATCGTGTTCGTCCTCATCGCCCTGCTGCACCTCGTGATCGCGCTGGCCGACGGGCCGGTGTGGGCGCGCGTCGCGTCCGGCGTGCTGTCCGCTGTGCACATCTACGGAGTGGTCCTGCTCAACACCGGACCCGCTCGTGAACACCTGGGAGGTTCCCCTTGAGCAGCCCGCTCGATCCCGCCGTGTCCCAGCGGCTCAAGCGCACTCCGGACGGCCTGGTCTGCGCCGTCGCGCAGCAGCGCGGCACCGGTGAGGTGCTCATGGTCGCGTGGATGAACGACGAGGCGCTGCACCGCACGCTCACCACACGCCGCGCGACCTACTACTCGCGCAGCCGTCAGCAGCTGTGGGTGAAGGGTGAGACCTCCGGCCACACCCAGTACGTGCACGAGGTCAGGCTCGACTGCGACGGGGACACGGTGCTGCTGACCGTCGACCAGGTCGGCGCCGCCTGCCACACGGGCGACCGCACGTGCTTCGACGCCACGGTGCTGCTCGCCGACGCGTGAGGCTCAGTCCAGGTCGCCGGTGAGGTAGCGCTGCAAGGTCGGGCCGATCGCCCTGACCACGGTGTCGATGTCGGCCGACGCCAGCGGCTCGAAGCGCACGACGTACCGGACGATGCCCAGCCCGACCATCTGCGTCGCGCAGAGCGTGGCGCGCAGTTCGCGCTGCTCGGCGCCGATCTCGGCGAGCACGTTCTTGAAGATCGCGTTGACGAAGAACGACTTCAGCGCGTTCGCGACCTCCGGCTGGCTCGTGACGCTGCGGATCAGCGCGGCGAACGTGCCGCCGCCGGTCGCGTCCCAGACCGTGACGAAGGTGCGGGCGATGCGGACGCCCGCCTCGTCCACCGGGCCGTCGAGCAGGCGCTTGAGGATCTCGGACGGGTCGAACGGGAGCTGCAGCACGGCCTGGGCGAACAGGCCCTCCTTGCCACCGAACCAGTGGTTGACCATGGCCGCGTCCACGCCCGCCTTGGCCGCGATCGCGCGGACTGTGGCGCCGTCGTAGCCCTTCTCGACGAACACCTCGCGTGCCGCGGCGAGAAGCGCGGACCTCGTGTCCTCGCCCGCGGCGCGGCGGCCTCGGCGTTTCTGGTTCACTTGCTCCACGCGGGTCATATTTCAACAAATGTTGAATTTATGCAACAATCGTCGTCATGGTGAGCGTCATCGGGGCTGTGGCCGCCGCTGGTCTGGGGGCCGTGAGTCCCACGCGTGAGGAGTTCCGCGAGCTGGCGGTCAACCGCCGGGTCATCCCGGTGGTGCGCAAGCTGCTCGCCGACGCGGAAACGCCGGTCGGCCTGTACCGCAAGCTCGGGGCTGATCAGCCCGGCACGTTCCTCTTCGAGTCGGCGGAGAACGGGCGCTCGTGGTCGCGGTGGTCGTTCATCGGCGTGCGGTCGACCGCTGCTCTCACGGCGACCGGCGGTGAGGCGTTCTGGACGGGCACGCGGCCCGTCGGCCTGCCCGACGGCGGCGACCCGATGCAGGCGTTGCGCGAGACCATCGAGGTGCTGCGCACGGACCCGTTGCCTGGTCTGCCGCCCCTGACCGGTGGCATGGTCGGCTACATCGGCTACGACGCGGTGAGGCGCCTGGAACGGCTGCCCAGCATCGCGGAGGACGACCTGAAGCTCCCCGAGATGGTCATGTTGCTCGCGACCGACCTGGCCGCGCTCGACCACCACGAGGGCACCGTCACGCTCATCGCGAACGCGATCAACTGGGACGACTCGGCCGAGCGGGTGGACGCCGCGTACGACGACGCGGTGCGCCGCCTGGACGAGATGACCACGGCTCTGCACACGCCCGCGCCGCCGACGGCCGCGGTGTTCTCGCGGCCCAAGCCGCAGTTCCGCCGCCGCCGCTCGCAGGCGGAGCACTTCGCGGCCGTCGAGAAGGCCAAGGAGGCCATCCGCGCGGGTGAGGCGTTCCAGGTCGTGGTGTCGCAGCGGTTCGAGATCGACACGGACGCCGACGCCCTCGACATCTACCGGGTCCTGCGCGCGACGAACCCCAGCCCGTACATGTACCTGCTGCGCCTCGACGGGTTCGACATCGTCGGGTCCAGCCCCGAGTCGCTGGTCACCGTGCGCGACGGCAAGGCCACCACTCACCCCATCGCGGGCACCCGCTGGCGTGCGGAGGACCCCGAAGAGGACGCGCTGCTCGAGAAGGACCTGCTGGCCGACCACAAGGAACGCGCCGAGCACCTGATGCTCGTCGACCTCGGCCGCAACGACCTGGGCCGCGTCTGCAAGCCGGGCTCCGTGCACGTCGTCGACTTCTTCAAGGTCGAGCGGTACAGCCACGTCATGCACATCGTGTCGACCGTGACCGGTGAGCTGGCCGAGGGCAGGACGGCCTACGACGCCGTCGCCGCGTGCTTCCCCGCCGGCACGCTGTCCGGCGCGCCGAAGCCCCGCGCGATGGAGCTGATCGAGGAGCTGGAGCCCACCCGCCGCGGTCTCTACGGCGGCGTCGTCGGCTACTTCGACTTCGCAGGGGACGCCGACACCGCCATCGCCATCCGCACGGCTCTCGTGCGCGACGGGGTGGCGTACGTGCAGGCAGGCGGCGGCATCGTGGCCGACTCGGACCCGCTGGCCGAGGACAACGAGTGCCTGAACAAGGCGGGCGCGGTGCTGGCCGCGATCGCCACCGCGCAGACGATGGCCCCGGCCGTTGAACGGTAGCCGTCCACTGTGGATCGCCGCGCTCCTGCTGGTGGGCGCGGCGGGGGCCTTCTGGGGCGCGGGCTCGGTGCCGGTCGCGCTGCTGAGCCTCGCGTCCGTCGCGGCGGTCGTCGCGCTGAGCGGGGTCGTCCGGCGGGTCCTCGGAGCGCTGCTGGTCGTCGTGGGCGTCGCGGCCGCGTTCTCCGGGAACTGGCCGGCGATCATCGGCGGTGTCCTCGTGGTGGGCTCCGGCGTGCTCCTGGCGGCCTTCGGGGCCCGCATGCCGAAGATCGGCGTCGGCGGCCAGAAGACCCGCGTGCACGACCCGGAGACCGACATGTGGCGCGCGCTGGAGCGCGGAGACGATCCGACCGACGATAAGGACCGTGGCGGTCAGTCCTCGAACGAGTGAAGATCATCCATACGCATTCACGCATGTGACACGTGCACGACCTTGGTTAGCTGCGTGGACACCGAACCCCCGGTGGCTGAGGCGTTACTCCGCCGGGGTTAGCATCCCCGTAGCGGGAAGGGGAGCAAGACTGTGACGGTTCTCGAGTCGATCCTCGAAGGTGTGCGTGAGGATCTCGCCGCTCGTGAGGCTCAGTTGTCCTTCGACGTCGTCAAGGAGCGCGCGGCCAAGGCTGCCCCTCCGCTCGATGTGATGTCGGTGCTGCGCGGGCCGAACGTGGGTGTCATCGCCGAGGTCAAGCGCCGCAGCCCCTCCAAGGGCGCGCTGGCGGAGATCCCCGAGCCTGCCGAGCTCGCGGCCTCCTACGAGGCGGGTGGCGCGTCGGTGATCAGCGTGCTGACCGAGCAGCGCCGCTTCGGCGGGTCGCTGGCGGACTTCGACGCGGTGCGGAGAGCGGTGAGGATCCCCTTGCTGCGCAAGGACTTCATCGTGTCGCCGTACCAGGTGCACGAGGCGCGCATGCACGGCGCCGACCTGGTGCTGCTGATCGTGGCCGCGCTGGAGCAGAACGCGCTGGTGTCGCTGCTCGACCGCGTGGAGTCGCTCGGCATGACGGCGCTGGTCGAGGTGCACACGGCCGAGGAGGCGGACCGCGCCCTGGAGGCGGGGTCGTCGGTCATCGGGGTGAACGCGCGCAACCTCCACACGCTGGAGGTCGACAAGGACGTTTTCGGCAGGATCGCGCCGGGACTACCCTTCGAGACGATCAAGATCGCCGAGTCGGGTGTGACCGGCCCCGGCGACCTGATGGCTTACGCCGGCGCGGGCGCTGACGCGGTGCTCGTCGGTGAGAGCCTCGTGACCAGCGGCGACCCGAAGGCCGCCGTGAACAAGCTCGTGACCGCCGGCTCGCACCCCGCGTGCCCGCGGCCCAGTCGATGAAGCGCTGCGGATAACAGCGCTGGAGGAGTTACCCGATGGGCCAGTTCACGCCCACGCCGCACGATCCCGACGCACGGGGCCACTTCGGCCCGTGGGGTGGCCGATTCGTTCCAGAGGCCCTGATCGCGGCGGTGGACGAGCTGGCCGCCGAGTACGACAAGGCGCGGCTCGACCCGGAGTTCGTGAACGAGTTCCAGCGGCTGCTGAAGGACTTCGCGGGCCGTCCGTCCCTGCTGACCGAGGCCGCGAAGTTCGCCGAGCACGCCGGGACGCGCGTGTTCCTCAAGCGCGAGGACCTCAACCACACCGGTTCACACAAGATCAACAACGTGCTGGGCCAGGCGCTGCTGGCCAAGCGCATGGGCAAGAAGCGCGTGATCGCCGAGACCGGCGCCGGTCAGCACGGTGTCGCGACCGCGACGGCCTGCGCGCTGCTGGGTCTCGACTGCGTCGTCTACATGGGCGAGGTCGACACCGAGCGGCAGGCGCTGAACGTCGCCCGCATGCGGCTGCTCGGCGCCGAGGTCATCCCGGTGAAGTCCGGCTCGCGCACCCTCAAGGACGCGATCAACGAGGCGTTGCGCGACTGGGTCACCAATGTCGACGAGACGCACTACCTGCTCGGCACGGCGGCGGGCCCGCACCCGTTCCCGCTGCTGGTACGCGACTTCCACCGCGTGATCGGCATCGAGGCGCGCGAGCAGATCCTCGAGAAGGCCGGCCGCCTTCCCGACGCGGTCGTCGCCTGCGTCGGCGGCGGCTCGAACGCGATCGGCATCTTCCACGGCTTCATCGACGACCCCGAGGTCCGCCTCGTCGGTGTCGAGCCCGGCGGGTCCGGCCTGGACAGCGGCAGCCACGGCGCCACGCTGACCGCGGGCACGCCCGGGTCGCTGCACGGCGCGATGTCGTACGTCATGCAGGACGAGGACGGCCAGATCACCGAGGCGCACTCGATCTCCGCCGGTCTCGACTACCCCGGCGTGGGGCCCGAGCACTCGCACCTCAAGGACATCGGCCGCGCCGAGTACTTCCCGGTGACCGACGCCGAGGCCATGGAGGCGTTCGCGCTGCTCTCCCGCACCGAGGGCATCATCCCGGCGATCGAGTCGTCGCACGCCCTCGCGGGCGCGCTCAAGCTCGGCCCGTCGCTCGGCCCGGACGGCCTGCTGGTCGTGAACCTCTCCGGCCGCGGCGACAAGGACATGGACACGGCCGTGAAGTACTTCGGCCTCGCTGACGGGGGACAGGCCTGATGTCGTTGTCCGACGTGTTCGCCACCGCGCGCGCCGAGTCGCGTGCCGCGCTGATCGGCTACCTGCCGGCGGGTTTCCCGACGATCGCCGGATCCAAGGACCACCTCCGTTCCATGGTCGAGTCGGGGTGCGATCTCGTCGAGGTCGGCCTGCCGTTCTCCGACCCCGTGATGGACGGCCCGACGATCCAGGCCGCGGCCGAGCAGGCGCTGTCCGCCGGTTTCAAGGTGCGCGACCTGTTCGACGTGGTGGCCTCCGTGGCCGACGCCGGCGGGCGTGCGGTCGTCATGACGTACTGGAACCCCGTGCTGCGGTACGGCGTGGACGCGTTCGCACGCGACCTCGCCGCCGCGGGCGGTCTCGGGCTGATCACGCCGGACCTCGTGCCGGACGAGGCCGACGACTGGATGGCCGCGTCCGAGGCGCACGGCCTCGACCGGACCTTCCTGGTGGCGCCGTCGTCGACCGAGGAGCGCATCGCGATGACCGCGCGTGCGTCCTCCGGCTTCCTGTACGCCACCGCCGTCATGGGCGTGACCGGTGCCCGTGACGTGGTGTCGTCCGCTGCTCCCGAGCTCGTCGCGCGGGTGCGCGAGCACACCTCGCTGCCGATCGGCGTCGGCCTGGGCGTGCGGTCCGGTGCGCAGGCCGCGGAGATCGCCGGGTTCGCGGACGGCGTGATCGTCGGTTCGGCGTTCGTGTCGGCCGTGGCCGAGGGCGACGGTGCTGTGCGTGCGCTGGCCTCGGATCTCGCCAAGGGCGTGCGGTCGGCTGCCGCGACCGTCTGACGTCGCTGTTGTGAGGAGCCGCTCGGCCTTCGGGCCGGGCGGCTTTCTCGTGCTCCTTTCAAGGCGATGGATTTCCTCCACCAGCATTACATGGACTCGAACACCTGATCGAGTGAATCTCTGCTGGTATAGGACAAAACCCCACTTCACCGTCGGTCTGGCCTGCCATCGTGGCTCCATGCACAAGCCAGCCATCCGCCCGGCGTGCCACACTGGTACTCGCCGGGCGATTTTCGGAGGTGATGCCCTGTGGCAGCTCCAGCGGAAGCGGCGCCAGCCGACTACCTGTTGCCGAGGCACGTGGGCCCCTGGTCGCTCGACGACGTCCTGTCGTTGCCCGAGGACAACAGCCAGCGCATCGAACTCGTCGACGGGATGCTTCTCGTGAGCCCCCTCGGGTCCTATCGGCACCAGAACCTGGTGTTCGATGCGGCGGCCGCTCTGCGTGCCGCCTGCCCGGACTATCTCCAGACGACGATCGAGCTGAACGTGCTGCTCTCCAGCGGCCGCCTGGTGATCCCGGACTTCACGGTCGTGAGACCGAGGGAAGCCGGTGTGATGTTCCCCGTCTCCGACGTGGTGCTCGTCGGTGAGGTGTTCTCACCCAGCACCCGGCTGAACGACCAGGGCCTGAAGCGCGGGCTGTACGCCAGGGCGGGCATCCAGTACTACCTGATGATCGACCCTGAACCGGGCGTCGTCGAGGCCACGCTGCTGGAGCTCCAGGGCGAGCAGTACGTCGAGATCGCGACCAGCGCGAACGGCGTGCTGGAAGTCGAGCGGCCGTTCCCCGTCACCATCAAGTTCTAGGTGTAGAGCCAGTCCAGCTGCTCGTGCAGATCAGTGGCGGTCCACGACGCGAACATGGCGTCACGGGCCTGTGCTGCCCCGCCGGTGACGTGGAAGATCTCCCTGCCCATGAACCGTGAAGCGTGGTGGACGCGCGCTGTGCGCAGCTGGCGTCGCGACGCGTACCGGGCGAACGAGCCGGTCACGTCACGGGGATCGAACACCGAGGCCAGGCAGACGGCGTCCTCCAACGCCTGACAGGCGCCCTGGGCGGCGTACTGCAGCACGGGATGGGCGGCGTCGCCGAGCAGCACGACGCGTGAGTCCTGCCAGTTCGTGATGGGCTCGCGGTCGCAGAGCACCCACGCCCGCCACTCCCCGGCGAGCTCCATGACCTGCTTCGCGTCGTCGCACAACGGCGTGAAGTGCCACACCACCTCGGCGTGCTCGACGGGCTTGCCGGTCATGGGTTCCGTGGCGCCGTTGTCCGTCGTGGCCACGAGGTTCACGAACCGGCCTCCGGCGATCACGTACCAGACGACGTGGAAGCGCGGCCCTGCCCACAGCGTGACGACGTTCTCCTTCAACGACCGGGGCACGTTCTGAGCGGGGATGACCGCGCGGAACGCCGTGTGCCCGGACACTGGCGGATTGCCGTCACCGACGAGCTGCCGCCGCACCGCCGACCGCAACCCGTCCGCACCGACCAACGCCTCGCCGTGCACGAGGTCGCCCGACCGCAACGCCACGGTGACCCCGCCGGCGTCCTGCGTGTAGGCCTGCACGGCGCTGTCAGGCCGGAGGTCTACGAGCTCGTGGCCGCGGCACGCGTCGAGCAGCGGCGCGAGCAGGTCGTTGCGGTGCACGACCGCGTAGGTGCCGAACCGCTCGTGGAAGCCCGCGTCGATCGGCAATCCGGCGATCAGCTTCCCCGAGACCCCGCACCGCAGCCGCCACTCGTCGACGTGCACGGCACGAGAGCGCACCACAGCCCCGACACCAAGGGAGTCGAGCATGCGGAACCCGTTGGGCCCCACCTGGATGCCCGCGCCGATCTCCGCGAACACCGGCGCGGCCTCGAGCACCGTCACGCCCTGCCCGGCCCGTGCGAGACCGAGCGCCGCCGCCAGGCCACCGATGCCGCCGCCGACCACCAGGACCGTCATGCCCGACCTTTCGCGCGTCCGCCGCAGACCGCGTCCGAGTATGTCGCCTCGACGATCACGAACCACCCAGGGAGGTGATGCCGTCCGGATCGACTTTCGCGCGAGCGGGGGTTCGGGCTCGGTAACGATCGAGCGTCCGAACGAGGCGCACACAGGGCCACCGGTACGGTGGGCGACGTGTTGAACGGGTTGAACGCCGTCCTGGCCACGATCCCGAGCCCAGACCGTGGTGTTTGGTACCTCGGTCCGCTCCCCATCAGGGCCTACGCGCTGTGCATCATCGCCGGCATCATCGTCGCCATCTGGTGGGGTGAGCGCCGCTGGGTCGAACGCGGTGGCATCAAGGGCGAGGTGACCGACATCGCCGTGTGGGCGGTGCCGTTCGGCCTGGTCGGCGGCCGGCTCTACCACGTCATCACCGACAACCAGAAGTACTTCGGGCCGGGCAAGGACCCGCTCGCGGCGCTGGAGATCTGGAACGGTGGCCTCGGCATCTGGGGCGCCATCGCCCTCGGTGCGGTCGGCGCGTGGATCGGGTGCCGCCGCAGGGGCATCCCGCTGCCCGCCATGGCGGACGCGCTGGCGCCCGGCATCGTGGTGGCGCAGGCCATCGGACGGCTCGGCAACTACTTCAACCAGGAGCTCTACGGTGGCGACACGACGTTGCCGTGGGGTCTGGAGATCTACCGCCGCATCACGCCGGAGGGGCGCGAGGACGCCCTGGCCGGCATCGCCGTCGACCACACGCCGATCCAGGTCGTGCACCCGACGTTCCTCTACGAGCTGCTGTGGAACCTCGGTGTCGCCCTGCTGGTCGTGTGGGCGGACCGGAAGTTCCGGCTCGGTCACGGGCGGGTGTTCGCGCTCTACGTCGCGGGCTACACGGCCGGGCGGTTCTGGATCGAGCTGATGCGCACCGACGAGGCGACGCTGATCCTCGGCACGCGCGTCAACGTGTTCGTGTCGGCGCTGGTGTTCCTCGGCGCGGTCGCGTACTTCGTCCTCGCGAAGTCCCGCGGTGAACGCGAGGACGTCGCGGCGTTGCGAGCCGCGGACAAGCCCGGTGACGAGGCACCCGTGACCGAAGAGACGGTCGTCGAGACCACCGCGGACGCCGACGCCGACGTGAAGGACAAGAAGGGCTCCCCGGAGTCCGTCAAACCGGAGTGAGCTGTGCGCGTGCTCGTCGTCGAGGATGACGACCGGGTGGCCAGGGGCCTGCTGACCGCGTTGCGGCACGCCGGCTACGAGGTGCATCGGGTGGCCACGGCCGCCGACGCGCTGCGTGCCGCGCCTGCCGACGTGGTGCTGCTCGACCTGGGCCTGCCCGATGGTGACGGCCTGGACGTGCTGCGCGAGCTGCGGCACCGTCCGGGCACCGCCGTCATCACGGTGACCGCACGCGGCGAGGAACGCGAACGGGTCCTGGGCCTGCGTGCGGGTGCCGACGACTACGTGGTGAAGCCGTTCGGCACGTCCGAGCTCCTCGCCCGCATCGAGGCCGTGCTCAGGAGGACCCGCACGCACCGCGCCGGGCCGGAGAGCGAAGCGCCCGTCGAGGTCGGCCCGCTCCACATCCTCACCTCGACGCGCACGGTCACGCTCGCCGGGGAGCAGCTGTCGCTGACCCGCAAGGAGTTCGACCTGCTCGCCCTTCTCGCGACCCGCAAGGGCGAGGTCGTCAGCCGCGACTTCATCGTCGACCAGGTGTGGCAGGCGCACTGGGAGGCGCCGTCGCGGACCCTGGACACGCACATCGCGGCGTTGCGCGGGAAGCTCGGCGGGCACGTCAGGATCGAGACGGTCCGCGGCGTGGGCTACCGCCTGGCCACGTGACGAGTCTCCGAGAGACAGCCGCACCCGCTGTGCGGAACAATCTCACCCGATGCTCCGCCGACTGCTCGTCATCACCGTTCCGCTGCTCGTCGCCCTGGTCGCGGCGCTCGGCATCCCCTTGGCGTCCGCGGTGGTGCAGCGCGAGACGCAGACCACCTACCTCGACCGCCTCGGTGACGCCAGCAGGTTCGCCTCGCTCGCCGAGAGCGCGCTGCAGTCGGACCGGCTGGAGGCGCTGAGCCAGGAGATCCAGCGCTACGACGCCCTCTACGCCGTCCCGGTCGCCCTGGTCAGCGCGGACAAGCGGATCCTGCTGGCCTCCCGGCTGGGGTTCGACCCCACCGCCGACCCCGAGGTCACCAAGGCGCTCCACACCGCGTTGAACGGCGGCATCCGGCCCGAGCCCGACTACACGGGCTGGCCGTGGCGCACCGGGCCGCTGGTCGTCGTCGAACCGGTCGGGCGCGACAGCGAGGTGGTGGCCGCGGTCGTCACGATCTCGCAGACGAGCGGGCTGCGGACCGAGGTGCTGCGGCAGTGGGGGCTGATGGCGCTGGCGGGACTCGCGCCGATGCTGGCCGTGGTCGCTGCGGCGTGGCCGATGTCGCGGTGGGTGCTCAGGCCGGTCAGCCGGCTCGACGAGGCCACCGCCGCCGTCGCGCAGGGCAACCTCGACGTGCGGGCGGACGAGGTCGGCGGGCCGCCGGAGCTCCGGCGGCTGGCGCGCAGCTTCAACACCATGGTCGACGTCGTCGGCAGGGCTCTGAACAGGCAGCGGGCGTTCGTCGCCGACGCGTCGCACCAGCTGCGCAACCCGCTGGCGAGTCTGCGGCTCGCCGTCGACAACCTCGAGCCGCACGTCGAGGGCGAGCACGCCAGGGAGGCGCACCAGATCGCCGTCGAGGAGGCCGAGGAGATGGGCCGCGTGCTGGACACGCTGCTCGCGGCCACCCGGCTCGACAGCGCCCGTCAGACCGAGCCCGTCGAGATCGACCAGCTCCTCGCGACCCACCGGCCGGCGTGGCAGGCGCTCGCGAGCAGGGCCGACGTCACCCTCACGATCGACATGCCGGCCGGGCTCACCATGCAGGAGCCGCCCGGCGGGCTCGGCAGCGTGCTGGACGAGCTGGTCAGCAACGCCATCCGGCTGTCCAACGCCACCGAGGTCCGCGTCATCGGCAAGCCCGGTGAGCTGCACGTCGTCGACAACGGCGACGGGCTGAGCGACGAGGAACGGGAGCTGGCGCCGCAGCGGTTCTGGCGCGCCACCAAGCACCAGAACGTCGCGGGCACCGGGATGGGGCTCGCCATCTGCGCCGAGCTCATCGAGTCGGCTGGCGGCACGCTCACCCTGCACGACGCGGGCCCCGGCCTGGACGTGCGGGTCGCCCTCAGCGCTTCACGGAACGGAACCAGCGCATAGCGCCGTCGTGCAGCGGCACGAGACCCGTCGCTATCCCGGTGCGGACGTTGATCCGCGACGCCTCCGGGTGCCCCTCGACGATCCGCGCCGTCTCGGTGAACACCGTGCGCGTCACGACCTCGACCACGTCCGCGCTCAGCGACTCGCGCGCCAGCAGCAGGTTCGGCACGGCGAACGTGTGATTCGCCGCCACGCCCTCGTAGGTGGTGGTGGGGATGGTCGCCGGGATGTACGGCCCCTTGTAGGTGTCCGCGAGCCGGACGGCCTCCGGCGTGATGTCGATCAGCCGGATCCTGCCCTCGAGGTCGGTGATCGCGGGCGTCGGGATGCCCGTCAGCGCCAGCATCGCGTCGAGCGAGCCCTCCGCGACCCGGCGGGAGGCCTCCGAGTGCGCCATGCGTTCGTCCACTGCGGACACGCGGAAGGACTCCAGCATCCGCATGGCGGTGAACTCGGTGCCGGAACCCCTGGGGCCCAAGGAGATCCGCTTGCCCGCGAGGTCGGAGAAGGTCTGGATCGGCGACGCGATCGGCACGGCGATCTGCATGAAGCTGTCGTAGAGCCGCCCGACCGCGCGGACGCTCTGCGGGTCGTCGATCGGATCCAAAGAGGACAGTGCGAGCTGGGCTTCGCCGGAACGCAGCAGCGCCAGGTTCTCCACCGACGCGGCGGTCGGGATCGCGGTGACCTTCGTGCCGGGCAGCCGCTCGGCCACCGCGGCGGCCAGGGCGCCGCCGACCTCGCGGAAGACCGCCCCCTCCGGACCGGTCGCGAGCACCAGCTCAGCGGGCGCCTCGACCCTGCGCGGGGTGCACCCGGCAAGAGCCAGACCGGCCCCCAGCAGAAGCGTGCGACGGCGGAGTGACACCGATGAAGCCTAGCTGTTACGTCAGGGCTGTCTGAAGTTTCCGGACGCCCGCTTGTCGCGTGGGGTGGCGCGGCTCACCCTCTCCCCAACGCGAAGTTCAAGGAGGAACCGTGGCGACCACCACCACAGGCCGCAAACCGATCTACAAGCACCTCTACTTCTGGGTGCTTGTCTCCATCGTGCTGGGCGCCGCCGTCGGCTTCCTGTTCCCCAAACAGGCGTCCGAGATGAAGTGGCTCGCCGACCTGTTCGTGAACCTCGTCAAGGTCGTCATCGCGCCGACCATCTTCGCGACGATCATCGTCGGCATCGCGGGCCTCGGGAACCTCGCCAAGGCGGGCGGGCTCGCACTGCGGACGATCCTCTACTTCACCGCGATGACCACGGTGGCGCTCGCCATCGGTCTGATCGTCGTGAACGTCGTCGCGCCGGGCCACCACGGTGGTGACATCGCGCTGAACGAGGCCGCGGCCAAGGACACGCTGAAGTCGGCGTCGACGGCGGAGACCGGTGTCACCGGCTTCATCCTGAGCCTGGTGCCGAAGTCGTTCGTCAGCGCGTTCACGGACGGCCAGCTGATCCAGGTGCTCGTCGTCGCGATCCTGGTGGCCGTCGCCGTGGCGGGCATGGGAGAGCGCGGCGCGAAGGTCGTCTCCGCGATGGAGACCCTGTCCAAGGTCATGTTCGGCATCATCAAGATCGTCATGTACGCGGCCCCGATCGGCGCGTTCGGCGGCATCGCCTACACGGTCGGCAAGTTCGGCGGCGGCATCCTCAGCAAGCTGCTCTGGCTGATGGGGTCCTTCTACGTCACGTGCCTGCTGTTCGTCCTCGTCGTGCTCGGCATCGTGGCGCGGATCGCGGGCTTCAACCTGCTGAAGTTCCTGCGCTACATCAAGGACGAGATCCTGATCGTGCTCGGCACGTCGTCGTCCGAGTCGGTGCTGCCGCGCATGATGGTCAAGCTGGAGGCGGCGGGCGCGCAGAAGTCGGTCGTCGGCCTCACCATCCCGACCGGGTACTCGTTCAACCTCGACGGCACCTGCATCTACCTGACCATGGGCGCGATCTTCATCGCCCAGGCCACCGGTCACGACGTGTCGATCGGCGTGCAGATCGGCCTGCTGCTGTTCATGCTGATCGCGTCGAAGGGCGCGGCGGGCGTCACCGGCGCCGGCCTCGTCACCCTGGCCGCCTCGCTGCAGGCCTTCGAGGCCCACTCGGCCATCCCCGCGGTCGGCATCGCGCTGATCGTCGGCATCGACCGCTTCATGTCGGAGGCCCGCGCCATCACCAACGTGATCGGCAACGGCGTCGGGTCGCTCGTGGTCGCCGCGTGGCAGAAGGGGCTCGACAAGGAGCGCCTGAACGAGGTGCTGGACAACCCCGACCTGGTCGACGTCGACGACCTGCTGGAGAAGCAGCACGCCGCCGAGTCGGACAAGCTCGCGACGGCTCACTGAGACGTCCGTGGCCGGAGGCGGTCTTCCCGCCTCCGGCCACGCGACCTCCACGTATCCCGAGGTCCCGTTCCCCCGCACGCGGTGAGGGGTGAACGGGACCTCGGACTCGTTTGGTGGGGAACAAACTCGAATCCGGGTCGAGTGGACGGTGCGCGCAGGGCCGCGGGCAGGCGAGTGAGCGTCCGCTAACTGGGACGGCAAGGCTTTGACCAGGTAAAATGAGGGGTAGTCCGGCGAAACCAGTGGGAAGGCGCGAGTGTCGCGCAACTCTCATCGGACTGGCGGAAGTTGAACGTTCGGTTACGCTAACTCGGACGTAACGAACGCCGACGTTGGCTGCAATGTCGTTCCGCGGCCCGGAATCGTTACACATCCATGACCTAGATCACCCATTGGCGGGTGTACCTGGGTTTCGCGGCTGTTAAAGTCGCGTCAACACGCGGGCCATCGTCGTCCCGTGCTCCCACCTGTTGGTACGAGGTCTGAGCACGAGGGACATCAGTTCTTTACGCGAGGACGACGAAGGAGGTCTGCGCAGTGATCTTCTCCGCCATCCCCGGCCCCCAGGGTCTGTACGACCCCGCTGACGAGCGCGACGCCTGTGGTGTCGCCATGGTGGCCGACATCCAGGGCAGGCGTTCCCACGGCATCGTGAGCGATGCGTTGACAGCACTGGCGAACCTGGAACACCGGGGTGCCGCCGGTGCCGAGCCCACGTCGGGTGACGGCGCGGGCATCCTCCTGCAGCTGCCGGACGAGTTCCTGCGGGCTGTGGTCGAGTTCGACCTGCCCGAGCGCGGGCAGTACGCGGCGGGCATCGCCTTCCTGCCGTACGAGGACGAGGAACGCGCTGACGCGATGCGGCAGATCGAGCGCATCGCCGAGGAGGAGGACCTCGTCGTGCTGGGCTGGCGCGACGTCCCGGTCGAGCCGGAGAAGGCCGGCGTCGGCCCGACCGCGATGTCGGTGGCGCCGCACTTCGCACAGCTGTTCGTGAAGGGCACGCGTGACGAGGCGGGGATCGCCCTGGACCGCCTGGCCTTCTGCCTGCGCAAGCGGGTGGAGCACGAGGGCAGCGTCTACTTCCCGTCCCTGTCGGCGCGCACGATCGTCTACAAGGGAATGCTGACGACCGAGCAGCTGCCGGCGTTCTTCCCCGACCTGCACGACGAGCGCCTCTACACGGCGATCGCGTTGGTGCACAGCCGTTTCTCGACGAACACGTTCCCGTCGTGGCCGCTCGCGCACCCGTTCCGCTTCGTCGCGCACAACGGTGAGATCAACACCGTCCGCGGCAACCGCAACCGCATGCGGGCCCGCGAGGCGTTGCTGGACAGCGAGGTCATCTCCGGCGACCTCGCCCGGCTGTTCCCGATCTGCAACCCGGACGGCTCGGACTCGGCGTCGTTCGACGAGGTGCTGGAGCTGCTGCACCTCGGCGGCCGCAGCCTGCCGCACGCGGTGCTGATGATGATCCCGGAGGCGTGGGAGAACCACGCCACGATGGACCCGAAGCGCCGTGCGTTCTACCAGTTCCACGCCTCGCTGATGGAGCCGTGGGACGGCCCGGCCTGCGTCACGTTCACCGACGGCGAGATCGTGGGCGCGGTGCTCGACCGCAACGGCCTGCGGCCCGCCCGCTGGTGGCAGACCGCCGACGGCCGCGTCGTGCTGGCGTCCGAGACCGGTGTGCTCGACGTGCCGTCCGACCAGGTGGTCGCGAAGGGCCGTCTGCAGCCCGGCCGCATGTTCCTGGTGGACACCACCGAGGGCCGGATCATCGACGACGAGGAGTTCAAGTCGACCCTCGCGTCGGAGCAGCCCTACGACGAGTGGCTGCACGCCGGCCTGCTCGACCTGGCCGACCTGCAGGACCGCGAGCACGTCGTGCAGAGCCACGAGTCGGTCGTGCGCCGCCAGCTCACCTTCGGCTACACCGAGGAGGAGCTGCGGATCCTGCTCACGCCCATGTCGATCTCGGGCATGGAGCCGCTCGCGTCCATGGGCACGGACACCCCGGTCGCGGCGCTCAGCCAGCGCTCCCGGCTGCTCTACGACTACTTCGTGCAGAACTTCGCGCAGGTCACGAACCCGCCGCTGGACGCGATCCGCGAGGAGATCGTCACGTCCGTCAAGCGCGTGATGGGCCCTGAGCAGAACCTGCTCGACCCAGGCCCCGTCTCGTGCCGCCACGTGACGCTCGACTACCCGGTCATCGACAACGACGAGCTCGCCAAGCTCATCCACATCAACGACGACGGCGACCTGCCGGGCTTCGCCTGCACCGTCCTGTCCGGACTGTACGAGGTGGACGGTGGCGGCGAGGCGCTCACCGCCGCGATCGAGCGCGTGCGCCGCGAGGCGTCGGAGGCCATCGCGAACGGCGCTCGCACGCTGGTGCTGAGCGACCGCGACTCCGACCACCGGATGGCGCCGATCCCGTCGCTGCTGCTGGTCTCCGCGGTGCATCACCACCTGGTGCGCACCAAGGAACGCCTGCGCGTCGCGCTCGTCGTCGAGTCCGGCGACTGCCGCGAGGTCCACCACGTCGCCGCACTGCTGAGCTACGGCGCCGCCGCGGTGAACCCGTACCTCGCGTTCGAGACGATCGAGGACCTGATCAGCCAGGGCGCCATCACCGGCGTCCCCGCGCACAAGGCGATCCGCAACTACGTCAAGGCGCTCGTCAAGGGCGTCCTGAAGATCATGTCCAAGATGGGCATCTCGACGGTCGGCGCCTACACCGCGGCGCAGATCTTCGAGGCGGTCGGCCTGTCGAACGACCTGCTCGACGAGTACTTCACCGGCACGCAGTCCAAGCTCGGCGGCGTGCACCTGGACGTGCTGGCCGAGGAGGTCGCGCTGCGCCACCGCCGCGCGTTCCCGGACAACCCGACCGACCGCGCGCACCGCCGTCTCGAGGTCGGTGGCGAGTACTCCTACCGCCGCGAGGGCGAGCTGCACCTGTTCACGCCGGAGACGGTGTTCCTGCTGCAGCACGCCACGAAGACGCGCAAGGAGGACGTCTTCCGCCAGTACACGGCGGAGGTCGAGCGCATCGCGCGGCAGGGCGGCACGCTGCGCGGCCTGTTCAAGTTCCGCACCGAGGGCCGCACGCCGATCCCGATCGACGAGGTCGAGCCCGTGAGCTCGATCGTCAAGCGCTTCAACACCGGCGCCATGTCGTACGGCTCGATCTCGGCCGAGGCGCACGAGACGCTCGCCATCGCGATGAACCGCCTGGGCGGTCGTTCCAACAGCGGTGAGGGCGGCGAGGACCGCGAGCGCCTGTACGACCCGGAACGGCGTTCCGCGGTCAAGCAGGTCGCGAGTGGACGGTTCGGCGTCACGAGCGAGTACCTCGTGAACTCCACGGACATCCAGATCAAGATGGCGCAGGGCGCGAAGCCCGGCGAGGGCGGCCAGCTGCCCGGCTTCAAGGTCTACCCGTGGGTCGCGCGCACCCGGCACTCCACGCCGGGCGTCGGCCTGATCTCGCCGCCGCCGCACCACGACATCTACTCGATCGAGGACCTGGCGCAGCTCATCCACGATCTGAAGAACGCGAACGAGCAGGCGCGGGTTCACGTGAAGCTCGTCTCGTCGATCGGTGTCGGCACGGTCGCGGCGGGTGTCGCCAAGGCCCACGCGGACGTCGTGCTGATCTCCGGCTACGACGGCGGCACCGGCGCGTCGCCGATGAACTCGTTGAAGCACGCGGGAACGCCGTGGGAGATCGGCCTGGCCGAGACCCAGCAGACGTTGCTGCTCAACGGTTTGCGCGACCGCATCACCGTCCAGGTCGACGGCGCGATGCGCACCGGCCGTGACGTCGTCGTGGCCGCTCTGCTGGGCGCCGAGGAGTTCGGTTTCGCCACGGCGCCGCTGATCGTCGCGGGCTGCGTGATGATGCGCGTCTGCCACCTGGACACGTGCCCGGTCGGCGTCGCCACGCAGAACCCGGACCTGCGCGCCCGCTACACCGGCCAGGCCGATCACGTCGTGAACTTCTTCGAGTTCATCGCGCAGGAGGCCCGCGAACTGCTGGCCGAGCTCGGTTTCCGCACGATCGACGAGGCCGTCGGTCACGCGGAGCTGCTCGACAAGGACGAGGCGATCGAGCACTGGAAGACCGCGGGCCTGCACCTCGACCCGGTCTTCGAGGTGCCGGAGACCCCGTACCCGACGGCGAAGCGCAAGATCCGCGACCAGGACCACGGCCTCGACAAGGCCCTGGACCGCACGCTGATCCAGCTCGCGGAGGCGGCGCTGGAGGACGCGCACAAGGTCACCCTGGAACTGCCGGTCCGCAACGTCAACCGCACGGTCGGCACGCTGCTCGGCGCCGAGGTCACCCGCCGCTTCGGCGGCGAGGGCCTGGAGGACGACACGATCCGGGTGAAGCTCACCGGGTCCGCCGGCCAGTCGCTCGGCGCGTTCCTGCCGCGCGGCATCACGCTCGAGATGGTCGGCGACGCGAACGACTACGTCGGCAAGGGCCTGTCCGGTGGGCGGATCATCGTCCGCCCGCACGACGACGCGCCGTTCCGCGCCGAGGACCAGGTGATCGCGGGCAACGTGATCGGCTACGGCGCCACGTCGGGTGAGATCTTCCTGCGCGGCCGCGTCGGCGAACGCTTCTGCGTCCGCAACTCCGGCGCGCTGCTCGTGGCGGAGGGCGTGGGCGACCACGCGTTCGAGTACATGACCGGCGGCCGGGCAGTGGTGCTCGGGCCGACCGGGCGCAACGTCGCGGCCGGCATGTCCGGCGGAATCGCGTACGTGCTCGACCTGGACCCGTTGTCGGTGAACCAGGAGATGGTGCAACTGCAGCGCCTCAACGCCGAGGACCTGCGTTGGCTCAAGGACGCCATCACCAAGCACCACAACGCGACGGGTTCCGCCGTCGCCGCGTCGCTGCTCGGTGACTGGACCCGGCGAGCCGGTGCGTTCACGAAGGTCATGCCCGGCGACTTCCAGCGCGTGATGGACGCGATGCGTCTCGCGCGCGCCGAGGGCCGGGACGTCGACGCGGCTGTCATGGAGGCGTCTCGTGGCTGATCCACAGGGTTTCATGAAGTACTCCCGCTCCGACGCGCCGAAGCGTCCGAAGCCGGAACGGTTGCAGGACTGGAACGAGGTCTACCTGCACGAGGAGCCGGCCGAGCGGAACAACGCCGTCCGCACGCAGGCGACCCGGTGCATGGACTGCGGCATCCCCTTCTGCCACAGCGGAACCGCGGGCTGTCCACTCGGGAACCTGATCCCCGAGTGGAACGACCTGGTGCGCCGCGGCGACTGGGAGCTCGCCTCCGACCGCCTGCACGCCACGAACAACTTCCCGGAGTTCACGGGTCGTCTGTGCCCGGCGCCGTGTGAGGCCGCCTGCGTGCTGTCGATCTCGCACGACGCCGGTGGCGCCGTCGCGATCAAGCGCGTCGAGGAGACCATCGCGGAGATGTCGTGGGAGAACGGCTACGTCCAGCCGGCCCACGCGTCGGTGTCCTCCGGCAAGCGGGTCGCGGTCGTCGGGTCCGGTCCCGCCGGTCTCGCCGCGGCCCAGCAGCTGACCCGCGCCGGCCACGAGGTCGTGGTGTACGAGCGGGACGACCGGCTCGGTGGCCTGCTGCGGTACGGCATCCCCGAGTTCAAGATGGAGAAGAAGGTCCTCGACCGCCGTCTCGCCCAGCTCCGCCGCGAGGGCACCAAGTTCGTCACCGGCTGCGAGGTCGGCGCCGACATCACGGTCGAGGAGCTGCGCTCCCAGTTCGACGCGGTCGTGCTGGCCGTGGGCGCTCTGCGCGGCCGTGACGACAAGTCGACTCCCGGACGCGAGCTGGCCGGCGTGCACCTCGCGATGGACCACCTGGTCCCCGCGAACCGCGCCGTCGAGGGCGATGGCCCGTCGCCGATCTCCGCGGAGGGCAAGCACGTCATCGTCATCGGCGGTGGCGACACGGGTGCCGACTGCTATGGCACCGCGACCCGCCAGGGCGCGCTGTCCGTGACGCAGCTCGACCAGTACCCGACGCCGCCTTCGGTGCGCGACGACGAGCGCTCCCCGTGGCCCGTGTGGCCGCACATCCTGCGCACCTACCCGGCGCACGAGGAGGCCGGCGAACGCCGCTTCACCGTGGCCGTCCGTCGCTTCGTGGGCGACGACGAGGGTCACGTGCGCTTCATCGAGCTGCAGCAGGTGCGCGTCGAGAAGGACTCGTCCGGCCGCCGCTCGGTCGTGCCGCTGTCCGACGAGGTCGAGCTGCTGCCCGCGGACCTGGTGCTGCTGGCGATCGGCTTCGAGGGCGTCGAGCACATGCGCCTGCTGGACGAGCTGGGCATCTCGCTGACGACGCGCGGCACCATCTCGTGCGGCTCCGACTGGCAGACGTCGGCACCCGGCGTGTTCGTCTGCGGTGACGCGCACCGTGGTGCGTCGCTCGTGGTGTGGGCGATCGCGGAGGGCCGGTCGGTGGCGAACGCCGTCGACAAGTTCCTCACGGGGTCGTCGAACCTGCCCTCGCCCGTCATCCCCAACCAGCTTCCGCTCGCTGTGGTCTGACAACGGAGTCAGTCAGCGGAGAGCACCATGACGCCCCGGTCGACAACGACGTCGACCGGGGCGTCGCCTTTCCCTAGGCTCTGGGGCCGTGGAGGGGTTTCCGTGCGCGTTCGCGTCGATCCAGGGCGAGTTCAGCGGGAGGACCTGGGCCGACGTGGCCGAGTGGTTCGACGAGCTGCGGCGAGGGAACGCGGGTTTCGCCTCGCACCAGTACCTGCGGGACATCGTCGCGAGCGTGCTGGAGAGCGGTGTGGCGGACCGGCTGGGCGTGACCACCTCGATGCACGACCTCGTGGTGGTGTCGCTGGACACGACGAACGGGCACTACGAGACGATCAAGGTGATCTCGCCGTCGTCGAACGCACCTGTCGACGACGGCTGTTTCGCGATCACGTTCCTCGGCCGCAAGAAGCGCAGGCGAGGACGTCAGGAGATCCGGCAGCACCCGGTGGCCGACGCCGTGCCCGCGTTCTGGCGAATGGTCGAGGACAAGTTCGGCGTCCGTCCCGAGCGATGATCCGTTCCACTGAGTGAAATGCGTAAACACTTTCGGGTGAATCTCGTGCGTGAAGCGGTCTTCCATGTCACCTGTTAACCATCGCGTCATCTCCTCCGGTAAAACTGGGTGAAGTAGATCAACTCGGTCAGGGGGTGAGCCATGCGCAGCGTTCTGCTCGCGATCGTGGTCGCCCTGTGCGCCGTGCTGACCCCGGCGGTCTCGACCGCGTCGGTCGGCGCGCCGCCGCCGAAGTCCAAGACCTCCGTGCCCAAGGAGGAGACGCCGCGCGAGGAACGTGAGACGAGCCGGCTGCGCGTTCTCGTCGCGCCCGACCGGGAGTCCGCCCTGGCCCGGCCGTCGTCCGTGACGGCGATCGCGCCGCAGGACAAGCCGCGTTCCGTGCCGGTGTCCTCCGCCGAACCCCTGACGGTGTGGCGCACACCTCCCGCATTGCAGGTGTTCCGGAACTGATCGGTCGTTGCTGTCCGATCAAAACCGAACATTTTTCTCAATGCAGTGAGGGACCCCCATGGACTTCCATCGCTTTGTTCAGCATGCCCGCGCACATGCCGCTTCACGGTCGCGCGCGCTCGGCCGCAAGCTCGCGGCGGGGCAGCAACCCAGCACGATGTTCATCACGTGTGCCGACTCGCGCATCGTCACGGCCGCGATCACGGGTGCCGAGCCCGGGTCGTTGTTCGAGATGCGCACCGCGGGCAACGTCATCCCGCCCTACTCGCTGCACGCGCCGACCAGCGAGATGGCGACGATCGAGTTCGCCGTGCTGCAGCTCGGGGTCAGCGAGATCGTCGTCTGCGGCCACTCCCACTGCGGTGCGGTGGGGGCGTTGAACCGCGGTGGCATCGACCACCTGCCCGCTATGCGCGGCTGGCTGCGTCCTCAGCCGCGAGACGGGGTGAACGATCCGGCCCTGCGTGCGGAGGGGCAGCAGCACGTGCGGGCGCAGCTCGACGTCCTGCTGGCCTACCCGTTCGTCGCCGAGAAGGTGGCGAAGGGTGAGCTGCGCGTTCACGGCTGGTTCTACGACATCGAGACCGGCGAGGTCTCCGCGTGTGCCGAGCACGCCTTCCTTCCGCTGTAGGGGTCTCGATGATGAAGAAGCATTGGGCCGACCTCGGCGCATCGGTCGTCGTGTTCCTCGTGGCGTTGCCGCTGTGCGTCGGTGTGGCGGTGGCGTCCGGTGTGCCGGCTGAGCTCGGCATCGTGACCGGTGTGGTCGGCGGCATCGTCGTCGGGCTGCTGCCGGGCAGCACGATGCAGGTGAGCGGGCCGGCTGCCGGGTTGACGGTGCTGGTGGCGGATGCCGTCGGGCGGCACGGGATCGGGGCTCTGGGCGTGATCGTCCTGGGCGCTGGGCTGTTGCAGGTGGCGCTGGGCTTGTCCCGGTGCGGGCGGTGGTTCCGCGCGATCTCGCCGTCCGTGGTGCAGGGCATGCTCGCGGGCATCGGGCTGGTGCTGATCTTCGGTCAGCTCGAGCCGATCGTGGTGTCGCCGGTCGCGATGGCGCTCGGCCTGCTCACGGTCGTGATCATGCTGCTGTGGCAACGGACTCCGCTGCGGGTCGTGCCGGGTGTTCTGGTGGGCGTGGCCGTGTGCACCGCGGTGGCGGCGGTGTTCGCGTCGGACGTCGCCAAGATCGCGGTCGGCACGCTGTCGGCGGACGTGCACCTGCCGGACCTCTCCCTGCTGGACACCGGGGTCATCGGCACCGCTGTGGTGTTCGCGCTGGTGGCGTCGGCGGAGAGCATGTTCAGCGCCGCCGCCGTCGACCGCATGCACGACGGTCCGCGCACGCAGTACAACAAGGAACTGGTCGCGCAGGGCGTCGGCAACACGATCTGCGGCCTGCTCGGCGCGTTGCCGATGACGGCGGTCATCGTGCGCAGCTCGGCCAACGTGTCGGCCGGGGCGCGCACGAAGGCGTCCAGGGTGCTGCACGGCGTGTGGCTGCTGCTGTTCGTGGTGCTGGCGCCGGGGCTGCTGACGTTGATCCCGGTCGCCGTGCTGGCCGCGGTGCTGGTGCACGCCGGGTGGAAGCTGCTCGGCCTCGGGCAGCTGATCGCGTTGTGGCGCAAGGACAGGACGGAGGTCGCGGTGCTCGTGCTGACCGCCGGCCTCATCGTGGCCACGGACCTGCTGACGGGCACGCTGACCGGACTGCTGGCCGCGGTCGTGAAGACGGCCTGGGACGTGTCCCGGTTGTCGGTGGTCGTCACGGCCGATGGGCTCGCCCTGCGCGGCAACGCGACGTTCCTGCGGCTTCCCAGGCTGCTCGACGAGCTGGAACGGGTCGACCGCGAGCACGTCCGGATGGACCTGAGCGAGGTCCGGCACCTCGACCAGGCCTGCGGGCAGGCGATCGACCAGTGGGTGGACGAGTCCCGCCGGGCCGGCAGGACGGTCGAGCTGGTCGGCAGGTGACGGCAGGCGCCGCGGCCGTGGTGGTCGCGGCGCCTCACCCGGAGAAGAAGTCCTGATGAACACTGGGCCGTTCGGGTGCACCCGGCTAACGGCGGTGTGAGATGTGTCGACCCAGCAGGTGAACCAGTAGGGGGCGACACCATGACCAGCGCAGGATTCGACGCGAAGTTCCTCGGCACCGCGGCCGGGACTCCCGTCCTGACGAGCTCGGGAGCCGACGACGCCGTCGAGCTGGACGGCTCGACCACGATCGACTACGCGCACTTCTCGCTCGCGTTGAGCAAGTCGCGCAAGTTCGCGATCTGGGTCGCGTGGAACATCGACGGCGGCGACATGAAGGCGTTGAGCCGCAACAACATCCCGTTCGTCAAGGACCCGCGCATCCCGGCGGGGTTCCAGACCGGCGACGAGCTCTACCGCGACAACAGGCTCGACCGCGGCCACCTCGCGCGCCGCGCCGACCTGTGCTGGGGCCCGAAGGCCGAGGCGCAGAAGGCGAACAGGGACTCGTTCTTCTTCACGAACATCACGCCGCAGATGGACGACTTCAACCAGAGCACGAAGCAGGGCATCTGGGGCAGGCTGGAGGACGCGGCGCTGGCCGACGTCGACGTCGAGAACCTCAAGGTCAGCGTCTACGGCGGCCCGGTGTTCAACGCCGACGACAGGGTGTTCCGCAGCGTCGCGATCCCCCGTGAGTTCTACAAGGCGATCGCGTTCGTCGTGGACGGCGAGCTGCGCTGCAGCGCGTTCCTGCTCACGCAGAACCTCGTCCTGGCCGAGGCCCTCGACCTGGACGAGTTCCGCGTGTTCCAGGTGTCGCTGAGCGAGCTGGAGAAGCGCACGAGCTTCACCTTCCCGGCCGAGCTGCACGCCGCCGACACCGCGTCGGTCCAGCTGCTCGGCGAGTCCGAGCGCAAGCCGCTGGACGACCTCGGCGACATCAGGTGGTGATGACGACTCCCGGCAGCCGCTGACGCAGCTCCTCCAGCCGGGCAGGCGACTCCGGCTGGTGCACGACGAGGTGCTCCAACGCCGGCAGCACGCGCACGTCGTCGGCCGCCGGCACGCCGAACACCTCCAGCGTCGTGACGGTCGGCCACCGCTCCAGCCCCGCCAGCGGGAAGGGCGGGCGGTGGTCGATCGCCAGCTCGCGCAACGCGGGCAGCGCGGGCAACGCGCCCAGCCCGTCGTCGGTCGCCGAGTCGCGGATCTGCAGGCGCCGCACCGCCCCACCGTCCAGCGAGCCCAGGTCGACCCGGCTGAAGTGCAGGTGCAGCTCGTCCAGGTCCTTCACCGGTGACAGGTCGATCCGCCCGAGCGGCCGGCAGCGGCTCAGGTGCAGCTCCCTCAACGACCGCGAGAGCGCCAGAGGTGACAGGTCGCGCACGACCTCGTTCTGCCACAGCTCCAGCCGGTGCAGCGACGGCATCGCGCCCAGCGGGTCGAGCGGGTCGATGTTGCCGATGCACCGCACGTGCCGCAGCTTCTCCAGGTGCGGGATGAACTGGATCCGGTGCCAGCCGCGCACGTCCACGCGCCGGTCACCGAAGTCCACTTTGGACAGAACGGTCCTGGCGTACTTCTCCGCGTCCGGCGTGTTCCGCCACGCCCGCAGCAGCTCGTCGATGACCATCGCGTGGTCCACGGCCACGAACTCCGCGATGCGTTCCCACGCGCCCTCGCCGCCGATGGTGGCCAGCGTCCGCACGATGTACGCGGCCTCCTCGGCCGCCTCCGGTCCCGGCAGCAGGTCGACCACGAACGACCCCGCCTCGGCCAGCGCGTCCGCGTGCGCGAAGCTCGTCGGCGGGATCAGCGCGGCGGCGGCCTGGGTGACCTGCGCGCGGGCCGTCTCGGGTTCGATCACGTCGGCCTGCTCCAGGCACGCCAGCGCGAGCAGCCGCAGCTTGTCCCGACCGCGTTCGTCCTTGCGCGTGTCGTCGTTGCCCGCCAGCAGGTCCATCAGCACGCGAGCCCGTTCGCGCGGCCGTGCGTGGGCGACCGCCATCACCACGACGTCGTGCCACTCGTCGAGATGTGCCCTGTCCACCAAGAGGTTCAGGTCGCCGGCGTCGACGACCTCCTTGGCCGCCAGGTAGTCGCGGAACGTCCGGTGCACGAACTGCACCCGTTCGTTCGACACCTCCCGCAGCAGCCCCGCTCGTTCGAGCAACCGCTGCATCGCGTCGTCCGGGTCGATCTCGTGCGACCGCAGCCCGCGCATCGCGTTCCCGAGCCGGTGCACGGCCTCCTCGCGCGGCACCATCAGCTCCCGGTTGCGCACCAGCGAGTACGCGAACCGTTGCAGCAGGACGAGCTGTTCCTCCTTGGAGAACGACGGCAGCGCGAGTCCGCGGTCCTCGTCCCACCGCACCAGCAACAGGTCCAGCGCGGCCTCGTAGAGCGAGCGGCGGTCACGCGGCAGGTGCATGTTCCTGTCCTGGTGCAACGCGCACAGCAGCCCGGCCAGCAACGGGCTCGACGCGAGCCGCCGCAGGTCCGGCCGCTTCGCCAGCGTCCCCACCAGCCGCGTCTCGCACTCGGTGAGCCACACCCGCGCGTCCCGCGTCAGCCCCGGCTCGTCGCGCGCGGCCGTGTGCCAGGCCTCCACGAAGTCGCGCACGCCCTTGTCGCTCAACGGCAACAGGTCGAACGTCTCGAAACCGACGTCCTCCAGCCAGTCCTCCGGCACCGCGGCGGGACGGGTCGTGACGGCGTAGCGGGCTTCCGGGTAGGCCTTCGCCAGCTGTTCGAGCCACAGCCGTGCCTCGGCGCGGCGCTCCGGCACCAGCTCGTCCACGCCGTCGACGAGGATCAGCGCGCGCCCTTCCCTGAGCCGCGCGGTGACCCACCCGGACGGTTTCTCCTCCTCGATCATCGAGGCGGTCGACGAGATGAGCTCCTCCGGCTTGGGCAGCGTCGAGCACTGCCGCAGCGGCACGAAGAACGGCACCAGCCCCAGCCACTCGTTGCCCGACGTCCGCGTCTCGCCCAGCGCGTTCATCGCGAGCCAGCGCAGGAACGTCGTCTTGCCGGCGCCCGCGCCGCCCCGGATCAGCACCCTCGTGGTGTCGGCCAGCGCCGCGGCCACCGGCAGCCCGGCCCCGGTCAGCTCGTCGGTGTCCCCGACCCGCGCCACCGCCAGCGACACGTACGAGGTGTCGAACGAGTGCCGTCGCGGTGCCCGCCCGCGGGAGACGCCGAACAGCTCCAGGCCGCCCAGCGAGTGCGCGACCTGGTCGGCGTACCGGTCCTCGAAGTCCCGGTGCGACGCGGCCAGCGCCCGCTGCCGCTGGTCCGCGAGGCGCGCCACGGCGTCCGCGGTCGCCCTGCCCATCCGGAACATCTCGACCGCGAGCCGCCGCGCGTACTCCGGCTGCGACCACACCAGTTCGACCACGGCGACGCAGACCCGCGTCAGCACCGCGTCGTAGACGGCCGTCGCGTGGTCGGACAGCCCCGCCGCCCGCCGGATCTGCGCCGACCTGGACACCACGTGCGCCCGCAACGACTCCGGCGTCAGCATCACCCGCAGCGCCTCGTCGTCCCGCAACGGCAGCGAGGCCTCGACGGACTCGCGCACCGCGTCCACGGCGGCCTGCCACTCGTGCTGCTCGACGGTGCTCAGCTCACCGCGGGCGAGCTCGCTCGAGACCCGTTCCACCAGCGGACCCGGCCTGGTCAGCTCGCGGCGGCGCCTCTTGTCCCTGGCGCCCTTGTGCACGACGTCGAAGAGACCGAGGAGCACCCGCTCCAGCACGGTCTCCAGCACCATCAGCAGTCCGGCGGAAAACGGGTCGGCCACGACCCCAGTATCAGCACGTGATCACCGGGGGTGGCAGGGACTTCACCAGCTGTTCATCGGGCTCGTTCAGCGGGGGAGGGCGACCTCGCGGACGTGGCCGATGGCGAACTCCTTGCTCGTGCCGTCCTCGCACTCCGCGCTCAGCACGCCTTCGAGGTGCTTGGTCGGGACGACGACGTGCGTCTCGGTCCTGCGCGGCCCGCTCGCGTACCTGATCTCGACGCTGCTGCCGTCCACCAGCGCCGACGCCAGGAGCACGACCTCCTCGTCGCGCAGGAAGACGTTCTGGTCGCGCAACACCCGTGCCGCGCCCGCCCGCGGCGCTCCCCGCCCCACGCTCGGCCGTTCCTGCTCCACCAGCCTGATCGCGAGCTGGGTGATCTCCAGGTCGCCCGGCTCGGCCCGCCACCACCGGTCCTGGCGGCGTTCGCCCCGCGCCGGCGCGCGCAGCTTCCCGATCTGCTCCACAATGGACTGATCGCCGCCGTCCACCCCGGTCGGCGCGTATCCCGCCCGCCGCAACGCCCCCAGCGTCTCCGTCATCGGCCGGTCCGACGCCAGCACCGTCGGCGCGATGAAGCGCAGCTTCAGCGAAGCCAGCCGCTTCGACTTCGCGATCTCCTGCAGCAACGCGGAATCCGCTGCCCGCACGCAGCTCTTCACGTCCGTGACCGTCAGATGACCGTGCCGCCTCGCCACGTCCCGCACCTGGTGCTCGACCGCCTGCGGCAACGGCCCCTCCGACATCGCCGCCAGCCTCATCAGCACCGCGTCGGCGGACAACCCCGTGTCCAGCGCGCGCCGCACCGTCCCGGCGGACATCCGCCACACCCGCGCGGCGTCGTTGTCCTCCAGGTCCGCCACCAGGTTCAGCGTCGCGCTCAGCTCCGGCGACGGCAGCCCGTTCACCACGGCCGTCATGTCCGTCTGGAACGCGGCCTTCTCCGTCGCCGCCGGCAACAGCTCCGTGGCCGCGGCCTCGACGTCACCGCCCTCCAGCACCGCGACGCCCAGCGGCGTCAGCGCGCCGCCCGCCACCAGCCCGAGCGACTCCATCTCGCTGATGACCGCCGCGGTCGCGCGCGGGTCGTGCACCGCGGGACGTTCCCAGGCGAGGTCGTCGACCAGCTCCGCCGTGTCCGCGAAGGCCTCGTCCGCCGAGAACCGCTCCAGCGTGCCGCGTCTCAGCGCCAGCCCGGCGGCACCGGTGTAGTCGCGCAACGCCGCCCGCGCCTGGTCGGGCTCCGGCCGCCAGTCCATCCGCCGCCAGGCCTCGACCAGCGCGGCGAGCCTGGCGCCGGGGTGCGAGTCGAGCCAGCCGTCACCCTGCCTGGTCGGTAACAACCGCGAGCGTTCCACACCGAGCAGCTGCGCCTCGACCGCGAGCTCCAGCCACAACCGCAGCACGCCGTCCGGGACCCGCAACGCCCTGGCGACCCGCCGGATCTCCACCGTCGCCACGCCGCCGGTGTAGCGGGCGTCGAACGCGTCCTGCTCGCAGTGGGCGAGCAACCGCGCCACTCCGTCCACCACGGACATGGCGGGCACGATCGGTGAGATGGCCGACACCCTGCGCTTGCGCGGCGGCCTGGGTCGCGGCGTCAGCCGGCCGTGCGCCGCGCCGCTCGCCCGCACCGAGTTCACCGCGATGAGCCGCGGCCCGTCCGGCCACGCCAGCGCGCGGTCCTTGAGCTGCCGGAAGGCCCGTTCGAAGTCGTCGGCCGCGCACCGCAGCTCGGTGCGGACCGTGTCGATGGTCCCGGCGTTGCCCTGCGCGACGATCACCGCGAGCACGTCGAGCGCGCCCTGGTCGAGCGTGTCCTCGGCGGCGTGCACGGAGTCGGAGTCGGTGAGCTGCGTCGCGAGGTCCCTCAACGTCCGGATGAAGCGGTCCGCCACGTCGCGGCGGTGCAGGAGGACTGTGGCCACCTCGTCCGGCCCGAGTTGGAGGAGCCAGGTCGCGAGCGCGTTGATACGGCGTGGCATTCACCGGATTATGGCCCCGGTTGTGTGTCCTCAAACGAATTTTCACGCACATGGGCGATCCGCCTAGGCTGACTCGGTGACGTTCAGCGGTTTTGGCGAGTACGCCATCGACTTCTACGACGGCCTGGTGCTCGACAACACGAAGGCGTACTGGGACGACAACAAGGAGACCTACCTGCGGGACGTGCGGGCGCCGATGGAGGCCCTGCTCCTCGCGCTGGAGAAGGAGTTCGGCGAGGGCAAGGTGTTCCGCCCGTACCGCGACGTGCGGTTCGCCAAGGACAAGACGCCGTACAAGGACCACTGCGGCGCGGTCATCGAGAAGGGCCGCGGCGGCGGCGCGTACTACGTGCAGCTCAGCCCCGAGGGACTGATGACCGGCGGCGGCTCGTTCCACATGGCCCCGGACCAGCTGGCCCGCTACCGCGCCTCCGTCGGCGCGCACGGGGTGCTGCTGCGCAAGATCGTCGACAAGCTGCTGAAGCAGGGCTGGGCGCTCGCCGGTGACGTGATGAAGTCGAAGCCGCGCGGGTTCGACGACGACCACCCGCACCTCGACCTGCTCAGGCACCGGTCGATCTACGTGCGCAAGGTCTGGGAACCGGACGACGCGCTGCACGAGCCGGAGTGCCTGGACCGCGTGCGCAAGTCGTGGCGGCAGCTCAGGGACTTCAACGCGTGGTGCGAGGACCACGTCGGCGTGAGCGAATCGCCGCGGCGATAGCCCAGCCCAGGCCGATGCCGAACACGTCCACCAGCGCGTCGAGCACGTCACCGCTGCGGTGCAGGGGCGTGATCAGCTGCTGGAGCACCTCCGAGACGCCCGCGTAGACGACCAGCGCGACCAGGACGTGACGAATCCTCGCGTACAGCCCGGTGAACGCCAGCAGCGCGAAGAGCAGCGTGTGAACGACCTTGTCCGTACCAGGTGGCGAGCTCGGCACACCTGACTCGGGGGTGAACAGCACGACGACACTGAGCGACGCCGCGATCACAAAAGGAAGGACTCGTCCCATCGTCAAAACATTACCGATGGGTAGTTCGGGATCGGTCCAGGAACGAGGTCTACTCTCTCTACACGTGAGTCGACGCGCAAAGATCGTCTGTACCCTCGGTCCCGCCACTGGCACGCCCGAAAAGGTCCGTGACCTGGTCGCGGCCGGTATGGACGTGGCCAGGATGAACTTCAGCCACGGCAGCCATGCCGACCACAAGCAGGTTTACGACATGGTCCGCGCGGCAGCCGACGAGTCCGGCCGCGCCGTGGGAATCCTCGCCGACCTCCAGGGCCCCAAGATCCGCCTCGGTCGTTTCGCCGCGGGTCCGGTGGACTGGAACAACGGCGACATCGTCCGCATCACCGTCGAGGACGTCGAGGGTACGCACGACCGCGTGTCGACGACGTACAAGGAGCTCGCGAAGGACGCCAAGGTCGGCGACCGCATGCTCGTGGACGACGGCAAGGTCGCGCTCGTGGTGGTCGACGTCGAAGGTTCCGACGTCGTCTGCGAGGTGACCGAGGGCGGACCCGTCAGCAACAACAAGGGCCTCTCGCTGCCCGGCATGGACGTCTCCGTGCCGGCGCTGTCGGAGAAGGACATCGAGGACCTCGAGTTCGCGCTCTCGCTGGGCGTGGACTTCATCGCACTGTCGTTCGTGCGCTCGCCCGCGGACATCGACCTGGTCCACCAGATCATGGACCGCTCGGGCAGCAAGCGCCTCCCGGTGATCGCGAAGATCGAGAAGCCCGAGGCCGTCGACAACCTCGAGGCCATCGTGCTGGCCTTCGACGGCGTGATGGTCGCCCGCGGTGACCTGGGCGTCGAGCTGCCGCTGGAGCACGTCCCGCTGGTGCAGAAGCGCGCGATCCAGATCGCCCGCGAGAACGCCAAGCCGGTCATCGTCGCGACCCAGATGCTCGACTCGATGATCACGAACTCCCGCCCGACCCGCGCCGAGACGTCCGACGTCGCGAACGCGGTGCTCGACGGCGCGGACGCCCTGATGCTGTCCGGTGAGACCTCGGTCGGCCGCTACGCCATCGAGTCCGTGCAGACCATGGGCCGCATCATCGAGGCCGTCGAGACCGAGTCGGTCGTCGTGCCGCCGCTGACCCACGTCCCGCGCACCAAGCGCGGCGTGATCTCGTACGCGGCCCGTGACATCGGCGAGCGCCTCAACGCGAAGGCCCTGGTCGCGTTCACGCAGTCCGGCGACACGGTCCGCCGCCTGGCCCGCCTGCACACGCACCTGCCGCTGCTGGCCTTCACGCCGGAGCCGTCGGTGCGCTCGCAGCTGTCGCTGACGTGGGGCACCGAGACGTTCATCGTCCCGAGGGTGGAGTCCACCGACGAGATGGTCCGCCAGGTCGACGTGGCCATGCTGGAGATCGGCCGCTACTCCGCCGGCGACCTCATGGTCGTCGTCGCAGGGTCGCCTCCCGGCACCATCGGCTCGACCAACCTCATCCGGGTGCACCGGCTGGGCGAGGACGACCACGCGTAGTGGTTGGACTCTCAGTCCGTTACGTCGTGAACGCCGGCCCCGCCCCCTCATACTGGTCGTGTGAGGGTGCGGGGCCGTTGCCGTGCCCGTGCCGCTAGGAGAGTTCTGCCGTGACTGAGGCCGCCCGTGCCGCTGCTGAGAGCCCGTCGGGCCTGAGCGGACAATCCGCAGTGGACGACCTGGTCGCGTTGCTCGACCTGGAGCGCATCGAGGAGAACATCTTCCGCGGCGTCTCGCCCGCGGAGTCGCCGGTGCGCGTGTTCGGCGGCCAGGTGGCGGGCCAGGCCCTGGTGGCCGCGGGCCGCACCGTGCCGGTCGAACGCCGCGTGCACTCGTTGCACTCGTACTTCATCCGCCCCGGCGACCCGCGCGTGCCGATCGTGTACGAGGTGGACCGCATCCGCGACGGCCGCTCGTTCACCACGCGCCGCGTCGTGGCGGTGCAGCACGGCAAGGCGATCTTCTCGCTGTCCGCGTCCTTCCAGGTGGAGGAGCAGGGCGTCGAGCACTCCTCGGAGATGCCGCCGGTGCCGGACCCCGAGTCCCTGCCGACGTGGAGCGAGTCCGTCGCGGGCTACTCGCTGGTGAACCTGAAGTTCCCGCGCCCCATCGACGTCCGCTACGTGACCGAGACGCCGTGGGAGTCGCGTGAGGACGGTCCGGGCGAGGCGGCGTCGCGGGTGTGGATGAAGGCCGACGGCAAGCTGCCGGACGACCCGATGCTGCACCTCTGCGTGATGACCTACGCGTCGGACATGACGTTGCTGGACAGCGTGCTGGTCAAGCACGGGGTGTACTGGGGGCTGGACAAGGTCCTCGGCGCTTCCCTCGACCACGCGATGTGGTTCCACCGGCCGTTCCGGGCCGACGAGTGGTTGCTGTACGACACCTCGTCGCCGTCCGCTTCCGGGAACCGGGGGCTGGCGACCGGGCGGTTCTTCACGCAGTCCGGGGAGCTGGTGGCGACGGTGGTGCAGGAGGGGCTGATCCGGGTGATCAAGCCGTCACCCGATGAGGTGTGAGTTCGCACCGTAGTTCGAACCCCTGTGTGAGCGATGAAGGCTGTGCCGTGAGCTGTCGATGATCAGGAGATGGTTGGCTGAGCAGTTGCCGGCTGACCTCGATGTGGTGCACTCGTTCGACGTTCTGCTCAAGAACGGCAGCTCGCCTCTGATGCGCAAGCCGGATGCGGTGGTGGCATCGGCGCAGGCGTTCCAGGGCGAGGTGACCCGGTTCTCGGCTGGGGACGTAGCGCTGGTGGTCGAGATCCTGCCGGAGGAGTCGGAGGACATCGATCTGCGGGTCAAGCTGCGCGAGTACGCGGCGGCAGGGATTCCGAACTGCTGGACCGTCGCTCTCGATGGTCCTCCCAGCCTCGTCGCGTACTCCATCGCGGATGGCCGGTACGAGATCGCGGCGACCGGCACTCGAATGATCAATGTGATGATCCCGTCGCCGATGAAGCTGAACCTGAACGAGTTGATCCGCTAGACCTTCCGGCGGCGGTGCGTGGGCCGCAGGTTCGCCGGAGGCGTCAAAGCCCGGGTCTCCACCCGCTCCAGCACCACCGACGAAGTCAGGTTCCGCACTTCGGTACGAGACGCGATCTTGTCCATCAAGAACGCCTGCAGGTGCGTGGAATCGGCAACGGCGATGTGGATCAGGAAGTCCGCCTGCCCGGAAACGTGGAAGATCGACCGGGTCTCCGGCTGAGCCATCACGAACGCACGGAACCCGGCGACGACGGTCCGGGTGTGCGGCCGCACGTTCACCGAGATCACGGCCTCCAGCGGCAGCCCGGTCGTCGCGGGATCCACCACGGCGTGGCACCCCGTGATCACGCCGAGGTCGCGCAGCCGCCGCACCCGTTGCAGGCAGGACGACGGCGCCAAGCCGACGATCTCGGCCAGGGCACGGTTCGGCAGGGTCGCGTCGTTCTGCAACTCCTCCAGGATGTGCCAGTCCACCGAATCCAGTTCGGCTTGTTCGCGCATAAGCGAACATCGTACTGACCAGCTGGAACACAGCAGAACAAGCGCCGACGATCTGCGCCATGCACATCGCGTGGACGTCGTTCCTGGTCGCTCTCCTGATCATCATGATCGTGCCGGGACCCGACTTCGTGCTGATCATGGGGAACGCCGTGCGGAGCACGCGGAAGGGCGTCGAGGCCGCCCTCGGGGTGATGACCGGGCTCCTGGTCCACGCGACGCTGGCGACGGTCGGGTTGTCGGCGCTCGTGGCGGCGGCGCCGACGGCGCTGTTCGTGGTCAAGGCGATCGGCGCGTGCTACCTGGCCTACGTCGGCTTCTGCACGCTGAGGGCCGCTGGCAAGCCGGAGCGGTCGCAGCCGCGGGAGAGCAACGTCTTCCTGCGCGGTTTGTTGTGCGACCTGTTGAACCCCAAGGTGATGCTCACGTTCCTGAGCCTCATCCCGCAGGCGATGGACCAGAACGCCGCGCCGCTGCCGCAGGCCGCGCTTCTGAGTGCCGTCACGGTCGGCGTGTTCGCGGCGTTCTGGGTCGTCGTGGTGCCGTCGGCGCGTCAGCTCGGTGCTCTGCTGAGCAGGCCCAAGGTTCGCGCGGTCTTCGAGAAGACCTGTGGGACCGCTCTCATCGGGATGGCGGCGTCAGTTCTCGCTGCCTGAGTCCCACGTGACCGTCAGCTCGTCGCGGACGCCGAAGCGGACCAGGTGCCGTTCGACGACGTCGCGCAGGCGCGCCACGTCCTCCTCCGTCGAGGACACCACACGCATGATCAACGCGTCGGGGGCCGCCTCGAACTCCGCCAGGCCGCCCGAAAAGCGGACGAAACCGCGTCCGTCCTCCCAGGACCCTTCCAGGTCCTTGTGCGTGAAGTGCTTCACCAGCTGCGATCCGTACCTGGAGGCACGGTCGGTCGCCGAGCGTCCCACGCTCGTGAATTCCGTCATGAAGCCAACTTACGCCTAGCGGTACGTACGGGCACGTGACGCGGTTCACCTGGCAAAACGGAGTCTGAGAACACGCTGTGACGTCTCGCGCAAAGCCGGAGAACACGGCAGGCTGTGCGCATGACGGAAGGCAAAGCACGTATCGCGGTCACCGGTCTTGCCACTATGGGCAGCAACCTCGCGCGGAACCTCGCGCGGCACGGTTTCAAGGTCGCCGTGCACAACCGGACGCCCGCGAAGATGAAGGCCCTGCTCGAGGAGCACGGCCACGAGGGCGACTTCGTCGGCGCCGAGACGCTGCAGGACCTGGTCGACAGCCTGCAGACGCCGCGCCAGATCATCATCATGGTCAAGGCGGGTGGCCCGACCGACGCCGTCATCGACGAGCTGAGCGGGCTGCTGGAGCCCGGCGACATGGTCATCGACGGCGGCAACGCCCACTTCAACGACACGCGCCGCCGCGAGGCCGCGCTGAAGGAGAAGGGGCTGCTGTTCGTCGGCGCCGGCATCTCCGGTGGCGAGGAGGGCGCTCTCAACGGGCCCAGCATCATGCCGGGTGGTCCCGCGGAGTCGTACCGGCACGTCGGTCCGGTCTTCGAGGAGATCGCGGCCAAGGTGGACGGTCAGCCGTGCTGCGTGCACGTCGGGCCGGACGGCGCCGGTCACTTCGTGAAGATGGTGCACAACGGCATCGAGTACGCCGACATGCAGCTGATCGCCGAGGCGTACGACCTGCTGAACCGCATCGGCGGGCAGACGCCGGCGGAGATCTCCGAGGTCTTCACGCAGTGGAACTCGGGCGACCTGGAGTCGTACCTGGTCGAGATCACCGCCGAGGTGCTCAAGCACGTCGACGCCGACGGCACGCCGCTCGTGCAGGTCATCGAGGACGCGGCGGAGCAGAAGGGCACCGGCCGCTGGACCGTGCAGGAGGCGCTGGAGCTGGGTGTGCCGGTCACCGGCATCGCCGAGGCCGTGTTCGCGCGCAGCCTCAGCGGCCACACCGACCAGCGCAAGGCCGTGCGCGACGCGTTCGGCGCCAGCGAGGTGGTCGCGAAGCCGGACGCCGAACTGGTCGACGACGTGCGTCAGGCGCTGTACGCGTCGAAGGTCGTCGCGTACGCGCAGGGCTTCGACATGATGCGCGAGGCGTCGAAGAACTTCGGCTGGAACATCGACCTCGGCGCGATGGCGACGATCTGGCGCGGCGGCTGCATCATCCGCGCGCAGTTCCTCAACCGCATCCGTGAGGCCTACGACGCGAATGCGGACATCGCGTCTCTGTTGGTGGACAACTACTTCCGCGACGCGGTGAAGAACGCTGAGGCCGCTTGGCGGCGTGTCGTAGTCCGTGCGGTGGAGTCCGGCGTCCCGACGCCGGGCTTCGTGTCCGCTTTGGCCTACTACGACGGCCTCCGTTCGGAGCGACTGCCCGCCGCCCTCGTGCAGGGGCAGCGCGACTTCTTCGGCGCACACACGTACAGGCGCACCGACAGGGCCGGTAGCTTCCACACTTTGTGGTCAGGCGACAGGTCTGAGGTGAAAGCGTGAAACTGAGAATTCTGGGGGCGGTCGTCGCCGCGGCTGCGGGGTTGACCCTGACGTCCAGCGGCGGCGCGGTGGCCGTCGACAACGAGGCTCTGACGGCTGATCTCGACACGATCCTCGCCGACCCCGCGCTCAACGGCGCGGACGTCGGCCTGGTCGTGCGGGACGCGAACACGGGCGATGTCGTCTACACCAGGACGAGCTCGCGTCGTCAGCAGGTCGCTTCGAACATGAAGCTGCTCACGACGACGGCGGCGCTCGAACTGCTCGGCCCCGACTTCAAGTGGAGGACCGAGCTGCTGTCCACGGGCACGCGCAACGGATCGACGTTGCAGGGCGACCTCGTCCTGCGCGGCACCGGCGACCCGACGATGAGCAGGACGCGGTACGCGGCGCTGGCGACGGAGCTGAAGAACAGCGGTGTCACGAAGATCAGCGGCTCGCTGGTCCTCGACGGCACCGCGTTCGACGCTCAGCCCTACGGTTCGGGCTGGGCGTGGGACGACGAGCCGTTCGCCTACAGCGCGGAGACCTCCGCGCTGACGTTGTCGCCGGACGCGAAGTTCAGCGCCGGCACGGTACTCGTGCGCGTCAAGCCGGGCGCCGCGGCGGGTGCCCCGGTCATCGCCACGGCGGAGCCGGCCAACGACGTCGTCCACGTGGTCAGCTCGGCGACCACCGGCAGCGGTGGCGTGAGCGTCGAGCGCGAGCACGGCTCGAACATCATCAGGGTCAGCGGCTCGACGAACGTCGAGACGGTGGCGCTGGCGAGCGTGAAGGACCCGACCGCGCTGGTCTCGTCCGTCTTCCGCAACGCGTTGCGGGAGAACGGGATCGAGTTCACCGGTGACGTGCGCAGGGCGGCGGCTCCCGCCGGTGCCGCTGTGCTCGCGTCGGACCAGTCGCAGACGCTGGGACAGCTGATCACGCCGTTGCTCAAGGACAGCAACAACATGCTGGCCGAGGTGCTCGTCAAGACCGCGGGCAAGTCGTTCAGCAACGGCGTCAACCAGTTGAGCGCCAAGTGGTCGGGCCTCGGTGTCGACCCGAACGGCGTCGAGGTCTTCGACGGCTCCGGCATGTCCCGGCTGGACCAGTTCTCGCCGGACGCGCTGGCGTCGATCCTGATCAAGGCGAAGACCAAGCCGTGGTTCTCCGCGTGGCAGGCGTCGCTGCCGGTCGCCGGTGTCGACGGCACGCTCGTCAACCGGATGAGGAACACCCCGGCCGCGGGCAACGTGAAGGCCAAGACCGGATCGCTCAGCGGCGTCTCGGCCCTGTCCGGCTACGTGCGGACGCAGGCCGGACGGGACCTCGTGTTCTCGGTCGTGCAGAACAACGTGCTGCTGTTCAACAGCCCGAAGTCCATCGAGGACAGGATCGCTGTGCGCCTCGCCTCCGACGGCGGGACCGTGGCGGCCCAGCCGCAGGTCCAGTCGGTGCCGCAGCAGCGCAAGGTCCCCGCGCAGGAACGCGTGACGGTTCCGGCGAAGGAGCGCTTCGACGTGGAGTGCTCCTGGATCGGCACCTGCTAGGAGATCGTGCACGGAACTGGAGCCGCTCCGGGAAACCGGGGCGGCTCCAGCGTTTCTAGGCGGGGGAGTGCACCGGCTCCAGGCCGTTGCGGTCGGGGTCGACGAGGTAGACGCGGGCGTTCGAGATGTCGAAGTACATGCCCTTCAACGTCAGCGTGCCCGCCGCGATCGCCTCGCGCACGCTCGGGTAGCCGAGCAGGTTGTCGAGCTGCTGCGCGACGTTCGCGACGGCGAGGCGGTCGGCCACCGGCAGGTCGGCGCAGCCGCCCGACGTCGGCGCGTGGAACCGGATCAGCGACGGCTCGGCGTTGCGCAGCCACGAGTGCAGGTGCGAGCCGCGCGACGCGGATCCCGTCACCAGCGCCTTCATCGCACCGCAGTCCGAGTGCCCGCACACGACGATCGTGCTGACGTTGAGGATCTCCACGGCGTACTCGACCGCCGCCCCGACCGACCTGTCGCCGGCGGACGCCATCGGCACCAGGTTGCCGATGTTGCGCACGCAGAACAGGTCGCCCGGCCCGGACGTGGTGATCAGGTTCGGCACCACGCGGGAGTCGGCGCAGGTGATGAACAGCTGCTGCGGGCGTTGCCCGCGCACCGCCAGCTCGTGCAGGAACGGCCGCACCAACGGCGCCGACCGCCGTTCGAACTCGCGCATGCCCCGCAGCATCGGGTCGCTCGCGGCGGACTGCTCGACCGAGGACCGCTGCGCGGGCAGCGTCACCGCGTCCTGCGTGCCCTGCCAGTGCGACCACGGTGCGAACCAGCGGGGCAGCGGACCGGGCAACGTCTTGTGCCGTCCCGGCTTTCCCTGGTCCGCCCGGTCGAACCAGCTGTCGTGCACCTCGTCGACCTGCACCCGGCCGCCCAGCCGCTCGTAGCCCTCACGCCAGTCGTCGATCGCCTCGTACGACGCGTGGTCGAGGTAGTCGATGTGCAGCTCCAGCACCACGGTCTGACCCAGCGGCAACCGTCGCAGCTCACGCACGAGCCGCCCGACCCCGAGGAACACCAGCGATCCCCGCACGCACACCCGGTTGCCCTCGACGCTCACCGAGCAGTGCGTCAACCGGTACAGCGCGCGCAGCAGGGCGACGGCCAGCCCCGCGACCACGCCTTCGAGCAGCCCGAAGAGGACGACACCGGTCGCCGTCGCCGCGTAGACGAGGAGCTCCCTGTGCTGCAACAGGTTCCGCATCCGGCTGATCGACACGAGCTTGAGCCCGACGACGAACAGCACGCCCGCCAGCGCCGACAACGGGATCAGCTCCAGGGCCGGGGCGAACGCCAGCACCGCCACCGCGATCCACACGCCCTGGAAGACGGCGGCGTACCGGGTCTTCGCGCCCGACGCCACGTTCGTGGAACTGCGCGCCAGGCCGCCGCTGATCGGGAACCCGCCCAGCGCGCCCGCGAGCACGTTGCCGGTGCCCTGCGCGACGAGCTCCTTGTCCAGCCGGGCACGCGGCCCGTCGTGCAGCCGGTCCGTGGCGACAGCCGACAGCAACGACTCCATGCTCGCGACCAGTGCGACCGTCACGACGGCCGTCACCACCGTGCCCGCGCTGCCCCGCGGCATCTCCGGGAACACCAGCGCGTGGCTGTCCGGCAGGTCGACCCGCGCCACGTCGAGGTGGAGCACGTGCACCAGCGCGGTCGCCGCGGCCACCGCGACGAGCGGCGCGGGGACCAGCGACGCACGCGGAACACGGGGCCACAGCAGCAGAACCGCGATCGCCACGGCTCCGGCGGCGACCGGACCGGGCTGGAACTGCGCCAGCTCTCCCGGCAGCAGCGCGACGTTCGCGGGCACGGTCGGCGCCGCCGTGCCGCCCAGCACCACCACCAGCTGACCGACGGCGATGGAGACGCCGATGCCCGCGAGCATGCCTTGCACGACCGCGGGGGACAGCGACATCACCAGCCGGCTGATCCCCGTGAGCCCCAGCGCGATCTGCAGCACTCCCGCCGCCAGCGTGATCGCCGCGGTGGCGGCCCACCCGAACTGCGCCACCAGGCTCGCCACGATCACCACCAGACCGGTTCCCGGCCCGCTGATCTGCAACGGCGCACCGCTGAGCGCGCCCACGACCACACCGCCGATGACCGCGGAGATGATCCCGGCCATCAACGGCGCGCCGGTCGCGTGCGCGATGCCGAGCGACATCGGGATCGAGATGAGGAACAGCACGAAGCTCGCCGGCAGGTCGTGCCTGAGGATCACCGGTGGACCGTGCGGGGTGTGCTCGCCGGCGTTGGACCTCTGCAAGTGGTTCACGACAGACGTTCCCTTTCCTGGAATGACGGCATGGCCCTGTGCGGCACGGGGCGCAGGGCGGGGAGGGGGAGAGTGAGATCGAAGCGCTCTAAAGGCGCTCTAAGGGCAGCATTCGGCGCGGCCGGACGGCTTCGAGCGCGTCGGCGCGGTCATGCGGGGTCGGCACGGGAACACCTCCGTGTCGGCACAGGCATCGAGGGGTCGCGACCAGGCCGCGTCACCACCATGATGACGGCGGAAACGGTGCTGTGACAGAGGGTTCAGCCAACCGTGTTGATCTTCGCTGTCAAACGTCACGCCTGGTGACGACGAAGAAGGGCCGGCTCCGGTCGGGGGGTGCGGAGCCGGCCCAGGTCGTGACAGTTCACGAGGAACTATCGGGTTTCCACTTTCAGCCCACCGAGCGCAGGTGCTTGCCGTGCGAAGTCTCCTGGCCCACCACGGTCAGGACCAGCTGCGCCGAGAGGTAGGCACGGCACGGTGCGGGCGCGCGGCGGGAGAGCCAGCCGCGTTTGCAGGTCGCGCACCGGCCGTGCTCGTCGGGCTGGTGCTCGTCGAGCAGCGCCTTGACCACCGCGACCACCCTCGGCAGCTCAACCCTGGCGAGCACGAGAGCGGTCTGGTCGTCGCCGCGCTGGGCCAGATCGGTGAGTGTGGCCAGGTGGGAGTGCAGCGACTTGTCCAGTTGGCTGAACACCGTGACGGCCATCAGGCTCAGAGCTCCAGTCCTCGCGTGAGCAACCCATGCAGACTGTCCCCCTCCTCATGAGATCTGCAAGTTGCAGTACACGAATGGATGACGTCCCTTTGCGACTCGCTCCTTTGCTCTCAAACTAGGAGTGACCAGGAGGTGCGGATGCCACCCAGGAGGCGTCATGCGGGGTAGCAGCCCGACCGTGCGCAAGAGGAGGCTCGTGAGCGAGCTCCGGCGACTGCGCGAAGCGGCCGAGCTGACGATCGAGGAGGTCGGAGAGCGCCTGGAGTGCTCCGCCTCCAAGATCAGCCGCATCGAGACGGGGCGTGTGGGGGTGAGCCCGCGCGACGTACGGGACATGCTCGCCGCCTACGGTGCGGACTCCGCCACCCTGGACGAACTGGTCCAGCTGGCCAGGGAAGCCCGCCGCAAGGCGTGGTGGGACGAGTTCGGCGACATCGTGCCCGGTCGTTACGTGGGGTACGAGGCCGACGCGGACTCGATCAGGACCTACCAGGGCCTGATGATCCCCGGACTGCTGCAGTGCGAGGCGTACACGAGGTCGCTCATCTCCCAGGTGCTGCCGGACGCGAGCGCCGCGGAGATCGACCGGCGCGTCCGGTTGCGCAAGGCGCGACAAGCCTTGCTGAACGAGGACGACCCGTTGCGCCTGCACGTCGTGGTCGACGAGGCGGCCCTGCGCAGGCTCGTCGGCGGCACCGGGGTGATGCGCGCGCAGATGGCGCGTCTACTCCAAGTCGGTGCGATGCCGAACGTCACGGTGCAGGTCGTGCCGTTCAGCGCCGGTGGTTACGCTGCGATGGACGGGCCGTTCGTCATCTTGAGCTTCCCGGAGCGGCTCGACCCCGACGTGGTGTACATCGAGAGCACCAGAAGCGGCGTCTACTTGGAGCAGCCGGGTGACGTCAGTTGGTACGCCGAGGTGTTCGAGCGTCTGGTGAGGACCGCCCTTACTCCGGCGGGATCCGCGTCCCTGATCACCGAAGTCGCTCGCACTCTCGCGTGAGTCGAGACCAGGAGTGAGCACAGAATGGAAAGCTTGCGTTGGCGCAAGAGCAGCCGTTCGTCCGCCAGTGGACCCGACTGCGTGGAGATCGCGCTCGTCGGGCCCGGCGCGGCTGTCCGTGACAGCAAGAACGCCGAAGGCGCCCGGCTGAGGTTCGGCGACGGAGGGTGGGAGACCTTCCTCGCGGCGGCGAAGACCGGTTCTTTCGTCAGCTGAGAAGACAGGTGAAAGCGGAACGCCCCGGCTGGATGATGCAGCCGGGGCGTTCTTGTGCCTGAAGGGGGACGTGGGCCGGCCGGCGTTCCGCCGCCGCGGGCTGGATGCCCCTTGCACGCCGGCCGGCCCACGTCGATCATGGGGAGCAGCGGGTGTTCCGCTGTCCGGTCCAACCTGCGCAGACTGCTCGATCTCCGGTTTCCGTTGATCTCGCCGTCTGTGGTTGGTTGGACACGCTAAGCGTAAGAATGGCTTCTACAGCACGACTGGAGCCCGACTGAAGTGATCTTCAAGCTCCAGGTGGCCACCAGGCGAAGGACAGATCGGTGACGCACGGCGAGGAACCCCTCAGGTACGAGGTTCTCGGCCTTCTCCGAGTCGTTCGCGCAGGTCAGGACGTAGATCTTGGTGCGGCGAAGCAACGCGCGGTCCTCGCGGTCCTGCTGCTGGCCCGCAACACCCCCGTGAGCCGCGGGCAGATCATCGAGGCGGTCTGGGGCGACAACGTCCCCTCGAGCGCGGTGAACTTGGTCCAGACCTATGTGGCCGGACTGCGCCGGGCGCTCGAACCGGCCCGTGCGCGCCGCGCTCCCGCCGCGCTGCTGACGTCCGTCGGCGACGGGTACCTGATGCGCGTCGAGCCCGGCGCGCTCGACCTCGACGTGTTCGAACGTCAAGTGCTGCTCGCGAACCGCATGCGCGCCGCCGGTGACCTCGCCGGAGCCGCGGTCGAGCTGGACGACGCGCTGGCGCTGTTCCGCGCCGAGCCGCTGGGCGGTGTGTCCGGCCTGCACGCCGACGTCGAACGCGGCCGTCTCGTGGAACGGCGGCTGGCGGTGCTGGAGGAACGCGCCGAGCTCGGTCTCGCGATCGGGCAGGGCCCCGGGCTGGTCTCGCAGCTGAGCACGATGGTCGTCGAGCACCCGTTGCGCGAACGCGGTCACGGCCTGCTCATGCGGGCGCTGGTCCAGGCGGGACGCCAGGCGGAGGCGCTGGCGGCGTACCGGGAGGCGCGGCGCGTGCTGATCGACGAGCTCGGCGTCGAGCCGGGTCCCGAGCTGCGCCGCGTGCACCAGGCCGTGCTGTCGGGGGACAGCCCCGAGCCGGAACGCCCGCCGGTCCGCGTGCCGCCCCAGGCCGCCGCTCCCGAACCCGCGCCGGTGACGATCCCCGCGCAGCTGCCGCGCGCGCCCGCCGCCCTGGTCGGCAGGGACACCGAGCTGGCCGCGATGGACGCCCTGCTGCGCGCCCACGAAGGTCCGGTGCTGCTCGTGACGGGCCCGGCGGGCGTCGGCAAGACGGCGCTGGCGCTGCACTGGGCGCACCGGGTGCGCGAGGAGTTCCCGGACGGCCAGCTCTACGTCGACGTCCACGGCTACGACCCGAACCGGGAGCCGCTGGAGATCGGCGAGGTGCTCAACCGGTTCCTGCGCGCGTTGGGCGTCCCCGCCGGTGACACGCCCGTCTCGGTCGACGAACGCGCGGCCCTGCTGCGCACGCTCCTGGCCGACCGCCGCATGCTCGTGATGCTCGACAACGTCCGCAGCTCGGCGGATCTGCTGCCGTTGCTGCCCGGCGCGCCCTCGTGCGTCGTGGTGACCTCGCGCCGCCGTCTGGTCGGGCTCGTCGCGCAGGTCGAGGCGAAGCTGGTCGAGCTGGACATGCTCGGCCCGGACGCGGCCGTCGACGTGCTGGGCCGCATCGCCGGCCGGTCGGACATCGAGGCCGACGCCCTGCGCCGGCTCGCGGCGCTCTGCGACGGCCTGCCGCTGGCGTTGCGCATCGCCGCGGCCCGTCTCGCCGTGTCGCCGAAGCTCGCCGTGGCCGAGCTGGTCGAGGAGCTGCAGGACGAGCACGGCCGGTTGGCGGCACTCGGCCTGGAGGACGGCGAGGGCACCGTGCGCGCCGCCCTGGACGCCTCGCGCCGTGCGTTGCCCGCGCTGCCGTCGCGGTTGCTGGCGATCGTCGGCCTGCACCCCGGCGCGGACCTGACGCCGCACGTGGTGGCGGCGATGGGCGACGTCACGCTGGTGGAGGCGCAACGGGCGCTGGACGCGCTGACCGCCGCGAACCTGCTGTCCGTCAGCGAACCCGGCCGTCACGTGGCCCACGACATCGTCCGCGTCTACACCAAGACCCTGGCGGGCGAGCTGTCCGAACCGGAACGCCGTGCCGCCACGGGCCGGATGCTCGACTACTACCTGCACTGCTCCGACCTCGCCGACGGCATGCTGCCGATCAACCGCGGCAGCGTCCTGGTGGCGCCGGAACACCGGCCCGTCCACATCCCGCCGCTGTCCGGCGCCGCGGACGCGATGGCGTGGTTCGACGCCGAGCGCGCCAACCTGATCGCCGCGACCGAGCACGCCTCGGCGTCCGGCTGGCACGTCCACGCGTGGCAGCTGCCGTACACGTTGTCGCGCTACCTCTGGCTGCGGACCGAGCGCGAGACCTCCCTGCGCATCACCGAAGCCGCGCTGCAGGCCGCGATAGCGCTGAACGACGACGACGCGCGGTTCGTGATGCAGTTCAACCTGGGCGTGGCGCTGCTGCAGTTCGAACGCTTCGAGGAAGCCCTGGAAGCCCAGCGCGGAGCGCTGGAAGTGGCCCGCCGCAAGGAGGACGTGCACCAGCAGGCCCGCGCACTGACCACCGTCGCCGGCACGCTGCTGGACCTGGGACGTGCCGAGGAGTCCGAGGCGCACTACCGCGAGGCGATGGAGATCTCGCGGATCGCCGGGTCGAAGTGGGCGGAGGCCAACGCCCACCACCACCTGGGCCTGCTCTACCTGGCGACGCAGCGCTTCGACGACGCGATGCCGTGGCTGCGGGTGGCGCTGGAGATGTACCACGAGGTCGGCGAGCAGTGCGGTGAGGCGGCCTGCCACGTCGACATCTCCACGGCCCTGCTGGAGACGGGGGACACCGAGGGCGCGCTGTCGGCGGCGCGGACGGCGCTGGCGGTGGCCAGCGACGCGGTGTCGCCGTACCACCAGGCGCTGGCGCACGACCGGCTGGCGGCGGTGTTCGACCAGCTCGGCGCGGCGGGGGCGGCGGCGCACTGGCAGCGGGCGCTGGCGTTGTTCACGGAGCTGGGAGCTCCGGAGGCGGACGGGGTGCGGGCGCGCCTGGCCCGCACGCGCGCGGTGACCGTGGCGTAAGGGTTTCGCCGCCAGGAACTGCGTGATCGTCCGATGCCCGCGGCGAGGCCTCAGGACGACCCTGGGGACCATGAGCGAATGGACCCCTGAGGCGATCAAGGCGGAGATCGACTACCGGCGCGGCACCGCCCGCTGCAACTGGCAGCGGTCCCGCGGCGGCACGCCGTCGTGGATCAGGCGGGTGATCCACCGCACCTCCCGGAAACACGGCGGCGTCGGGGCATGACCTGTGCGAGCATGCCACTCGTGGCACGCCTCGGTTCCGGTATCCCGTTGGTCGCGCGCGACCGCGAGCTCGACCGGTTGCGCGGCGCGCTGGCACAGGCGGGCGAGGGCGTCGCGGGGGCGGTGCTGCTCGCGGGTGACGCGGGGGTCGGCAAGACGCGGCTGGTCGACGAGCTGGCGGCCGGCGCCGAGGACACGCTCGTCCTCACGGGACGGTGTCTCGACGCCGGCGAGACCGGACTGCCCTACCTGCCGTTCGCGGAGGCGTTGAGCGCGCTCGGGAACACGGCGAGCCGGCCGGCGCTCGCGATGCTGCTGCCCAAGCTCGCGCTGCCCGCCGAACGCGAGCCCGGCACCGAGAGCATGATCGCGCCGAGCCTCATCCCGGGACGGCGGCCGGAACAGGACGTCGGGCAGCTCCAGCTGTTCGACGCCGTGCTCGGGCTGCTCGGCGACCTCTCCGAACAGCAACGCGTGCTGCTCGTCGTCGAGGACCTGCACTGGGCGGACGCGTCCACCCGGTACCTGCTGTCGTTCCTGTTGTCCCGCTTGCGTTCCCAGCGCCTGCTCGTCGTCTGCACCTATCGCGCGGACGATCTGCACCGCGGCCATCCGTTGCGCCCCTTGCTGTCCGAGCTGGTCCGGCTGCCCGCCGTCGACCGCCTGGACCTCACGCCGTTCAACGCCGCGGACGCCCGCCGGTTCGTCGAGGCGCTGTCCGACGACCTGCCGGAGGACGTCGTCCAGCAGGTCGCGGAACGCTCGGAGGGCAACGCGTTCTTCGCCGAGGAACTGATCGCGGTGGCCACGTGCGACGACAGGTCGTTGCCGTCCGCGCTCGCCGACGTCCTGCTGAGCCGCGTCGAACGGCTGAGCCCGGAGGCGCAGCACGTCGTGCGCGTCGCGTCGGTCCGCGGCCGCCGCGTCCGGCACTACCGGCTGCGCGAGGTCTGCGGCATGACGGACATCGCGTTCGACACGGCGTTGCGCGAACTGGTCCAGCACCACCTGCTCGTCGTGGAGGACGACGAGGTCTACGCCTTCCGCCACGCCCTGGTGCGCGAGGCCGTCTACGGCGATCTGCTGCCCGGCGAACGGGTCCGGCTGCACGCCGGCTACGCCCGTCACCTGGTCCAGCACCTCGACGAACGCGGTGCCGCCGCGGCGCTGGCGCACCACGCCTTCCAGAGCCACGACCTCCCGCAGGCGTTGAAGGCGTCGATCACGGCGTCGAGGGAGGCCGAACGCGCCGGTGCTCCCGCGGAGTCGTTGCGGTACCTGGAGAAGGCGCTCACCCTGTGGACCGCCGTGCCGGAGGCGGACCGTCCGTCCGATGTGGACGAGTCGGTGCTGCTGCGGAGGGCGTCCTGGGTCGCGGGCACGGCGGGGCAACCGGAACGCGCCGTCGCGTTCGGCCGCAGTGCCGGGAAGGCGCTGGAGGGGAAGCCCCCCGAGGACGCCGCCGAGGTGCTGCTCAGGCTCGCCCAGGCGTTGTCCACGCTCGACGGCAACGACCGGGAGCACCACGAGGTGATGACGAGTGCGTGGGAGCTGGTGCGCGAACGGGACGCGAGCCCCTCCCGCGCCCGCGTGCTGGCCGGCATGGCCTCGTTGCTGCGCCAGCAGCGGAAGTTCACCAAGGCCAGGGAGTTCGCCGAGAAGGCCATCTCGGACGGCCGTCGGGCGAACGCGCCCGGTGCCGTGGCGGACGCGCTGGGCACGCTCGGCATCCTCGACGACCACGCGGACCGCCACGACGAGGCGAGGGTCCACTTCGAGCGCGCGATCGAGAGCGCCCGCGAGGTCGGCGCGGTCAACACCGAGCTGCGCGGCTGGTACTACCTCGGCCTGATGTACTACGACTCCGGCGAGCTGGCCGAGGCCGCCCGCGTCTACAGCCAGGCGGGCGAGCGTGCCCAGGAAACCGGTCTGACCTGGAGCACGTACGGCCTGGAGATCCGCATCCTGCAGGTCCTCGTGCACTACTACCTCGGCGACTGGCCGGCCGCGGAGCAGGCGAGCGAACCGCCCGGCATGTCCGTGTCCTCCACGGTCCTCGCGCGCCTCGCCGCCGCCGGCACGCACCTCACGGTCTCGCGCGGCGACCTGGCCTCCTCCGAGCGGATGATCACCGAGCTGCGCCACGACTGGCACCGCGACATCCAGATCGCGCTGATCACCGGTGGCACCGGCGGCGAGCTCGCGTTGTGGCGCGGCCGCCCCGAGCTCGCGGTCGAGCGGGTCGCGGACGCGCTGGAGTGGACCCGCAAGCTCGGCGGGCCGTGGGTGCTCGCGGACATCCGGATCGGTGCGATCGGTGTCGCCGGGTACGCGGACATCGCGGCCAAGGCGCGCCGCAAACGTGACGCGGGAGCCGCGGCGAAGGCCGTCGAGTCCGGCCGGAAGCTGGCCGGGCACGTCAGGCTCACCGCGAAGAACGGCGTCGCGCGGACCGCGTCCCTCGGGCCTGAGGGACGGGCGTGGCTCGCCCGTGCGGACGCGGAGGAGTCCAGGCTGACCGGCGCGGGCGATCCGGAGCTGTGGAAGGCCGCGGTCGACGGGTTCGCCTACGGGCTCGTGTACGAGCAGGCGCTGTGCCGGTGGCGGCTCGCCGAGGCGTTGCTCGGAGCAGATCGCCGGGACGAGGCCGCCGAGCAGCTGCGCCAGGCCGACGAGGTCGCGACCAGGCTCAAGGCCGGTCCGCTCGGCGAGGCCGTGGTGTCGTGCGCCAAGCGCGCCCGCATCACCCTCCGGGCGGAGGAACCGGCTCGTGAGCAGGTCGACCTCTTCACCCCGCGCGAACGCGACGTGCTCGGCCTGGTGGCCTCCGGGCGGACGAACCGCGAGGTCGGCGAGGAGCTCTACATCAGCGAGAAGACCGTCTCCGTGCACCTTTCCCGGATCATGGCCAAGCTCGGGGCGTCCCGGCGCGCGGAGGCCGTGGCGATCGCGTACGACCGGGGTCTGCTCGAGTAGTCCCGGTTGTCATACCTCAGGCTGACGCGCAACGCGTCGCGGAGTTGATGACCGCTCACGCAGCGAACTCATAGCTTCTTCCTCAGCAAGGAACACCCCTGTGAGGAAAGGCAAGAGACATGTCTGCACTGGTGTCCGAGGTCGGCACCCGGACCGCCGCGGCGGCCCACAACCTGGTGAAGGTCTACGGCAGGGGTGACACCGCGGTGCGGGCGCTCGACGGCGTCGACGTCGCGTTCCAGGCGGGTCGCTTCACCGCGATCATGGGCCCGTCCGGCTCCGGCAAGTCCACGCTGATGCACTGCCTCGCGGGACTGGACACCGTGGACAGCGGCACGATCCACATCGGACAGACGGAGATCACGAAGCTGGGCGACAAGGACCTGACCAAGCTGCGCCGCGACCGCGTCGGCTTCGTGTTCCAGGCCTTCAACCTGCTGCCGACGCTGACCGCGGAGCAGAACATCCTGCTGGGCCTGGAGCTCGCCGGCCGCAAGCCCGACAAGCAGTGGTACGACACGATCGTCGACGTCCTCGGCCTGCGTGACCGCCTCACCCACCGCCCGACCGAGCTGTCCGGTGGCCAGCAGCAGCGCGTGGCGTGCGCCCGTGCGCTCGTCGCCCGTCCCGAGGTCATCTTCGCGGACGAGCCGACCGGCAACCTGGACTCCCGCAGCGGCGCCGAGGTCCTCGACTTCCTGCGCATGTCGGTCCGCAAGATGGGACAGACCGTGATCATGGTGACGCACGACCCGGTGGCCGCGAGCTACGCGGACCGCGTGGTGCTGCTCGCCGACGGCAGGCTCGCGGGCGAGATCCACCAGCCCACCACCGAGTCCGTCGTCAACGCCCTCACGCACCTGGGGGCGTGAGGTAATGCTGAAGACCATCCTCGCGGGCCTGCGGGCCCGCACGGCGCGGCTGGTGCTGTCCAGCGTCGCCATCGCGCTCGGCGTCGCGTTCGTGACCGGCACGCTCGTGCTCGGTGACGCCGTCGAGGCCCAGACCAGGGACAACTTCGCCCGCAGCGCCCGCAACGTCGACGCCGCGGTGCACCTGCAGGAGAACAGCCCCAACCGGGAGAGCGGCATCCCCGCCGACCTCCTGCAGAAGATCCGTTCCACGCAGGGCGTCGAGGGCGCCGACTCGCGCGAGTTCGGCAGCGCGGCCCTGCTCGGCGGCGACGGCAAGGCGCGCAACGCGGCGGTCCAGCCGCTGCCGACCACGGAGAAGCTGCGCGACTTCAACCTCCAGGACGGCCGGTTCCCCGGGAGGTCCGACGAGGTCGCGGTCGACACCAAGACCGCTCAGATCGCCAAGCTCAAGATCGGCGACGAGCTCGAGCTGCTCGACAAGGACAACGCCGAGCACGCCTACACCATCGTCGGCACCTACCAGCAGGGCACGAGCAGCATCTCGATGTCCGGCAGCGACCACGTGATCGTCTCGCCGGACGGCATGCGCGCGCTCATCCCGGACCAGCGGATCTACGAGATCGTCGCCGTCGCCGGTTCCGGAGTGTCCCAGCAGCAGCTCGTGGACAGGATCAAGGCCGTCGTCGGCTCCGGGTACCAGGTGCAGACCGGTGAGGAGCTGACCAAGGCGACGCTGGAGCAGGTCGGTGACGCCGCCGGCGAGATCAAGTCGTTTCTGCTCGCGTTCGCCGCGATCTCGCTCGTCGTCGCGGGCATGGTCATCTACAACACCTTCACGATCCTCGTCGCCCAGCGCACGAAGGAGCTCGCGCTGCTGCGCTGCGTCGGCGCGGAACGCGGGCAGGTGTTCCGCAGCGTGCTCGCCGAAGCGGTCTTCATGGGTCTCGCGGCGTCCGTGCTGGGCATCCTCGGCGGGTTCGGCGTCTCGGCGGCCCTGCAGGTCCTGGTCGGCTCGGTCGGCGGCTCCGGCGGGGGCGGCGACGTCGAGATCCGCCTGCCGCTCACCTGGCTGACGATCGCCGCCGGGTTCGGCGTCGGTGTCGTCGTGACGGTGCTGTCGGCGGTCCTCCCCGCCCGCCGCGCCACCCGCGTCGCCCCCGTGGCGGCCCTGCGCTCGCAGCCGGACAGCCACGACGACGTCGCCCGCACCGGCAAGGTCCGCGTCGTCGTCGCCACCCTGATCGCACTGGTCGGTGGCGCGGCCGTCTACTTCGGCATGAAGCAGGAGGAAGAGGCCGCGCTGTTCGTCACCGGTGGCGCCACGATGGTGCTGCTGCTCGCGGTCCTGCTGGTCGGCCCGCTGTACGTGGGCCCGATCAACCGCCTGTTCGGCAAAGCGCTGCGAGGGGTCCCGTCGAAGCTGGCCTCGGCCAACGCGGGCCGCAACCCCAAGCGCACCGCCGCCACCACGGCGGCGTTGATGATCGGCGTGACCATCGTGGCGATGGTGACCGTCGTGGCCGGCAGCGCCCGCGAGACCATGAACCAGAAGGTCGACGACCGCTTCCCCGCCGACTACGAGGTCACCTCCAGCGTCTACAGCCAGCCGCTGACCCAGAAGTTCGCCGACGAGCTCGCGAAGGTCCGCAACGTCGCGAAGATCGCGCCGGAGCTCACCGCGTCCACCGAGTCGCCGCAGCTCCCGTACGCCTACGTGACCGGCTACCCGGCCGACGCGATCGGCTCGCTCGTCCGCGCCGAGACCACCGGCGCTCCGCTGGGCGCGCTGAAGGACGACGAGATCGCGATGCGCGAGAAGGAGGCCAAGGAGGCGGGCCTGTCCGTCGGCTCGTCGCTGAAGCTCGGCGGCAAGGACTTCAAGGTCGTCGCGCTGATCAAGGACAACACCTACGGCACCGGCATCGTGACCCTCCCCGCGGCCACCGCGCTGTCGAGGGAAGCTCCGAAGGGCTACGAGAAACTGCTGGTCAAGCTCGCTCCCGGCACCGACGTCGCCACCGCCAGGACCGACCTGGAACGCGTCATCTCCACCTCGCCGGTCGCGGTGCTCAACTCCGCCGCCGAGACCAAGGCGGAGCTGAACGCCCAGCTCGACCAGATCCTGCTGTTCATCTGGGCGCTGGTGGGCCTGGCCCTGGTCATCGCCCTGTTCGGCATCGCGAACACGCTGACGCTCTCGGTGCTCGAGCGGACCCGCGAGTCGGCCCTGCTGCGTGCCCTGGGCCTGACCAGGGGCCAGCTGCGGCAGATGCTGGTGGTCGAGTCGATCCTGATGGCGCTGATCGGCGCGGTCGTGGGCGTGCTGCTCGGCGCCGGGTTCGGGTGGCTGCTGGTCGAGGCGCTCGCGAACTCCGAGCTCAAGGTCAGCTTCTCCATCCCGTTCGCTCAGATCGGCGTGATGCTCGGCCTGGCGGTGATCGCGGCCGTGCTCGCCGCGGTGCTGCCGGCGCGCCGCGCGGCTCGGAGCTCCATCGTCGCGGGGATGGCGGAGGCGTAGGGACACCCCGCCCGGCTCCCGCTGTCGGGGTGTGGCCGGGTGGGTTCGGGCGTGCGGAACAGGGGCCGCGCGACCGGGGGATCGGTGGAGGTCCGGCGCCGTCGAGGCGCCGGGCCTCCGCTGTGGTGCGAGTCGGGTGAAGTCGCCGGCGCCGTCTCACCCGCGCGAACAGCGGCCCTGCCCGCTGCCGGACGGCCCAACCACGACCTGGCGAGAAAACTTCGGGGCCGGCGCGTCACGAATGACGCGCCGGCCCCTCTACCTGGGGTGAGGGACGACCGGAGCGAGGGCCCGGTCGTCCCTCTTCGTCGTTTCCCGGACCCCTGGACCGGTCCGATCGAGACGCTCACCGATCGGGTGCGGGTTTTTGTTGCTCCTCTCCACAAAGTTACGGAACGATGTCGACCGCTTGACACCCGCGCCTCTCCAGTTGAGTGTGAGAGCGCTCTCACCACAGTTAGCCGCGTCACACCGGCGTCGTCGAGGAGGACGGATCGGATGAGCAGAAGGCTGGTCGGCAGCGTGGCTGCGACCCTCGTGATGGCTCTGGCCGCGGGTTGCGGCGGAAGTTCCGGGGCGGACGGCAAGATCGAGCTGTCGCTGGGCCTCTTCTCCGACTTCGGCTACGACAAGCTCATCGAGGAGTACATGGCCTCGCACTCGAACGTCAAGATCGAGCAGCGCAAGGTCAAGATGGAGCAGCACAACACGCAGCTCGCGACTCAGCTCGCGGGTGGCCGTGGTGCCGCGGACATCGTCGCCCTCGAGGAGGGCGTGGTCTCGCAGTTCCGCGCCTCCAAGGACAAGTTCGTGAACCTCGCGGAGTACGGGGCGAAGGACCTGAAGGACCAGTGGGCCGCGTGGAAGTGGAACCAGGGCACCGCTGACAACGGCGAGTTCGTGCTGGGGCTGGGCACGGACATGGGCAGCCTCGGGCTCTGCTACCGCAGCGACCTGTTCGCGGCGGCCGGGCTGCCGACGGACCGCACCGAGGTCGCGAAGCTGTGGCCGACGTGGGCCGACTACGCGAAGGTCGCGGACCAGTTCACGGCCAAGACGCCGAACGTGAAGTTCGTCGACACCGGCCGCAACGTCTACAAGGCGATCCTCGACCAGACCGAGGAGGGCTACTTCGCGAAGGACGACTCGTACATCGCGGAGAAGAACGACAAGGTCAAGACGGCGTTCGAGACGGCGGCGGCGCTCGGCACCAAGCAGCAGACCGGTGCCCTCGAGCCGTTCAGCCAGGACTGGAACGTCGCGCTGAAGCAGGGGTCGTTCGCCACCACCACGTGCCCGGCCTGGGCGCTCGCGCTGATCAAGGCGGGTGCCGGCGACGCGGCGGCCGGGAAGTGGGACGTGACGACGGCGCCTGGCGGTGGCGGCAACTGGGGTGGCTCGTTCCTCGCCATCCCGAAGCAGGGCAAGCACCCCAAGGAGGCCTATGAGCTGGCCAAGTGGCTGACGGCCCCCGAGCAGCAGAAGCGGATCTTCAAGGAGACCGGCAACCTGCCCAGCCAGCCGAAGGTCTACCAGGACGCCGAGGTGCAGGCCACGGTGAACGACTACTTCAGCAAGGCCCCGGTGGGCCAGATCTTCGCGACCTCGGCGGAGTCGCTCAAGCCGACCTACCGCGGCACGAAGGACTCGAAGGTCGGACCGGTGTTCGCCACCGCGCTGACCCGCGTGGAGCAGGGCAAGCAGTCCGCGGCTGACGCGTGGACGCAGGCCCTGAAGGAAGCGACGGACGCCGCCAAGTGACGGTGACTCGTCAGGAGACCGAGGCGGCCCCGGCCGTCTCGGTCTCGCCTTCCAAGGAGCCGAAGCGCTTCAGGCTGAGCAACTGGGACGCCAGGTACACGCCGTACCTGATCATCGCGCCGTTCTTCCTGGTGTTCGGGATCTTCGGGCTCTACCCGCTGCTGTACACGGCGTGGGTGTCGCTGCACGAGTGGCAGCTGATCGACGGCGACCAGGGGTTCGTCGGTCTCGCCAACTACGCCGAGCTGTTCGGCGACGCCAAGTTCTGGAACGCGCTGTTCAACACGCTGAGCCTGTTCGTGCTCTCGACGGTGCCGCAGCTGCTGGCGGCGCTGGGGCTCGCGGCACTGCTCGACAGGGGCCTGCGCGGCAGCGCGTTCTGGCGGGCGGGCGTGCTGCTGCCCAACGTCATCTCGGTCGCCGCGGTGGCGCTGGTGTTCGCGCAGTTCTTCGGCCGCGACTTCGGCATCGTGAACTTCCTGCTCGGCTTCGTCGGGATCGACCCGATCGACTGGCGCGCCGAGACGTGGGCCTCGCACCTCGCGGTGTCCACGATGGTCATGTGGCGCTGGACCGGCTACAACGCGCTGCTGTACCTGGCGGCCATGCAGTCGGTGCCCAAGGACATGTACGAGTCGGCCACTTTGGACGGTGCCGGTCGCTGGCGCATGTTCTGGTCGATCACCGTGCCGTCGATCCGTCCCACGATCCTGTTCACCGTCGTCACCTCGACGATCGGTGGCCTGCAGCTGTTCGCCGAGCCCGCGCTGTTCGACCCCGGGTTCGCCGCGAACAACTCCACGGGCGGTTCCGACCGGCAGTTCCAGACGCTGGTGCTCTACATGTACGAGAAGGGCTTCCGGTTGTTCGACGCCGGGTACGCGGCCACCGTCGCGTGGATGCTGTTCGTGGTCGTCCTGCTGGTCGCGATCGTCAACTTCACGCTGACGCGGCGCATCGCGGGCAAGGAGTGAAGAGCATGAAGAACGCGAAGGCAGGACCGCTGCTCTACGGGTTCCTGGTCGCCGTGCTCGCCGCGTCGATCTTCCCGCTGTACTACTCGTTCATCGTGGCGTCGAAGGACAACTCGGTCCTCGGCGAGAAGGTCCCGCCGCTGGTCCCCGGCGGCAACCTGGTCGAGAACATCACCCGCGTCTTCGACACCGTCGACTTCTGGCTCGCCATGCAGAACTCGTTCATCGTGGCGTCGAGCGTGGCGATCTCGAACGTCGTGCTGGGCACGCTGGCCGGGTTCGCGTTCTCGCGGCTGCGGTTCAAGGGCCGCGACTCGCTGTTCCTCGTCGTGCTCGGCACCGCGATGGTGCCGACGCAGCTCGGCGTGATCCCGCTGTACATGCTGATGTCGGACCTCGACTGGTACGGCACCCTGCAGGCGGTCATCGTGCCGGTGCTGATCGGCTCGTTCGCGGTGTTCTGGATGCGCCAGGCGTGCGAGGAGACCGTCCCGTACGAGCTGATCGAGGCCGCGCGCGTGGACGGCTGCTCGGTGCTGCGGACGTTCTGGCACGTCGGGTTCCCCGCGGTGCGGCCCCAGGCCGCGGTGCTGGGCATGTTCACGTTCATGACCTCGTGGAACGACTTCTTCTGGCCGTTGATCGTGCTCGACCCGAACGACAGCCCGACGGTCCAGGTCGCCCTGTCGACCCTGGCCAGCGGCTACTACACCGACTACTCATTGATGCTCGCCGGCGCCTCCATCGCGGTGCTGCCGGTGATCGCGATCTTCGTCCTGCTGTCCCGCCAGATCGTCGGCGGCATCATGCAGGGCGCCCTGAAGGGCTGAAACCCGGCAGGGCTCGAGCCACGAGGATGTGAATGCATGACGACCGACTCGGACGTCGAGGTCGGGCAGGAGGTGCTGACCTTCCCGCCGGACTTCCTGTGGGGCGCGGCGACCGCGGCCTTCCAGATCGAGGGTTCGACCACCGCGGACGGTCGCGGTGCCTCGATCTGGGACACGTTCGCAGCGACTCCGGGCAAGGTCCTGGCCGGCGACACCGGTGACCCCGCCTGCGACCACTACAACCGGTACTCCTCCGACGTGGACCTGATGTCCTCGCTCGGGCTGGCCGCCTACCGGTTCTCGGTCGCGTGGCCCCGGATCCAGCCCAGCGGCAGCGGCCGGGTCGAGGAGCGCGGTCTCGCGTTCTACGACCGGCTCGTGGACTCGTTGCTGGAGAAGGACATCCAGCCGCTGGTCACCCTCTACCACTGGGACCTGCCGCAGGTCCTGGAGGACTTCGGCGGCTGGCGCAACCGCGACACCGCCTACCGCTTCGCCGAGTACGCGGCGATCGTGCACGAACGGCTGGGCGACCGGGTGCAGGCCTGGACCACGCTGAACGAGCCGTGGGTCTCGGCGTTCCTGGGCTACGGCAACGGGATCCACGCACCCGGCGTCACCGACCCGGTGGCGTCCCTGGAGGCGGCCCACCACCTGCTGCTGGCCCACGGCCTGGCCACGCAGGCGTTGCGCGCGCAGGCCCCCGGGTCGCACCGGCTCTCGATCGTCCTGAACTTCAGCACCATCTGGGGAGACGGCGACTCCGAGGCGTCCCAGGAGGCGGTGCGCAAGGTCGACGGCCTGCAGAACCGCATCCTGCTCGACCCGATCCGCGGTCGCGGCTACCCGCTCGACGTCCTGCGGGACACGTCGTGGCTGGGCGACTGGACGAACGTGGTGCGCGACGGGGACATGGAGACCATCGCGACCCCGGTCGACTGGATCGGCGTGAACTACTACAACCCGACCCGTGTCGCGCCCGCCGACCCCGACTTCGTGCCCGCCGGCCCGCACGCGGGTCTGCGCGGTGTCGAGATCCAGCCGCCTCAGGGCGAGCTGACCGGGTTCGGGTGGGAGCAGAACGCCGACGCGTTCACCGAGCTGCTGGTCCGGCTGTCCCGCGACGCCGACGGGGTGCCGCTGGTGGTGACGGAGAACGGGTCCGCGTTCCCCGACACCGTCGACGCGACGGGCCGCGTGGCCGACACGCAGCGGACGAAGTACCTGGTGGACCACGTTCGCGCGGTGCACAAGGCGATCTCGCAGGGCGCCGACATCCGCGGCTACCTCGCGTGGTCGCTGCTCGACAACTTCGAGTGGGCGGCCGGGTACTCGCAGCGGTTCGGGATCGTGCACGTCGACTTCGAGACGCAGCGGCGCACGGTGAAGGAAAGCGCCGTCGCGTTGTCGCGGATCATCGGGCAGAACGGGTTGCCCGCACAGGGTTACACCGTTTAGCCCAGCCGGTCGGGCCGAGGAGGTCTGGCGCTCTCACCGACGGGCGTTGCCGCCCGCAGGTGAGAGCGCTCTCTCGTTTGTGCCCTGATCAGCGGCGACGCAGCACGCGCGGGTCGGCGTGCAGGTTCTCGGCCAGCCTGATGGTGATGAACTCGTCGTTGTCCGGCTTGCCCGGCGTGCGGCCCGACGACGACGGGAAGTTGTTGTCGTTGAGCACAGCGATCGTGCGGTCGTCGAGGATCGTGACGTCCTCGATCGTGACGAACGGGAACGTGAACGGGTCCGCCTGCCCGCCGATGTGCTTCGGGTTCGCGAGGTTCAGCAGGTCGGCGACCAGCGTCTTGTCGAGCTTGCCGTCCTCGTCCCGATCGCGCTTGTCGGCCAGGTAGACGCGCTTGACGATCGCGTCGGCGCCCTGCGCGCTGTCCCGTTCGATGACCAGCAACCGGTTCGCGTCGACCGCGATGGCGTCACCGATGGCGAAGTTCGGGTCCTCCAGCCGGTACTTCCAGGTCTTGCCGGTGAAGCGGTTCGCCGCGATGTCGAACTCGTCGAGGCGTAGCGTTCCCGGCGTGTCACCGGCGACGGTGCCCTCCAGCAGGGCGTTGATCGTCCTGCCGTCGGGGGAGAGCGTGATGCCCTCGAACCCCTTGCTGCCGCCCAGGTTCGGGTCGCCGGCGGGGTTCTCCGGGGCGCGCACGCCGGGCAGCGGTGCCGGCGGGGCGAGCAACCGGCCTGCCCGGTCGAAGTGCAGCAGGTAGGGGCCGAACTCGTCGCCCATCCAGTACGTGCCGTCGGCGCCGCGCGTCACCGACTCGATGTCGATGTCCGCTCCGGTGATCACCCTGTCCGGCCTGGTCAGCGGGAACGGGATGTGGCCGTTCGGGTCGGTCAGCGTGATGCCGCCGACCACGTCGACCCGTCCGGTCCTGAAGTCCGGCGCGATGCGGTGGATGCGGAGGGTGAAGTCCGCGCTGTTGGCCTTGGTGCCGTACCCGTTGTCGGAGATGGCGTCGAACGTGCCGTCGCTGTTGCGGACGAGACCGCTGAAGCCCTGGACCGGCTGGTCCGCGAACGGCGGCGTGACCCCGTTGATCGGGGCCGTCCCCAGTGCGGCGCCGCTGGGCTCAGTGCCGGGGAGGAAGGTCTCCGCGGGGAGGAAGGCGAAGTTCGTCAGCGTGGCCTGACGCGGCTTCGCCGCCGGCGCGGCGGTGGTGGGCGTCGCCAGCGCGGTGACGGTGAGCAGGGTGAGGCTGACGGCCAGAGTTCTCCTCATGCCGTGACCCTATTTCGGTCGTTTTACCCGTGGTTCGCTTCGCGGCAACAAGTTCCATGAACTCTTGACGACATGACGACGACCTGGCGCATGCGCTTCGAACTCAGCGACAGCCCCGGCGCGCTCGCGCGCGTCATGGTCCGGCTGGCCGCGGCCGACTGCAACGTCCTCGCCCTGCACGTGATGCCCGTCCCCGGCGGGGTGCTCGACGAGATCGTCGTGCGCGCGGGCGAGGGCGTGCTGCCCGCCGACCTCGTCGAGGCGGTGCGCAGCGAGGGCGCCAAGTGCGTGGGGATCACCAGCGCCGACATGCGGGACCTGGTGGACGAGCCCACGGCGGCGTTGCGCGCCGCCAAGATGGCCCTCGCCGATCCGGACAGGACGGCCGAGGCGCTCCGCCAGGTGCTCTCCGCCGACGCGGTGACCCACGGCGAGGCCGGGGACGGCCAGGTCCAGCTGGGGGACATGGCGGCCCGGCGCGGCTGGGCGAGGTTCACCCAGGTCGAGCTGGCACGGGCGGAGGCGCTGCTCGACCTCGTGGACGCCCCGGCCCCCGCCCTTCGGGGCGTGCTGAGCGACGACGGCGTGGCCCTGGTCCTGCGCCCCGGCACCGGCGCCGACGAGGACGCCGTGGCCGACCTGCACTCCCGCTGTTCCATGAGGACGTTGTTCAACCGCTACCACTCCGGCATGCGCACCCTGCCCCGCCGCTGGCTGCACCGCCTGCTCAGCCCGCCCCGCGGCACCACGGTCCTGGCCCAGTGCGCGGACCAGGTGGTGGCCCTCGGCCAGCTCATCCAGACCGGCACACCGGACTGCGCCGAGATCTCCCTGCTGGTGGAGGACGCCTGGCAGCACCGCGGTGTCGGCACGGCCCTGCTCGGCGCCCTGGCCTCCGACGCGCGAGCCGCGGGTTACGCGGAGCTGGTGGCGTGGTGCCTGCCGTCGGAGACCGCTCTGGTGCGCACAGCGGCCCGCGCCGGCCTGCAGACCACGACACGCCGGGAGGACGGACTGCTCCGCGTTTCGATCGCGCCACGCGGACGCGCCCTGAAGACGTCGATCACGGCGGTGATGGCCGAAAAAACTCGGTGAACAGCGCGGAAACCCTCCTCGGAGATCGCTTGGGGCTAAGCTGCTTGGCGGATCAAAGGTTTTCATCGAGGAGTGGTGGTGCTCGTGTCCATCCACGCGCGTCCGACGTTGGAAGACGTTGCCGCGAGGGCTGGGGTCTCCCGCGCCACGGCGTCACGAGTGCTGAACGCGTCCCCGCGCGTCAGTCCCGAAGCGCTGGAAGCGGTCAACGCAGCCGTGCTGGCGCTGGGCTACCAGCCGAACCGCGCCGCGCGGGCGCTGGTCACCCGCCGCACAGGCGCCGTGGCCGTGCTGTTCTCCGAGCCGGAACCCAAGATCTTCGACGACCCGCACTTCGCGCGTCTGATCCGTGCAGGGGCGCGCGCTCTTGCCGACGTCGACGTGCAGATGGTGCTGATGCTCGTGCACTCGCACGACGACCAGGTCCGTGCGCACCGGTTCTTGGCCGGTGGGCACGTCGATGGTGCTCTCGTCTTCGCGCCGCACCGCAACGACGAGCTCGTCGCCGTCGTGAAGAAGCTGCCGTTGCCGGTGGTGTACGCCGGTAAGCCCTGGGGGTCGTTGCGGGGGATGCACCTCGTGGACAACGACAACGAGGGTGGCGCTGTTCTCGCCACCGAGCACCTGAAGTCTCTTGGGCGGCGGAAGATCGTCCACGTTTCCGGGCCTGTGGACGAGTTGTCGGCCATTGATCGGTTGAACGGGTTCCGGTCTGCGCTTGGTCTTGATGATCGCGCTGTTGCCCGGGTTACCGAGGATGGTGGGTTCACTCGGGAGGGTGGGCGCAAGGCCATGTCCGCTCTGCTGGGGCGGGTGCCTGGGTTGGATGCTGTGTTCGTCGCTTCCGACCTGATGGCTGCTGGGGCTCTGGAGACGCTGCAGGAGGCGGGCCGGCGGGTTCCTGAGGATGTTGCCGTGGTTGGATTTGATGACCATATTGCGATTGCCGAGCACACCTCGCCGCCGTTGACCTCTGTTCGGCAGGATTCCGATGAGCAGGTCAAGCACATGGTGGAGCATCTGATGAAGCTGCTCCGGGACGAGACTGTGAAGCCCAAGAAGGAGATGCTGCCCACCGTGTTGGTTCGGCGGGAGTCTGCTTGATTCCTGCGTTGCTTGTCCGGTCCTGAGGGCTCCGCCCTCGAACTCCCGGCACTCCCAGAGGAGCCGGGGCCAGCGCCGTCTGCGGGTTGATGGCACGCCTGTTGGTTCTGGCGGCTGACTGCTGCTTGGTTTGGTTGCGTTTGCGGCCTCGCTTTGCTCGGGACCGCTCGGCTTCGCCATCGCTTGAGCTGCGCGCTCGTGCGTCCTCAAGATCGTCTGCACTGTCAGACCCCGCCGCTAGGTTGGACCGCGGGGGAGCCTCGAGCCGGGGGGACCTCTGCGCGAGCCTGCCCGGCTGGCCTTTTCCTCGCCGCTGCCCGTCTTCGCGGGCCTGCCTGTGCGGCGGCCCGGCGTCTGGCTATCGGCCGTTGTCCAGGTTCTTGCACGTGGGTGGTGGCAGCGGGTTCAGGGGGCTGCAGGACCAGCCGGACGGCGTCGTGGTCGTCGTCGTCGCTGACGGTGCGGGCGCTGGGGGCGGGGTCTCGTTCGTCGCCGCCGGGGGTGGGGTGGTCCTCTTCGGCGTTGGTGCCGCGTTTTGCGGGGAACTCGTGGAGCTCTGCGGGGTGCTGCTCGTGGGGGAGGAGATCTCCGTCTGGCTCGGTGGGGTGCTGGTCGTGGACCTGACCCAGGTGGAGGCCGGGGGTCTGCTTCGCGGGTCTTCCGTGTTCACGCCGTGGATCGCCATGCCCACCAGCACTCCCAGCAACGCCGACCCGAGCACGGCGGAACCACCTGCTGCCCACAGTGCGCGCACAGCAGTCCTCCTCAGATGCTCACGGGGTGCAGTCGGGCGATCGCGCTCCCGGCAGGCTACCGGTCGGGCGGTTGCTGGAGAACGCTCGCCGCTTGCCTTATCGGCTCCTTGATAGCAGCGGTTGAGTGGTCGTTGTCATTGCCCGGTGATCCTGGCCAGTACCAGACTGGCTCCGGAAAGGCCCGCCACCAGCACTGTTCCGGTCAGGTGCCATGTCGGAGCATCACCCGTGCAGGTGAACACCTCGGTGAAGCGTTCCGTGGAGCAGGTGACGAACGGGACCGAGGACAGGGCGATGGAGGAGGCTGCCACGCCGCCGAGCAGTGCCGAGCCGAACGTGCGCATGAGGGGGAACGCCGCGTTGGCGGTGCCGATCGCCGCTATGGCGAAGAGGAGCGGTACCGGTCTGGGGAACAGGCCCGTCAGGGCGCAGCCGACCATCAGGACTCCGAGCACCGCCTGGCCGATCCTCGCCTGTGTCGCCACGGCTAGCGACCCTAACAACCTCGTAAGCTCTTTTCGGTCCGGTTCGGGCCAGTATTTTCGGTATGCGCAGTCGTCGATTCCTGATTCCCGCCTCAGTTTTCCTGGTCGTCGTGCTCGGTGTCGGGTTGTACCTCTTCCAGCCGTGGCGGCTGCTCACGGTTCGCGAAACGCACGATGCCCTGCTCGTGCCGGCGACGACCTCCCAGTCGGCTACTCAGTCGACCACTCAGTCAACTCCCGCGAGTGCGCCGGCGCCTGTCGCGGAAACGGCGAAGGAGGTGGCGGCCGGGGAGTGGCGGTCGCTCGAACACGCCACCACCGGTAAGGCGAGCCTGATCGAGCTGCCGGGCGGTGGGCATTCGGTGCAGTTCGCGTCCTTGAACACCAGTGATGGCCCTGACCTGTACGTTTACCTTTCGCCGCACGCGTCGAGCTCGTCGGAGAAAACGTTCGGCAGCGGTTTCACGAGCCTCGGCAAGTTGAAGGGCAACCGGGGTGACCAGGTGTACGAGATTCCGTCCAGCGTCGATGTCTCCACCATTCGGAGTGTGGTCATCTGGTGCCAGAGGTTCTCCGCGGGCTTTGCCGTAGCCCCGCTGGAACAAGCCTGAAACATCCCGGCTCGAAGTGCTCTTCTTGCACTATTGACTTTCCTGGTCTAGACCACATAACGTTAACGGAACAGATACGACATCGTCCCTTGCTGACGGGCGTGCGGAAGCCCCGTCGGCGAGGAGTACGGCTCACTGGGTGGGCCCCTCGACGGCGGTGATGCGGCTCCTACTCTCCCTGGAGCCGCATCACCGCCGTCGGCGTTCTACTGTGGGTCGTGCACTCCCGGACCGTGGCGATCCACTACGTGCGTGCGGCACTGCGCGCGTGCCCGGAGCCGTCCGCCGTCCTGCAGGGCGCGGGCATCCCCGCGAGCCTTCTCGCCGACGACCGGGCGCGGGTCACTCCCGCGCAGTACACGAAGTTCATCCAGACGCTCTGGGAAGTCCTCGACGACGAGTTCATGGGCTTCGGGCCGCGGCCGTCCAAGCGCGGCACGTTCGCGATGATGTGCCTGCTGGCCGTGCACTGCCCCGACCTCGAGTCGGCGCTGCGGCGAGGCCTGGCGTTCTACTCGCTGTTCGAGCAGCCGCTGCGCCTGTCGCTCGACGGCGGGCGCTTCACGCTCGACATCCCGGGCGACCCCGACCACTTCCTCACCGAGTCGCTGCTCGTGCTGTGGCACCGGTTCTCGTCGTGGCTGATCGGCCGGCGCATCCCCTTGCAGGGCGCCGGGTTCGCCTATCCCGAGCCCGCGCACGCCGCCGAGTACCACCTGATCTTCGGCTGCCCGCTGACGTTCGGCGCGCCCGCCACCGCGATCTCGTTCGACCCGAAGTTCCTGCGCATGCCGGTCGTGCAGGACGAGGCGGCGTTGCGCAGGTTCCTGAGGCACTCGCCGGCGGAGTTGTTGTCGCGCCGGGACCACGGGGCCGACACGGCGGGGCACGTGCGGCGGCTGCTCGGGCGCGGGGTGACGGGGCTGGAGGCCGTGGCGGCCGCGCTGGGGGTGTCGGCGCCGACGTTGCGGCGCAGGCTCGCCGCTGAGGGAACGTCGTTCCGCGAGGTGCGGGAGCAGTTGCTGCGCGACCAGGCGGTGGCGTCGCTGGTGCGCGGCGGGGAGTCGGTGGAGGAGTTGGCGCTGCGCCTCGGGTTCTCCGAGGCGAGCGCCTTCCACCGGGCGTTCAAGCGGTGGACCGGGTCTTCACCCGGCTCCTACCGTGCCTAGAACTTCTCGCGCTCCCGCAGGGATGCCGGAGGACGGAACCGCTCGCCGTAGGTGTCGGCGAGGTAGTCCGCGCGCTCGACGAAAGCCTGCACGCCGTAGGAGTTGATGAACTGCAGCGTGCCACCGCTCCACGGCGCGAAGCCGAACCCGAAGATCGAGCCGATGTTCGCGTCCGCCACCGACGTCAGCACGCCCTCGTCCAGGCACCGCACGGTCTCCAGCGACTGCACGAACAGCAGCCGGTCGCGAACGTCCTGTTCGGACACTCCGGCGTCGGCCTTCGCGTACCGGGTCGTGAGCTCGGGCCACAGGAACTTCCTGCCGCCCTCCGGGTACTCGTAGAAGCCCGCGCCGGTCGACTTCCCGCTGCGCCCCAGCGACACCATCTCGCGGATGAGGTCGTAGGCCGGGCTCTCCGAGACCAGGGACGGGTCGTCGGCGAGCGTCTGGTCGTGGATCTTCAGCTGCAACGACAGCGTCACCTCGTCGGACACCGCCAGCGGGCCCACGGCCATGCCGGACTTCTTCGCGACGTTCTCGATCAGCGCCGGGGCCACGCCCTCGGCCAGCATCGTGATCGCCTCGATGACGTACGTGCCGAAGGTCCGCGAGGTGTAGAAGCCGCGCGAGTCGTTGACGACGATCGGCGTCTTCCCGATCTGCCGCACGTAGTCCAGCGCGCGCTGGAGCGTCTCCCCGGACGTCTTCTCGCCGCGGATGATCTCCACGAGCCGCATCTTCGGCACCGGCGAGAAGAAGTGCAGGCCGATGAACCGCTCCGGCGCCGTCACCGCGGACGCGAGGCCGGTGATCGGCAGCGTCGAGGTGTTGGACGCGATCACCGCGTCCGGCAACGCCTTCGCCTCGGCGGAGGACAGGACCTCGTTCTTCAGCTCGCGGTTCTCGAAGACGGCCTCGATGACCAGGTCGCAGCCCGCGAGGTCGTCGTCGGAGTCGGTCGGCTTGACGCCTTCCAGGCCCTGAGCGCCCTTCCGCGCGCCTTCGAGGGTGACGTCCTTCAGGACCACCTCGATGCCCGCCTTCGCGGACACCTCGGCGATTCCGGCGCCCATCATGCCCGCGCCGAGCACGCCGAGCTTCGCCACCCGCTTGCCCGCCGACGACGCGCGGCCGTTGACCTCGTTGAGGTTGAACCAGAACGCCGTGATCATGTTCTTGGAGACCTGACCGGAGGCCAGCTCCACGAAGTAGCGGCCCTCGATCTTCAACGCCGTGTCGAAGTCGACGTAGGCGCCCTCGACGGCCGTCGCCATGATCTTCTGCGGTGCCGGGTACGCGCCGTGCGACTTCTTGCTGAGCACGGCGGGAGCGGCGGCGAGCAGGCCGTAGCTGTTGGGGTCGCCGAACTTCAGGTCCGGCACGCCCGCGCCCTGCACGTCCCACGGCTGCGTCGGCGCCGGGTTCGCCTTGATCCACGCACGGGCCTCGGAGATCAGCTCCTCGCGCGTGTCCACGAGCTGGTCCACGATCCCGGCCTGCAGCGCGCGTTCCGGACGCAGCTGCTTGCCCTCCATGAGCAACGGCAACGCCTTCTGCACGCCGAGCAGCCTCACCATGCGCGTGACGCCACCGCCGCCGGGCAGCAGGCCCAGCGTCGCCTCGGGCAGACCGACGCGGATGCCGTTGTCGTTCAGCACGATCCGGCGGTGCGAGGCGAGCGCGATCTCGAACCCGCCGCCGAGCGCGGTGCCGTTGATCGCCGCCACGACCGGCTTGCCGAGCTTCTCCAGGCGCCGCAGCTGCGACTTGAGCTCCTCGACGCCTTCCAGCGCCTGCGAGGCGTTCTCCGGCGTGATCGCGATCAGCACGTTGAGGTCGCCGCCGGCGAAGAACGTCTTCTTGGCGGACGTGATGATGACGCCGGTGATGTCGTCGCCCTCGAGCTTCGAGACCGCGTCGCCCATCAGGTCGCGGTACTCGTCGTTCATGACGTTGGCGGAGCCGGACATGTCCATCGTCAGGGTGACGATGCCGTCGGCGTCCTTGTCGTAGTGGAACGGCATCTTCTAGACCCTCTCGATGATCGTCGCGATGCCCATGCCGCCGCCGACGCACAACGTGGCGAGGCCGCGGCGCAGGTCCCGGCGCTCCAGCTCGTCGAGCAGCGTGCCGAGGATCATGCAGCCGGTGGCGCCCAGCGGGTGCCCCAGCGCGATCGCGCCGCCGTTGACGTTGACCTTGTCCTCGGGGACGTCCATGTCCCGCAGGAACTTCAGCACGACCGACGAGAACGCCTCGTTGACCTCGAACAGGTCGATGTCCTCCACCGAGAGGCCCGCCTTGTCCAGGGCCTTGCGGGCGGACGGCGCCGGTCCGGTGAGCATGATCGTCGGCTCGGTGCCCACGACGGCCACGGAGACGATCCGGGCGCGCGGCGTGAGGCCCAGCGCCTTCCCGGCCGCCGCGGAGCCGATCAGCATGGCCGCGGCGCCGTCGACGATCTGCGACGAGTTGCCCGGCGTGTGCACGTGCGTGATGCGCTCGACGGTGGGGTAGCGGTCGATCGCCACCGTGTCGTAGCCGAGGTCGCCGTGGAACTGGAAGCTCGGCTTGAGCCTGCCCAGCGACTCCACGGTGGACTCGGGACGGATCGTCTCGTCCTCCTTGAGCACCACCGTGCCGTTCTGGTCGACGACCGGCACCACGGACCGCTCGAACCAGCCGTTCTTCTGCGCCTCGAACGCGCGGGCGTGCGAACGGGCGGCCCACGCGTCGACGTCGGTGCGCGAATGGCCCTCGAGCGTCGCGATCAGGTCGGCCGACACGCCCTGCGGCACGAACGACAGGTCGAAGTTCGTCGAGGGGTCGATCGCCCACGCGCCACCGTCGGAGCCCATCGGCACGCGCGACATCGACTCGACGCCACCCGCCACCACCAGGTCCTCGAACCCGGACGCGACCTTGGCCGCCGCGAGGTTCACCGACTCGAGTCCGGACGCGCAGAACCGGTTGAGCTGCACGCCGGCGGGGCGCTGGTCCCACCCGGCGGCCAGCACGGCCGTGCGGGCGATGTCGCCGCCCTGCTCGCCGAGCGGTGACACGACGCCGAACACGACGTCGTCGACCGCGGAGGTGTCGAGGGAGTTGCGTTCGGACAGCGCGCGCAGCACACCGGCGGCCAGCTCGACGGGCCTGACGCTGTGCAGCGACCCGCGCTTGCCCTTGCCGCGCGGCGTGCGCACCGCGTCGAAGATCAAGGCTTCGCTCATGACACCACGCTAGGCCCGGCTCATCGAGCTGGCCATGACCGTGGAGGGTGACCGATTAGCTCACCCTGAACTCCATGTGCTCGGGATCTTCCGCCTGGACGAACCCCAGGCGCCGGTAGAGCTTCCGCGCGGGCAGGTTGTCGACCCAGACCCGCAGCACGACGACCTTCCAGCCCTCCTCCGCTGCCCACTCCAGCACGGTCCTGACCAGCGCTTCCCCGATGCCGCGGCCGCGGTGGGACGGCCGCACCCACATCGAGTGGAGGTAGAGGCCCTCCGGCTTGGCGGTGGCGGCGACCAGCGCCACGGGCTCCTGGTCGAGCGCGACGAGCTTGAGGCCCTCCGCGGCGCGGTCGCGCCACTCGGTCTCGCCGTACCGCTGCTCGGCCGCCAGCGTCGACCCGAACTCCTCGGGGTCGCTGGACAGGGCTGCCAGCCGGGTGTCGCGCCACAACCGCCACTCGTCCGGCTCGACCTGATGGATCTCCACACCGTGAAGTCTGGACGACGGGGTGGGAATTTCGCTCAGATTTTCGGGTGACGCCGACGCGTGCCGGTCATGGCGTCGATCACCCACCGGTGGTTTCGTTGACCGCATGGCAGAGCGTCGATCGCGGTGGATGGACAGCGACCTGGACCAGTTGCGCCAGCTCGCGCGCACGTTCTTCGAGAAGGAGGTGACCCCGAACGCCGACCGCTTCGCCGAGCAGAAGCAGGTCGACCGCGACCTGTGGCGCAAGGCCGGTGAGCTCGGGCTGCTGTGCCTGAGCATCCCCGAGGAGTACGGCGGCGGTGGCGGCACGTTCGCGCACGAGGCCGTGCTGCTCGAGGAGCAGGCGCGCGCCGGCGACAGCTCGTGGGGCAACAGCGTCCACAGCGGCATCGTCGCCCACTACCTCAACTCCTACGGCACCGAGGACCAGAAGCGGCGCTGGCTGCCCAAGCTCGCGTCCGGCGAGTACGTGGGCGCGATCGCGATGACCGAACCGGGCGCGGGCTCCGACCTCCAGGGCATCCGCACCAAGGCCGTCAAGGACGGCGACGAGTACGTCATCAACGGCTCCAAGACCTTCATCACCAACGGCGTGCTCGCGGACCTCGTCATCGTCGTCGCCAAGACCGACCCGGCGCAGGGCGCCACCGGAATCTCGCTGCTCGTCGTGGAGAACGACATCCGGCGCGGCCGCGTGCTCGACAAGGTCGGCATGAAGGGCCAGGACACCGCCGAGCTGTTCTTCGACGACGTGCGCGTGCCGGCGGCGAACCTCCTCGGCGGGCAGGAGGGCCTCGGCTTCGTCCAGCTCATGCAGCAGCTGCCGCAGGAACGCCTGATCATCGGCGTCTGCTGCGTCGCGGGCATCGAGGCCGCCGTCGACCTGACGCTGAGGTACGTGAAGGAGCGCCAGGCGTTCGGCAAGGAGCTGATCAAGTTCCAGAACACCCGGTTCAAGCTCGCCGAGTGCGCCACCGAGGCGGCCGTGACCAGGGCGTTCATCGACGAGTGCGTCGAGAAGCACCTGCGCGGCGAGCTGGACGTGCCGACCGCGGCGATGGCGAAGTGGTGGGCCAGCGACCGGTTGAGCAGGGTCGTCGACGAGTGCGTGCAGCTGTTCGGCGGCTACGGCTACATGAACGAGTACCCGATCGCCCGTGCCTGGGCCGACGCCCGCGTGCAGCGGATCTACGGCGGCACGAACGAGATCATGAAGGAAATCATCGCGAGGTCCCTGTGACCGGTCCTTCCGGGAAGGGACCTCTCGCAGGTCTTCGCGTGGTCGAGCTCGCGGGCCTCGCGCCCGCGCCGTTCGCCTGCATGGTGCTCGCCGACCTGGGCGCGGACGTGGTCCAGGTGCACAAGCCGGGGAGCCGCTCGACGGTCCCCGGCGACTTCCTGGGCCGCAACCGGCGCTCCATCGCGGTCGACACCCGCAGGCCCGAGGGCTCCGAGCTGGTGCTGCGGCTGGTCGAACGCTCGGACGTGCTGGTGGAGGGCTTCCGGCCGGGCGTCACCGAACGGCTCGGCATCGGTCCGGCGCAGTGCCTCGCCCGCAACCCGCGCCTCATATACGGACGTATGACCGGTTGGGGCCAGGACGGGCCCCTCGCCGACCGCGCCGGCCACGACATCAACTACATCGCCGTCGCGGGCGCGCTGGAACCCCTCGGACGGGCAGGCGGGCCGCCGTCGTTCCCGATCAACCTGCTCGGCGACTTCGGCGGGGGAGGGCTGCTGCTGGCCCTCGGCGTGCTCGCCGCGCTGTACGAACGGGAGCGCTCCGGGCGCGGTCAGGTCGTGGACGCGGCCATGGTCGACGGGGCGGCGTTGCTGACGACGTTCCTGCACGGGATGCGGTCCGCGGGCATGTGGCAGGGCGGGCGCGGCGAGAACATGCTCGACGGCGGCGTGCCGTTCTACGACGTCTACGAGGCCGCGGACGGCCGGTTCGTGGCCGTGGGCGCGTTGGAGGAGAGGTTCTACGCCGACCTGGTGCGCGTGCTGGGTCTCGAGGACGCGCCGTCGCGCAACGACCCGGCGAACTGGCCCGAGCTGCGGGAACGCATCGCGGCGGCGGTGAAGACCAGGACGCGGGACGAGTGGGCCGACCTCGCGCGGGACACGGACGCGTGCCTGGCGCCGGTGCTGACCCCCGACGAGGCGGCGCGGCATCCGCACAACGCGGCGCGGGACACGTTCGTCGACGTCTCCGGAGCGCTGCACCCGGCGCCGGCCCCCCGTTTCGACCGGACGCCGACGGCGGTTCCGACGCCTCCCGTGGAAGCCGGGGTGAACACCGGGGAAGTGCTTGCCGACATGGGTGTGTCGGACGCCGAAATTATGGAACTGCGGCGGGCCGGAGTAATTGGATGAATGGCCGGGTGCGCATTAAATGCGCAACGACGGCGTGACGCAGCGTGATGCCGAGGGCTCGGCATCCGGGTGAGGTCCGGTGCACCAGTCCTTGTCCAAGCTGTGGGATGCGAGGGAGTCCGTGTTCACCTCGTGCCCAGGACATCGGCGCTGGACAGGAACGGCTTTAGCCGCCATTCGGGTGACGTTGGCCGTCGTGCAGGCGTGCGCTGCCGGTGGATCCTGACCCGGCTTGGGCGTGGCCGTTGTTCATCGCAAGGGTGAATGAGGGAGCATGTCGGGTGACACGGCGGTCCGCCGCCTCAGCTGTGAGCGACATGGACGGAGAGGTACCTGTGAACCTCAAGAAGGTGCTAGTGCTGGCGGTCGTCGCGCTGGTGCTGTTCCTCCTGATCACCCGGCCCGAGGAGTCCGCCGGCGCGGTCCAGACGGTGCTCGGCTGGCTGCGCGAGGGCGCGGAGTCGATCATCACCTTCATCAGGAGCCTCTTCGGGACGGCGACGCCGATCCGCTAGTGACTGACGGTGAGATACGACCGTTCGCGTTGAGCCGGACGGGTGGAAAGCGGCCAATCACGCACTGGTAACGGGTGTTCTGGGGATTCAGGGTCTGGCGATTGTCAGACCTACCGAATACCTTCCGCTGCAATGGCCGATCCCCGACCGACGAGGAGGCATGGATGGTCGAGGACTCCGGGGTCCACGAGCTCTTGAAGCAGTGGGCGGCTGAACGGTCTGATGACGCAGAGATGCAGGAGGTGAACCGGATCAAGAACGCGTGGCTCGCCGAGGCTCCCCCCGTGGCGCCAGGCATCCCCGTGCAGCGGGGTGCCGCCAGGAGCGGGTCGCGTGGCTTGGTCAAGGTCGACTCGGCGGATCCGGCCTACGTGGCCGCGATGCGCAAGCGGGCGCCGGAGGCACCCGAGGCGTTGCTCGCCGCCGCAGCGAGCTACTGGCAGCTCGTCGGTGACGTCAGCGAGGCCGAGCAGTGGTGGGACGCGGGCATCAGCCCGTTGGACCAGCGCGCGCTCGACTACCGCGCTGCCGGCCTGACTCCTGCCGACCTCGGGAGGCGCCTGGGACCGATGACGGTTCTCCAGCACCTTCGTCGTGGCTCCGCCGCGGCCTGGTGCGTCGCACGTCTGCAGAGGCAGCGCCGGGACGGCGTGGCGTAGCGGAGAAGGGCTCTCGAAGGCGGGAGCCCTGCACTTGTAGTGTGGAGGTCGTGCGCGGCCTCCTTACTCCCCAGCGTGTTCTGATCGCGCTCGCCTGTCTGGCGGCGCTGATCGTCTGTTGCGGGCTCGCGTACTGGCAGTGGCAGCGCTTCTCCTCCGCCAGCGGCACGTTCCAGAACCTCGGGTACGTGCTCCAGTGGCCCCTCTTCGGCCTCTTCCCCCTCTTCATGGTGTGGCGCTTCCGCCGCCTGGCACGCCAGAACCGTGACGAGGCTCTCGCACCGGAGCCGGTTGCGCCCGCTCCGAAGCCGGTAGCTACCGTTGACGCCGTCAAACCCGCGCCTGTCGAGCACGTCGACGACGAAGAAGACGCGGAGCTCGCGGCCTACAACCGCATGCTCGCGGACCTCAACGCGCGGGACGGTCGTTGAGCGAAGGCGGGCAGATGAAGGGTGCGTTGACCCGGTTCCGGGTCATGGCTTACGTGGTCGGTGTCTTCCTGCTGCTCCTGGTCGTGGCGATGGTGCTCAAGTACGCCGCGGACATGGGCGGGGCGATGAAGGTCGTGGGCCCGATCCACGGCTTCCTCTACGCCATCTACCTGGTGCTTTCCGTCGACCTCGCGCTGAAGCTGCGCTGGTCGATCAAGGGCACCGCCCTCGTGCTGCTCGCCGGGACGATCCCGTTCCTGTCGTTCTGGGCGGAGCGCAAAGTGGTCGAGAAGACCGCGCAGGGCGTGCCGTTGTGACGTTTGGCCTGCTAGCGTCTGGGGCTGACAACTGAACACGGCCGTCGATGTCGCGCGGGAGAGTCCCACTGTTTCCGGTTCGCCGGGCAGAGGGCGCCGAAGGAGCAACTCCTCCCCGGAATCTCTCAGGTACCCCTACCGCACGACGAAGGCAACTCTGGAAAGCAGGCCCATCGGCCTCGCCCACGGTGCAAGTCGCGTTCCGCGCGGCGAAGCTCTCAGGCTCATGACAGAGGGGGAGGCTCGCTCTCGTGAGGAGTCTCCGATGGACCGTGTCATTCTTCTGCTGCCTCAGCCGGCCTCGCCCGGCTCTTCGGCGCACCCTCAAGGAGCGTTCTGATGTCCCGCCTCACGCCTCTGAACGCCGAGCACGAGCAGCTCGGCGCGATGTTCACCGACTTCGCGGGCTGGCGGATGCCGCTGCGCTACTCGAGCGAGCTCGCGGAGCACCACGCGGTGCGCACCACCGCGGGCCTGTTCGACCTCACGCACATGGGTGAGATCGTCCTGACCGGGCCGCAGGCGGGCGAAGCGCTCGACCACGCGCTGGTCGGCCACATCTCCGCGCTGGCCGTCGGCAAGGCCCGCTACACGATGATCACGCAGGCCGACGGCGGCGTGATCGACGACCTGATCGTCTACCGCCTGGGCGACGAGGAGTTCATGGTCGTCGCGAACGCCTCCAACGCCTCCGTGGTGGCCGAGGCGCTGGTGGAGCGCGCCGCCGGGTTCGACACCGTCGTCACGGACGCCTCGACCGACTACGCGCTGATCGCGATCCAGGGCCCGAAGTCGGTCGAGATCCTGTCCGGCCTGACCGACACCGACCTCTCGGCGGTCAAGTACTACGCCTCGTACCCGTCGACCGTCGCGGGCGTGGACGCGCTCCTGGCCCGCACCGGGTACACCGGTGAGGAGGGCTTCGAGCTCTTCGTGGCGCCCGCCGACGCGTCCGCCGTCTGGGCCGCGCTCCTGGAGGCCGGCGCCGCGCACGAGCTCAAGCCGTGTGGACTCGGCTGCCGCGACACGTTGCGCCTCGAAGCCGGAATGCCCTTGTACGGCAACGAGCTGACGACGTCGCTGACTCCGTACCACGCCGGCCTCGGTCGCGTCGTGAAGCTCGACAAGCCGGGCGACTTCGTGGGCCGTGACGCACTGACCAAGGTCTCGGAGTCCGGTGTGGACTCGGTCCTGGTGGGCCTGAAGACCCCCGAGCGCCGCGCACCGCGTCACGGTTACGCGGTGCTGAACGGCGACGAGGTCGTGGGCGAGGTGACGTCGGGTGCGCTGTCCCCGACCCTCGGCTACTCCGTCGCCATGGCCTACGTGTCCCGCGCGAGCTCCGAGCCGGGCACCCCTCTGCTGGTGGACGTCCGCGGCAAGAAGCAGCCGGTCGAGGTCGTCGCACTTCCGTTCTACAAGCGCGCCAAGTAGGGAGATCTTCCAGATGTCCGAGCAGTTCAACGCCTCCCTCGCGGAGTACGACCCCGAGGTCGCCGAGGCCGTTGCCGCCGAGCTGGCGCGCCAGCAGGGCACCCTCGAGATGATCGCCTCGGAGAACTTCACGCCCGTCTCGGTGCTGCAGGCCCAGGGTTCGGTGCTGACCAACAAGTACGCCGAGGGCTACCCCGGCCGCCGCTACTACGGCGGCTGCGAGCACGTCGACGTCATCGAGCGCCTGGCCATCGAGCGCGTCAAGGCGCTCTTCGACGCCGGCTTCGCGAACGTCCAGCCGCACTCGGGCGCGCAGGCCAACGCGGCCGCGATGTTCGCCCTGCTCCAGCCGGGCGACACCATCCTGGGCCTGGACCTGGCGCACGGCGGGCACCTGACGCACGGCATGCGCATCAACTTCTCCGGCAAGCTCTACAACGTCGTGCCGTACCACGTGGCCGACTCCGACGGCCTCGTCGACATGGCCGAGGTCGAGCGGCTGGCCACCGAGCACCGGCCCAAGCTGATCGTCGCCGGCTGGTCCGCCTACCCGCGTCAGCTGGACTTCGCGGAGTTCCGCCGGATCGCGGACTCCGTCGACGCGTACCTGATGGTCGACATGGCGCACTTCGCCGGGCTCGTCGCCGCTGGGTTGCACCCGTCGCCGGTGCCGCACGCGCACGTGACCACGACCACGACCCACAAGACCCTGGGTGGTCCTCGTGGCGGCGTGATCCTGTCCAACGACGCCGACATCGCCAAGAAGATCAACTCGGCGGTGTTCCCCGGGCAGCAGGGTGGTCCGCTCGAGCACGTGATCGCGGCCAAGGCCGTGGCGTTCAAGCACGCCGCCTCCCCGGAGTTCGCTGATCGTCAGCGGCGGACTCTGGAGGGGGCGCGCATTCTGGCCGACCGGTTGTCGCAGGCTGATGTCGCTTCGGCCGGGGTGAAGGTGCTCACCGGGGGGACTGATGTCCACCTGGTGCTCGTCGACCTGGTTTCGTCCGAGTTGGACGGCAAGCAGGCGGAGGACGTGCTGCACCGGATCGGGATCACCGTCAACCGCAACGCCGTTCCCAACGACCCGCGGCCTCCGATGGTCACCTCGGGGTTGCGGATCGGTACGCCGGCGTTGGCCACTCGCGGGTTCGGTGAGGTCGACTTCGTCGAGGTCGCTGACGTGATCGCTGAGGCCTTGAAGCCCGGGGCCGCCGTTGAGGAGCTGCGGGCTCGGGTCGAGGTCCTGGCCGCCAAGCACCCGTTGTACTCGACGCTCTGAGTTCTTGAGGGCGCTGCCTTCACGCTCTTGACACCTTCAAAGCGGAGGGGCGCCACCTCGTCGGTGGCGCCCCTCCGTGTTCTCAGAGCGAAACGACGGGAACCCCGGCCCCTTCCCCAGGGCCGGGGTCACACCGTGTCAGGGTGCTGTGTGTCTCAGATGGACTGTCCTAACGGGATGCTGCGGTTCAGGCAGCGGGGGCCGTTACGCCGGGGGGCAGGCACTCCACGTTGCGCTTGCCGTTGGGCTGGACCACGAACCACGTTCCGCCGACGCCCTGGCCCTTCCAGGCGCCCGGCTTCGGGTCCTGGGAGTAGGCGTAGAGGGCCCAGCCGTCGATCGCGACCTGCTTCTTGCCGTCGGCGCGGGTGATCAGCGAGACCAGCTTCGAGTCGATGCCCTCGACCTGCGGGACCGTGTCGGACAGCAACGGCGGCCACGTCACGGCGCACTGGTTGTTGCAGTTCGACTTGCCTTCCGGCTTCGGGGTGTCCTTGTCGAAGCGGTACATCGTGCGGCCGTCGCCGTCCTGGACGACCATGCCCATCTTGTCCACTGCCTTGCCGACCAGCTTCAAGGAGCTGACCGGGGCTGCCGCCGGGGGCTGCGCCGCGGGTTGCTGCGCCGCGGGGGTTTCCGGTGCCTGCTGCTGAACAGGGGCTTCTGGTGCCTGGGCGGGCTCCTGGAGTACCGGGGGCTGACCCACGTCGCCGTAGTCACCGAGGACGCCCAGGTCGGTCTCCGTCTGTGCCACCGGCTTGGAGTTCGTGCCACCACCCGTGGCGCTCCAGACACCCAGACCCAGCACAACTGCCAGTCCCGCGGCGAGCCCGATGGCAATGCGGTTACGTCGGATCACACTCATGTCCTCCTTGTCCATCCGTTCGCTCTATTCAGGCCATACGGGCGCGGTTGCGTCTCGGTTCAGAAACGAACCGAACCTCTTGTCGTCCCGAACGTCCGGCGGAGCCGGGTCGCGCAGGAGGTGCGGGGTGGTCGTCGCTGGTCAGCTGGCGGGAATGGCCGAACGGGTGCTGGGTTCGGCCCTGCCGATCGGGATTCGTGCGTGGGACGGAAGTGTGGCGGGGCCGCAGGACGGCACCGTGCTCGTGATCCGGTCGCGGGACGCCCTTCGGCGGCTCGTGTGGAGTCCGAACGAGCTGGGGCTCGCGCGTGCGTACGTGAGCGGCGAGCTCGACGTCGGCTGCGGGTGGGGATCGATGATCATCCACGCCGCGAAGCACTACGGCGTGCACGCG
>NZ_DATLEC010000062.1:0-21311 GCF_035525475.1 Lentzea sp. | reverse complement strand
CCACCGCGCGCACTTCACAGAACGGCGAAGCGATCAAGGACAGGACTTCCTGTTCGTGCGGCGGCCGAAGTTCTACCTCGGCGGCTACTTCGGCGCCCGCCGGGCAACCTCGTTGACGCGCACCGGACTGACGTTCCTGTGACACCCGGTCGCGGGCACGCTCGTGCAGTCGATCAACAACAACGACCACGCCTGCTGGGGCACCGCCTCCGGCTCGGTCGTGACCGAGGTGACGGTGGGCGACTGGATCACGCGGAAGGTGCGCGCGAACGCTCCGGCCGTGGAGCAGATTCCCTTGGTGGTAAGGGATTCCGACACCGTCGCGCTCGACTCGCGCGGCATCACGATCACCCGCGGCGCGGTGGTGGTGCGGTTCGACTGGGTCAAAGCCTCGATCCGCAGCTGCGGCCGGCGTCGACGGTCACCTATCCCGGCCGTCGGATGCTGATCCTCACGGTGCCGCACAACGGTTCCATCACGGTGGTGGTCACGGCGCGTTAGTCCATTGTGGACGTTTGCATTCACTCTTATGTCGCAACGCTCCCAGGCATGTTCGCGCTGATCACGGGGTATTCGATGAACCCAAACCCCACTGGCTCTTCCGCTCACACGCGAGGGAGTGGTTGTGATGGCACACACGCGTCATTTGGTCGACGTCCGCACCGGCGACGAATTCGATCAGCCCGTTCCCTTCGGGCTGGTGTACCCGATCTGCAACGCGGACGGGACCGCACCGCCGAGCCAGCGGGGCCGGACGTGGGAACACCTCGTGGCGTGTGACCGCGAGCTGCGCCCCGCGTCGTGAGATTCGCGTGAAGAACGCCCGCATCGGTTACCTCTCGGTGCGGGCTGCCCGCGTCGGGCGCCCTCGTGAAGGGAGCTCGACGGGGACTTCGGACAAGGGCTGACCGACGCCTGGCGGGCGATGGCCACGTTCGTGCCCAAGCTGGCGGCGTTCCTGCTGATCCTCTTGATCGGCTGGTTCGTCGCCAAAGCGGTGGCCAAGTCGGTGGACAAGGTGCTCGAACGCGTCGCTTCGACCGGCTCGTCGACGCGGCGGTGTCCGGCAGATGCTGGCGCGCGGCAAGTACGACGCGTCCGACCTGCTCGCGAAGCTCGTCTTCTACGTCCTGGTGCTGATCACGTTGCAGATCGTTTTCGGCGTGTGGGGCCCGAACCCCGTCTCCGAACTGCTGACCGGCATCGTGGCGTGGCCGCCCAGGGCCGCGTTCGCGACCGTCGGCGGCCTATCAGCGCGGTCGTGAGGACGCGGTGCGCGCCTCGTCCGGGACCGAGGTCATGGCACCGGTCCAACCGGCTCGGCCGATCACCACGACCCAGCGCCAGGTGCCGGTGGAGGACCCGGTCCTCGGCGCGCGCAGGCCTGAGGACCGCTGAACCGAGTGGCGAAGCTGCTTCGGCACGCTCCGCCTTGTCAGTTGACCTCGGGCAGCGCGTCGAAGGCCAGCGGCTTCACGTCGTGCGCGTGCACCAGCTGGCAGACCGCCATCAGCTGGACGCCGAGCCACGACGTCGGCGACCAGTCGGGGAGTGGTCGAGCAGACCCCGCGCATAGGAGGCGAGCAGCACCGCCGCCACCGTGCCGGCACCCTCGACGCCGAGCAGCAGGATGTCCCGCACCGCCGCGGTGCTGGCCGACCTCGGCGGCGAGCGCGGGCGTCACGGCGAGCGCCGTCCACCCCGCCATCCCGATCCGGTCGGACAGCTCGGAGATCCACTGCCGCGCGTTCTTCTCGCGCCAGGTCACACGCATACCGCCACGGGTAGCGACGCGGTCAGGAGTTTCGGTTTGAGGGTGCTCGGGCCGGGTACCCGGCCCGGATGCGTCAAGCAGTCGGCGCTGCACCTCCGGCTGTGAAGGCAGGGGACCATGACCACCGAACTGGGCGACATGTCGTCGCGGCAGCTCCAGGCGACCGCGCTGGAGACGCTGGACAACGCCGTCTGCGCCGCACTGGCCAACGTCGAAGACTCCCGCGAGGCCCTGAGCGAGGCGTTGGCCGCTTGCGCGGCGACCGGCGCCGACGTTCCCCCGCAGATCGGAGCCTGCGTCGCAGCCGCCGACGAGCACGTCCGCTACGGGGAGTGGCGAGAGGCGCGGATGCTGCTGACGGTCGCGCACCGCCTGCTCGCGCGCGCGTCGTGGCCGATGATCGTGCCCACCCCGTCGACTCCCGGTGACGTCGTGCTCGGCCGGTGATTGAGCGGCGGTTGCCCCGGGTATCTCGAACGAGCGTTCGAGTGAAAGGGGACGATCGTGAACCGCACGCCGGAGAAGGACCCGCGGGACTGGACGACCGGTGACGAGCCGATGACCGGCCCGCAGGAGTCCTACCTGCACACACTCGCCCAGGAAGCGGGCGAGGAGGTGCCGGGTGAGCTGACCAAGGTCGAGGCGTCCCAGCTGATCGACCGGTTGCAGGAGAAGACGGGCCGCGGCACCTGACCGGCCGTTTACCCAGCGTGGCCACGGGTAGCCGTTCGGCGTGGAGATCGATCAAGAGGTGACCAGGACCGAGTCCGCGCTGCTGGCGAGCTACACCGAGTACGTCGACGCCCAGCGGCTCGTCGACAGGATGTCCGACGACGGGTTCCCGGTGGAGAGCGTCCGGATCGTCGGCGAGGGTGTCAGGACCGTCGAACAGGTGACGGGTCGCATGACCCGTGGACGCGCTGCGCTCGCGGGAGCGGCCAGCGGCGCGTGGTTCGGTGTGTTCATCGGACTGCTGTTCGGGCTGTTCACGAGCGATACGGCCTGGATCCGGTTCGTGCTGATCAGTCTCGTGATCGGCGCGTTCTGGGGTGCGGTCTTCGGTTTCGTCGCGCACTGGAGCACGCGTGGCAGGCGTGACTTCTCCAGCGTCATGACGCTGCAGGCGCGGCGGTACGAGGTGCACGTCGACCAGGCACAGGCGGCGCAGGCCGCGCGCTACGTGCTCTGAGCCCATGCAGACCTTCCTGCCCTACCCCGACTTCGCCGCCACGGCACGCGTGCTGGACCGGCGCCGCCTCGGCAAGCAACGCGTCGAGACGCTGCAGGTCCAGCGCGCGCTGGTGGTGCCGGGCCACGGCTGGCGCCACCACCCGGCGGTGAAGATGTGGGTGGGGTACGAGGAAGCGCTCGTGCGCTACGGCGTGGAGATCTGCGCCGCGTGGCGTGAGCTGGGGTTCGCCGACACGTGCGAGGCCACCATGAGGGAGGACCTGGCGAGCGCCAGGGACGTCACCACGGTGCGCACCCAGGAGGAGCTGGCCGCCGCGGGCGACCTGCCCGCGTGGATCGGCGACGAGGCCGTGCACCGCAGCCACCAGTCGGCGCTCGTGCGCAAGGATCCCGAGTACTACCGGCAGTACTTCCCGGACGTGCCGGACGACCTGCCCTACGTCTGGCCGCCGACGCTCACCCGCACGGTGAACCCGTCCACGTCCTGGCCCATGGACACGTAGTCGCAGGTCCGGTGCAGGATCCACAGCCCGAGCCCTGCCGACCTGGTCTCGGTGGTCGGCATCAGACCGGCCCGCGGGTCGGACGGGCCGCAGCCGCGGTCCGACACCGACACGAGCACCCGTGACCCGTCGGCCCAAAGCCGGAAACGGACCGGCGCGACACCGTGCGTCAGTCCGTTCGTGACGATCTCACTGGCCGCGTACACCACGTCGTGAGCGTTGTCCTCGGAGAGCGAGCACGCACCGATGGCCGCTCCGACGGCTTCCCTGACCGCACCGGCCGTCGCGTCGACGAGGTCGACCAGCGGCTGACACCGTTCCAGCTCGTCCGCGACCTGCTTCGTGCCGGTGAAACCCTCCCGGAAGCCGGGGTTGACCTGGTGCGTGCCCGGCGCCGACGCGATGTTCGGATGCGTGCGCACCACGTCGGCGAGCACATCTGCGGGCGTCGTCCGGGTGTCGTACGGGCACAGGCCCCACACCGGGAACTCCGCGTAGGCCTGGTTGGCGGCTGCCTCGTAGCGCGCCCACCAGTCCCACGACGCCCCCGTGCCGGAATGCGGCACGTCACCGACCACGCGCATCTGCCGCGCTCCCGCCTCCGTGTGCTCGCGGAACAGGTCGCGGTACGTGGCGATCGAGTCGGACGGCCGGGCGTACTGGTCCGCGCCCGGCAGGTACATGACGTCCTCACCGAGCGCGCCGCGCAGCAGGCCGGTGTTCCGTTCCGTGCACGCGACCAGCACAGCCTCTCCCGCGCGCAGGCCGCCCTCGAGGAAGGGCACCACCAGCGCGAGGAAGTCGTCGTCCGAGCCGTAGAAGGCGGTCTCGTGGAAGAAACCGGTCACAGCGACTGATGCTACGCGGAGGACCAAGGGATCCCGGTGGAGAACCTTCGCTCACCTGGGTGAGCCCACGGCGAGCACGCGCGGACTGCGCTAGGGTCGGTTCCGGGTTGAGCCACCAGCCCTGTGTGACGGTAGTGCCGTCCATCAGGAGGTTGCCTCGTGCAGACCTATGGTGAAGTTCCGTTCCGCACCACCAGCGAGAGCAACGGCGTCACGGTCCTCGTGCACGTCGCCGGCGAGCTGGACTACTCCACGGCCCCGGAGCTGGCCGACTGCCTGGGCGACGCCGTCCGCGCGGCCGTCCCGCCCGCGCCCGTCGTGGTGGACCTGTCCGACGTGAGGTTCCTCGGCGCCCAGGGCATCGGCGTGCTGCTCCGACATCAAGACCTCTGCCTGCGCCGCGGCAGCGCGCTCGTGGTCGTGGCGAACACGGCCGCGGTGCTGCGGCCGTTGGAGGTGCTGGAGCTGACGACGGTGCTGGGTGTGCGGGCTTCGGTCTGAAAGCCTTACAGCATCGGCGGCATGAGCCGGTAGCTCTCGCTCTCGTCGACCTTGCCGATGCCACCGTCGGTGGCATCGACGTGGTAGCCGATCAGGCCGGTGTCCGGGCGCTGGGCGAGGGCCTCCTCGTCGTGGTCCGGTGCGCAGGCCCACGACGGGTCGCGCTACGACCACGGGACGAACGGGATCGGTTGCGCGGTGCGCCTCCCGGTCAGTGGTCTCGCGTCACGCCGTCGACGAGCAGCGACAGGCCGATGCCGAGCAACCACACGTCCTTCGCGAGCGTGAGGCCCTGCTCGGTCGGCCAGATGCTGCCCTCGCGCCGCATGCCCGGTGTCTTCGCGTAGAGGCCGAGCAACGCGCCGGCGAACCCGGTCAGCGCGACCCCCGCCACGGCCGCCGGGACGAACGGTGCCAGCAGCACCGCGCCCGTCGCGATCTCGCCGGCGGCCAGCAGCGAGGCGAACCGGCGCGCGTCGAGCTTGCGGAGCACCGGGTACGTGCTGGACGCCCAGCCGTGCAGTTGTTCGGCGGTCTCCTGGTCGGCGTTGCGCTTGCCGAGACCGGAGTGCAGCACGAACGCACCGGTGACGACGCGGGTGGGCAACTGCCGCAGGAGTGAGCGGCTGGTCATGTCCAGACCTCCTCGGAACGTGGACCCGGCGGGTACCCGTCACCTCCCGCCGGGAACTCCTTCCTCGCGATCCACGCCGATCCGGTGAGCGAGCTGGCTGGGAGATCGTCCGAACGCCTTCCCCCCGCCGGTGACCCGGGAACCACGCTGGAGGCGTGAACGACTCGACGCCGCGCTGCCGGTCCGGGCCGGCGGCGATGTCCCGCCGTCCAGCGCGGCCCTGCCACGCAGCACGGTTCAGCTTCGCTGTGGTCGCCGACGACGATCTCCGGCTGGGCCACGTGGTGGTGAAGGCGGCATCCGCCGACACGGCGGAGGTCGGCTACTGGACTGCCGCCCACGCACGAGGGCGGGGAATCGCCGCCCGCGCTGTGGACACCGTGTCGGACTGGGCGTTGGAGACTCGGGAGACCGTCGCGCTCACCCTGCTGCACGCGGCCGGCAACCACGCGTCCTGCCGGGTGGCGGTCAAGTGCGGCTACGTCCTGCACGATGAGCTCCCCGCCGCACCGCCCGCGTTCCCCGCTGAAGGACACCGGCACGTGCGCACGCGTCACCACCGATGAGTTTCGTCCGCGCGCCCGGTCCACCTTCACGAATCGGACTGGAAGGGGGGACCGCGTGGACATGCACAGCGTGATGTGCGTGAGCGACCTGGACAGGTCACTGGAGTGGTACGGCGTGTTCCTCGGCCGTGCGGCGGACGAGGTCATCGGCGAGGAGCACCTCTGGCAGGTGGGGGAGAACGCGTACCTCGTCGTCGACGCCCGTGACGTGCGGTCGAAGCGCGTGGGCGGGTCCATGGTCACGTTCGGCGTGGCCATGACGGAGTTCGAGGAGGCGCTGGCACGGCTCGCCGCGCGCGGCGTCACCCACGACCACGTCGAGACGTACTCCAACGGCGTGCGGCACGTCGAGGTGCTCGACCCGGACGGCAACAGCTTGTCGCTCGCCGCGTTGCCTTAGGTCACCGCGAACGCGACGGCCACCGGCGCGCTGTCGTGTCGCCGTTGATCGCCGGACTGGTGGCTGTGCGGTGATGCGCACGTGTGGGCGGTTCGACGTAGAGTCAGCGGAATGAGTGACGAGAACGTGCTGGGCCGCATCAACGAGCTGGTCGAGAAAGAGCACGCGCTGCGCCAGCAGCTCGCGTCCGGGGAGATCAGCTCGGACGAGGAGCACGCCCGGCTCCGGTCGCTGGAGGAAGCCCTCGACCAGTGCTGGGACCTGCTGCGGCGCCGTCGTTCCGCGCGGTCGCAGGGCGAGGACGCGGAGAGCGTGCCTGCTCGCTCCGTCGGCGAGGTCGAGGGCTACCTGCAGTAGCTCACCTCGCGTCGCGGAAGATCACCCAGCGCATCACGCCGTACATGAACGCCGCCTCGCACGCCCCGGCCACGGTCCTCGACAGCTGGTACTGCAGGCCGAGCTCGGTCAGGGCGCTGCCGACGCCCAGGACGAACGCCAGGTAGTTGATCGCGATCGCCACCGCGTACAGGCCCGCCTGCGGGCCGACCGGGGCGTGCGAGCGGAAGTTCAGCGCGCGGTTGAGCACGAAGCTCAGGCCGAACGCCAGCACGTAGGCGATCGTGAACGCGACGGGCAGCGGCAAACCCAGCCCGCTGCGGAACAGCGTGAGCAGCAGCAGGTCGACGCCGAACGTGAACCCGTTGATCAGCGCGAAGCCGAGCAGGCTCGGGGCGACGACCCGCGACAGGCCGAACGGCAGCCGTCCCACGACGACCGCCATGACGTCGTGGAACCTCGTGCCGAGGTCCTTTTCGGTGCTGTTCAAGGTGATCTGGTCCCCGCCGGTCATGGTCACGACAGTGCCACGACGGACAGGGGCGATCCCGGCGGAACGGGCGCCGCGCGCCAGGCCGTCCGCAGGAGTTCAGGCTTCGTGCCGACGTTGTTCGAGTGATCTTCACCGGGGCGGGCGGGCGGTAGCCTCAGCCGTTGGTCCTCCGCCACGCCGTCGGGCTCATGCCGTGCAGCTTGCCGAACGTCCTGGCGAAGTACCCGGCGTCCGGGAACCCCACCTGCCGTCCGATCTCGCTCACGGTCAGCTCCGTCACGGCCAGCAGCCGCCGCGCCTGGACCATCCGGCGTTCGGTGATCCACTCCTGCACCGTCCTGCCGGTCCGCCTGCGCACCGTCGACGTCAGGTGGCCGGGGGAGATGCTGACCGCGGCCGCGACCTCCCGCAGCGACAACGGCTCCGGGTAGCGGCGTTCGATCACGTCGAAGACCTCGGCGAGCAGCGGTTCGGCGTTCTCGCGCAGGTCGCCGACCACGTCCGCGGCCAGCCGCGACACCCCGACGAGCAGCAGCACCAGGTGGGCCGACACGGCGTCGCGGTAGCCGTCACGGCGTTGCCGGAGCTCGTCGTCGAGCGCGTGGATGCGGGTGCTCCACTCGTCGCGCTGCTCGGGCGGCACCTTGAGCCGCAACGCGCCGGCCGCGCCCCCGCGCACGAACGGGAACAGCAACGGGTGGGTGCGCCACGTCAGGTGCGCGGCGGGGGTGTCGGGGCCGAGCGCGTCGGCGGTGAAGAACACGCCCCAGCCCCGTGCGTCCACCAGGTCGTCGCTGTGGGCCCTGCCCATCACGTCGCCGGGCCCGATGACGAACAGGTCGCCCGCCTCGACGGTCCTGACCTGCTTGCCGGTGCGCACGATCCCGCCGCCGGCGCCGAAGTAGGCGATGCCGGGGAAGTCGTGCGAGTGGGCCTCGTGCGCGCCGTCGACACCGGCGTCGTGGCCCAGCGGCAGCACCGCCACCGACAGCTCGCCGGGCGACGGCCGCCAGGAGTAGGTCGCAGGCTGGTCGGCGCTGAGGACCGTTCGTCGGGAACGCACCGTCACATCGTCCTACTCTCACCGCAGATCGACGCAGAAACGCTGGCACCAAACAGGACAGAATTGCCCAATGACCGAAACATCGTCCCATGAGCGCGACTACCTGCCGGGCATGGGCAGGCACTACCTGCTGCCGTTCTACGACCTGGCGCACCGCGTGTCCGGGTTGGGCCGGGTGCACGAGGAGATGGTCGCGCTGGCAGGGCTGAGCGGAGGCGAAAGCGTGCTGGACGTCGGGTGCGGCACCGGGAACCTGTTGCGCGCCGCGGGAAAGCGCGGAGCAGTGCTCACCGGCGTCGACCCCGACCTGAAGATGCTCGCGAAGGCCGAACGCAAGCTGCGCCGGGCCGGGCTGCGGGCACGGCTCGACCGCGGCTACGCGCAGGAGCTGCCGTACCCGGACGGGTCGTTCGACCGGGTGTTCTCCAGCCTGATGCTGCACCACCTCGAGGGCGCGTCGAAGGGCGAGATGCTCGCCGAGGTGCGCCGCGTCCTCAAGCCCGGTGGGGTGTTCGTGCTCGCGGACGTCGTCCACCACGGGCACGCGGGTGAACACGTCGCCGCCGCCGGGTTCACCGTCGAGCCGACCCGCACGCGCACGCTGCGGGTGTTCGGCGCGGTGGGCATCGAGGTAGCGACCGTCCACTAGGGACAGGTCCATTGCAGACCGATTGAGCGTGCATGATGTTTCTTTGATACCAACGGATTCGCTTCAGTCGCTCGAGTTCACGAATCGGTGCGGGCGAGGGCGCGTCGCCGTCTAGGCTGCGCGCCGTGACGGATGCGACGGGGAGTCTGGTGGCGCAGCGCTACCGGCTCGTGCAGGTGATCGGTACCGGCGGCATGGGCCGCGTGTGGCTCGGCCGGGACGAGGTCATCGGCCGTGAGGTGGCCATCAAGGAGCTGCTGCTGCCCGCCGGGCTCGACGAGCAGCAGCGGGCGTTGCTCTACCACCGCGCCATGCGCGAGGCCCAGCTGGCCGGTCACCTCAACCACCCCGGCATCGTCACCGTGCACGACGTCGTCGAGTACAACGGCGCACCGATGATCGTCATGGAGTTCGTGCGCGGCGGGTCGCTGTCCGACGCGATCAAGGCGCAGGGCGCGCTGCCTCCTGACCAGGTCGCTCACATCGCCACGTCGATGCTGAGCGCGCTGCGGGTGGCGCACGAGGCCGGGATCGTGCACCGCGACCTCAAGCCCGCCAACGTCCTGCTGTCCGGCGACCGGGTCGTGATCACCGACTTCGGCATCGCGAGGCTCACCGGCGACGTCCCGCTCACGACGGACGGCTCGATCGTCGGCACGCCGGCGTACATGGCGCCCGAGCAGGGCACCGGCGCGCCGATCACCCCGGCGACGGACATGTGGTCGCTCGGCGCCACCCTCTACGCGGCCGTCGAGGGCAGGCCGCCGTACGAGGGCCAGGACTTCATGACGACGCTGTCGATGCTGCTCACCCAGGAGCCCGCGCCCCCGAGGCGAGCCGGGCACCTCTCGTCGCTGCTGGCCGGGTTGCTGCGCAAGAACCCGGCCGAACGCGCGTCCGCCGACCAGGCCCTCGCGATGCTCGCCGGCGCGCCCGTCGTGCTCCCGGCCCAGAGTAAGTCCGGTGGCGTCAGCAGGCGCGGGGTGCTGCTGGCCGGCGGCGGCGCGCTCGCGGTGCTCGCCGGTGGCACCGCTTGGTGGATCTCCTCGCAGAACGGCAAGGGCGACGGGGCCGAGCTGCCGTCCACGAAGGACGACGAACCCGCCTCGAACGGGGAGGGCGGCTCCGAGGAGCCGGCGACCTCGTCGGTGGCGCGGCCGGGGCGGCCGGAGGAGATCACCGAGCACGTCCAGCTCCTCGGCCACAAGGCGGCCGTCTCGTCGATCGCCTGGAGCCCCGACGGCAAGATCCTCGCCAGCGCGGAGGACGGTCTCGGCGACGACGGCGCGGTCGTCCGCCTGTGGGACGGGGCGGCAGGCAAGCTCCTCGGCACGGTCAAGAACCCGGACGGGCCCGGCGGAGCCTCGGCGTGCGCGGTCGCGATCAGCCCGGACGGCAGGATCCTCGCGGCGGGCGGCAACCGCACCGGCGACTTCACCACGTACCTGTGGAACATCGCCGACCGCACGATGATCGGCGGCCTCGACCAGAGCCGGTCGATCATGAAGTGCCTGCGCTTCCACCCGGACGGCAGGACCCTCGTCGGCATCACCCACACCGGCCGCCTGCAGGTCTGGGACGTGGCGACCCGCGCGGTCAGGATCGGTCTCACCGAGGCGCAGGGCAGCAGCGAGCTCTCGTTCAGCCCGGACGGCAAGCTGCTCGCCTACGCGGGGACGAAGTACCAGGAGATCAAGATCGTCGACCCGGCCACCGGCAGGACCGTCAAGACCATCACCGACTCCACCGGCCACGGCGGGTCCTTCTCGCCCGATGGCAGGACCCTGGCGGTCATCGACGCCGACGGCAAGAACAGCATGCAGCTCTGGGACGTCGAGTCCGGGCAGAGCAAGGCGGTGTTCCCGCGCGCCGGCGACGACCTCACCCTCTCGAACGCGCTGTACCACCCGGACGGCAAGACGGTCGCGGCCTGGGGGCAGGGCAACTTCATCCAGCTGTGGGACGTGGCGTCCCGGAAGATCCGGTCCACCGTGATCGGTGCGGCCGGCCAGGTCGAGACCGTGGCGTTCGACCCGAAGGGGGAGCGGCTCGCGGCCGGCGGTGCGGACAAGGTGGTCCGGATCTGGAAGCTGTAGACGCGGCACGGGTCACCGTCCCGGTTCCCAGCAGGTGAACTCCGCGTCACGAGCCCGTCACACGCGGCGTGACCGCAGGAAACGCGCAGCTCCTAGCGTCAGGGCCCATGACCGTTGACGAGGTTGTGGAGCGCCCACCGGCTCTCGGCGCGTCCAAGGAGACGCTCGAGGACTACACCCTGCGGTTCGCTCCCCGCACGTACCGGCGCTGGACCCCCGCTGTCGTCGGGGCGTCCGCGCTGGGCGGGATCGCCTACATGGCCGACTTCTCGATCGGCGCCGGTATCGGGCTCACGCACGGTACCGGCAACGCGTTGCTGGCCATCGGCTTCGCGGCACTCGTCATCTTCGTGACCGGGTTCCCGCTCGCCTACTACGCGGCGCGGTACAACATCGACCTCGACCTGATCACCCGCGGCTCCGGCTTCGGCTACTACGGCTCGGTGATCACCAGCGTGATCTTCGCGAGCTTCACGTTCATCTTCTTCGCCCTCGAGGGCTCGATCATGGCCCAGGGCCTGAGGTACGCGCTCGGCCTGCCGCTGTGGCTGGGCTACCTCACGTCGACCCTGGTGATCATCCCGCTGGTGATCTACGGGATGAGGGTGCTCGCGAAGCTGCAGAGCTGGACGAACCCGTTGTGGCTGCTGCTGATGGTGGCACCGCTGGTGTACCTCGTCATCTCGGAGCCCGGCTCGGTCAGCCGCTTCCTCGCGTACGGAGACGGCGGTGTCGACACCGCGGCGGTGATGCTCGGCGCCGGCGTGTGCCTGTCGTTGATGGGACAGATCGGCGAGCAGATCGACTACCTGCGGTTCATGCCGCCGCGCACCGCCGGGAACCGCCGCGCGTGGTGGACCGCCACGATCCTGGCCGGACCGGGCTGGGTGGTGTTCGGCGCCTTGAAGCAGGCGATCGGCGTGTTCATGGCCGTCTACGTGCTCGACGCGGTCGGGAAGGTGGCCGCCGTCGAGCCGATCGAGCAGTTCACCGGCGTGTTCAAGCAGTTCATGCCGGCGTGGCTGGTCGTGCCGCTGGCCCTGGTGCTCGTGGTGCTGAGTCAGGTGAAGATCAACGTCACCAACGCCTACTCGGGATCGCTGGCCTGGACGAACTCGTTCACCCGCGTGACGAAGCACTACCCCGGCCGGCTGGTGTTCGTGCTGGTCAACCTCGCGATCGCACTGGTGCTCATGGAAGCGGACATGTTCAGCTTCCTCAACAAGATCCTGAGCTTCTACTCGAACTGCGCGATGGCGTGGGTCGTCACCGTCGCGACGGACATCGCGATCAACAAGTACGTGCTGAAGCTGTCGCCGAAGCAGCCGGAGTTCCGCAGGGGCATGCTGTACCCGGTCAACCCCGTGGGCGTCGGGTCGTTCCTCGCGTCGTCGATCCTGTCCATCTCCGTCTACTTCGGACTGTTCGGGGCCGCGGTCCAGCCGTACTCGCCGCTGGTGGCCGTCGGCATCCCGATCGTGCTGACGCCGTTGCTCGCCATCCTGACGCGCGGGCGTTTCTACCTGCGCCGCACGGACGACGGCATCGCGGAGCCGGTACTCGACGCGGACGGCAACCCCAGCGGCACGCGGTACGACTGCGTGGTGTGCGGGGAGCCGTACGAGCGGCCGGACATGGCGGCCAGCGCGGTCGGCGGCGAGATCTGCTCGTTGTGCCTGAGCACCGACCGCGAGGGGCGGCACGTCCTGCCCGCGGGGTGACGCGCAAGATCCATCCCGATCGGACAAACTGCACGCCATGCAGGAACTGGCCTTGCTCGCGGTGGCGAGCGTGCTGATCATCGTGGCGGTGTCGTACTTCGCCCCGAAGCTGGGTGTGGCGGCGCCCGTGCTGCTGGTGCTCGTCGGAATGGCGTGCAGCCAGCTGCCGGGCGCCCCGCACGTCGCCGTGGCGCCGGAGTGGATCCTGACGGTCGTGCTGCCGCCGATCCTGTACTCGGCGGCGGTCAACGTGCCGGTCGTCGACTTCCGGCGCGACTTCTCGACCATCGGCTCGCTGTCGGTGCTTCTGGTGGCCGTGTCGGCGTTCGGCACCGGCCTGCTGATCTGGTGGCTGCTGCCGGAGATCGGCTTCGCGGCGGCCCTCGCTCTCGGCGCCGTGATCAGCCCGCCGGACGCCGTCGCCGCCACGTCGATCGGCAAGCGGCTCGGCCTGCCGCCACGACTCGTCACGATTCTCGAAGGCGAAGGGCTGGTCAACGACGCCACTGCGCTCGTCCTGCTGCGCACGGCCGTCGTGGCCATCACGGCCAGCGTGACGTTCGGCGGCGCGCTCGGCGACTTCGCCTTCGCCGTGTCGGTGGGCGTGGTGATCGGGCTGGTCGTGGGCCTGGCGACGGTGTGGGTGCGGTCGCGGATCCAGGGACAGCCCGTGCTGACGACCGCGATCTCGTACGTGGTCCCGTTCCTCGCGTTCATCCCGGCCGAGGAGCTGCACGCGTCCGGCGTGCTCGCCGTCGTCCTGGCCGGCCTGGTCACCGGGCACCTGAGCGCCCGCAAGATCACCGCCCACGACCGCATCTCCGAGCGCACCAACTGGCGCACGATCCAGCTGCTGCTGGAGAACGGCGTGTTCCTGCTGATGGGCTTCGAGCTCACGTCGGTCGTCGGCGCGGTGGCGGACGACGACCTGGGACGGGCACTGCTGCTCGGCGTGCTCGCGACAGTCGCGCTGGTCGTCCTGCGAGTCGCGTTCGTGATCCCGCTGATCGCGATGCTGCGCCGTCAGCAACGCCGTGCGAACGCCTTCGCCGACAAGATCGCCACCTTCCTCGAACGCTTCACCGCCCGAGGCCCCACTTCCGGCAACGACAAGCGCTACGATCGCGGAATCCGCGCGATCCAACGCAAACAGGCCGACGTGGCCTTCTACGCGAGCGAGGGCCTGAGCTGGCGCGGCGGCGCGGTGCTGGCGTGGTCCGGGATGCGCGGCGTCGTGACGCTGGCAGCCGCCCAGACGTTGCCGGAGGACCTGCCGCACCGCCCGGAACTGATCCTGATCGCCTTCACGGTCGCGATCCTCACCCTGGTCGTCCAGGGCGGCTCGCTGCCGCTGGTGATCCGCTGGCTGGGCATCCGCGGCAACGACGAGGAACACGAACGCCGCGAGTACGCGCGGCTGGCGGTCGAGCTGATCGCCGCGACCCAGTCGGTGGTGGAGAACCCGGACCTGTGCAGGGAGAACGGAGCGCCGTTCGACTCCGACATCCTCGACAGGACCCGCGAACGCACCCGCGCCCTGAGCGAGAACGTCGACAAGATGCTGGTGGAGCAGGACGCGGACGGCCACCGGCGCCAGCTCCTGGAGCTGCAGCGGATCATGATGGACGCGCAGCAGAACGCCCTGCTGGACGCTCGGGCCAGCGGTACCTACTCCTCGCACACGCTGGAGCGGGCGCAGTACTTCATCGACAGCCAGAGCACCCGGATCGTGTGATCAGAACGGGTCGTTGCCGAACCGCGCCTGCACGTCCACCGTGGTGCGGGCCGGATCCCCGAGCCGCAGCCGTGACACGATCCGGTACCGGTCCCCGCGGTAGATCGAGTGCACGTACTCGACCTGCCGCCCCTCGGCGTCGGTGGTCAGGCGTTCGAACAGCAGGGCGGGCGCGAACACCGGCACGCCGAGGATCGTCGCCTCGGACTCGTTCGTCACGGTCGGCTCGATCGACTGCACGGCCTCGCTGACGTGGACGCCGTGTTCGCGCAGGCGGTCGTAGAAGTCGCCGGACTCCATGTCGTGCAACGTCAGCGCGGGTGCGATGGCGGCGGGGACGTGCAGGTGCTCGACCGCCATCGGTTCGTCGTCGACCAGGCGCAGGCGGGCGATGTAGTGGATCTCGGCGGCGGGGGAGAGGTGCAGGCGGCGGCCCACCCTGGCGCCGGCCGGGACGCGGGCGTGTTCGAGCACGCGGGACGACCACGTGCCGCCGGCGCGGGGCAGCGACATGGAGCCGGTGCCCGAGACCAGCTCCTGCGTGATCTTGGCTCTGGCCACGAAGGTGCCGCGGCCGTGCTGGCGGACCAGCAGGCCGGTGTTGACCAGCTCGTCCACGGCCGAGCGCACGGTGGGGCGGGACACCGAGAGCTGCTGGCACAGCACGCGTTCGGCGGGGATGGGGGCGCCCGCCGGGTGGGTCTCGATGAGTTCGAGCAGGTAGTCGCGGACCTGCTCGCGCTTCAGTATCGCCTCGCCCATGCCTCTCCGCTTCGTCGGCGGCCAGTATGGCATACCACTGGTAAGTAACCAGTCTGATGATGATCGAGAGCGTTCTCATGCGTCCGAGCTGGGTATTGACCTGAGAAGTGGTCTATGCCACTTTCTACCTCACCCAACGGACCTGACCAATTGGTCATATCCCAGCGAGAGGTGAGTCGTGTCGCGCTCCGCTGCCTTACTCGTCCTGGCACTCGCCCTGTCCGCCTGCGGCACGTCCGCGGGAGGGGGTGATGAGAAGCAGGAGATCACCGTGTGGCTGATGAAGGACACGGCCACCGACGACTTCGTGTCGAAGTTCGAGAGCGAGTTCGAACGCGAGCACTCGAACCTCGACGTGAAGATCCAGATCCAGGAGTGGAACGGGATCACGCAGAAGGTCACCAGCGCACTCGCCAGCACCGACCCGCCCGACGTGATCGAGGTCGGCAACACCCAGGTCGCGCAGTACGTCGCCAGCAAGGGCGTCACGGACCTGTCCGCCAAGAAGTCCGAGCTCGGGGGTGACGACTGGATTCCCGGCCTGTCCGAACCGGGTGCGGTGGACGGCAAGCAGTTCGGCGTCCCGTTCTACGCGGCCAACCGGGTCGTGATCTACCGCAAGGACCTCTTCGAGGCCGCCCAGGTCACGCCGCCGAAGACGCGCGACGAGTGGATCGCGGCCACGACGAAGCTCGACCAGGGCGACCAGCAGGGCATCTACCTGCCGGGGCAGAACTGGTACACGCTCTCCGGCTTCGTCTGGGACGAGGGCGGCGACCTCGCGAAGCAGGACGGCGGCAGCTGGAAGGGCTCGCTGAACACGCCGGAGGCGTTGGCGGGCATGGACTTCTACAAGAGGCTTCAGGCGCTCGGCGACGGCCCGAAGGACTCCGACGAGGCCAAGCCGCAGCAGACGGACGTGGTGGCGGGCGGCAAGGTCGCGCAGTTCATCGCGGTGCCCGGCGCGGCCAAGGTCGTCACGAAGGCCAACCCGGAGCTGGAGGGCAAGATCGGCTTCTTCCCGATCCCCGGCAAGACGGCGGACGAGCCCGGCGCGGTGTTCACCGGCGGCTCCGACCTGATCATCCCGCTGTCCAGCTCGCGGCAGGACGGCGCCTACGAGGTCGTCAAGGCGCTCGCCGGGGAGAAGTGGCAGATCGAGCTCGCGAAGGCGATGAACTACGTGCCGAACCGCAAGTCGCTCGCCGCCTCGGTCGGCGGGGACCCCGGCACGGCGGCGATGGCGGCCGGTGCCGCCAACGGCCACGCCACGCCCAACTCCCCGAACTGGGGAGCGGTCGAGGCGCGCAACCCCATCAAGGAGTTCCAGACCGCGGTCCTGACCGGCACCGACCCGAAGACCGCCGCCGCGAGAGCGGACGAGGTCATCACCCAAGCGTTGAACTCCGGCAAATGACGCTCGTGGCCGAAAGGCCGGTGCGGGAGACCGCGCCGGCCGCCCCGAAGCGCCGCGGACGGCCGGTCCTGCCGTACCTGCTCATCGCGCCGACGCTGATCGCCACCGCGTACCTGCTGCTGTACCCGCTGGTGCGCAACGTGGTCATCTCGTTGCAGGAGTTCGGGCTGCCGCAGCTCGTGCGCGGCGACGCGAAGTTCGTCGGGCTCGCGAACTACGCGCAGGTCCTGTCCGATCCTGAGTTCTGGTCCGTGGTGCGCAGGACGCTGTGGTTCACCGCGATCAACGTCGTGCTGATCATGGTGCTGTCCACGCTGGTCGCGCTGTTGCTGGTGCGTCTGGGCAGGGGGCTCCGGTTCCTCGTGATGGGCGGGCTGGTGCTCACCTGGGCGACGCCGATCATCGCCGCGACCACGGTGTTCCAGTGGCTCTTCCAGTCCCGGCTCGGCGTCGTGAACTGGGCGCTGGTCGCGCTGGGCTTCGAGGAGTACCGCGACTACACGTGGTTCGCCGACGGCGAGGCGACGTTCGGCATCCTCGTGACGCTCATCGTGTGGCAGTCGATCCCGTTCGCGGCGCTGTCGCTGTACGCGGCGATGACCACCGTGCCGCAGGAGCTGTACGAGGCCGCGCGAATCGACGGCGCGGGGGCGTGGCGGGTGTTCTCGACCATCACGTTCCCCATGCTGCGAGCCATGTTCGGCCTGATCACGTGCCTGGAGGTCATCTGGGTCGTCAAGGCGTTCGTCCAGATCTGGGTGATCAGCCAGGGCGGTCCGGGACAGGCCACGACGACGTTGCCGGTCTACGCGTTCCAGGTCGCGCAGTCGTTGCAGCGCTACGACCTCGGCGCCGCGGTGTCGATGCTGATGGTGCTGCTGCTCGTGCTCGCGCTGCTGGCGTACTTCCGCCAGCTCTACCGGCAGGAGCGGGAAGCATGATCGGCCGGATCTCCCGCACCGCGGCGGCGCTCGTGATCTTCGTGATCTCGGTCTTCCCCGTGTACTGGATGGTCCTCACGGCCTTCAAGCCCACCAAGGACATCCAGAGCGCGACCCCCACGTTCTTCCCGGCCTCGGTCACGTTCGAGCACTTCGGCACGGCGATCGCAGCCAAGGGGTTCTTCTCCTTCTGGCGCAACAGCCTCCTGGTCGCGGGCGGCGCGGTGCTGCTCGCCCTGCTCGTCGCCCTGCTCGCGGCGTTCGCGGTCGCGCGGCTGCGCTGGAAGGGGCGCAAGGCGTTCGTGCTCATGGTGTTCGTCGCGCAGATGACGCCGTGGGAGGCGCTGCTCATCCCGATCTACGTGATCGCCAGGGACACCGGCATGCTCGACACGCTCTGGATGCTCACGCTGGTCTACTTCATGATGACGCTGCCGTTCACGATCGTGACGCTGCGCGGGTTCCTCGCGGCGATCCCGGTCGACCTGGAGGAGGCGGCGCAGGTCGACGGCGCCTCGCGCGGGCAGGCGTTCCGCAAGGTCGTGTTCCCGCTGCTCGCGCCGGGGTTGCTGGCGACGTCGCTGTTCGGGTTCATCACGGCCTGGAACGAGTTCGCCTTCGCCAACGTGCTGATCATCAAGAACCAGGACGACCGCACGCTGCCGGTGTGGCTGTCGTCGTTCAACAACACGTTCGGCACCGACTGGGGCGCCACGATGGCCGCCTCCACGCTGTTCATGCTGCCGGTGCTGCTGATCTTCGTCGTGCTGCAGGGCCGGGTGACGACCGGCATCGTCGGAGGGGCGGTGAAGGGGTGATCGTTCCGCTGCCGAGCAGGGTCGTGCGGCGCAGCAGGGGTTTCACGCTCGACGCGGGTACGAGCGTGCGGGTCACACCCGGTGCGGAGAAGGCGGCCAGACTGCTGCGCGGCCTGCTCCGACCGGCCACGGGGCTGCCGTTGCCGATCACCGGCCACGGCCAGGTCCTGATGGCGCTCGACGCCAAGCTCGTCGGGCTCGGCGCCGAGGGTTATGCGCTGACCGTCAACGAGCACGGCGTCATGCTCCGTGCGGGCACGGCGGCCGGACTGGCGCACGGGGTGCAGACGATCCGCCAGCTCCTGCCGGCGGAGGCGCTCCGGCCGAGTCGTGTGTCCGGTGTGGACTGGACGTTGCCCGGCGCCGACATCCGGGACGTGCCGCGGTTGCCGTGGCGCGGGTTCATGCTCGACGTCGCGCGCCACTTCCAGCCGGTGCCCGTGGTGCGGCGGTTCATCGACCTGATGGCCCTGCACAAGCTCAACGTCCTGCACCTGCACCTGACCGACGACCAGGGATGGCGCATGCCGGTGCCGGGCCACCCGCTGCTGACCACGGTCGGCGGCTGGCGCACGGAGACCAACGGCGACGGCACACCGCACGGCGGCACCTACACCCGCAGCGAGCTCGAAGGGCTCGTCGCCCACGCGGCCGACCGCGGGATCCGGGTCATGCCCGAGATCGAGATGCCCGGCCACGCCCGCGCGGCACTGGCCGCCTACCCCGACCTCGGTGTCGCACCCGACCCGCTGCCCGTCTGGACCCGCTGGGGCATCAGCGATGCCGCGTTCGGCCTGCACTCGCTCGGGTTCATCCGCGAGGTGCTGGCCGAGGTCCTGGAGATCTTCCCCGGCGAGCACGTCCACCTCGGCGGCGACGAGTGCCTGCTGCCGCCGGACGTGCACGGCGAGTTCCTCCGCCAGGCGGGCGGCTACCTGCTCGACCGCGGGCGGATCCCGGTGGCGTGGGAACCGACGGGCGACCCCCGTTCCGTCGTGATGCCGTGGAAGGACGAGACCCAGGCCGCCGCGGCGCTCGACAGGGGTCAGCCGGTCGTGATGGCCCCGCACACCTCCACCTACCTCGACTACCCGCGATCGGACGGCGCGCACGAACCACCCGGCCAGCCCGGGTTCGTCGTGACCACCCGCGACGTCTACGACGTGCCGCTGCCCGACGGCGTGCTCGGCGCCCAGTGCCAGCTGTGGACCGAGCACGTCCGCACCAGGGAACACCTGGAGTACATGGCTTTTCCCCGTCTCATCGCGCTGGCCGACACCCTCTGGTCCCAGCGTCCCGAGTGGGAGGGCTTCACCACCCGGATGCGCCTCCACTCGGAAAGGCTCGCCGAACTGTCCGTCCCTGCCGATTCGAGGAGAGAATCTTGCGAGCACTCATAGCCGCGTCCTGCGCGGCGTTCTCCGTGATCGCGCTGGCCGTCGCGCCCAGCGCGTTCGCCGCCGACGCCATCACCGCCCAGCACCGGACCAGCGCGTCCGGTGCCACCGCCGACCAGGTCGAGCCGTGGCTCAAGCTGGTCAACAACGGCACCACCAGCGTGCCGCTGTCCGACGTCAAGGTCCGCTACTACTTCAAGAGCGAGACCCCGGACGTGGGCTACCGCTTCGCCTGCTCGTGGGCGGTCCGCGGCTGCGGCAACGTCACCGGCCAGTTCGGCACCCTGACCGGCGGCCCGGCAGACCGCTACCTGGAGGTCGGCTTCACCTCCGGCGCCGGCACGCTGAACCCCGGCGCGGACTCAGGTGACCTGCAACTGCGCTTCTACCGCACGAACTGGAGCTCGATCAACCAGACCGACGACTACTCGTTCCGCACCGACAGCACCTACTCGGCCTGGAACAAGGTGACCGTCCACCGCGGTGGCACGCTGCTGTGGGGCACCGCGCCCGGCGGCACCGGCCCCACCACGACGACGACCACGTCGACGCCGCCGAACCCCAACGGCCCCAAGATGTTCGACGACTTCGCCTACACCGGTTCGAGCGACTCGCGGATCAGCCAGCGCGGCTGGACCGTCCGCTCGGGCGGCGGCGGCCCCGGCGTGCCCGGCGCCGAGTGGGACGCGTCGCGCGTGACGTTCCCGACCGTCGACGGCCAGAAGGTCCTGCGCCTCGACTCGTGGAACAACGGCTCCGCGGCCAAGCAGACCGAGCTGTTCCACCAGCGCAAGTTCTTCGAGGGCACCTACGCGGCCAGGGTGAGGTTCAGCGACGCCCCGGTCTTCGGCCCTGACGGCGACCACGTCGTGCAGACGTTCTTCACCATCACCCCGCTCGACGCGCCGATGGCGCCGAACTACGGCGAGATCGACTTCGAGTACCTGCCCAACGGCGGGTGGGGCGAGCAGGGCAACATCATGTACGAGACGACCTGGGAGACCTACCAGAACGAGCCCTGGGTCGCCGACAACATCCACAACGAGCAGCGCCAGAGCTTCAACGGCTGGCACGACCTGGTCTTCCAGGTCGCCAACGGCCGGGTGAAGTACTACATCGACGGCACCCTCGTCGCCGACCACGGCGACAAGTACTACCCCGAGACGCCGATGTCGATCAACTTCAACCTGTGGTTCATCTCGGGCGGGCTGCAGGGCAGCTCGGCTGAGCGGGCCTACCAGCAGGACGTCGACTACGTGTACTTCGCCAAGGACCAGGTGCTGAGCCCGGCCCAGGTGAGGACGGCGGTGCAGGACTACCGCACCGCGGGCGTCGCGCACGTCGACACCGTGTGATCACCACGGGCGCCCCGGAGGTTTTCGGGGCGCCCGTCCACGCGTGGTCCGCCGGGGCGACCCGAGCGGGCACGACCTGGTGCGCGAGTTCGCGCTGCCGGGAATGGGGGA
>NZ_DATLEC010000043.1:0-93835 GCF_035525475.1 Lentzea sp. | reverse complement strand
ACGCTGTCGACGCTGATCAGCACCCACGGCCCGATGCCGCCGAACCAGGTCGTGTCGATCGCGCTGCAGGCGTTGTCCGCGCTGGAGACCGCGCACCAGGCCGGGATCGTGCACCGCGACGTCAAGCCCGGCAACCTGATGATCCGCCAGGACGGCAAGCTCAAGCTCACCGACTTCGGCATCGCCCAGGCCGTCGACGACCCGCGCCTCACGACCAGCGGCAGCCTCATCGGCTCGCCCGCGTACATGTCGCCGGAGCGCATCCACGGACACGAGGCGGGCCCCGCGTCCGACCTGTGGGCGTTGGGAGCGACCCTCTGCTACGCCGTCGAGGGCTGGAGCCCGTTCGAGCGCTCCTCCACGGCCTCGACGCTGCACGCGATCATGAGCGAGACCCCGCGGCTGACCCGCGCGACCGGCGTTCTGGGTGCCGTCATCACCGGTCTGCTGATCGCCGACCCGAACGCCCGGCTGTCCGGTCCGCAGGCCCGCGCGATGCTCGCGAGCATCGGCAACCAGCCGACGCCGCCCACCGGCATCCCGCCCCAGGCCACGCAGCAGTACCAGCAGGCCACCGCGACCGTCGACCCCGCGAAGAGGAAGCGCAACCGCGTCCTCGCGATCGTCGCCGCCGTCGCCATCGCCGCGGCCGCGTTCACCGGTGGCATCTACGCGCACAGCTGGTTCACGGCACCGGGCGGCGGCAACAGCGCCACCCTGACCTACGGCGAGGGCGGCGACGTCCCCGTCTTCGGGCTGTCGGAGAACCTGTGCGGCAACGGCCAGGTCGCGCCGACGAAGCAGCTCGACTCGGACGCGCGCGAGGAGTGCGACAAGCCGCACGACTTCGAGGTGTACGACGCGGTCGAGACGCTGCCGGTGACCTCGACCATGCCCGACGCGGCGTACCCCGGTGCCGAGGCGCTGACGGACCTCGGCGTCTCCCGCTGCGAGCTGATGCTCAGGTCGCAGTGGGTCAAGGACGGCGACACCCTCACCCTCACGACGCTGATCCCCACCGAGACGGCGTGGCGCAAGGACAAGAACGACACCGCGGAGCGCCGGATCTACTGCGTCGCGAGCAAGAAGGACGGAAGCCAGTTGGACGGCACCATCAGCGCGAAGAAGGACAACTGACTGTGAAGCGAAGGATCCTCCCGGTCCTGCTGGCCCTCGGCTGCGCGGCCGCCTTGACGGCGTGCGCGAGCAACGAGGACAAGTTCGTCTCCGAGCTCAAGGCCGCCGGGTTCGGCAACCCCGGCCAGCCCAGCACGGAGAAGGAGAAGAAGTCGAAGAAGGTCGGCAAGCGCACGGTCAAGTCCTCGGAGAAGACCATCGAGGTCGTGGTCAGGGTCAAGGGCTGCGACCTGGAGTTCGCCAAGACCTCCGGCCAGTCCGGCTACTGGCTCGACGAACTGCACGTGAACGGTCAGGAACCCGACTGGCCGGGGTACCCGGAGAACCTGAACCGCGACCAGGTGGTCAAGCTGATGGCCGACAAGTCCGCGAAACCGGACGGCTTCACCAGCTGCTACAAGCCGAACGAGTCCTGATCCCAGGAGGACGACTCACGTGGGTCTTGCCCGTGACGAGCGCAAAGCGCTCGTCGACCTCATGACCGTGCTCGGCCCGGAGGCGCCCACGTTGTGCGGCACCTGGCTGACCAAGGACCTCGCCGCGCACCTCGCGATCAGGGAGCGGCGTCCCGACACCGCGCCCGGCATCGTGCTGCCGGTGTTCGCGAAGTGGACGGAGAAGGTCCAGCAGGACTACGCGCACAAGGCGTGGAGCGAGCTCCTCGACCTGGTGCGCACGCCGCCGTTCTGGATCCAGCCGCTCGACGACCTCGTGAACACCGCCGAGTACTTCGTGCACCACGAGGACGTGCGACGCGCACAGTCCGACTGGGAGCCACGGCCGTACGACGCTCGGCGCGAGGCCGTGTTGTGGAAGGTGCTGCCGTTCACGGCGCGCATGACGTACAGGTCGTCGCCCGTGGGGGTGACTTTGGTGCGTCCCGACGGCGAGCACGTCGTCGCGAAGCAGGGCGCGAACGGCGTGGTGATCACGGGTGAGGTGCCCGAGCTCGTGATGCTCGCGTTCGGCCGCGACGAGGCCCGAGTGGAATACAACGGGGACGCCGACGCGGTGCGACGAGTGCGGTCGTTGAACCGAAGCGTCTGAACTCGGGTAGTTTCTGCGCATGCCCGCAAGCCCGCACGCAGCGCCGAACCGCCCGTTCGGCCGCGTTCTCACCGCCATGGTCACGCCGTTCGACCCACGCGGCGAGATCGACCTCGCCAAGGCGCAGGAACTGGCGAAACACCTGGTGGACCTGGGCAACGACGGACTGGTCGTGAACGGCACGACCGGGGAGAGCCCCACGACGACGGACCGTGAGAAAGCGGCACTGATCACGGCCGTCGTCGAAGCCGTGGGCGACCGTGCGACCGTGGTCGCCGGTGCGGGCACGTATGACACCGCGCACAGCATCCACCTCGCGCAGCAGGCCGAGAAGGCGGGCGCGCACGGTGCGCTCGTCGTGACGCCGTACTACTCGCGGCCGCCGCAGGAGGGCCTGCTCGCGCACTTCACCGCCATCGCCGACGCCTCGGGACTGCCGGTGATGCTCTACGACATCCCGCCTCGCGCGGTCGTGCCGATCGAGGTCGACACGATCCTGCGTCTGGCAGAACACCCGAGGATTCTGGCCGTGAAGGACGCCAAGGGCGATCTGCACGCGGGCAGCCGGGTGATCGCGAACACCGACCTCGCCTACTACTCGGGTGACGACCCGCTGAACCTGCCGTGGCTGTCCGTGGGCGCCGTCGGGTTCGTGAGCGTCATCGGCCACCTCGCGGCGGACCGCCTCCGCGACATGGCCGACGCCCACGAGTCGGGCGACGTGGTGCGCGCGAAGGAGATCCACGAGTCGCTGCTGCCGCTGCTGCGACCTTTCCGCCGGGTTCCCGGCGTGACGTACATGAAGGCTGCGCTGCGCCTGCGCGGACTGGACGTGGGGCAACCCCGTCTGCCGCTGGTGCCGGCCGCCGCCGAGGACATCGAGGCCATCGCGGCCGAACTGGGAGTCAACGCGTGACCCAATCGACCGAACTGCCACCCGCACTGCCGGAAGGCGGCCTCCGCGTCGTCGCACTCGGCGGAATTGGCGAGGTCGGCCGCAACATGACCGTGTTCGAGCACGCCGGCAGGCTGCTCGTCGTCGACTGCGGCGTTCTCTTCCCCGAAGACGACCAACCGGGCGTCGACCTGATCCTGCCCGACTTCCGCGCCATCGAGGACCGGCTCGACGACATCGAGGCCATCGTCCTGACGCACGGCCACGAGGACCACATCGGCGCGGTCCCGTTCCTGCTGAAGCTGCGTCCCGACCTGCCGGTCGTGGGCTCCCGCTTCACGCTGGCGCTGCTCGCGGCGAAGTGCCGCGAACACCGCCAGAACCCGCGCCTGGTGGAGGTGAAGGAGGGGGAGCGGCGCTCGCACGGCCCGTTCGAGCTGGAGTTCTTCGCCGTCAACCACTCGATCCCTGACGCGCTCGCGGTCGCCATCCGCACCGCCGCCGGGCTCGTGCTGCACACCGGTGACATCAAGCTGGACCAGCTGCCGCTGGACGGCCGCCTGACCGACCTGGCCGGGTTCTCCCGCCTGGGCGACGAGGGCGTGGACCTGTTCCTGGTCGACTCGACCAACGCCGAGGTGCCCGGTTTCGTGGTGCCCGAGCGCGAGATCGGCCCGGTGCTGGAGAACGTGATCCGCAAGGCCGACCAGCGCGTGATCGTCGCGTGCTTCGCCTCGCACGTGCACCGCGTGCAGCAGGTGCTGGACGTGGCCGTGCAGTACAAGCGCAAGGTCGCGTTCGTGGGCCGCTCGATGGTCCGCAACATGGGCATCGCGTCCGAGCTGGGCTTCCTGAACGTGCCCGACGGCCTGTTCGTCGACCTCGACGAGGCCATGCGGATGCAGGAGGACGAGGTCCTCTTCGTGTCCACCGGGTCGCAGGGCGAGCCGCTGTCGGCGCTGTCGCGCATGGCCCGCGGCGAGCACCGGCAGATCTCGATCCGCGAGGGCGACACGGTGATCCTCGCGTCGTCGCTGATCCCCGGCAACGAGAACGCGGTCTTCAACGTCGTCAACGGACTCGCCAAGCTCGGCGCGACCGTGGTGCACCAGGGCAACGCCAAGGTCCACGTCTCCGGCCACTCCCCGGCGGGCGAGCTGTTGTTCCTCTACAACGCCGTCCGGCCGTCCAACGTCATGCCGGTGCACGGCGAATGGCGGCACCTGCGCGCGAACGCCGCTCTGGCCGTGGCCACCGGTGTCGCCGAGGACCACGTCGTGATCGCCGAGGACGGCGTCGTCGTGGACCTGGTGGACGGCAAGGCCGCGGTGTCCGGACGCGTCGTGGTGGGCCACGTCTACGTCGACGGGCTGTCCGTCGGCGACGTCGGCGAGTCCACCCTGTCCGATCGCCTGGTGCTGGGGGAGGGCGGGTTCATCTCGATCTCCGTCGCCATCGACACCACGACGGGCCGCCCGGTGTCGGCGCCCACGATCTCCGGGCGCGGGTTCTCCGACGACCCGAAGGCGCTGGACCAGGTCGTGCCGCTCGTCGAGATGGAGCTGGCGCGGACCGAGGCCGAGGGCATCACCGACACCCACCGCGTCGCGCAGGCCGTGCGCCGCGTCGTCGGCCGCTGGGTCGCGGAGACCTACCGCCGCCGGCCGATGATCGTGCCGACGGTCATCCCCGTCTGACCTGGTCAGCTCGGGCAGTGTCGTCCCCTCTTCGGAGGGGGCGACAGGTGGAACAACCGCTCGCGTGGCTCGTGCGCGGAGGCAAGAACGGCGAACGTGAGGCCGACGCGCTCGGCCGGGGCCGGACGACGTCAGCGGATGCCAGGACCGCGACGAGCTGAGAGCCGCCCTGCGCGCCGCCTACCCGGCGGCCAGGCAGGGCGCGGGGTCGACAACCGGGCGGGTGAGTGGCGGGTACCGGTACAAGTGCCCGCGGGGTTCCGGCACGTGCGGCCGGTCGAATGCTGTGCACCGGCCTGCCGCGGGACGTGGTGGTGCCGTCAGGAGTGGATCCGGGCGTCCGCTGACCCGGCGGGCGGACCTCGTCGTGATCCTGCTGTGACCTGAGCCACCCTCGTTCGATAAAGTGTGGTCTCAGACCATGGACGAGGGGGTTCGCCCAATGGCCGACGAGTTCCACCCACCAGGCAAAGAAGACGTCCTTCTGCCGCCGATGTTCACCTGGCACGAGCCGTTCGGACTGCCGTTCGACTTCTCCGTGACCAAGCCGCAGGCCCTGCTGGTCCTGTCGGTGGTGATCATCCTGACGTTCTTCCTGGTCACCACCAGGAGCCTGAAGATCATCCCGTCGCGCTGGCAGTTCGCCGCCGAGTCGGTCTACGACTTCGGCCGCAACACCATCGCGCGGGAACAGATAGGCGCGAAGGAGTTCGCGCCGTACGTCCCGTTGATCGTCAGCATCTTCTGCTTCGTGCTGGTGAACAACCTCTACGGGCTGGTCCCGTTCGTGCAGTTCCCGACCTTCACGCACAGCGGGTTCCCGTTCGCCGTCGCGCTGCTGGTCATCTTCCCGCTCTACCACGTCGTGGGCATCAGGAAGTTCGGTCTGCGCGGCTACCTGCGCAACCAGTTCGTCATCCCGGACGTGCCGAAGCCGGTGCTGTGGGGTCTGCTGATCCCGACCGAGGTGATCCTGAAGTTCTTCTTCGACCCGGTGAACCTCGCGATCCGGGTGTTCGCCGCGATGTTCGCGGGCCACCTGCTGATCCTGGTGTTCACGCTCGGCAGCGAGTTCGTGCTGTTCAACGCGCCGATCTACCTCAAGCCGGTGTCGGTGCTGGGCTTCGGGCTCGCGATCGCGCTGTTCTTCCTGGAGGCGCTGGTGCAGGTGCTGCAGGCCTACATCTTCGCCCTGCTGTCGGCGCACTTCATCGGACGGGCGCTGGCCGAGCAGCATTAGGACCGCGGGCGAGCACGGGCTGTGCCCCGGACCAGGGATGCCGACGCACAGCCCGTTCGCCGACGCCTAGGGCCGCTGGCACACCAGGTGCAGCGACTCCTCGGGCGTAGCTCCGGGGAACGACGGCGTGAACACCGGACGGCTGCGGCGCACGACCCGCAGGCCGACGTCGCCGAGGTGCTTCTCGAAGTTCTCCTCGGAGAACGACGACACCTCGATCTCCTGGCCCATCCAGGGCAGCGTCACCCGTTCCACGTCGATCGGCACGGTGGCGAGGAAGAAGTGGCCACCGGGCCGCAGCCACGCGGAGATCCGGCCGAGGACGGCGAGGATCTCGGCCTGCGGCATCTGCAACAGCGAGAAGACGGCGCAGACGACGTCCCACGACCCGGGCGGCGACTCGAAGTCGCGCACGTCGATCTTGTGGAACGTGGCGTCGGGGACCTGGGTGGCCGCGATGTCGACCATCACCGGGGAGACGTCGATGCCCGTGACCCTCATGCCGGCCTTGGCGAGCGTGCGCGCCACGGGAACGCCGGTGCCGCAACCGATGTCGAGCACGCGCGAGCCCGCCGGCTGCGTCGCGGAGAACCACGCGAGGGTGCCGTGCAGCGCGGGCTGGTGCGACCACGCGCGTTGGTATTCCAGTCCGAGCGTGTCGAAGACCTCGGCCGCGTTCATCTCCGCCCCCTCATTTCGGCCCAATCCACCTGAGTGAAGTGTGGAGAAGCCCTCTGTACGGCTTCTGGATGGCTTCTGGACGATTCCTGACGGTAGGTTGCAACACGACTGCGGACAGCGACGAAGTGAGACGACAGGTGCAGAACGAGTTGCGCGTCAGTCTGCTGGGCGAGCTCGCCGCGACGCTCGACGGTCAGGAGCTCACGCTCGGGCCGCCGCGGCAGAGGGCCGTGCTCGCCGTCCTCGCCTTGCGCGCCAACCACGTCGTGTCCCGCAGCGAGCTGATCGACGCGGTCTGGGGCGACGAGCCGCCCGCCAGTGCGGACAACGGCATCCACACCTACGTCGCCGGTCTGCGGCGGCTCTTCGAACCGGGGCGGGCTTCCCGCGCGCCGAGCTCCGTGCTGCTGTCGACGGATTCCGGTTACCTGCTGAGGCTTCCACCCGGCAGTTCCGACGCCGCCCTGTTCCGCACCCACCTGGACGAGGCCGGGCGTCTGCGCGACGAACCGGCGGAGGCGATCGCCGCGTTCGACCTCGCGCTGGGGCTGTGGCGGGGAATCGCCCTGGACGGCGTGCCCGGCCCGTTCGCCGCGGTCGAACGCGCGCGCTTGGCCGAACTGCGACTCACGGCCGTGGAGCAGCGTGCGGTGTTAATGCTTTCTGTCGGCCGTGAGGCGGAGGTGGCGGCGGAGCTCACGACGTTGGTCAGCGCGCATCCGTTGCGGGAGAGGCTGCACGGCCTGCTGATGTCCGCGCTGTACAGCAGCGGCAGACAGGCGGAGGCTCTCGCCGTCTTCGCGGACCTGCGCCGCCTGCTGGTCGACGAGCTCGGCATCGAGCCGGGTCCCGAGCTGCGCCGGCTCCACGAACAGCTGCTCGTCGGCCGCCACGACCCGCAGCCGGAACCCGCCGCTCCCACGCTCGTTCCTGTGCAACTGCCGCACGAGATCCGCGACTTCACCGGCAGGGAGAAGGAGCTCGCGAAGCTCGCCGAGGTCGTTCCGCACGACCACTCCCCGGCGCTCGTCGTGATCACCGGCACCGGTGGTGTCGGCAAGACCGCGCTCGCGGTGCGGTTCGCGCACCAGGTGGCGTCCCGCTTCCCCGACGGACAGCTGCACGTCGACCTGCGCGGGTTCGACGCGTCGTCACCGCCGGTGCAGCCCGCGGCCGCGTTGCCCCCGTTGCTCCAGAGCCTCGGCGTGCCGGCCGAACGCATCCCGGACGACCTGCCGGCGAAGTCCGCGCTGTACCGGAGTGTCCTCGCCGGCAAACGGGTTCTGGTCCTCCTCGACAACGCGCGGCTGGCCGACCAGGTCCGTCCGCTGCTGCCGGGGCGTTCGTCGTCGATGGTGCTCGTCACCAGCAGGAACCACCTGGGCGGTCTCGTCGCGCGCGACGGCGCGCACTCGATGACGTTGTCGACGCTCACTCGCGACGAGGGGCTGGCGCTGCTGACGTCCGCGGTGGGCGCGGACCGGGTCACCGCCGAACCCGCCGCCGCGGCGAAGCTCGTCGAACTGTGCGGGCACCTGCCGCTGGCGGTGCGCATCGCGGCGGAACGCGTCGTCACGCGGCCGCACCTCATGCTGGCCGACCTCGCCGACGACCTCGCGGACGAGCGCGACCGGTTGAACGTGCTGGCCACGGGCGACGACGAGGACACGGCCGTGCGCGCGGCGTTCTCGTGGTCGTACCTGGCCCTGAAACCCGATGCGGCGCGGGCGTTCCGGTTGATCGGCCTGCATCCGGGCGGCGAGATCAGCCTGAACGCCGTCGCCGCCCTGGCAGGGGTGCCGGTGTCGCGGGCGCGGGCGTTGCTGGACGTGCTGGCGGGCGGGCACATGCTGGAGGAGGTCGCGCGCGGCCGGTTCCGGCTGCACGACCTGCTCCGCCTGTACGCCACGGAGCTCAGCGCCACCGAGGAGTCGTCCGGTGGCCGTGACGAGGCCGTGGGACGCCTGCTGCGGTGGTACCTCGACACCGCGAACGCCGCCGGGGCGATGATCGGACCACCGGACCACCCGGCGTTCCTGCTGCCGCCGCTGTCCACTCAGGACTTCGCGTCGCACGACGACGCTTTCACCTGGTGCCGCACGGAGTCCGCGAACCTGCTGGCGGTGACGAAGCTCGCCGAGGACGAGCACTCGCCGGCGGCGTGGCAGATCCCGGTCGCGCTGTGGAACTACTTCATCGTGTCGAGCGCTCTGGACGAGTGGACCCGCACCTACCGCATCGCTGAACGCACTGCCGCGCGTGACGGCAACCAGGCAGTACGCGCGTGGGCAGTGCACGGCCAGGGACTCGCCGCGTTCCGTGGACAGCGTTTCGCCGACGCGCTGGAGTTGTTCGACCGTGCGCTGGCGATCCGACGCGAGATCGACGACCGCGTCGGTGCCGCGTGGAGCCTCACGGGCCTGGGCATGGCATATGGCGGCCTGCGTCAGTTCGACCTGGCCGTGGAACGGTTCGGCGAGGCCTTGGAGCGGCACGCCGAGGTCGGTTCGTGGTTCGGCGAGGGCGGCACGAGGCTGTTCCTGAGCGACATCCTGCGGCTGGCCGGTCAGCACGAGGAGTCGCTGGCGTCAGCACGCAGGGCGTACGAGGTGATGGACTCGCACGGTGCGGTGCACGGTAAGGCGATGGCGTTGGTCAGCATCGGCTGGGCACTTCTGAAGCTGGGCCAACGGATCGAGGCGCGCGACTCGTTCCGTGAGGCGGTCGGCTTTCTGCGCGTGCTTGGTGACCGCAAGAGCCTCGCGGAGGCGTTGCACGGAGTGGGGGAGTCGAGCGCCGGACAGCCGGACGTGGCGCGAACGCACCTGCTGGAAGCGCTGACGATCTACGAGGACTACGACCACCCGCTCATGCCGGATGTGCGAGCGCGGCTGCACGAGCTCTCCTAAGGGACATCCCCGATGTGCCTGCCGCGATAGGTAGGCAAGCTACATGTCATGCAGAAGCGCGCTCGAACCCTGTTGGTGTGGTTGCACGTCGTCACGTCCGTCGGCTGGATGAGCCAAGCCGTCGCGTTGCTGGCGCTGCTGCTGTACGGCATGGAATCGGGCGACGTCCACGCGTTCGAGATGGCGCGTTTCCTCGATCACCGGGTGCTCGCGGTCATGGCGAACATCAGCGCGTTCAGCGGCATGATGCTGAGCGCGACGACTCCGTGGGGCTACTTCCGGCACTGGTGGGTGCTCGCGAAGTTCGTGATCACCGTCGTCCAGCTCTACGTCGGCATCTTCATCCTGAGCGGGAACCTCGAGGCGGCCGCTCAGGGGCGCGTGACGGTCTGGATGCCCGTGGGCACGTCGCTCATGATCAGCGCGATCGCGTTCCAGGCGTGGATGAGCGTCGCGAAGCCGTGGGGCCGCACGCCGTGGGCGGACCCGAAGGTGAAGCTGCCCACGGCGAGCACGGCGATGTTCGTGGTGGCACTGGTCGTTCCCGCCGCCGACTTCGCGGTCAGCCTCCACAGCGGCGGCCCGAGGCCGTTGTTCATGCTGGTGACGGTGATCGCCTACTCGATCACGCGGGCCGCCAGGGGGAGGAACCGGTCGTCGGACGCGTCGGGTCGTGGAACTTCGGGACGTCCGGCTCGTCCAGGCGCAACGGCACCAGGCCCTCGGTGATGGCGAGCATGATCCGTTCGTGCGCGCGGCGGGCGTCGCCCATCGTGTCGGCCCTGAGGTCCGACAGCTCCACGGGCTTGCCGAAGTGGACCCTGAACGTCGGCCGCCTGCGGACCGCGCGCAGCCACGACGTCAGGTACGGCAGCACGTCCTTCCACCCGCCGACGCTGAGGTTGCCCCAGTACACGGCCTCGTGCGCGCCCCACTGGCTGATCGGGACCACCGGGATGCCGCCGCCCAGCGCCATGCGGGCGACGCCGGTCTTGCCGCGCTCCGGCCACATGCCGGGGTCCAGCGTGATCTTGCCCTCGGGGTAGACGGCGATCGGCTCACCGCCCTTGCTCAGCGCCTCGACGGCCCGGTGCATCGCCTCGCCGACGTTCGCCGACCTCCGGTCGACGCGCAGGTGACCCGCCGCCTTGAGGGCTGGACCGAGGACCGGCGCGTCGAGCAGGCCGCCCGCGAGCATGAAGCGCGGGGTGACGCCCACCTTGCGGCAGGCCGCGATGAGCACCATCGGGTCGAGGTTGCCGATGTGGTTGGACGCCAGCAGCAACGGCTTGCCGAGGAGCTCCGGCGGGATGTCGCCCGATACCTCGAGCTTGCCGGTCAGTGCGACGAGGCCCCGGTCGATCGCGATGAGCACGCGCCAGAAGAGCGGTGTGGACACGCCGCGCAGCGTACGGCGTGTCGCGGCGACACCGTGCCTGATCGGGTGAACCATGAGCTTTCGCACGCGTCCCGGTTGCAAACGGGGCTGGTGGGGCGCAAGGGACTACCTTATAGACATGGCCGGGCGTACAGGGACTTCGAGAAAGACCACGTCACGCGGCAAAGCACCAGCAAAGCCGCGCGCGCGATCCACCGCGTCCAGAAAGCCCGCTCCGCGCAAGAGCGGCGGGGTGATCAGCGCCGTGTGGGGCGCTTTGGGACGTGGCGTCGGCAGCGTGGTCCGTGCTATCACCGGCACGAAGGGCCTCGAACCCGAACACCGGCGTGACGGCATCGGCCTGTTCCTCATCGCGCTCGCGTTCATCACGGGCGCGGGCGTGTGGTGGCAGGCGGGCGGGCCGGTCGGCCAGTGGGTCGACGTCGCCGTGCGCAGCTCCGTCGGTTTCCCGGCGGTGATCGTCCCGGTCGTGCTGCTCGGCATCGGCGTGACGCTGATGTCCACGGACTCCAAGCCGGAGGAGCGGTTCCGGCTCGTCGTCGGCGGTGTGCTGATCACCATCGGCGTGCTGGGCATGTTCCACCTCATCGGCGGTCTGCCGATGGACCCGCTCGCCCGGCGTGACGCGGGCGGTGCGCTCGGGTTCCTCGCCGGCGGGTTCCTCGCGCAGGGCCTCACCCCGTGGGTCGCCGGCCCGCTGCTCGTGATGATCTTCGGCTTCGGCCTCCTCTGCGTGCTGCACTGGCCCGTTCGCGAGGTGCCGCAACGACTTCGCGCCCTCGTGCACCGCGAGCCCACCGCGCCGCCCTTCGACGCCGAGGAGCCGGTCGAGGAGGAGCCGAAGCCGGTTCGCCTGCGCCGTCCGTCGCGCCGCCGTCAGGCCGCGGAGACCGTGGAGGAGGAGCCGCAGGCAGAGCTCCCGCTGGAGGAGCCCGAGCCGGTCGCCCCGAAGCCCGCTCCCGTGTCGAAGAAGGCCGCCGCTGCCGCCGCCCCGGCTCAGGCGATGGCCGTGCGCGCCGTCGAGGGCGACTACCAGCTGCCGCCGCCGGACGTCCTCAAGGACGGCGACGCGCCGAAGACGCGCAGCAAGGCCAACGACCAGATGATCGAGGCCATCACCGGCGTGCTGGACCAGTTCTCGATCGACGCCCAGGTCACCGGTTTCACCCGCGGCCCGACGGTCACGCGCTACGAGGTCGAGCTCGGCCCCGGCGTGAAGGTCGAGAAGATCACCGCGCTGACCAAGAACATCGCGTACGCCGTCGCGACGGACAACGTGCGCCTGCTGGCCCCGATCCCCGGCAAGTCCGCGGTCGGCATCGAGGTGCCGAACAGCGACCGCGAGATGGTCCGCCTCGGCGACGTGCTGCGCGCACCGTCGACGTTGAAGGACACGCACCCGATGGTGATCGGCCTCGGCAAGGACATCGAGGGCCACATGGTCACCGCGAACCTGACGAAGATGCCGCACCTGCTGGTCGCGGGCTCCACGGGTTCCGGCAAGTCGTCGTTCGTGAACTCGATGCTGGTGTCGCTGCTGGCCCGCGCGACGCCCGACGAGGTCCGCATGATCCTCATCGACCCGAAGATGGTCGAGCTGACGCCGTACGAGGGCATCCCGCACCTGATCACGCCGATCATCACGCAGCCGAAGAAGGCAGCGGCGGCGCTCGCGTGGCTCGTCGAGGAGATGGAGCAGCGCTACCAGGACATGCAGGTCAACCGGGTGCGCCACGTCGACGACTTCAACCGCAAGGTGAAGTCCGGCGAGATCACCGCGCCCCCCGGCTCCGAGCGCGTCTACCGCCCGTACCCGTACATCATGGCGATCGTCGACGAGCTGGCCGACCTGATGATGACCGCGCCGCGCGACGTCGAGGACGCGATCGTCCGCATCACGCAGAAGGCCCGTGCCGCGGGCATCCACCTGGTGCTGGCGACCCAGCGGCCGTCCGTCGACGTCGTCACCGGCCTGATCAAGACGAACGTGCCGTCCCGCCTGGCCTTCGCGACGTCGTCGCTGACGGACTCGCGGGTCATCCTGGACCAGCCGGGCGCCGAGAAGCTGATCGGCATGGGCGACGCCCTGTACCTGCCGATGGGCGCCTCGAAACCGGTTCGCATCCAGGGCGCGTTCGTCGGCGACGAGGAGATCTCCTCGATCGTCGAGTTCACCAAGAACCAGGCGCAGCCCGAGTACACCGACGGCGTCACGGCGCAGAAGGCCGGCGAGAAGAAGGAGATCGACGCCGACATCGGCGACGACCTGGAGCTGCTGGTGCAGGCGACCGAGCTGATCGTGACGTCGCAGTTCGGCTCGACGTCGATGCTGCAGCGCAAGCTCCGCGTCGGCTTCGCGAAGGCGGGGCGGCTCATGGACCTGCTGGAGACGCGCGGCGTGGTCGGCCCGTCGGAGGGCTCGAAGGCACGCGAGGTGCTGATCAAGCCGGACGAGCTGGAGTCCGTGATCTACCTGATGCGCGGCGGCGGCCCGGCCGACGAGGTCTGAGGGCGACCCGCCCGGCCGCCTCGCGTGATCGAGGCGGGCGGGCGGGACCGGTCTACCTCACGCCGGCCTGCTGCAGGGTCGCGGCCGTCGACGACCCGCCGGCACCGAACTCGCGCACCGCCGCGTAGTAGATGTCCGCGGTCCGCTTGCAGGTCCAGTTGCCGCCGCACTGGTGGTACATGTCGGACTTGAAGTTGTCGTCGATGCGCAGCCGGTTCGGCTCGGTGAACCGCGACTGCCGCTTGAAGTTCCGGTAGCCGAAGTCGTGGCGGTGGCACGCGGGCAGGAGCTTGAAGCCGAAGGGGTTGTCCGGCGAGTACGAGCAGCCGTCGGACGACCAGTCGAGCTGGTCGGCGTAGGGCTGTTGGGAGCGCAGTGTCGTGAACTGGCTGAGGGACTTCGAGAACATGTAGTCGTCGGTCACCGCGACGGCGTCCACGGCCTGTGCCGGGGTGCCGGTGAAGATCAGGGTCACGGTCGCGGCGGCGCCCACGAACGCCGAACGCAGGGTCTTCGACATGGCGAGCTCCTCGAAGTGTGATCAGGGTCTCGCCCAGTTGTAGCCGGTGATCGTCAGTCCTCGGTAGACACGATCTGATGAACGTCAGGTGATCATGTGCCCGCAGGCGAGGGCCGCGGCAACTCGAAGCTTTCGTGGTAGCCCGAGAGAGTGAAGCATCTCGTTGTCCGCTACTCCTCCCAGCAGGTAGCCGCCGAGCTTCTGCTGGGCCAGCCGGAGGCAGATGGTCTGGGCCGCGGCGCCCGCCTCGACGAGGCCGAAGCGTCCCGCGCGTTCGCCGTACTTCTCGAACGACTCCTCGTCCGCCAGCACCAGCACGATCGTCAGCGGTGGGGTGGAGGGCGTGCCGAGGATCTCGGCGAGGTTCGACGGGGCCGGTCCGATGTCCTGCAGGGCGTGCCGGCGGATGTCGTAGCGGGCCGCGCGTCCGTTGACGAACGCGTAGCAGCGCAACGGGTTCAGCCCACCGGCGGAGGGAACGCTGTTGTCCGACAGCGCCCCCAGGACCGTTCCGAGCTGCTTGTCCGTCAACGGCTTGGAAGCGAACTCGCGGGTGCTCTTGCGCGCCTGGAACAGCTTCTGCAGCCGGTCGTGAGGGCGGGGGAGCGGGACGGGCGCCGAAGGCAGTTCGAGCGGATCGACCAACGGCGGTTGCGGCCGGAACTCGCGCAGCCGGTCGCCGAGCCTGCGCTGGTGCAGCGGGGAGAACCGGCTGGCGGCCCAGAAGTCGTCGAACATCGGCTCACCCCAGCGGATGCGGTGCGGGATTCGGGAACACGCCCGGCGAGGCGTGCGGGTAGCGCCAGCCGAGCTCACGGGCGCGGCCGCCGAGGTGCGGCCAGCGGTGGTCGGCGTGCAGCGGCGCGAGGTCGGGGGACAGGACGCGGACGCAGTGCAGTCCGACCGCGGACAGTTCCGGCGTGGTCAGCTCGCGGTAGGCGAGCCGGATGCCGGCGTCGTCCAGCGCGTGCACCAGCTCGGTCAGTTCCGCCGCGATTCCGACGGCTTCGGCGTCCCGCGGCGGATCCGCCTCGAAGCCGGAGAACCACGGCAGCGCGTCCCACTCGGCCGGGTGCGTCGCGTAGTAGACGGCGTGCCGGTCGAAGTCGGTGGCCTCCTCGACGGGCCGGTCGCCGTTGCGCGCCAGCCACACCTCGATGAACACCGTGCCCTGCACCCACTCCTCGTACGCCTTCCGCACCGCCTCCGCGACCGTTGCCCGGCAGGCGAGCCCCAGAGTCGGCCGCGGTCTGCCGGCGATCGGCAGCGAACCCGCGACGGCGACCACCGGGTGCGGGCTGTAGGCGGGCGTGAGGTCGAACGCCTCGACGCCGTCCGGCAGCTCGGCGGAAAACCGTTGCGGGGCGATGGAGTGCAGCCAGGTCGTGGTGAACGCGTCGCGCTCGACCAGTTCCTGGGTCGCCCTCAGCAGGGCGCTGGTCGTCGACGGCCCCGCCGCGAGACCGGACGAGGTCGTGGGCAACCCGTACGAGGCGTCCAGCCCGACCAGCCCGGCCGGTACGCGGATCGGTTCGTTGTCGGGCAACGTCCACGCCCGCGTGTAGCGGGTGTCGACGTATCCCTTGCGGTAGCGGTAGTCCGGGGCCACGCGCTGCTCGACCGCGTGCAGGCTGAAGTGCTCCAACGGCCAGCACGGACCGTCGGTGACGATCTCCAACGGCGCTCGCGCGGCCGCGTGGCGCTCCAACGCCTCGGCTATCGCCGCGACCTTCGACGTGCCACCGGAAGTACCGCCGGTGGCGAGCGGCTCCGGCACCGCAGCCCACCCCTCGACGTCCACATCGGACAGGCTGTGCGGCACGGGGTGCAGCTGCGACACCACGCCCTGCCGCCACCCGACCGCGCGCTCGACCAGCGCCTCCGCGACCGTCTTCACGACGCGCGCCGGTAGCGCTTGAAGATCCAGCAGGCCAGTGCCAGCGCGCCACCGAGGTACAGCACCACGGCGACCGCGACGTGCGTGACCTCGGCGATCACGCCCAGCACGGGCAGCACGACGAACGGTTCGACGCACCACAGCAAAGCCCAGCCGAGCAACCGGACCAGGCTCATCCACGGTTTCGGTGATCGTGCGAGGAACCCTGCCGCGGCGGCCCAGCCGAACGCCGCGACGACACCGCCGACCCACCAGCCCCAATGCAGGCCGATGACCTCGCCGTCGGTGACGAACGGCGACACGAGCACCAGCAGGGGGAGGATCGCGGCGGGCAGCACGAGCGCGCTGCGGGGCCGGGGGAGCTCTTCGGTGTCCCGGTGCAGCGCGGCCGGGATCTGCACGGCCGCGCCGACCGAGGAAACCGCGCAGCAGCAACAACAACAGCAACAGGTGGGCGTCGCGGCGTTGGCGGCGGCCGCACCGGGTGAGAACTGGTCAGGTAACCGGACTGCTGTCGCGTTCATGGTTCCCCCAAGGAAGTGGCACGCGCCCGGACTCGACCTCCGGGCAGACTTCGCAGCCGGCGGCGGGCAACACGCTCTCCCGAGTCGTCGTGAACTCGTCGAGGTCAACGGTCACGACCGTGTCGAGCAGCGCCAGTGAGCCGGTGCGGATGTTCTCGATCGCTTGCAGTGCAAGGGAAAGAGGGAAGTCGAAAGCCAGGGCGCCCGGACGCGGGGGAGGTGGCGGATCTCCCCACCGCCGCCCCGCCCGCACCGCGAGGCACGCCAGGCAAGCACCGGCACCGGGCACCACGAAGGGCCCGATCGCGGCGGTGTGGTGGTAGGCGAGGTCCAGCAACAGGTGCGGGACCTTGGTGGAGCGAGCCACCTCGACCAGGTCGAGCAGCGTTCCGGTCGTCCGCACGACGAGGAGCAGATCGGGCTCGTCGTCGTGCGGCAACCGCTCCACCAGCCCGGCGGGCGCCTCCCCGACGAAGCGCGTGCCGATCCTGGCCGGCTTCGCGTCGTCGGACGGCAACCCCGCCGGGCGGAGAGCGCCCAGGGTCCTCAGCTGGGCCACGTGCCGGCGAGCCGGTTCCCCCAACCGGTTCTCGTCGACCGTGCGAGCCACTCCCCTCGAAACCGGCTCGAACAGCCCTGCCAGCGCCACGGCCACCGCCCTGGGCAGGTCGGGAATCAGGTACGTGAGATCCGCACCCGCGTACACGACAAGACCTTCGTCACGAACCTGTGCGTGCCACGCGGGATCAGCGACCAGGCTCATCCTCGTCCCCCCTTCGCAGGAAGTTCTCGATCTCCTGCTCGCTCGGCAGGTCTCCCGCCGGGTCCATGAGGTTCTCGGCGATCGGCGGCAGCGGCTGCTCGGCCCACGCGGGCTGGAAGTCGTCGCTGGGCAGCAGCCCGTGCCGTGACGCGAACTCCTCGGCCGCGTCCCGGATCGACTCGCGCAGCGTCCCCACCACCGCGGTCTCCGCCGTGTACGTCAGCTCGACGAGCAACGCCCGCACGTTCTCCAGCTGGTTCTCGTCACCGGCCTTGCGCGCCAGCTCCGGCCAGAACTGCCGCTCGAACAACCGCACGAAGTCCGCCGCCACCGCGTCGGTCGCCGTGCGCAGGCGCGTGAAGCTGTCCATGACGTCATCGCTGGGCACCCGGAGACCGGCGAGCCTGCCGCCCGCCTCGAGTGCCCAGCGACGCGCGTGCGGCCAGCCGTACTTCCACCGCACCAAGCCCAACCGCATAGCCCGGAGGAGGAGTCGCGGTTGGACGTCTCCCATCGGAACGAGGTGGCGGATGTCGCGCACCTTGATCCGCACCCAGTCGTCGGGTCCCTCGGCCTCACCCATGCCGAGCACCGCGGCGACCGACTCGCCCTTCTCGCGTGCCGAGATCAGCTCCGCGATCGCGGGCAGCGAGAACCCCCGCTGCTGCAACCGCTGCACCAACGTCAACCGCTCGACGTGCGAGGCGTCGTAGTACGCCACGCGCCCCTGCCGTCTCGGCGCGTGCAGCACACCCTTCGTCTGGTACATGCGAATGGTGCTGCTGGGCAGGCCGATCCGGGCGGAGAGCTCGTCGATGGTCAGCGATTCGGACACGCGACCGATCCTGGCCCCGCGCCGTTAGTCGAGTCAAGACTCTTCGAGTGATTACTCGAAGAGTTACAGCTCCAGGAGCATCCGGCTGTTGCCGAGCGTGTTGGGCTTCACGTAGCTGAGGTCGAGGAACTCGGCGACACCCTCGTCGACCGACCGCATGATCTCCTCGTAGACCTCGGGGCTCACCGGCGTTCCCTCGATCTCGACGAACCCGTGCTTGCTGAAGAACCGCGTCTCGAACGTCAGCACGAAGATGCGCCCGAGCTGGAGCTCCCGCGCCGTCGCGATGAGCTGCGCCACGATCCGGTGCCCGACGCCCTTGCCCAGGGCCATGGGGGACACCGCGACGCTGCGGATCTCGGCCAGGTCCTCCCACATCACGTGCAGGGCGCCGCACCCGAGCAGCTCGCCGTCCTCCTCGGCCACCCAGAACTCCTGGACGGCCTCGTACAGCGTGACCAGCGGTTTGGCCAGCAGGACCTTGCCCGCGTACCCGTCGATCAACGTCTTCATGGCGCGCACATCACTGGTGCGGGCGCGCCGCACAACTACCCCACTGGTCACAAGCGTCAAGTATGGGCCGCGCCCACGTGAGGCCTCCGGGCAGAGCTGCCTATCGCGAAACTCACTCCAGGAAGAAGCTATAGGCCGATGTGTGCGGTTTACTTACGAGAAACAGCCTGTAGGCAGTTGCAGGAGGTGTGTAGGCGGTGTTGCGGAGTTTTCGGCTCGGTAACCACCGCTCGTTCCGGGACGAGCACGAGTTGTTGCTCGTGCCCGTGTACTCGAAGGATCGGGCGGTCCTGCCCGTGTCCGCGATCTACGGTGCGAACGCCTCGGGCAAGTCGAACCTGCTCGACGGGTTGCGGTTCATGGCCACGGCCGTGCATGACTCGTTCGCGAGGTGGGAGCTGGATGCCGGCGTGCCCCGACAGCCCTTCGCCTGGCGGCCGGAGGGTGGCGCGTCCACTTTCGTGGTCGAGCTCCTGCTGGACGGAGTGCGCTACACGTACGGGTTCGAGCTCGACGACTTCGCCGTGCGCGAGGAGTGGCTGTACTCCTACCCGGAAGCACGCAGGCGAGTCCTGTTCGAACGCGACGGGTCCGGGCTCCAGTTCGGCAGCACGGTGGGGGACCGCGCGAAGCTGGACGTCCTGCGCAACCTCCTGCGGCCGAACTCGCTGTTCCTGAGCCTCGCCGCGCAGACCGCCATCGCCCACGTGCTGCCGGTGTACCGGTGGTTCACCGATCATCTGCACTTCCGGCTCGGCGATCAGGTGCGGCCGGACGAGCAGGCGATCACCGAGTTCCTGACGGCCGACCCCGGTGACTGCGGCTACCTGGTGGAGTTGCTGAGAGCCGCCGATCTCGGCATCTCAGGCCTCGCCGTGATCGAGACAGCGCGCCCTGACGGATCACCGGCGCGGTCGCTGTACATGGCCCACGGCGACGAGGAGGTCGTGCTTCCGTTCGACGTGGAGTCGGCCGGGACCCGTTCATGGCTCAGCCTGCTGCCGACCGTGGTGACCGTCCTGCGTGCCGGCGGCACGGTGGTGATCGACGAGATCGACGCGAGTCTGCACCCACGTCTCACCGCCGCGCTGGTCGGTCTGTTCCGCGACGTGAAGGCCAACAGGGGCGGAGCGCAACTCGTGTTCACCACGCATGACGCGAGTCTCCTGAACCCGGTGCTGGGAGACGAGGTGCTCACCCGTGAGGACGTGTGGTTCGTCGACAAGGACGAGAACGGCGCTTCGTCGCTGTACGCGTTGACCGACTTCAAGCCTCGCAAAGAGGGCGAGAACCTCGAGCGCAGGTACCTCGGCGGCAGCTACGGCGCGATTCCGGATGTGGTCGCCGAGGCCTTCGTCTCGGCAGTGCTGCGTGGTGCTGATGGCGCGGCGTGAGAACTCGGCTCGCCGCCGCGGAACGCCGTTCAGGACATCCGCCAGTCGTGTGCTCGTCGTCTGCTGCGGGCAGACCGAGCAGGCGTATCCGGACGGGGTGAAGCGCCTGTCCGAACCGGTGACCGTGAAAGCCGTCGTCGAGGTCGGCTCGCCCGAGCAACTCGTCCGGCACGCGGTGAAGCCGCGCCAGAACGATCGGGACGGGTTCGACGAGTACTGGTGTGTCGTCGACGTCGACGAGTTCGACATCGACGCAGCCGTTGCCGCCGCCGAGGTGGCAGGGATCTCGCTGGCTGTGTCGAACCCGTGCTTCGAGGTGTGGCTGACCCTGCACTTCGCCGACTGCACCGCGGGGATCGCCAGTCCGAAGGCCGCAGCCGACAAGCTCCGCAAGCACATGCCCGGATATGCGAAGGGCACGCTCGACTTCGCCGCGCTGGCGGGCACCGTGCAGAAAGCGGTCGAACGTGCCAAGGCGCTGAAGGCGGGCAACCCCTCGACCGACGTGTGGCGTCTGGCCGAGGTGCTCTTGCAGCACTGAGTTCAAGAGCGCACACCCGGGCCGGTTACCCTGAGCACCGTGTCTTCTCCCACCACTCCGCGACGCGTGTCGCTGCTGACCCTGGGCTGCGCCCGCAACGAGGTCGACTCCGAAGAGCTCGCCGGGCGGCTCGGCGAGGGCGGCTGGGAGCTGGTGGACGAGGGCGCGGACGTCGTCGTCGTCAACACGTGCGGCTTCGTCGAGCAGGCGAAGAAGGACTCGGTCGACACGCTGCTCGCCGCGGCCGACACCGGCGCCAAGGTCGTCGCGGTCGGGTGCATGGCGGAGCGCTACGGCAAGGAGCTCGCGGACAGCCTTCCCGAGGCGGCCGCGGTCCTCGGCTTCGACCAGTACAACGACCTCGCCGAGCGCCTCCAGGACGTGCTGCACGGCAAGGTGGTCGAGTCGCACGTGCCGGTGGACCGCCGCACGCTGCTGCCGATCACGCCGGTCAAGCGCCAGGAGGCCAGGAACGACGTGCAGGTGCCCGGCCACGGCTGGGGTCCCACCAAGACGCCCCGCAAGCGCCTCGACGACGCCCCGGTGGCGCCGTTGAAGATCGCGTCCGGCTGTGACCGCCGGTGCAGCTTCTGCGCCATCCCGAGCTTCCGCGGCGCGTTCGTGTCGCGGCACCCGGACGAGGTCGTGGCCGAGGCCGTGTGGCTCGCCGAGAACGGCGTCAAGGAGCTGTTCCTCGTCAGCGAGAACTCGACGAGCTACGGCAAGGACCTGCCGCGCGAGCAGGGTGCGCTGGAGCAGCTGCTGCCGCGCCTCGCGAGCATCGCGGGCGTCGAGCGCGTGCGCGTCAGCTACCTGCAGCCGGCCGAGACCAAGCCCAGCCTCGTCGCGGCCATCGCGAAGACCGGCAAGGTCGCGAACTACTTCGACATGTCGTTCCAGCACTCCAGCGAGAACGTGCTGCGGCGCATGCGCCGGTTCGGCGACACCGACAGCTTCCTCAAGCTCGTGTGGCAGATCCGCGAGCACGCGCCCGAGGCCGGCATCCGCAGCAACTTCATCGTGGGCTTCCCCGGTGAGACCGAGGCGGACCTGCAGGAGCTGGAGCGGTTCCTCACCGAGGCGCGCCTCGACGCCGTCGGCATCTTCGGCTACTCCGACGAGGACGGCACCGAGGCCGAGGAGCTCGACGGCAAGCTCGACGCGGACACCATCGCCGAGCGCGTCCAGCGCATCGGCAACCTCGTCGAGGAGCTGACGAGCCAGCGCGCGGAGGACCGGGTCGGCACCGAGGTCGTCGTGCTGGTCGAGCAGGAGGAGGACGACGAGAACGACTGCGTCGGCCGCGCCGAGCACCAGGCGCCCGAGGTCGACGGCGAGTGCATCGTGCTCGAGGCCGAGGGGCTCAAGCGCGGTGACCTCGTCCGGTGCCGCGTGGTCGACTCCGAGGGCGTGGACCTGATCGTCGAGGTAATCCCGACATGACGGAGGCCAGGAAGGTCCCGCTGCTCAACGTCGCCAACGTCCTCACGATGGCGAGGCTGGCGCTCGTACCGGTCTTCCTGTTCTCACTGTTCGAAGCGGGCGGCTTCGACACGACGTGGCGGCTCATCGCGTTCGGGATCTTCGCCGTCGCGAGCTTCACCGACCACATCGACGGCACGCTCGCCCGCAAGCACGGCCTCATCACCGACTTCGGCAAGATCGCCGACCCGATCGCCGACAAGGCGCTGACCGGGTCCGCGCTGGTGGGGCTGAGCATCCTCGACGTGCTGCCGTGGTGGATCACGATCGTCATCGCCGTGCGCGAGGTCGGCATCACGCTGCTGCGGTTCTGGGTGATCCGCTACGGCGTGATCCCGGCGAGCCGCGGCGGCAAGGCCAAGACGCTGGCCCAGGTCATCGCGATCGGGCTGTTCGTGCTCCCGCAGAACGACGTGCTGCAGCTCATCGCCTGGGTGATCATGGCCATCGCGCTCGTCCTCACGGTCGTCACGGGAATCGACTACGTCATCAGAGCGTTCAAGATGAAGGCGAGAGCAGGTCGGGCCGTTCTATGACGAACGTGGTCGAGCTGCTCAAAGCGAGGGAAGAGACCGTCGCCACGGCCGAGTCGCTGACCGCGGGTCTGCTGTGCGCGACGATCGTCGACACACCGGGGGCGAGTGCCGTGGTCCGCGGTGGGTTGATCGTCTACGCGACCGAGCTCAAGCACGAGCTCGCGGGCGTGGATCAGCAGTTGCTCGACGAGCACGGTGCCGTGCACCCGGACGTCGCGGTCCAGCTGGCCGAGGGCGCCCGGAAGCGGTGCCGGTCGGACTGGGGAATCGGGCTGACGGGAGTCGCCGGACCCGAACCGCAGGACGGAGTCGCTCCAGGCACGGTCCACATCGGCTTGAGCGGGCCTGGAGTGTCCACAGTGCGGACGATTACTGTGAGTGGTGACAGAAAAGCGGTGCGTTTCACAGCCGTGGAAAAAGCGCTGGTCCTGCTGTCGGAATACCTGCTGATCACCAAGGACGGGAACAAACGATGACCGGCCGTTCGTTCGCCCTTGGCGGACGTGTTCGGAAGTCACTGCCCGTTGTCGGTGTCGATCGGTAACGTAGGGACACGGCCGGCCGGAAGGAGGCGCGCGATGACCGTGCTGCTGCGCGAGGCGATCGGTGATCGGCTTCGCCATGCCCGCACCAACCAACGCCGCACGCTGCGCGAGGTCTCTCGGACCGCCCGCGTGAGCCTGGGGTACCTGTCCGAGGTGGAGCGCGGCCGCAAAGAGGCGTCCAGCGAACTCCTCGCGGCCATCTGCGAAGCACTGGAACTGCCGCTGTCCGAACTGCTGCACCACGTCGCCTCCGACATCGGCGCCGTCCAGCAGACGCCGGACACGGTGCCGGACACCGTCCCGGACGGACGTTCGGAGCGCGGCAAGCTGGAGGGTGGCCGCGTGCTGCCGTCCACGCTGTCGGACGACCTGTCCGACCTGCGTCTGCAGCCCATGCTGAGCCACAGGCTCACGAGCAAGATCGGCGAGACGCCCAAGGCAGTCGTAGCGGCCTGATCCCCTTGTCCTCCGCGGCCCCGTTCGTCCACGACGAGCGGGGCCGCCCGCATTCGTGGCGCCTGTGGTCCTGGCCACGTGACGGTCTGCAACAAGAACGGACCTTCGTGCGTTCAACTGACAACGACGGCAGCGTGCCGAGCGCCAGGCAACGGCTTGGCCACAGCACGCTGGGTCACCGCGTCCCCGGACGCGGGTGCGGGCAGGATTGGCACGTCGTCAGACGTGTACTCCTAAGTCCCGGGGTGGGTCAGGGTGTTCCCGGATATCTCCCCGTGTCGGTGGATACGCCGACGCACAATTGAGACGATGGATCCAACACCGGCACCGAGAAGGCAGGCGTAGGAGATGGCCAGTCCGTTCGTGAAGTTCTGGAAGTACCTGATGGCGTCGTTCTCGTCGAAGATCGACGAGCACGCTGACCCGAAGGTGCAGATCCAGCAGGCCATCGAGGAGGCGCAGCGTCAGCACCAGGCGCTCTCTCAGCAGGCCGCGGCCGTCATCGGCAACCAGCGGCAGCTGGAGATGAAGCTCAACCGCCAGCTGGGCGACGTGGAGAAGCTGCAGGCCTCCGCGCGTCAGGCGCTCGTGCTCGCCGACGAGGCGCGCTCGAAGGGCGACGAGCAGAAGGCGACCCAGTTCGAGAACGCCGCGCAGGGCTTCGCCACCCAGCTCGTCACCGCCGAGCAGGGCATCGAGGACCTCAAGACGCTGCACGACCAGTCGCTGCAGGCCGCCGCCCAGGCCAAGCAGGCGGTCGAGCGCAACTCGATGATGCTGCAGCAGAAGCTGGCCGAGCGCACCAAGCTCCTCAGCCAGCTGGAGCAGGCCAAGATGCAGGAGCAGGTCTCCGCGTCGCTGAACCAGATGAGCGAGCTCGCCGCGCCGGGCAACGTGCCGTCGCTGGAAGAGGTTCGCGACAAGATCGAGAAGCGCTACTCGACCGCGCTCGGGTCCGCCGAGCTCGCCCAGAACTCGGTGCAGGGCCGGATGCTCGAGGTGCAGGCCTCGACCACGCAGCTCGCCGGTTCGTCGCGCCTCGAGCAGATCCGCGCGTCCATGCACGGCGGCCAGCCGGGCACGCCGCAGCAGGTGACCGCGGGCAACAACGCGGCCGCGCAGATCCAGGCCGAGATCGCGCAGCGCGTCCAGCAGGAGCAGAAGACCACGCAGCAGCAGGTGCCGCCCGCCCAGAACTGATGGGTGCGAGGGGCAGGAGGAGCAGCAGGTGATCATGGAGCCCTGGAGAAACCGTCCCAACAACGAGATCGTCCGCAAGGTCGTCGGCGAGTTGGGTGCGTCGCTCCAGGGCCACCCGCTGGCCGAGCAGGCGCGCTACCGCCTGCAGAAGTGGAACGACCCGGTCGCCAAGCTCGAACGCAAGCGCAAGCGGACCAACGCCGTGCTCACGTTCTGGCTGGCGCTGATCACGATCTTCGGCACCCTCGCCGTCTTCGGGTTCACCGGCGTGCTCGGCACGTGGGCCGCGGTCGGCGGCACGATCGGCGCGGCCGTGCCCGGTCTGCTCGCCGTGCGCAGCGGGTTCAAGCTGCGCGAGCTGACCGCCGCCCGGCAACGGCTGGCGTTGTCGCCGCCACCGCCGCCCCGGCCGCCGTTGCCGGCGCACATCTCCGCCGCGCGCGTCCCGATGGAGAAGCTGCACAGCGCCGAGGACGCGATGGCCGAGCTGCTACGTCAGCTCGACTCGCCCGCGCTCACGACGATGCCGACGGAGTCCGTCCAGCACGCCCGTCAGACCGCCCAGGAGGCCTCGTGGGCGATCCGCGCGGTGTCGGGGCAGCTGCAGGCGGTCGAACGCGCTCGGGACACAGCACCGCACCTGGAGCGTGCGGCGTTGGTCGAGGGCGTGCGGGTGCTCCGGAGCCAGCTGGCGGACGGCGTGGACCGCTACTGCGCGCTGGTCGCCGAGGCGGGCAAGGCCCTGGCGGCGAGCACGCAGTTCCAGGATCCGCGCGAGGTGCTCGACGACGCGACGGACCACCTGGCCGGTCTGGCGTCCGCGATGCGCGACGTATCAGGCTATTCAGCGCACTGAAATGTAACTCTCTGTGATCACGTGCGCCTATTCGGCGGTTCTCTCTGGAGATCCTTAGGGCGATCGTGTGATTATCAGACCGTTATCTAGCCGTAGTCGCTACCTGGCGTGGCAGGATTCCGGGGCCGGTCTGCGGGAAGATCGGCTGAATTGCCGGGAGGCAGTGCGTTGGCGTTATGGACCGTGCACGGGGACGGTCGGATCACCGACGGTGAGACCGTCGCACCCCAGGAACGGGTGAGCTGGCCGCTCACCCTCGGGTTCGGAGTGCAGCACCTGGTCGCCATGTTCGGCGCGACGGTGCTCGTCCCCACCGCCACCGGTCTTCCCGTCGCCACCACTCTGCTGTTCTCCGGCCTGGGCACGCTGCTGTTCCTGGTGATCACCAAGAACCGCGTCCCCAGCTACCTGGGCTCGTCCTTCGCCTTCGTGGCGCCGCTGGTCGCCGCCCGCGAACAGGGCATCGCCGCCCAGCTCGGCGGTGTCGTCGCCGCCGGCCTGCTCGTGATCGTCGTCGGCATCGCGGTCAAGGCGCTCGGCGTGCGGCTGCTGGAGTCGGTCATGCCGCCGGTCGTCACCGGTGCCGTCGTGATCATCATCGGCCTGAGCCTCTCGCACCAGGCCACCTCGAACTTCGCCGAGCAGCCCCTGCTCGCCGCCGTCACGACCGCGCTGATCCTGGTGGCCGGCGTGCTCGGCCGCGGCCTGGTGTTCCGGTTCTCGGTCCTGCTGGGCTTCGTCGCGGTCTGGGTGGGCGGCCTGCTGGCGGGGGCGGTTCCGCAGGCCAGGTTCACCGCGCTGCGCGAGGCGGCGTGGGTGGGCCTGCCGCAGCTGCACGAGCCGGAGCTCCGGCCGTCCGTGGTGCTGCTGATGCTGCCCGTCGTGATCGTGCTGGTCGCCGAGGTCGTCGGGCACGTGAAGGCGGTCGCGGCGCTGACCGGCCGCAACCTCGACGGCAGCGCGGGCGACGCGATCATCGCGAACGGCCTGTCGACGGCTCTGTCCGGCCTCGGCGGTGGCGTCGGGACCACGACGTACTCCGAGAACATCGGCGTCATGGCCGTGACCCGCGTCCACACGACCGCGGCGTTCGCGTTCGCCGGCGTCTTCGCCGCGGCGCTGGCGTTCTCCCCGAAGGCCATAGCGCTGTTCGGCACCATCCCGCCGGGCGTGCTCGGCGGCTGCACGCTGATCCTCTACGGCCTGATCGTGCTGATCGGCGTGCGAATCTGGATGGACCGCGGCGTCGACCTGTCGAACCCGGCGAACGCGATGGTCGGCGGCGCGGCGCTGGTGGCCGGCGTCGGCGACCTGACCATCGAGGTCGGCGACCTGGAGATGGGTGGCATGGTGTGGGGCTCGCTGCTCGTCGTGATACTGCACCCGATCATGCGCTGGCTGCGCGCGGCGCGGAGCAACTAGTCCACTTCGGACCCGTTCAGTGCGGGACGGTTCCCGTCGTCCGCTCCGGACAGTCGCGTCCGGACGCGCTCACCTCAGTGCCCGGTTGATCCTCGACACGAGCCCCGGTCCCTCGTAGATGAACCCGGTGTAGATCTGCACGAGGCTCGCGCCCGCGTCGATCATGCGTTTGGCGTCGTCGGCGGTCGCGATGCCGCCGACGCCGATGACCGGCAGGTCGCTGTTCTTCGTGATGAAGCGGACCACGTCGTTCGCGCGCTGCGTGAGCGGCTTGCCGCTGAGACCGCCGGTCTCGTCCCGATGAGCGCTCTTCAGGCCTTCACGGCTGAGGGTTGTGTTCGTGGCGATGAGGCCCATGATGCCGTTGTCGACGCACACCTCGATGACTTCGGCGATGGCGTCGTCGGTGAGGTCCGGCGCGATCTTGACCAGCATCGGCTTGGTCGTGGCCTTCGTGAGCGTCCCCACGAGCTCGGTGAGCGCGCCCTTGTCCTGCAGGCTGCGCAGGCCGGGCGTGTTGGGGGAGCTGACGTTGATCGCGTAGTAGTCGCCGTGGTCCTTGAGGGCGTTCAGCGAGTTCAGGTAGTCCTGGACGGCGTCCTCGACCGGCGTGATCTTCGACTTGCCGAGGCTGATGCCCAGCGGGGCCCTCAGCGGCGTCCTGTCGAGCTTGGTGGCAAGCGCTTGCGCACCCGCGTTGTTGAAGCCCATCCGGTTGATGATGGCCTCGTCCTCGCGCAGGCGGAACAGGCGCGGCTTCGGGTTGCCCGGCTGCGGGTGCCACGTGACGGTGCCGACCTCGACGAACCCGAACCCCAGCGCGGCCCACGCCGGCAGCGCGCGCCCGTCCTTGTCCAGGCCCGCCGCGAGCCCCACGGGGTTGGGGAAGCGGACGCCGAAGACGGTGCGGGGGTTGTTCTGGTTGCGGGCGAACCGCGCCAGCGGGCTCAGCCGGGCCATGACGTCGAGCGTGGTCTCGTGGACCCGCTCCGCGTCGCCGCCGCGCATTCCGAACAACGCCCTGCGAACCACCTGCTTGTAGACCACGCGCTCACCCTATAACGCCAGCTCAGGATGGCCGCGTGGCCCCTCACATCGGCTTGGGCACCTTGATCGTCGCCTGCTCGTCCAGCGGCATCCTGGGCCTCGTCCTGAACGTCACCGGCAGCGTCCGCAGTCCTCGGCTGCCCAGCGACACCCGCCACCCGAGCGGCCGGGAGGTGTCCAGCGCCAGACCGGCACACCGGCCGAGCAGCGTCCGGAACGCCACGTCGCCCTCCAGCCGGGCCAGCGGCGCGCCGAGGCAGAAGTGCATGCCGTGCCCGAACGCGAGGTGCTGCCGGTCCGCCCGCTCGATGTTGAGCTGGTCGGCCCGCGGGTAGCGCGCGCTGTCGTGCTCGGCGGAGGCCAGGGACAGCAGCACCACGTCACCGGCGGGGATCTGCACGCCGCCGATCGTCAGCGGCTGCGCGGCGAACCGCACGACGTGCGAGGTCGGACCGTCGAACCGCAGGAACTCCTCGATCGCGCCGGGCAGCAGTGACGACGAGCGCTGCAGCAGTTCGAGCTGCTCGGGGTTGCGCAGCAGCGCGAGCGTGCCGTTGCCGACCAGGTCGACGGCGGTCGTGTAACCGGCCACGAGCAGCAGGAAGGCGAGCGAGGCCAGTTCGCTGTCGGTCAGCGCCGCCTCGCCGGTCGCGCGGGCCAGCCCGCCGATCAGGTCGTCGTCGCCGGACGTCCGCTTGTGCACGACCAGGTCCTGCAGGTAACCGGAGGTCTCCTCGCGCGCCGAGACCGCGTCACCGTCGGCCAGGCCCGTGACGACGTCGGCCCAGTAGCGGAAGTTCTCCTGGTCGACGGCGGGGACGCCGAGCAGTTCCATGATCACGGTGATGGGCAGCGGTGCCGCGAAGTCCGCGATCAGGTCGCAGCTGCCGGAGTCCGCGAAGCCCTCGACCAGCGAAGCCGCGAGCTGCTCGACCCGCGGGCGCAGAGCGGCGATCCGGCGTGGCGTGAGCACGTTCGACACCGCGCGTCGCAGGCGCGTGTGGTCGGGGGCATCGGCGTTCATCATGTGGTCGGACAGGTCGCCGAACCACCACGACGCGAAGTGCGGATGGCCGCGCAGGGGTTCGGCGAGCGCGGAGCCGTGCGAGGACAGCAGCGGGTTGTCCAGCGCCGCGCGCACGTCGGGGTATCGGGTCACGAGCCACATCGGCACACCGAGGGTCTCGACCCGGTGCACGGGACCTGACTCACGCAGGCTCTTCAGCACCGAGTACGGGTCGTCGGTGAAGCCCGGGCGCAACGCATCCAGATTTACCGCCATGTCGAAGGACACGGCCAGAAGAGCGTCTCGGTTCAACCGGACTGGCATTTTGGGCAGAAGTACACAAATCTGCCGTCGATCTCGTCCGATCGGACTCTTGTGCGGCATCGCAAACACGGTCTGCCCGTGCGTTCGAAAACGTAGTGCTGGATGCGCAGGTCTCCCGTCGTGGACTGCTCGGGCCGCCACTGGTTGGCCTGCAAGAGCTTCCGGGACAGCGCGACCGCGCGTGAGGCGTCCACGGATGACACCGGAGCCGTCGGCAGAACGCGCAACAGGAAACAAACTTCCGCGCGGTAGAGATTGCCGACACCGGCCATCACGCGCTGGTCCAACAATGCGATCCCGATGGGCCGGGAAGGATCGGCGGTCAACCGCCGAACGGCCTCAGCGGCGTCGAAGTCCTCGGCGAGGAGATCAGGGCCGAGATGTGAGATGAGCTCGTCTTCGCGGGCGGTCGGAACGAACTCCATGTCGTGCAGCGCGAACCCGATGGCCTGCCGGTCGTCCACCTCGAAGACCGCGCGGGCCTGGTGCGCGGGACGGCGCCAGCGCTCACCTGGCCGGTAGAGGTGCCACGCGCCGTCCATCCGGAAGTGGCTGCGCAGGCTGTTGCCGTCGGAGAAGTGCGTGAACATGTGCTTGCCGTACGTGCGCACGCCGAGCACGTCCAGGCCCGCCAGGTCGATCGTGGCGAGCCTGGGGTGGCGCAACTCACCCCTCAGCAGCGTCTTCCCGGCGAGCGCGTCGTGCATGCGCTTGCCCGCGAGGAAGACGGTGTCGCCCTCAGGCATCCACCGCTTCCTGGATCTCGTCGTCGTCGAAGTCGTGGTGCACGGCGCGGCGCCGGCTCCGCGAGATGCGCTGGATGCGGGCGAGCAGCAGGTTGAACGCCAGCGCCACCTCACGCGCGCCCGGCGTGCCCCACTCGTGGATCGGCATGCACGCGCCCTGGGCCTGCTGCACCGCGAGCCTGTCCGGCAGCGCCACCGGCATCACCAGCGGGCCGAAGATGTCGCGCAGCTCCTCGATGCGGAACTGGTGCTCGTGCGAGCGCGGCCGCACCCGGTTCACCACGACGCCTAACGGCTGCAGGTCGGCGTTGTTGGCCTCCCGCTCGTTCTGCACCGCCTCGAACGCCCTCTGCACGCCCGCCACGGCGAACATCGTCGGTTCGGTGACCAGCAGAGCGCGGTCGGCCGCCACCAGCGCCGAGCGCGTCAGCTGGCCCAGCGACGGCGGGCAGTCCATCAGGACGAGGTCGTACGGGAACTCGTCGTACATGTCCCGCAACGTGCGCAGCGCGTCTTTCAGACGGTGCAGCCGCGACTCGTTGGGATCCGGGTGGTTGAGCAGCTCGGCGTCCTCGGACCCCGACAGCACGTCGATGCCGTCGCCCCACCTGCTCGGGCGGATCGCCTGTTCCAGGTTCTCCTCGGACGGGTCCTGCAGGACGTCGTAGATGCTGGCCTTGGACTCCTCTGGCTCCAGCGTCGACGTGGCGTTGCACTGCGGATCAAGATCGATCACGAGAGTGCGGACACCGCGGCGGAGAGCGGCAGAGGCCAGGCCGAGTACCACCGTCGTCTTGCCGACGCCTCCCTTGAGGCTGAGCACGGACACCGTATGCACAGACCTACTCTAGGGTCTCCTACTCTGTGTGCCATGCGACCGGACGCCGTACAACGGGTGCTCGACGCCGAATTGGCCGCCGCGCGTGAGCGCAGGGGTGGCGAACAGCCGCGCGTGCTCGACGTCGGCGGTGGTAGCGGCGTCTGGGCTGTGCCCCTTGCCGCGGCCGGATGCGCGGTCACGGTCGTGGAGCCTTCACCGAACGCACTGGCCACGCTGCACAGGCGTGCGCGCGAGGCCGGTGTGACGATCGCCGCAGTTCAGGGTGACACGGACTCGCTGGGCGTTCCCGCCGGTGAGGCCGATCTGGTGCTGGCCCACGGCGTGCTCGAGGTCGTGGACGACGCACCCGCCGCACTGGCCGCGCTCGCTGCCGCCGTGACGCCGGGTGGTGCCGTGTCGGTGCTGGTCGCGAACCGGTTCGCGGCGATCCTGCACCGCGCGATCGCGGGCCGGATCGTGGACGCGCGCAGGCTCCTGGACGACGACGCCGGGCAGCTCGCGGGCACGCGTGACCCGTTGCAGCGCCGGTTCGACGTCGCGGGGCTCGAGAAACTCGTCCTCGAATCCGGTCTGGCTGTCGAGATCCTGCAAGGTCACGGCGTAGTTTCTGACCTGGTTCCCGGTGTGGTGCTGGATGCCAATCCGGGCGCCGCGGACGCGCTCGCCGAGCTGGAACTGGCCGCTGCCACCCGGTCCCCGCTCCGCGATGTCGCCGCCCGCCTGCACGTACTGGCCCGCCGTACCGCCTGACAGCGTTTGCATTCGAGACTTTTGGTCCCGAAGAGTGGTCCCGAACGACTTGGCGGCGAAAGATGATGTCTCCGCTGCCGAAGTAGGGAACCGACGCGATGGAAAGTTCCGACCTGCTGGCCTCCATGGTCAACGAGGCCGTTGCGGGTGACCGGCATGCCGTCGAACGGCTGCTGTCGTCCGTACGGCCACTCGTCGCGCGGTACTGCCGTGCGCGCGTTGGCCGCCATGAACGCGCATACGCGTCCGCGGATGACGTAGCGCAGGAGGTCTGTCTGGCGGTGCTGACAGCGTTGCCCACCTACCGCGAACAGGGCCGCCCGTTCCTCGCGTTCGTCTACGGCATCGCCGCGCACAAGGTCGCGGACGCCCACCGGGTGTCGGCGCGCAACCGCTCCGAACCGGTCGCCGAGGTGCCGGACGGACCGTCGCAGGCCATCGACCCGGAGGAGAACGCGCTGCTCGGGTCCCTCTCGGTGAGGCTCGGCCAGTTGCTGCGGGTGCTGCCGGACAAGCAGCGCGAGATCCTGCTGCTGCGGGTCGTCGCGGGCCTGACGGCGGAGGAGACGGCCGAGGCGACCGGCTCGACGCCGGGTGCCGTGCGGGTGGCCCAGCACCGCGCGCTGGCGAAGCTGCGGACGTCGGTGGGGGTCGAGGAGCTGATTTGACCGGCGCCTTCTACGACGGGCTCGCCGGGACGTACGACCTGATGTCCCCGGATTGGGACGCGCCGATGGCCCGGCAGGCGTCGCAGCTCGCGGAGTTCATCCCGCGGGGCGCGCGCGTTCTGGACTGCGCCTGTGGCATCGGCACGCAGGCGATCGGTCTGGCCCTGCGTGGCTATGAGGTCGTCGGCTCGGATCTGAGCCCCAAGGCGGCCTCTCGCGCCGTTGTGGAGGCTTCGGCGCGTGGCGTCACGTTGCCCGTGTTCGCCGCGGACATGCGTGCGCTGCCGTTCGCTGATGATTCGTTCGATGTCGTGCTCGCGGCGGACAACGCACTTCCGCACTTGTTGACCGCTGAGGACGTCCTGGGGGCGTTGCGAGAGATGCGACGGGTGTTGCGACCGGGTGGCCGGCTCATCCTCTCGACGCGTGATTACGACGCAATTCGACGTGAACGGCCGTCGTCGACACCGCCGTCGGTCGGTCCCGGTCGTGTCGTGTGGTTCCAGCTGTGGCGTTGGGAGGGCGATCGGTACGAGCTGGAGATGTTCCGGCTGACCGAAGGCGACCCGTGGAACGTCGTGGTGGGCAAGGCACGGTATTGGGCGATTACCCGTCACGAAATCACCGATTTGGCGGAACGCGCCGGTTTCGATTACGTGGAGTGGCTACTTGATGCCTACCACCACCCGCTTTTCGTTACTCCATCCGGGTGACGTTGAAGTTTCTTCATACTTTCCGCATAAGGAGTGACGCGTGGCACGTCTCCTCTCTGGGACGAAGATGAGGGGACACTTCGGATGGAGAGTTCGGCAGTTACCGCGGAACTGGTCAGATTGGCCGTCGAGGGTGACGGAAGGGCCACTGACCTGCTGCTTCGCTACCTGCGGCCGATGGTGGTGAAGTACTGCCGTGCGCGGGTGAGCCGTTCCGCGACGACCGCGGACGACGTCGCTCAGGACGTCTGCCTGGCGGTGTTGACGGCGCTGCCGAACTACCGGGAGCAGGGTCGGCCCTTCCTCGCGTTCGTCTACGGCATCGCGGCGCACAAGGTCGCCGACGCGCACCGGGCGATCGCTCGTAACCGTGCGGAGCCGATGGCCGACGTGCCGGATCAGCCCGCGCGGGCCGGCGGACCCGAGGACCACGTCCTCCAGGACGAGTTGAACGGGACGCTCGGGCAGTTGCTGCACATCCTCCCGGAGAAGCAGCGCGAAATCCTCGTGCTGCGCGTCGTGGTGGGTTTGTCGGCGGAGGAGACCGCGGAAGCCGTGGGGTCGACGCCGGGTGCTGTTCGTGTTGCCCAGCACCGCGCTTTGGGAAGACTTCGCAAGGAAATCACCGCTTTGAGCGTCCCGATCGGGTGACATTCGTTTGCATTTGTGACAAGTAGTGCGGAGTGCGTGGGGAGGACGCACCCAAACGACATACCTAGGGGCAGGAAGACGCCGACATAGGGGCCAGGGGGCATGGAGAGTTCGGACTCAGCGCTTGCCGCCGAGCGGCTGCGCACAGACGGGGTGCTGGTTCAGCACTTCCGTGAGTCGGGGCTATCCGGGTCTCGCTGGAACGAGTTCCACCGCCAGCTTCTCGGACGAGGTCTCGACGTCGTTACGAAACTCGTGCGTTCGGGCGCGATGTTCACCCGCTGCGGGCAGCAGGGCCGCTTTCTGCAACGGCAGGACATCCCGCCGCAGGAGGCCGAGGAACTGGCCAGCGACGCGGTGTACGAGGGGTTCGTCTACTTCCGCGAGCGCGGAGTGCTCGGCAGGGAGTGGACCCAGGACCGCGGCCAGCCGTTGTTCGAGTACTTCGTCAACGCCTGCGTGCTGGCGTTCCCGAACGTCTACCGCCGTTGGCAGACGCGGGCGAACGGCTGGCAGGACGTGCGGCTGGTGGACTCGTGGGCGTCGCTCGAGCACGTCGCGACCGAGGGGACTCCCGAGGACGCGGTGGTCGAGCAGCAGGCCGCCAACACCGCTTTCGCCGCGTTGAGCGAGGACAGCAGGCGGTTGCTCTTCCTTCACGACCAGGGCTACTCGCACGCGGAGATCGGTGAGCTCTTGCGGCTCACCCCGCGCGCGGTCGAAGGACGGATCCGGCGAGCGCGTCTTTCCGTGCGCCGGCTTCCCGAAGAGGAACGGTGATCTGCGTGGAGTTCACACCTGGCCTGCACCGCAAGGTGCCCGAAGGGGCTGTTCAGCGCTCCTCGGCGGGTGGCCCGGTCACGGCGTCGAGGGGGACGCTCGACGCGTTGGTGGACCGGACGGCCGGTGGTGACACGGAGCCGGTTGACCCGCCCTCGCCCTCCTACTACACGGGTCGTCCCGAGACGGCCGACGACCACGTCGCGCGCGCTGTGGCCGGTGACCGCAGGGCCATCGAACGGCTGCTGGGCACCATCCGGCCGTTGGTCGTCCGGTACTGCCGTGCGCGCGTCGGCACGTTCGCGTCGGCGGACGACGTGGCGCAGGACGTCTGCCTCGCCGTGCTCACCGCGTTGCCGTCGTACCGCGACCAGGGCCGCCCGTTCCTCGCGTTCGTCTACGGGATCGCCGCGCACAAGGTGGCCGACTCGTTCCGCAGCTTCTCGCGCAACCGCTCGGAGGCGGTGCCCGAGCTCCCCGAGTCGATGGACACCGCCGCCGGACCCGAGCAGCGGGCGATGCAGGGCGAGCTCTCCGACCAGATGGCGACGCTTCTGCGCGTGCTGCCGGAGAAGCAGCGCGAGATCGTGGTGCTGCGGGTGATGGTGGGGTTGTCCGCGGAGGAGACGGCGGAGGCCGTGGGGTCGACGCCCGGCGCGGTGCGGGTGGCCCAGCACCGGGCGCTGACCCGGCTCCGCAAGGAGATCAATAACGCCAACGGATGAGGTTGGCGATCCCCTGCGGGCTGGCGTCCCTGTAGCGCTCGATCTCGCCGCGCCGGACGTCGGCGATGGTGCCCGCGAGCTCCTTGCCGAACGCCTCGGTGAGCACGGTGTCCTTCTCGAACTCGTCCACGGCCTCCTTGAGCGACGTCGGCAGACGCGGGACGCCGTCGAGCAGCGCTGGGTCGACGCTGAGGCCTTCCGGCAGCGCGGCTTCGGTGGCGATGCCGTCCAGGCCAGCCGCGATCACTCCCGCGACGACCAGGTACGGGTTCGCGGTCAGGTCGAAGCACTTGACCTCCAGGTTGTCCCGGACCAGGCGCAGGGCCGTCTCGCGGTTCTCCTCGCCCCACGCGACGAACGGCGCCGACCACGTGTTCGGCACGAGCCTGAGGTAGCTCGCGAGAGAGGGGCAACCGATCGCGCACAACGCGCGGAGGTGGTTGAGCACGCCCGCGCTGAACCGCTTCGCCTCGTCCTGGAAGCCGTCGAAGAGGTTCGTGCCGTCACGCCAGAGGCTGAGGTGCAGGTGGCCGCCGTTGCCGACGCCGCCGTTGATCACCTTCGGGGAGAAGGACGGGCGCATGCCGTGCCGGATCGTGACGGCGCGGATGGTCTCCTTCACGAGCACCGCGGTGTCCGCGGCGGCCAGGGGGTCCTCCGGCGCGGTGGAGACCTCGAACTGGCCCGCGGCGTACTCGGGGTGGAACTGGAGGACCTCGACGTCCTGCTGGTCCAGCGCGGTGAGGAGGTCGACGCAGTAGTCGGACAGCTCGACCTGGCGCGCGTGGCCGTACGCGGATCCGCTCGTCGCGGGGACCCAGTCGTCGGTGCCGGGCTTGCCGACGCACCACTCGATCTCGAACCCGGCCTGCGCGGTGAGGCCCTTCCCGGCGAGGCCGCGGATGGCCTTGCGCGCCTGCAGCCGTTGGTCCATCGGGTAGGGGACGCCGTTCTGGAAGTGGCGGTCGGCGGGCGCCCACGCCCAGCCCGGCTGGCCGGCGAGCACGGTGAGGCGGTCGAGGTCGGGGTGCAGCCGCAGGTCGCCGACCGGTCCGCCGGCGAACCGGCCCTGGATGATCCAGTCGTCGAAGAGGAAGACGTCGAACACCGGTGACGCGCCGACGCCGTGCGCCGCGGCGTGGGCGAGCCGGCGCAGGGGGACGGACTTCGTGCGGGTGATGCCGCTGTTGTCGACGAAGGTGAGCGCCACGACGCTCACGCCCCTGGCGTTGAGGCCGTCGAGGAGTTCAGTTGCCCGGTCAGATCGCTGGTCCCGTTCCGCGGAGTCCACGATCCTGAGGTTATGGGCATCTTGCCGTTCGTCGCCGAAATCGGGTTGATCGACCACCACTGCCACGGCGTGTTGCGCACGGACAGCACACGCGCCGAGTTCGAGTCGTTGTTGTTGGAGGCAGACGGGGTCTCCGAGCTGGGCGGGTCGTTCTTCGACTCGGCGGTCGGGTTCGCGGTGCGGCGGTGGTGTGCGCCGTTGCTGGACCTGCCCCGGCACGCCTCGGCGGAGGAGTACCTCGAACGGAGGAACTCCCTGCACATCACCGAGGTGTCGCGGACGTTCCTGATGGCGTCCGGGATCCACACGTTCCTGGTGGACGGCGGGTTCCAGCCGGAGCGGCTGGTGGCGGGGGACGAACTGGCGTCGATGACCGGCGCCAACGCGCACGAGATCGTGCGGCTGGAGGTGCTCGCGGAGTCGGTGCGGCCCTCGGTGTCGCCGTCGTCGTTCGTCTCGGAGGTGCGGTCGCGGCTCGCGTCCTCCTCCGCCATCGGGGCGAAATCCGTTGCGGCGTACCGGGTCGGGCTCGCGCTGCCCGGGGTGCGACCTGCGGACGCCGAGGTCGTCGCCGCGGTGTCGGCGTGGGAGTCGGGGCGGCTGGCGGACCCGGTGGTGATCACCTGGCTGGCGTGGGAGGCGTTGGACGCGGGGCTGCCGTTGCAGTTCCACGTCGGCTACGGCGACTCGGACGTCGACCTGCACCGGTGCGATCCGTCGTTGTTGACGCCGTTCCTTCGCGCCACCGCCGGTTCGGGCGTGCCCGTGTTGCTGCTGCACAACTACCCGTTCCACCGGCAGGCCGGGTATCTCGCGCAGGTGTTCCCGCACGTGTTCTGCGACCTCGGGCTGGCGACGCACGGCTTGGGACACCAGGCGTCGCGCGTGTTCGCCGAGGCGTTGGAGATCGTGCCGTACGGGAAGTTCCTGTTCTCGTCCGACGCGTTCGGTCTGCCCGAGCTGTACTACCTCGGCGCGGTGATGTTCCGGCAGGCGTTGTCGGACTTCCTGGCCGACGGGTTGCGACGCGACGCGTTCCTCGAGGAGGACGCGCACCGGATCGCACGGCTCATCGCGTCGGAGAACGCGGCACGTGTGTACGAACTGTAGGATTCGGATCGAACTGGCGTTCGAGGAGGGTGTTCATGGGTCGCAGTGCGAACCTGCCACGCGGCCTGGTTGATCGCTTCCGCGCGCGTGACGGCGTCTGGCCGGACGACACGGGCTGCCGGATGCTGCACGTCGACATGGACGCCTTCTACGCGTCGGTGGAGATCCGCGAACGTCCCGAGCTCGCCTCCGTGCCCGTCGTCGTCGGCGGTGTCAGCGGTCGCGGCGTCGTGTGTTCCGCGAACTACCTCGCGCGTGAGTACGGGGTGCGGTCCGCGATGCCCACCGCTCACGCGCGCCGCTTGATCCCGCACGCCGTGTACCTGCCGCCGCAGTTCGACCTCTACCACGAGGTCTCGCGCGGGGTCATGGCGATCTTCCGCGACATCACGCCGCTGGTGGAGCCCCTTTCTCTGGACGAGGCGTTCCTGGACGTCGGTGGCGCTCTCCGCCGGCTCGGCCTGACGCCGGGCGGCGTGGGCGAACTGATCAGGTCCCGCGTCCTCGCCGATCACGGTGTGACGTGCTCGGTCGGTGTGGGTCCGACGAAGTTCCTCGCGAAGCTCGCCTCGGGCATGTGCAAGCCCGACGGCATGATGGTCGTTCCTTCTTCCTCCGTCCTGGAGTTCCTGCACCCGCTCCCGGTGTCGGCCTTGTGGGGCGTGGGCGCGAAAACCGCCGCACGCCTCGAGGAAATGGGCCTGGAGACGGTCGGTCAGGTCGCCGCCACACCCCTTCCGCGCCTGCGCCGCCTGATCGGCGTGGCCCTGGCGGAGCACCTGTACGCCCTCGCCGCGGGCGTGGACGACCGCGCCGTGGTGCCGACGTCGCGCGAGAAGTCGATCGGCGCCGAGGAGACCTTCGAGGTCGACCACCACGACCGGACCCTGCTGCGCCGCGAGCTGCTCCGCCTGTCCGAACGCTCGGCGGGCTCGTTGCGCTCGAAGGGCCTGCGAGGCAGGACGGTGTCCATCAAGGTCCGCTTCGCCGACTTCACGACGATCACGCGCTCCCGCACCCTGCCCGTGGCCACCGACGTGACCCAGGAGGTCTACCGCACCGCGGCGGAGCTCCTGGACACCCAGGTCCCACCCGGCGCCGTCCGCCTGATCGGCGTCCGGATAGAGGGTCTTGACAACGCCGACTCCGCCCAGCAACTGATCTTCGACGCCCCGGACCACGGCTGGCGCGAAGCCGACCAAGCCGCTGACCAGGCCCGTTCCCGCTTCGGCTCACTGGCCGTCCGCCCGGCCTCCCTCCTGCGCGACAGTCCGGAAAGGACAGGGGAGACCGCCCCGAAGCCCGAGTGATCGCGACCTGTCCACAACCCGGAAGTTGTCCACAGCTTTTGCGCAACCCGGATCCACCCCCGGCCCGCCCCCGCAAGATGGACCCATGCGCCACCCCATCGACCTGGAAGCCCTGGGCACCCTCTTCGTCCACCGAGTAGCCCCGGTCGCGGCCCTGCTCCACATAGGACTGTCCGCGGCCCTGATCGACCAGCGCTCCCGCCCAGGCGGCCCCTGGCAACGCCTGTTCCCCGGCATCTTCCTGCTGACGAGAGCGGGCCCCTCCCGCGAACAGCTCGTGCAGGCAGCCCTCCTCTACGCGGGCGAACGAGCCATGCTCACCGCCTTCGACGCCCTGTACCTGCACGGCATGAGATCCGTCCTGCCCACAGCGGACGCGATCCACGTCCTGGCCCCGCGCAACTCCAGGGCCTGCGGCCACGCGGTCCTGCGCCTGGAACGAACGGACCGCCTCCCACGCCCGGTACTACGCCGAGGCTTCCACGTGGCCCCGCTGGAACGAGCGGCAGTAGACGCGATCCGCCGAACCCGCTCCATCACCGACACCAAGGCCATCCTGGAAGAGGTGGCCCACTACGTGGGCGCACAGGCCCTACGGGCCGAACTGGCCCTGGCCCCGCGCAAGGGCACCACCCTGGCCCGCAAACTCCTGGGCGAGTCCCCGGCCCGCCGGCTGGAACGAGCCGTGATGGAAAGCCGCCCGCTGTCCGTCCCGCAGTCCCGAGTCCCGCTGGCCGTCAGCTAGCCGCTCCACAGAACCCGCTGCAGGCCCGGTGCAAGGCGGGCCCGCACTGGCCCGCCGACTCCGCACGTCCCGGCATCCCGAGAGCCACCAGCCTCGCTCCCGGCCTTACCTCCCGACCCCGTCTGCCAACCACCGCGTCCCAGCGGCCTGGGAGACCTGACCCCGATCCGAGAGCCACGAACTCCGCGCTCGGCCCGCCCCTCAGTTCGCCTGCCGCCACCACCCAAGCAGCCTGCGAACCTCCAGCCCCAGCCTCGCTCCCGGCCTACCACTCAGCCTGCCCGCCAACCACCACATCCGGCGGTCAGCGGGCTCCCATCCTCAACCCGAGCGCACGAACTCCGCGCTCGGTCCCCCGACCCGCATGCCGTCGCACCCAAGCAACCCATGACCCGCGCCCAGCACCTACAACCCGAGCCCCTACAACCCGCGTCACAACCACCAACCCACCCGGCAGCCGCAAACCCGCGCCCCACAACCGAAAGGAGCCCTCACCAGGCCGCAGCCCGCCCCCTCTTCCCCTTGGCCGCACCCCGAACCGCAATCCCCCGCAAGCTCAAGAACGTGATCCGAGGCTCCTCGAAACAATCCCAAGGCCCGGCATCGGCCAAAGCACCCAAAGCCCGGAACTGCCCCACAGCCTCCTCGAACCGCCCCAGCTGGATGAGCCCGAACGCCGCATACCCCCGGTCATCCCGGACAGAAGACGTCCCGGACCCCTCGTCCTCGAGCCGAGCCAGCAAGGAGTCCACCGCCCCCACAACCGAAGGCACTCGCCACATCTGCGGCGAACCACTCTCATAAGCGGCACGCAGCGGCAAAGCCAAGAACTTCGGAGACCGAGCCGCAGCAGCCACCGCGAACTCCAACGCCATCTCGTCCGACCCGTGCCACTTACGGCACCAGTACTGCAAAGCCTGCTGATGTCCGTTGTGGTGCAACGGATCGCGAGCCACGAGCTCATCCCAGATCTCGCGGAACTCGTCGTGCGAGACCTGCAGACCACGTGCGAGCGCGAGCTGCGTGTTCCACGGCGTCGGATCGTCCGGCAGCACGGCGGCCGCCACCGCGGTCACCTCACGGGCTTCTGCCAGAACCCGGTGGAAGCCCTCGAACTGCGGGCGCGTGGTCTGGGAGGAGGGCGCGCTGCCGCGGATGTCCCACGCCAGGGCCACGAGCGACATCGCGTGCACCACGACCCAGTGCGGGTCGCCGGGGCGGGTGGCGTGCCAGGCGGACATCCAGGCGTCGTTCTTGGCGGCCAGGTCCGCGAGCGCCTGCACCACGCGCTGGCGGCGGTCCCAGTCGCCGGAGGTCGAGGCCACCAGGTCGGCGGCGTTCTCCCAGTTGCCGGCGCGGACGTCGTCCTTCACGGCGGCCAGGGCGAGGTCTTCGATCGGCGGGGCGGTCGTCACCTCGGCGTCGGGGACCAGGCCGTAGCGCTCGGGGTGCGTCCTGGGCAGGACGTGGGCCGCCACGACCTCGGGCGGGAGTTCGTCGATCTCGACGCCCAGGCGCTTGGCCTCGCGCATCAGGCGGACGACGGCGACGAGTGCCTTGGGCTTGAAGAGCAGCGAGAGCACCACGGGTTCTCCAGACGACGGCGTCAGCGCGCGGGGCGGTAGTCGGAGGCCACGCCGGAGGTGGCCAGTGCGCCGCGCAGGCCGCCGGTGCTGCCGCTGACGGCGGCGTCCAGGTGTTCGGCCATGTCGAAGTCGCGAGAGGAGGTGACGAACGTGGTTCTTCCCAGCCAGTCCAGTTCCCAGTGAGCCAGGCCCGCGTCGGAGAAGGCCAGCGCCACCAACGCGGACAGCTCGGGCAGCACCTCGCCCTTCGCCATCTCGCGGCGGGCACGCGGGCCGGCGTGCCGGCTGCCCGGCCTGGACGAGCCCAGGTCGGCCAGGCGGCCCGCGTCCAGCGCGTTGAGGACGGTCGTCAGCGACGGCAGCTGGTTCATCGCCGCGGCGGCCGCCTGCAGCAACCTCTCGGTGCCCCGCACCACGCGGGCTCGGGCGCCGATGTGGCTGAGCGTGGCCCAGTCGACGCGGCGCATCGTGGCGGCGCCGGGCACGAGCGTGGCCAGCACGGCGGCGTCGAGCAGGGGCATCGGGTCGGTGAGCAACTCGACGGCCGGGCGGTCGCCCCAGCCGGACTCGGCGTCCAGGTCGAGCGCGTCGATCGTGGCGATGCGGTCGGCGAGCGGTGGGTGTGTGTCGAACGGGCCGCGGTCCGGGTCGGACGGGTTCTGGCGGATCTCCTCGAGCTCCTCGTGGAGTTCCGGGGAGGTGCGCAGGCGGGCGAAGCCGTCGAAGAACGTCGTGGGGAGGTAACCGAGCTCCCACGCGACGGTCAGGTGGCGCTGGGTGAAGAGGTTCCACGCGGCGTCGATCACCGGCAGTTCGCGCAGCGCGGAGGAGGCGGCGGACGAGCCGGCGAGCGAGGCGGAGAAGAGGTCGGCGGCGAGTTCCTGGTGCCGGTTGGTCGATCGGGAGACACGGAGGTACAGCGTGGCGTAGGTGCGGAAGAGCTTGGCGATCACGCGTTGGAACCAGCGCTGGGTGCTCATGCTGGAACCGGCGCGCAGCATCGCCTCGCGGCCGGAGACCACGACTTCGGTGAGGCGGGTACCGGCGTGGTGCCCGAGCTCGTGGGCGAGCACGGCGATGAGTTGCTTCTCGGTCAAGGAGGTGAGCAGTGGAGCACCGATGAACATCCTGCGCCCGGTCACGCGCAGCCCGAGGAAACGGGTGTCGTCGGAGACGCCGGCGTTCACGGCGGCGACGATCCGGAGCTCGTCCGGTGGGCGGGTGCCGACGTCGGCGGCGAGGCGGCGGACGAGGTCCCAGAGCGCGGGCTGGTCCGCGGGGGCGACGGCGGTGCCCGGCACGTCGTCCTGCTCGCGGCGTTCCAGCGAGATCAGGCTCTTGATCAGGACCAGCACCAACGGCACGAAGACGATCGCCATTGTGAGGCCGATGAACGGTCTGGTGAGGAGGGTGCAGGTCTGCAGCGCGAACAGGCCGCCGATCAGCCCGGCGGCGAGCACGTAGAAGCCGGCCAGCAGCGTCACCGCGACGGCAGCACGCAATGAAGCACGCATAAAGAAGCGACCTTCCCCCAAAAGCCCCCAGCGCCGCGCATAGATGGCGGCTGAACGAAGTGTGCCCGACGGACGTTCTTGTCTCAATCCCGGAGGCCCGTGGTGGCCCCGGACAGGAAGGAGGTGTCAACCAGTCGATCGGCCAGTCCTCGTACCTCTCGGGGATGACGTCGTTCCCAGTAGCTCCGGCCTCCAGACGGAGGTGGCGTGACGCTCGGTGTCCCTACGGTCACTGAGGCATCACCTCATCGAACACTGGAGGTAGACCAGTGAGAGCAGGACAGCGAGGTGCCCGTCGGGGGATCACCGCGTTCGCGCTGTCAGCAGGCCTCGTCGTTGCCACGACGGCTGCTGCCGCGCACGCGGAGGAACCGCCGGCGGGAGGGCAGGGCCAGAGCGTCACGCTGATCACCGGTGACAAGGTCGAGCTCTCGGGCAACCGCGTCGTGCGGTACGTGCCGGGGCCTGGGCGGGACAAGCTCCCCGTGCGCACCTTCACGCGGGACGGGCACCAGCACGTGGTGCCGGCGGACGCGGTGCCGTTGGTGGGCAACGGAAAGCTCGACCCGCGGTTGTTCGACGTGACGTCGTTGGTCGAGTTCGGCTACGACGACGCGCGGCGCAGCACCGTGCCTGTGATCGTGCGGCCGGCGGCGGGCGCGCGATCGGGTGTCACGGCGTTGGCGGCCAAGGGTTCCGCCGGGGACCTGGTGATCGGGACGGCCGGGAAGTCGGGCAGCGCCTGGGAGTCGCTGCGCGGTGGTGCGGTCGAGAAGGTGTGGCTCGACGGCGTGCGCAAGGTGGCGCTCGACCGCAGCACCAAGCAGATCGGTGCTCCGCAGGCGTGGCAGGCGGGCATCACCGGCAAGGGCGTGAAGGTCGCCGTGCTGGACACGGGTGTCGACGAGCAGCACCCGGACCTGCGGGGCAGGCAGGTCGCCGAGAAGAACTTCACCGAGTCGCCGGACAACACCGACGAGGTCGGTCACGGCACGCACGTCGCGTCGACGATCGCCAGCAAGGGCGAGCAGTACCGCGGTGTCGCGCCGGACGCGGAGATCCTCGACGGCAAGGTCTGCGAGCCGGGTGGTTGCAGCGAGTCGGCGATCCTCGGTGGCATGCAGTGGGCGGCCGAACAGGGCGCGCACGTCATCAACATGAGCCTGGGAGGAGGTGACACCCCGGACATCGACCCGCTCGAGGAGGCCGTCAACCGGATCTCCCGCGAGACCGGCGCGCTGTTCGTGATCGCGGCGGGCAACTCGGGGCGTCCGGAGACGATCGGTTCTCCCGGTAGCGCCGAGTCCGCGCTGACCGTGGGAGCGGTCGACCGCAACGACGGCATAGCGCCGTTCTCCAGCCGCGGCCCCGCCGCGGACGGTGCGGTGAAGCCGGACGTCACCGCGCCCGGCGTGGGCATCGTGGCGGCGGAGGCCGGGACGCAGGGCCACGTCGCGATGGACGGGACGTCGATGGCGACGCCGCACGTCGCGGGTGTCGTCGCGCTGCTCAAGCAGCAGCACCCGGACTGGGCGGGCGAGCGGCTCAAGGCGACCGTGATGGCGTCGGCGAAGACCACCCCGTCGCTGACGCCGTTCGACCAGGGCGCCGGTCGCGTCGACGTGCCGAAGATGGTGGCGCAGCAGGTGGTCGCGGAGCCGAGCAACATCAACTTCGGTGTGCAGCAGTGGCCGCACGACGACGACCGGAAGGTCGTTCGCGAGGTCACCTACCGCAACGCCGGCACCGAGGCCGTGACGCTCGACCTGACCGCGGACGTCAAGGGACCGGACGGCAAACCCTCGCCCGCCGGTCTGTTCGCCTTGTCCCCGGCGAAGATCACGGTCCCCGCCGGCGGCGAGGCCAAGGCCACGATCACCGCCGACACCAAGGTGAACGCGCCCGACGGCTCGTACACCGGTGCGATCGTCGCGTCGAACGGCCTGCGCACGCTCGTCAGCGTCAACCGCGAGGCCGAGAGCTACGACGTCGGCGTCTCGGTGCTCGGCTTCGACGGCAACCCGACCGACGACCACGGCACGGTGCTCATCAACACCACGACCGGCAAGCGGTACTCGGCGGCGACCAAGAACATCCGGCTGCCCAAGGGCGACTACATCCTCGACAGCGGCATCATCAGCCCGGACTTCAGGGTCGCGTTCCTGGTGCAGCCGAAGTTCCAGGTGACCGGCAAGACGACGGTCGCGGTCGACGCGCGCACGGCCAAGCCCGTCGCGCTCAAGACCCCTGACCCCGCGGCGAAGGGCGTGATCGGCACGATCTCCTACAGCACCAAGGTCGCGGGCAGCACCTACGGCCACGGCTGGGCGTTCTTCGACGGACTGGAGGGCCAGGCGTGGACGGCCCAGATCGGACCGGCCGCACCGGCTTTCCTGACGACGCTCGCCGAGCAGGCCCAGGGCACGCCGCGCGACGAGAAGACGCCGGTCAGCTACCGCCTGATGTACACCGAGAAGGGCATGCCTACCGGGTACGAGCGCACGGCCAAGGCGTCCGAGCTCGCCGAGGTCACCAGCAGCTTCCGGGCAGCAGGAGAAGGCCGTCAGCACGGCGTCGCCGTGTCGCCGCACCCGATCGACGACAGCGGCGGCTTCGCCTGGTTCACCCCGGTCCCCGACGGGGGCCGTTCCGTCGACCTGGTCTCGACCACGACCGGCAGGTGGAGCTGGATCTACGAGCGCGTCGGCCCGGACAACCGCGGCGAGTACTCGACGGAGACCCCGGCCCGGTCCTTCAAGGGTGGCAAGAAGTACGCGCAGACGTTCGGCGCCGCGATCCTCGGCCCGTCGGTCCCGGAGGCGCCGGGCTTCGGCCTCGCGAGGCTCGAGGACCAGATCGCGGTGAGGGTCCCGCTCTTCACCGACCGCAACGGCGGTGAGGGCAGGTTCGCCACCGGAACGGCGAAGACGACGCTGTTCCACAACGGCGCGAAACTCGGCGAGTCGGACACGCCCGGTGCGATCTTCGACGTCCCGGCGGCGGAAGGCGCTTACCGCGCCGAGATGGTGCACAGCCGCGACAACGCCGAGCTGTCGTCGAAGGTGAGCGGCGCCTGGACGTTCAAGTCCAGCACCACCACCGGCATCACGCACCTGCCGCTCACCGTCGTCCGCTTCCTGCCGAAGCTCGACGACAAGGACGCCGCGCACGGCCGTGTGCAGATCGTCCCGCTGAAGGTCGAGCAGGCGCAGAACACGCCGAAGGTCAGGCGCGTCACCGTCGAGGTGTCGTTCGACGACGGCGCGACCTGGAAGCAGGCGCCGGTGGCCGGTGACAAGGCGATCGTGCACCACCCCAAGGGAGCGAAGTCCGCTTCGCTGCGCGCCAAGACCACGGACGCGGCGGGCAACACCGGCGAGGTGACGATCATCCGCGCCTACAAGATCGCGAGCTGATCGGGACCGACCGGCGCTGACCGACCGGCGCAGATTGACCGGCGCTGACCGACCGGAGCAGAACTGTCGGACCCGCTGACTAGCATCGGATTCGGGGGGCCCACCCTCCGGCCCCACAGGGCCCGGGAACCCCCGAATTCGAGCGTACTCAGCGGGTCCGACAGTTTTCAGGGCCGCCGGTACTGCGCAGGCGAGCCCGCCGTCGCCGGGTCCTCGTAGCTCCCGGCCTTCCCGCGGTCGACGTGGAACGTCGTCAGCGTCGACACCGGCGAGGCCGGGTCGCGGCGGTCCCCGATCACCCGCATGTGCGTGGTGAACCGTTGCGGCGTCACCTCGTACACGTCGTAGCCGTACCTGTTGCCCTCGAAGTACTTCAGGTGCGGGTTCGCCGCTCCCATCACCGGGCCGTTCGCCGCGTTCCACTCCGGCGAGTACGCGCCCGAGGTGACCGAGTGCGCGGTGAACTCCGTGCCGATCACCGGCGAGGTGAGGTCGTCGAAGTCCGGGCGGATGTCGTCCACGAACGCCGAGTGCCAGTCGCCGGTGAGCACGACCAGGTCCTCCATCCCGGTGGACGCCACGTGGCCCAGCACCTCGCGGCGTTCTGCCAGGAAGCCGTCCCACTGGTCGGTGAAGTAGTAGCCGCCGCCCTGGCGTGCGAGCTGCGAGAGCATGATCGAGTTGATCCACACCTGCCACGCCTCGCGCGACGAGGAGATGCCGTCCAGCAGCCACTGCTTCTGCGAGGCGCCCAGGATCGTGCCCGTGGCGAGGTTCTGGGCCGAGCGGTACTGGCGCAGGTCCAGGACGGTCAGGTCCAGCAGCGAACCCCACTGGCGGCGGCGGTGGATCTGCGGTTCGAGAGCGCTCCCAGAGCGGATCGGCAGGTGCTCGTACCAAGCCTGGTAGGCGGCGGCACGGCGCTTCACGAACGGTGCGGCGCCCTCGGAGCCGCTGTAGTCGTTCACTACCTCGTGGTCGTCCCACGTCAGGTAGAACGGGTGCGCGGCGTGGGCGTCGCGCAACGACGGATCGCCCTTGTACAAGGCGTGTCGGCGTCGGTAGTCCGCAAGGGACAGCACGGCGGCGCCCTCGTGATCACGCACGGGCGTGCCGCCGACTTGGCCGTGTTCGTAGATGTAGTCGCCGAGGTGCACGACGAAATCGAGGTTCTCGGAAGCGATTCCGCGGTGTGCCGCGTAGAAGCCGTCGTGGAACGCCTGGCAGTTGGCCGTGGCGAACCGTACGCGCGAGACGGGGCCGACGGGTGCGGTGCGCGTGCGGCCCACACGGCTGCGCTTGCCCAGAGCCGAGAACTGGTAGTAGTAGGTGCGGCCGGGTGCGAGGCCGTGCACGGGCACGTGCACGCTGTGCCCCAACAGGTTCGACGCGGCCACGCTGCCGGACGCCACGCGCCGGCGCATGCCCGGGTCGGCGGCCACCACCCACCCGACCTCGACGATCTCGGGCAGCGGCTGCTCGAACGCGAGCGGTTCAGGGGCGAGCCTCGTCCACAGGATCACGCTGTCGGGCAACGGGTCCCCGGAGCCGACCCCCAGGGTGAACGGCGCGGCGTCCCACGACGCACCGAGGTCGAGAGCGGCCGCGTGGGCCTCCACGGGCGACAAACCCGCGGACAACGGCCACACGGTGCCGAGAGCGCCGGCGGCGGCCGCGGCGCGCAGGAGATCACGTCGGTTCAGCATCAGCGGCTCCTGACCGTGAAGGAGATGTTGTCCGCGTAGCCGTCGTTCGACGTGCCGCCACCGGATCGGGTCATCTGCAGGGTCACCACGGCGGTGCGGCTGCCGGGTGGCACCGTGCCGCGCGCGGTGCGTTCGACGAGCCCCGTGCGGCCGGCGCGCTCCTCCGCGGTCACCGGGCCGAGCACGACCAGGCCGCGCGGTGTGCCGCCGGAGTCCAGGAACTCGACGGACAGGCGGGCGCCGTCCTGTTGCGCGGCGTAGCCGCCGAGCCAGGCGGAGACCTCGAACCGAGACGCCCGGCGCGGCAGCGTCACGGTCTGCCGCAGGGTGCTCAGGGGTGTGTCGCCGCCGCCGAAGAACGCGGCGCCGCGCTGAGCGGGACCCGGATCGGCGGGCCCCGGATACCCCTGGCCCGTGTCGTACCGGAGCACGACGGGGGCGCCCGCGACCGTGAGCCAGCCGGTCAGGCCCTGCTCGGCGTCGCCGTTGGCGATGAGTTCGGTCATGGGTCTGATCCGACCAAGCGGGGCTTGCGCGGGCCGGTCACGCGGCCGAACGCGGTGTGAACGGAAGGCCACAAGGGCCGGTTGGGGGCCTCACGGCGCCCTCACCGCTGCCCCAGGAGGATGATGGTGACAGAACCGACCGCATGAGAATGCCCACTGGGTAGTCGCCGGGCCGCGCGACTCGTATCCTGGAGTGTGACGTCCCCAGGGCGGGTCGTCCGCCGGGTTCGGCGGAAACCGAGAACACCCGGCGCCCGCGACCGCTGTGCCGGAGGAGGAACGATGCCACTCTCCGAGCACGAGCAGCGACTGCTCGACCAGATCGAGCGCGCGCTCTACGCCGAAGACCCGAAGTTCGCATCCACCGTACGAGGCGCCAAGCTGCGGCGGCCGTCCAAGCGGCGCCGTGTGCAGGGCATCGTGTTGTTCGTGGTCGGTGTGGCCGCGCTCATCACCGGCGTGATGCTGCCGCAGCTCGCGATCGCCAGCATCCCCGTGGTGAGCGTCTTCGGTTTCCTGCTCATGTTCTTCGGTGTGCTCATCACCCTGACGACGTTGCGTCGCGGTGACCAGGTCGCCGAGGGCGTGCAGGAGGACGGCAAGCCAGTGCGCAGCCGCAGCTCGTTCTCCGAACGGATGGAAGAGCGCTTCCGTCGTCGCTTCGACGAGGAGCAGTAACCCCTTCCGGACCTACGACAAGACGTACGACAACGGGCCCGCCCCCGCCAGGGGAGCGGGCCCGTCGCTCGTCCGCGGGGCCTACACCGGAACGGGATCGCGCTCCTGCGTCTCGGCCACCGGCGCGGGCGCCGGCTTCAGCACCGACTTCGGGAACAGCCGCGCTCGCAACGACAGCGGGGCGTTCTGCCGCAACGACTGCCGCACCGCCGCCAGCGCTCCGGGCAACGCCGGGTCGGCCGTCGGGTTCGCGCTGTACCAGGACCGCTCGATCACGCCGATGACCGTGCGCAGACCGGCCTTGCCCGCCTCGTCCAGGTTGTGCTCGCGCGCCAGCCTGCGGGCGGCGGACCTGATCGTCTCGGCCGCGGGCACGGGCGCGCCCCGGTCGACCGACTCCGCCATCAGCTCGCTCCACGCCGCCGTCGACGCCTCCGGGCCGAGTGCCGCGACCGCGTGCAGGCGGTTGTGCCGGCGCACCCCGCGCACGAGCAGCGGGGTGAGGACGAGCCCGAGCACCACCAGCGGCACCGCGAGCCACCACGACAGCAACGCGGCCGCGAGACCGACGCCGATGAGCCACAGCCCGGCCGCCGCCGGTATCAGCAGCTTGCGCGCCCACCCAACGCCCACCAGGCCCGCACCGATCACGCCGAGCAGCGCGAGCACCAGGAACAGGGTCAGCACGACGGCCAGGGTGAGCACGATCCACATCGCCCACAGGTGCCACGGCGCGGGCCCCCCGGTGCCCACCTGCGCCACGGCCTGGTCGCCCCCGTCGTCCTCGGCGGACGCCGACGGCTGAGCGGACCCGGTCGCGGACGGCGCCGTCGACTCGGTCTTCGTCTCCGCCGTCGGCTGGTCCTCCGCACCCGGCGCGGTCTCGCGCAGGTACGGCGGCACGACGCCGCGGCCGTCGGAGATCGGGGTCGGGTCGAAGGTCATCCAGCCGTGGTTCGGGAAGAAGATCTCGACCCACGCGTGCGCGTCGTCGGTGCTGATCACGCGGTAGGCGTTGTCCGCGGCCGCGACACCGGCGGTGAAGCCGATCGCCACGCGCGAGGGCAGGCCGACCACGCGGGCCATCACGGCCATCGCGGACGCGTACTGCTCGCAGTAGCCGACCTTCGTCTTCGTCACGAACTCCGTCAGCGCGTCCTTGTCGACGTCGCCCTGGGTCTTGAGGTCGTACTTGAAGTCGCTCGTCGGGCTGTTGAAGAACGCCGTGAGCGCGGCGGCCTTGTCGAAGTCGTTGGTGGCGTCCTTCACGATGCTGTTCGCGAGGTCGACCACCGGCTGCTCGACACCCTCGAACTTGTAGTACTCGCCGTCCACCAGGTTCTTCGGGCCGGACGCGAGGCGCAGCGACTGCTTGGTCGGCGTCGACAGCACCGCGTCGATCTCGTACGGCTCCGGCTCCCGCTCCCGCTGCGAGAAGATGACGCCCTTCTTGGCGTCGAAGCGGTAGTCGTCCTCGGGGGTGTCGATGCGGCGGACCGAGCCGTAGGTCGGCAGCCAGAAGCTCTTCCAGTCGCGCGGCTCGATGTTGATCCGCGTCGTCTTGCCCTCACCGCGGTCGCCCGGCTGCAGCGGCAGCTCGCCGCGCGCGGGCTGGCCACCGGGGTCGGTGCCGCGTTCCCAGCCCTTGTTCGGCACGTACCTGGCGAGCGTGGTCGCCCGCATGTACGTCTGCTCCGGCAGGCCCTTCACGAAGAACACCTCGGCGGTCCTGCCGCGGTTGAGCATGCCGCGCAACGACGTCATCTCGCTCAGCCCGATGCCGCCCTTGCCGCCACCGCCGGAGCCGCCGCCCGGCAGCCTGCCGACCGTGCCGACGAGCGTGAAGCCGGCGCCGACGATCAGCGCGATCACCATCGCGATGGCCGCCACCGAGGTCGCGGACCCGCCGGACCCGCTCGCCGACCCGGAACCTAGCCTGCCGCGCCAGGCCTCGTGCCGGTGCTGGCCGTCGACCGCGAGCAGCATCGCGAACGCCGCCGCGCCCAGGATGAACGTCCAGAACGGCAGCATCTCGTCGGCCAGCGACGCGGGCACCGCGAACACGCACAGCAGCACCAGCCCGGACGCCGCGGGAGCCCCCGCGGCCACGGCCAGCGTGTCCACCAGCACCGCGACCAGGCCGATCGCGAGCACCACGAGCGCCTGGATCGCCGGCGTCGCGTGCACCGGCGGCACCCCGGTCTGCACCTGCGACACCGACTCCGCGAGCACGTCGCCGAGCTCGCCCAGCGCCTCGGGGCCGGGGATGAACAGGAAGATGCCCGACCGCGTGTGTAACGCCGTGAGCAGGCAGAACAGCACCACGACCTGGGCGATCGCCACCAGCGGCGGGGTCAGCCGGGTCGCGCGCAGGAACGCGCCGGTCACGGTGATCGCGACGATCACCACGCCGATGCGCACCAGCCACAGGTCGCCCTCGATCACGCCCGAGAGAGCGGTCGACGCGCACAGCACCGCCAGCGCCGCGATCCACGGCGTCGCGGACGTGAACCACTCGGGCTCAGCGCCCTTCGAGGGAGCGGAACGGGTGCCCACGTCAGACCACCTCCGAACGAACCGACGGTCCCCGGTTGCCCGCCGAGGCGCACAACTCCTGCCACACCTGCTGCATCGACGCCGACGGCTTCGCGATCGCCACGCCCCAGCCCGCGCCGGTCAGCAGCCGCCGCGCGTCCTGGGGGTCGGGCGCCGCGGAGTCCGTGCCCCCCGCCCAGGCGTTCACGTCCAGCAGCACGGCCAGGCTGCGCGTGCCACGGGGCCGGTACCGGATCAGCTCCTCCACCGACGCCGGCGACACACCGCCGAGCACCGCGATGACCTCCTGGCCGGCGCCGGGGTCGATCCCGCCGCTCAGCTCACGCCGGTGCGACGACTGCAGCGCCGCGAGCGAGTCCAGCACCACGTGGTCGCTGTGCCCGCCCTCGGACGACCCGCCCGCGAGCACCCGCCCGTCCTCGGAGACCAGGCGCACCTGGTGGCCGAAGTGGTGCAGGTGCAGGCAGATCGACGCCACGAACGAGATCGCCCACTCGAGCGACGCCGTCGGTCCGCTGCCACGGTGCGCGTGCACGCGGTGGTCGAGCAGCACCGTCGTGCCGCCGCGCCACGGGCGTTCCTCGACGCGCACCATCAGCTCGTCGCGCCGGGCCGTGGACCTCCAGTGGACCTTCCGCAGGTCGTCGCCCTGGCGGTACTGCCGCACCACAGCGTCGTCCTCGCCCTGGCCCGCCCGCAGCCGCACAGAGCCGTCGTCGCCCGCGCCCATGCCGGAACCGCCGGGCAGACCCGCGAGCCGGACCACGCGCGGCACGACGACCAGGCGCGACCGGCCGGCGAGCTCGCGGTCGAACTCCGCCAGCCCGAACGGGTCGGTGATCCGCGCCATCAGCGGCCCGACCTGCTGGACGCCGCGCATCACCGGCTTGAGCGGGTAGCGCAGCGTCGTGGGCGTGTTGCGGGGCAGCCGCTCCACCAGGAACCGCGGCCGCGCGCCCAGCGCGTACGGCACGGTGTCCTCCAGCATCAGCCCGCCGGTGGGCAGGCGGCCGGTGCTGCGCAGGTCGAGCTTCACCTCGGACGCGGCCCCGACCGGCACCCGGCTCGGCGCGAGGTAGCGGGCGGCGCGCAGTCCCACCCTGGCCCTCGTCGCGAGCCACGCGGCCAGCAGCGGCAGCGCGATCACGAACGCGGCGACCCTGAGCAGGTCGCGTTCGTTCAGCACCGCGGCGCACACTCCAGCGGCGAACCCCGCGGCCAGCAAGCATCGTCCGCGCGTGGTCAGACCGGAGAGTGCGGTGCGCATCGTCAGCGAGGAGTCCCTGCGTTGTTGTTGTTGTTGTTCATGCTCCGGACGAACGCCGCGCTCGGGTCCAATGCCGCCGTCGGCACCGGCACGCGTTGCAGCAACGCCCTGATCAGCTCCGCGGGAGACCGGCGGGCGGCCTGCGCCTCCGCGGTCATCACGAGCCGGTGGGCGAGCACCGGGATCGCGATCGAGTGGATGTCGTCCGGCACCACGAAGTCACGGCCGGCCAGCGCCGCCTGCGCGCGGGCGGCGCGCACGAGGTGCAGCGTGGACCGGGGGGACGCGCCCAGCCGCAGTTCCGGCAGGCGGCGCGTGGCCCCGACCAGTTCGACGGCGTAGCGGCGGACCTCGGGGGAGAGGTGCACCCGGCGCACGGCCTCGATCAGCCGCAGGATCTGCGCCGCGTCCGAGACGGGCCGCAGGTCCTCGATCGGGTTGTGGCCCGCGTGCTCGTCGACCATCGCGAGCTCGGCCGCCGGGTCCGGGTAGCCGATCGAGACGCGCGCGGTGAACCGGTCGCGCTGCGCCTCGGGAAGGGCGTAGGTGCCCTCCATCTCGATCGGGTTCTGGGTGGCGATCACCATGAACGGCGACCCCAGCGGGTAGGTGTGCGCGTCGACCGTGACCTGGTGCTCCTCCATGCACTCCAGCAGCGCGGACTGCGTCTTGGGGGAGGCGCGGTTGATCTCGTCGCCGACGACGATGTTCGCGAAGATCGGTCCGGGCCGGAACTCGAAGTCGTTCTCCTGCCGGTTGTAGATCGACGAGCCGGTGATGTCGCTCGGCAGCAGGTCGGGGGTGAACTGCACGCGGCTCACCGTGCAGTCGATCGAGCGGGCAAGCGCTTTCGCGAGCGAGGTCTTGCCGACACCCGGCACGTCCTCGACCAGAAGATGCCCCTCGGCGAGCAGTGTCACAAGAGCGAGGCGGACCACCTCGGGCTTGCCGACGAGCACCCGTTCGACGTTGGCGGCGATCCGCTGGACGGCGCCGTGCAACTCTCCCAGGATCTGATCGACCGGCGCGTGTGAGTTCGCGCTAGGGCTTCCCGGTGTCACTAAACCTCCAGCAGCCGTGTCCGGAACACGGACGTGTGAGCGTTTCACGCAGTGTGTCAAACCACGGCTAAGTGCCCTACACCTGCGGGCTACATCGGGTTCGCTCCACCAGTTTCCACCTTCCCCCACCACAGCGCCCCAACCCCGGGTTTTGGCCGAATTTTCTAGGCCGTTCGAGTGGTAAATCCCCGGTGGAGCCTCACCCGCGAAGGTGGAGCCTGACGAGCTCCCCCACCATCCCCCCACCCCGCTCCGAAGCTCCGACCTGCGGAAACAGGTTGCGACACGGTGCGCGGACACCTGTTTCAGCGTTGACTGTGGTGAAAAGTGGGGTACTGTGGCGGCCGGTGGGGCAGACGGGGGCTCCACTGCCGGACTGTCGCCCGGCGAGGGAGGTGGTTGCCGATGTTCCTCGGCACTCACTACCCGCGCTTGGACGACAAGGGCCGGCTGACACTGCCTGCGAAGTTCCGGGACGAACTGGCGGGAGGTCTCATGGTCACCAAGGGCCAGGACCACTGCCTGTACGTGTTCCCCCGGGCTGAGTTCGAGCAGATGGCGAGGAAGGTCGCCGAGGCGCCGTTCACCAACGACGCCGTACGCGCCTACCAGAGGTATCTGTTCGCTGGTACGGACGAGCAGCGTCCGGACGGTCAGGGCCGAGTCCTGATCGCACCGGAACTGCGGCGGTATGCCGGGCTGACCAAGGAGTGCGTGGTCGTCGGCGCGTTCACCAGGTTGGAGATCTGGGACGCGGCGGCCTGGCAGACCTATCTCGACGAGCACGAGGACGGCTACGCCACGGCTCGCGAGGAGGTCATACCGGGCGTCTTCTGATGGCGGTCAGCCGAGCAACAGGCCGGATGTTCCACACGCGATTCGGGTGCCGTGAGGCCTCGGTCCGCTCGACTATCGGCCCTGGCGCACCTTCCCCGGCGCCAGGTTCGACGGGCGGGCGGGGACCTGACGTCACCCGAACGCGCATTCAGGGGAGTAGAGGGACGATGGATCAGCCGCGGCACGTTCCGGTGCTGCTGGACCGCGTCCTGCAACTCCTCGCTCCGGCGCTCGAGGGCAGGCCCGCCGTCGTCGTCGACACGACGCTCGGCATGGGCGGCCACTCCGACGCGCTGTTGAGCGCCCACCCCGAGCTGACGCTCATCGGTCTCGACCGCGATCCGCAGGCCATCGAGATGGCGGGCAGGCGGCTCGCGCGCCACGGCGACCGGGTGAAGCTCGTCAACGTCACCTACGACCACATCGACGAAGCCGTGGAGGACCTCGGCTTCTCCCACGTGGACGGCGTGCTGATGGACCTCGGCGTGTCCTCGTTGCAGCTCGACGAGGAGGAACGCGGGTTCGCGTACTCGAAGGACGCCCCGCTCGACATGCGGATGTCCAAGGGCACCGGCACGACGGCGGCGGACGTGCTCAACACGTACTCGCACGGCGACCTCGCGCAGATCCTCTCCACCTACGGCGAGGAGCGGTTCGCGGGCAAGATCGCGTCCGCGGTGCTCAAGGAGCGCGAGAAGGAGCCGTTCACCAACTCCGGCCGGCTCGTCGAGCTGCTCTACGCCGTGGTGCCCGCGGCCTCGCGGCGCACGGGCGGGCATCCGGCCAAGCGCACGTTCCAGGCGTTGCGGATCGAGGTCAACGGCGAGCTGGAGTCGTTGCGGCTGGCACTCCCGGCGGCGCTGGGCGTGCTGGGCGTGGGCGGGCGCATCGTCGTCGAGTCGTACCAGTCCCTTGAGGACCGCATGGTGAAACACGCGTTCGCGGAGCTGGCGAAGTCGAAGACGCCGCCGGGTCTGCCCGTCGAGCTGCCGGGTCACGGACCGGAGCTCAGGTTGCTCACGAAGGGCGCGGAGCTCGCGTCCGAGCAGGAGATCGAGGACAACCCGCGCGCGGCGCCGGTGCGGCTGCGGGCGGCGGAGCGGATCGAGGTCCCGAGATGACGGCACCCGCACGGGTCGGTGGGTCGTCGCCCCGAGACCCCTCCAGGAACAAGGGGGAAGACGGCGACAGGGCGCGGCGCCGGACCGCGGGCGCCGAGCGCGCCTACGCGCGGCGGGCCCAGCGCGCCCAGAACCTGCGAGGTGGTGGCGCGGCCGCGCAGCCCCGGCAGGTGTCGAAGGCTCCGTTCGTCGTGCTGGTGATGCTCGTGCTCGGCGCGGGCATTGCCGGGATCATGTACTTCTCGACCCAGGCCGCCGCCGACACCTACCGCCTGCAGGAGGCGCGGTCGGAGGCGGAGAAGCTGACGTTGCAGATGGAGCAGCTGCGCCGGGAGGTGGCACTGCTCGAGTCGCCGACGGACCTCGCCCGCCGGGCCACCGAGATGGGCCTGGTCGAACCGTCGAACCCGGCTCGCCTGCGGCAGAACCCCGACGGGACCGTCGAGGAGTTCGGCAAGCCGAGCGCGCCGACCAAGTCGACGCCTCCGCCCCCGCCGTCCTCCGAGACGCCCGCGCCACCGCCGGCCGGTCAGACCCCGCCCACCGGTCAGACGCCTCCGGCCGGTGATCAGCAGCAGGGCCAGACCCCTCCGGCGGGTGGCTGATGCCGGGTCCGCAGCAGAGGGGGCAGCGCCGCCCGTTGTCGGTGCGCGGCTCCCGTCCGGCCGCGCGCACGGGGGGCAACAGCAAGGTGCGCCTGGCCGTGGGCCGCGTCCTGCTGATCGGCGCGCTGCTGGTCGCGGGCGTGAAGCTCGTGCAGGTGCAGGGCATCCAGGCGGGTGAGCTCGCCGAGCAGGCCGAGAAGCAGCGGATCACCAACCAGAACATCCCGGCCGAGCGCGGGTCCATCCTCGACCGCAACGGCAACCAGCTCGCGTTCTCGATCGAGGTGCGCGCGCTCTACATCCTCCCGCAGCGCGCCAGGAAGGCCTGGGACGACGCCCGCGCGAAGGACCCCGAGCAGTACCCGCTCTCCTACGACGACCACTCGCGCGAGGTCGCCAAGTTCATCTCGTCGACGCTCGGCCCCGAGGTCAACGGCGAGAAGACCGACGAGGAGTCGGTCTACCGCCAGCTCGTGAAGGACATCAGCTACGAGGTCCTGGTGAGCGAGGCGGAGCCGCCCAAGGCCGCGAAGATCGTCGACAAGTACCCGGCGGAGATCGGCTCGGAGTACCGCTCGAAGCGGATCTACCCGAACGGCGAGCTGGCGTCGAACATCATCGGCGCCGCGAACTGGCGCCAGGACGAGAAGCCGCCGACGACCCAGGGCATCCTCGGGCTGGAGAGCGCGCAGGACAACCTGCTGGCCGGTCGCATGGGCCGCCGCGTGGTCGACACGATGTCCGGCGACGACTCCGTCGTCATCCCGAACACCGAGCGCGAGCTCGTGAAGCCGCAGCCGGGCAAGAGCCTCGAGCTGACGATCGACATCGACACGCAGTACGCCGTCCAGAGGATGGTCAGCGACTACGTGAAGAAGGCGGGCGCCAAGAACGGGTCCGCGGTCGTGCTGGACAGCCGCACCGGCGAGATCGTCGCGATGGCCAACGACAAGACCTACGACCCGACCGAGTTCGGCAAGGCGTCGGAGGACCAGCTCCGCAACGGCGCCGTCTCGTCGAGCTTCGAGCCGGGCTCGGTGAACAAGATCGTCACCGCCGCCGCGGCCGTCGAGTACGGGCTGTTCAAGCCGGACGACGTCCTGCAGGTGCCGGGTTCGCTGAAGGTCGCCGACCGGGTCATCAGGGACGCGTGGACGCACGGCACCGTGCCCATGTCGTTCACCGGCGTCTTCGCCAAGTCGTCCAACGTCGGCACGCTGATGGCGGCGCAGGAGGTCGGCCAGGAGCGCTACGCCGAGATGCTCCAGAAGTTCGGTCTCGGCAAGCGCACCCAGTCCGGTGTGCCCGCGGAGGAGGCCGGCGTCGTCCCGCCGCTCAACCAGTGGTCCGGCTCGACGTTCGGCAACCTGCCGATCGGCCAGGGCCTCTCGATGACCCTGCTGCAGATGACCGGCATGTACCAGGCCATCGCCAACGACGGCGTGCGCGTCCCGCCGCGTCTCATCCGCGCCGAGATCGGCGAGGAGGGCGCGCGGCAGGAGAAGCAGCGTCCCGAGGGCGTGCGCGTGGTGTCGCCGGAGACCGCGAAGACCGTCCGCGACATGTTCCGCTCGGTCACGCAGTCCGACCCGCGTGACCCGAACCAGAACGGCACGGGCAAGTCGGCGGCACTGCCCGGCTACCAGATCGCGGGCAAGACCGGCACGGCGCAGCAGATCGACCCGACCTGCAAGTGCTACTCGCAGTCGCAGTACTGGATCACGTTCGCCGGCATCCTGCCCGCCGACAACCCGCGTTACGTCGTCGGCATCATGCTCGACGCGCCGAACGGCACCCCGTTCAGCTCATCGGCCGCGCCGTTGTTCCACGACATCGCCGCCTACCTGACGCAGCGGTTCCAGGTGCCGATGTCGGCGCAGCAGACGCCGTTCGTGCAGCTGCAGATGTGAGTGACATGAGCCACGCTCACGCATGACAACAGGACACTCTCTGTTTACTGTCAACAAGCATTCGTAACCCGTCACGTTCAATGCCCCGAAATCGGAGTGTTGAACGAGATGGGGTTCCGCGTGCTTTCGATCGGACGTGCCGTGATGGCGGGACTGCTGGCGGTGACCTCTGTTCCCGCTGCTCAGATCCAGGAAGAAGTGTCGATCACGAAGTCGTACTGGCTGCACATGAACAGCTCGCCCGTTTCCGGTGAAATGATCGAAGTCGAGGCGCAAAGGCGTTCGTACGTCGTTTTGAACGCATGGGAGTCCGATCTCGCCGCCAAGCTGAAGGCGGCGAATCCGAAGATCCAGACCTTCGTCTACAAAGATCTTTCCTCGACGCGCAGCTATGCCTGTTCGGACGGCGCCGACGATTCCGACCTCCCGACCGGAGTCGGTTACTGCGCGGCCGATCCCTCGTGGTTCCTCACCGACCCGAACGGCCGGCGCCTCGAGTACGACGGCTACGCGGGCCACTGGCAGATGGACGTCGGCAACCCCGCCTACCAGAACGCGTGGGCCGACAACGTGATCGCGTCGAGCAAGGCCTTCGACGGCGTGTTCATGGACAACGCGCTCTTCGCCTGCGACACCTACCACGACGGCGTCTGCCCGGCCGCGTACCGGACCGACTCCGCGATGCGCGAGGCCTACCGCTCGATGCTCGCCGGCACGCGGCAGAAGTTCGTGGACGCGGGCCTCAAGACCGTCGCGAACATGTCCAACGCCCGCCTGCACGAGGGCGCCTGGGACAGCTACGCCGAGCACCTCGACGGCGGCTTCGACGAGTGGTGGCTGACCTTCGGCGACGGCGACCTCCTGTCCGAGTACCCGGAGGGCTGGAGCCGCCAGCTGGCCGAGATCACCGCGAACGAGGCCAAGGGCAAGATCACCTGGGTCCAGCCGCACCACAGCGGCGCCGAGCAGCCGTTCCGCTACGCCTTCGCGAGCTACCTGCTCGCCGCCGGCGGCAAGGCCGCGATCTCCGAGATCGAGGAGACCGACCGCTACGACAACGCCTCACCGTGGCGCGCCGAGTACGACTGGAAGCTCGGCGAACCCCTCGGCCCGTACAGCGCCGTGGCACCCAACGTGTTCCAGCGGTCCTTCCAGTGCGCCATCGTGATCGTCAACGCGAACAGGACCGGGAGCGCGCCGCAGACCGTGCGGCTTCCCGGCACGTACACGAACGAACGCGGCGCCGCGGTCAGCTTCGTGGCGCTGCCGGGCACGACCGGAAGCGTCTTGCGGAAGGCCTGCTAGGCCCAGCGGGGGTGCTGGCCGGTGATGCCCCAGATCAGCTGCTCGATCGGGTCCGGGTCGGCCGTCCGCATGTCGACGGTCGACCACACCCGCAGGAAACCGGGCAGGTCGGGATCCTCCTGGGTGCCCTCGAGGATCACCGGGATGACCCGGCGGCCCCGGTTGCGCGCGGACCAGTCGTTGATGAGCTCCATCTCGGCCTCGTGCCACGGGCCGGGTCCGGAGGGGCCGATGAGCACGGCCGCGGACCGGCTCATCTCGATGCCCCTCGCCATCTCCCGCTGCCACCGCGAGCCGGGCTGGATGTCGCGGATGTCGAGCCACGGCAGGATGCCGCGGGCCTCGAGCTCGGTGACGATCTCGAGCACCTGCGGCTTGTCCAGGACGTTGTGGCACAGGAAGACGTCGAAGTCGCCGGCTTCCCGTTTGCCCCGCAGGGTGGTCGCCGCGACGTCCTGGTCGCGCTGCGCGTTGGCGTTGGAGTTCATCTCCGCGACGACCGGCCGGACGTCGCCGACCACGTCCGGCCCGTCGGTGAGCGTGATGACGAAGTCGTCGCACTGCGGGCACGTCATCTTCGTCTTGCCGCGGCCGATCCTGCCCCGCACGAGGTCCTCGGGGATCGTGTAGCGGCAGAGCCCGCACCGGCGCACCCGGCGCGTCATCACGTCGCCGGCGCGCAGTTCCAGGTGCTCCACGGCGTAGGCCTCGAACTGCTTGCGCACCAGCGGTTCCACGTGCTCGTCGAAGAACAGCGCCAGCTCGCCCTTGCCCTCCTCCACCTCGCGGATCGCGATGCCGCACATCAGGCCCGCGTCCGCCTTGTACGTGGCGGAGTTGTGCCACATCTCGTGCTTCTCGAAGAACCGGGAGTGCGACAGCCGCACCGCGAGGGTGGAGTAGATCGAGTACAGGTGGCCGTCGAACGTGAACACCACGTCCTGGCCCGGCAGCCGCGGGGCGTCCGGGCGTTCCCTGGTGAACTGCGACGGGAAGATCAGGTCCACCTCGCGGTCGGTGACCTCCTTCAACGCGATCTCGCGGCGCAGCAGCTCCTGCACGACGGCGTTGAGCAGGATCCGCTCCTGCTGCGGGTCGGTCAGGCGTTCGTCCTGGGGGATCCGGAAGTTCCCCGCGAGCGCGTCGTCCTCCTTGACGAACCCCAGGCCGTCGGGCTCGTCCTTGGCCGCCTGCACCAACGACGAGGCGTAGGAGTCGAGCAGTTCCGGACGTAGCAGCACGTAGTCGCCGTACGACATGCGCCGCACCACGCCGACGCTCTCCAGCTGCCCGATGCACGCGCTGAACCTGTCCGCCAGCTCGTCGAGGGGCGGCGCCTCCCGCTGGGTGCGGCGGAAGCTGCGCATCAGGTCGTCGACCGTGGACAGGATGCGGCCCTGCTGCTTCTCCTCCACGACGAAGTCCTTGATCGCCTCGAACAGCTCGTTCGAGCTGACCACCGGCAGCGCGTCCCAGTCGATGCCGTCGCGGACGGCGCGGACGAGGTCGTCGACGCCCCACCCCTCCTTGGCGCTGGTCTCGACGTACCCCTCGAACCCGAACGCCTGCATCGTCTCCCGGATCCGGTCCTGGCTCACGGCCGCGGTGCCGCGGTCGGCCCTCGCGGCGACGAGCAGGACGCGCATCGGGAGGGCGGCCGACCCGTCGAGCCGTCGTGCCTGCGTCAGCGCCCGGCTCCAGTACTGCACGCCGGCGAACGGGTCGGTCTCGCTGCGCGCGTCGAAGACGACCAGGGCCACGGCCACCTCGTTGAGGTGCAGCTGGTGCACCATCCGGTAGCCCGGCTGGCCCGCGAGGTCCCAGAGCAACGTCTCGCGCGTCTGCACCTCACCGGAGGCCTGCGTGGCGTAGGACTTCTCGAAGGTCCACACGTTGCGGCCGTGCGTCGACTCGGTCGGAGCGAACGGCTGACCGCTCAGCACCAGGCCGAGGCCGGACTTGCCGACACCGGTGTCGCCGACGAGCACGACCTTCGCGTTGGCGTAGCGCCGCGCGGTGCCGGCGGGGCCGATGCCGTTCAGCACCCGGTGGTCGAGGCGGACGACGTCGACGCCGCCGCCGTCCTTGATCGCCAGCAGCGGCTCGGTCGGGTGGAAGGCGAGGCCGCCGCGCCGTTCGACGACCTCCCGCTCCAGGGTGGCGACGCACTGCCAGTCGCGGCACCGCCAGATCCGGACCGTGTTGTCCGTCGACATGGAGGCCAGGAACTCGCCCTCCGGCGAGAACCGGGCGCAGACGACCGGCGCCGTGTGCTCCTGCAGCAGCGCGATCGCCTTGCCGGAGGGGAGGTCGTGGATCCGGATGCCGGCGTCGCCGGGGAACGAGACGACCGCGATCGCGCACGTCCTGTCGACGAACGTCTCCACCGTGTCCCCGGCCAGGTACGCGGCCCAGGCGGTGGTCAGGTCGGCCGCGCCGACCATGCGCACCTCGCGCCGGTGCACGGCCAGGACGTGGCGCCCGTCGCGCGTCCACCGGGGCTTGGGGACGTAGAGGTTCGGCTGCTGGGGGAACTCGCGCAGCCGGGACACCTCCCGCGTCCGGCCGGAGGCGGCGTCGACGATCCTCAGCTCGACCGGGTCGATGAGCGCCAGCGCGCTCCCGTCCGGCGACCAGCTGATCCGGCTGCCGCGCCGCGCCGGGAGCAGGTGGCGTTCCTCCTGCCCGTCGAACCCGATGAGCACGACGTCGTGGGTGTCGGTCTCGCCCGACCCGTCCTTCCTGCGCACGATCGCGGCCAGCGGTCGCGCCGGGTGCCAGGCGACGTCCGAGACGCGCGGGTGGGACGCGACGGCCCGGCCGTTCCCGGCGATGTCCCAGAACGACATCCGGCCGCCGGAGACGGTGGTCAGCAGCCGCCCGTCGGAGGACCAGGTGACCTGCCCGATCGGCTTGTCGCCGAGGGCCAGCGACCGGTGGACGAACTCGACACCGGTGGCCGGCGGATCGTCGCCGGGCCCGGCGCCGCCGGGGCTGACGCTCTCCTTCAGCAGGGTCAGGTTGGTGGTGTAGAAGACCACGGCGTCCTGGTCCGGCGTGACGGGCAGGTACGCCACGTACCGGCCGGCGCCGCGCAGCCGGCCGAGGCCGTGGATCATCCTGTCCACGGTGTGCGCCAGCCCCCGCCGCCGCGCCGGCGTCATGTCACCGGCCAGCCTCGTCAGCATCGCCTGGACCGGCGGGCGTCCCCAGAGCGGCCGGTGCGACAGGAGCGCGAACAGCAGCTCGTCCGCCGGTTCGGTCAGCACCTCGAGCAGGAACGACGCGATCTGGTAGTCCGTCAACGGCCCGGAGCGCAGCGGATGCCCCCACGCCTGCGGGATCCGGTGGTTGAGCGCGGTGAGGTCGGCGTGGAACTCGGCCTCGGAGAGCCATTCCCGGCCGCGGTTGAACATGCCCAGCGCCGCCACGGCGAGTGCCTGCGGCTCCATGCCCAGCCGCTGCGCGCGGAGGTCGTTCAACCGCTCCAGGAGCGCGCTCGTGGAGAGATCGGCGGGCGGCTCCGGGACGGACGGGTCGGTGAGGTACCTGGCCATGAGGAACAGCAGCAGCGGCTGGTGCGCCAGCGACTCGTGGGCGAGCACGGTCTCCAGCCGCAGCTCCCGGCGCGGGGTGTCGGCCGTGGCCTGGTTCCACTGACCGACCCAGGCGCGGGTCTGCGCCTCGTCGAACGGTTCCAGCCGCACCACCGGGACGCCGTCCGGGATGAGCACCTTGCCCACCGACGACGTCCGCGAGGTGACCACGACGGCCACCGGGCGGTCGCGCGCGGCCTCGGTCTGCTGGAACCGGACGACCTCGGACAGGTAGTGGATGTTGGGATCGGCGGCCAGCAGCTCGTCCAGGCCGTCGAGCAGGACGAGGGTCTCGTGGCCGGCGAGGTCGTCCCAGGTGACGCGGTCGCTCGTGAGGTAGCGCAGGGCTTGTTCGACCTGGTCGGCGACGGACAGGCGCGGGTCCGCCTGTCCCAGCGGCACGCGCACGACGGCGAGCTCGCCGGTGAGCGGCACGGCCGCCAGCATCCTGGTGGTGGCCGACTTGCCCGCGCCGGCGTCGCCGATCACCAGCATCGGCGCCCTGGCCGCCTGCGGGCTGCTGAGGTGACCGGCGAGCGTCAGGGTGAGGTCCCGCCGCACCGTCGTCTCCGCCGCCCACCAGTTGCCGTCGGTCAGCCGCGCCGACGGCCCGGCCTCGGCCGGCCGGAAGTCCGGGCTGACGTACAGCCGGTCGATGCCGGGAAGGTGGGGCTCACCGGCAAGGGGCTGGTGCAGCACCGCCAGGTTGGCGCTGGTCAACCGGTGCAGCGGGGTGTCGGCCGAGGTCCGGTTCCACGTCGACGACAACCATTCGCGCGCCCTGTCACCGTTGTCGGCGTCCACGGCGTTCGCCCAGACCGCGAGCTCCGGCACCTCTCTCGACAGGGCCGAGAACGCCGACGCGTACTCCAGCGTCGTCAGGTGGGCGAACTCGTGCTCCAGCAACGCCTCGGTGCCGCTGGAGGGGTTCGCCCGGTGCAGCGCCCGGTGGACGCGTTCCGCGCGGTCGGCCACCCACCTCGCGATTCCGGTGAGGTGCGCCTCGAAGGCCTGCGTGGCGGACGGCAGCGGCACGTCGTCCCCGTAGAGGTAGGAGACGAACGAGTGGTCTTCCTGGTGCCAGTCGCGCGCGGCGGGAGGGCGGAGCTCGGGTTCGCGGGTGAGGACGGCGTTGACGCGGTGGAAGAACGTCAGCGCGAGCGTCGCGGTGTGCACCGCGGAGACGAGCTCGATCCGGGTCCGGCCGCGGGGAGCCGCCGCCAGTTCGCCGACGGCGCGCCGCCGCATCAGCGCGACGTCTTCCGGCACGGAGCCCCCGGGGTCGAGCCAGCCGAAGACGCCGTGCATCGACCTGGACGGGTCGGTACCGGTCAGGACGTCGCCCAGCCGCCGGTCCACCCGCTCCAGCCGCTCGTCCTCGCCCTGGCCGAGGGTGAGCAGGGCCCCTCGGAGAGTCGTCGCGGCAGCGGCAGGCGGCATCAGCCCATGCTAGAGATCTCGTCCGCGTCCGAACGACCCTTTGCTACGGCGTCACCCGGTCGTCATGCATCGGCTCGGGCCTCGCGACGAGCACCGGGCAGGACGCGTGGTAGAGCGCCGCACGCGTGATCAACCCGACCCCGTCGTGCTGCCCGCCCCGCCCCACCACGACCACGTCGGAGTCCAGGGAGGCCAACGCCTCGTGCGGATGCCGCGACTCCACGACCGCCTCCGGCGTCAGCTCGGGAGCCGTCGTGCGCAGGAATCCGGCAGCCCGGCGGACCGCGGCCTCGTCGCGGGGCGCGGACGTGCCGTTCTGGGCCGGCGGGTGGACGTGCAGCAGGCGGAGGGACGCCCGGCGGGTGCGGCAGAGCTCGACCGCGCGTCGCAGCACGACCGGGTCCTCGCACCCGCCGACGGCCGCGGTGACCCAGCCGTACTCGCCGCGGATGGCCGGGGGCCGTCCGCGCACGACCACGACCCCGCACCGCGCGCGGCGCAACACCGGGAGGACGAGGGAGCCCAGCCCCAGGCCGGGGTGCTGTTCTCCTCTGCACCCCAGGACCAAGGTCGCGCTGGAGTCCGACGCCCTCACCAGTGCGGCCACCGGGTCGTCCCCGCTCTGGCGGAAGTGCGCCGTGAGCATCGGGAGCCGCTCCAGGACCCGCTGGACCGTGGTGTCGCCGGGGTCCGACAGGAACACCTGGAGGTCCGTCCTCAGCGACCACGCGTGGCGCGCCGCCCATTCGAACGCGTGGTACGCCGGTTCGGAGGTGTCCACTCCGACCGTCACGGAACGACTGAAATCGGGGGCCCAGAAGGAGAACCTCCTGGGTTCCACCGCCGTGGTTGTCCTCATTACCGCCTCCTGCCGCCCTCCACCTCACCGTGCGTGCTCCCGTGGTCACAGGGCCGGAAGTCACCAACCCGGCAGGAACTTGTGCGGCCGGACGGGCTCGCTGGGACGGACCAGCGGAAACGCCCACTCGAACGGCCCATCGCGGCTGATCATCACTCGAACGCCAACGCGCCGGTCGACCGCTGTCCGCACGCCGGTAGCCTCTTGCCCGTGCCTGCCAAGCTCGAGGGCAAGGTCGCGACCGCCCCGCCCCGCCCCAACACCATCCGCCCTGCCTCCGTGGCCGCTCTCGCCGCGGTCGCCGACGTGCACCTGACCAGGCCAGCACATGCCGACGTCCAGGTGACGGGGGTGACGCTGCGTGCACAGCACGTGGTCCCCGGCGATCTCTACGCCGCGCTGCCCGGCGCGCGTGCGCACGGTGCCGACTTCGCCGAGACGGCGTTGGCCAACGGTGCCGTCGCCGTGCTCACGGACGAGGCCGGCGCGGCACGGGAGGCGCTCAAGGACGTGCCCGTGCTGATCCACCCGCGTCCTCGCGAGGTCGTGGGACTGCTCGCCGCGCACGTCTACGGACAGCCGTCGGCCAAGGTCAGGCTGTGGGGTGTCACCGGCACGTCCGGCAAGACCACCACCACGTACATGATCGAGTCCGTCCTGCGCGCCGCCGGGAGGAACACCGGCCTGATCGGCACGGTCGGCACGCGCATCGGCGACGAGCAGCTCGACAGCTCGCACACCACGCCGGAGGCGCCCGACCTGCAGGCGCTGTTCGCGGTGATGGCCGAGCGCGGCGTCACCGACGTGGCGATGGAGGTGTCGAGCCACGCGCTGCACATGGGCCGCGTCGCCGCCACCGAGTTCGAGATCGGCGCGTTCACGAACCTCAGCCAGGACCACCTCGACTTCCACGCCGACATGGAGGAGTACTTCCAGGTCAAGGCGCAGCTGTTCGACGGCCGCGCGCGCAGGGAGGTCGTCTGCGTCGACGGCGAGTGGGGACCCAGGCTGGTCAAGGACACCACGACCACCGTCGCCACGACCAAGCCCGCCGACTGGACCGCCGGTGAGGTCGAGGTGAGCCCGACCGGGGAGCAGACGTTCACCGCGCACGGCCCCGACGGCGACATCGATATCCACCTGCCGCTCGCGGGCAGCTTCAACGTCGCCAACGCGTTGCTCGCCATCGCCTGCCTGCACGCAGAGGGAATCCCGGCGGCCGCCATCGCGGAGGGCCTGAGCACCGTCCAGGTGCCCGGCCGCATGCAGCGCGTCGACGAGGGCCAGGACTTCACCGCCGTCGTCGACTACTCGCACAAGCCCGCCGCCGTCGCGCTCGCGCTGGACGCCGTGCGCGCCAAGACCGACGGCCAGGTGATCGTCGTGCTGGGCTGCGGCGGCGACCGCGACCGCGCCAAGCGCCCGCTGATGGGCGAGGCCGCGGCGAGCCGGGCCGACGTGTTGATCATCACCGATGACAACCCGCGGAGCGAGGACGCGTCCTCCATTCGGGCCGCCATGCTCGAAGGGGCCCTCGCCGCCGAGAACCGGGGCGAGGTGCTCGAGATCGGCGACCGGAGGCTCGCGATCGACAAGGCCGTCGAGCTCGCACGTCCGGGCGATGTGGTCGTCGTGGCGGGCAAGGGACACGAGACGGGACAGGAGATCGCCGGCGTGGTCCAGCCGTTCTCGGACGTCGAGACGCTGACCGCCGCGATCAGGAGGGCTCACCGTTGATCGCACTCACGCTCGCCGAGATCGCGGAGATCGTCGGCGGACGGTTGCACGCAACCGATGGCTCCCCGGTGGTCACCGGCACCGTCGAGTTCGACACCCGCGAGGTCACCGCCGGCGGCCTCTTCCTGGCGCTGCCCGGTGAGCGCGTGGACGGCCACGACTTCGCCGCCCGGGCCATCGCGTCCGGCGCGGCCGGTGTGCTGGCGGGCCGCGAGGTCGACGCCCCGGCGGTGATCGCGCCGCCGGTGCCGGCCAGGCACGCGGGCGCCTACGTGCTCGCGGGCGACAGGAGCGGCGAGGGCGCCGCGGTGCTCGAGGCGCTGGCCAAGCTCGCCCGGCACGTCACCGACCGGCTCGCGGACCTCACCACCATCGGCATCACCGGCTCGGCGGGCAAGACGTCCACGAAGGACCTCATCGCCCAGGTGCTGCGGCCCGTCGGCGAGGTCGTCGCGCCGCCGGAGTCGTTCAACAACGAGCTGGGCCACCCGTGGACCGCGCTGCGGTCCACCGAGGACACCCGGTTCCTGGTGCTGGAGCTGTCCGCGCGCGGCATCGGCCACATCGCGCACCTCTGCGAGATCGCCCCGCCGAAGTTCGGCGCCGTGCTGAACGTCGGCACCGCCCACCTCGGTGAGTTCGGCTCCCGCGAGGGCATCGCGCAGGGCAAGGGCGAGCTGGTCGAGTCGCTGCCGGAGGACGGCGTCGCCATCCTCAACGCCGACGACCCGCTGGTCGCGGGCATGGCGAGCCGCACGAAGGCCAAGGTCGTGCTCGTCGGCGAGCACCCGGACGCCGACGTCCGCGCCACCGACATCGAGCTCGACGACCAGGCCCGCGCGAGCTTCACGCTGAAGACCGCGCGGGGCGACGCACGGGTCGAGCTCGCGCTGAACGGCTCGCACCACGTGAACAACGCGCTCGTCGCCGCCGCCATCGCACTCGAGCTGGGCGCCACGCCCGCCGAGGTCGCCGAGCGGCTCGGCAGCGCGCGGAGGGTGTCCGCGCACCGCATGGTCATCACCGACCGGGCGGACGGCGTGACGGTGATCGACGACGCCTACAACGCGAACCCCGACTCGGTGCGGGCGGCGCTGAAGGCGCTCGCGACGATCTCGCGCGCCACCACCCCTGCCCGCCGCAGCTGGGCCGTCCTCGGCCCGATGGCGGAGATGGGCGACGACGCGGTGCGCGAGCACGACGAGATCGGGCGCCTCGCGGTGCGCCTGGACATCAGCAAGCTGGTCGTCGTCGGTGACGCGGCCCGCGCGATGCACCAGGGTGCGCACCTGGAAGGATCTTGGGGAGACGAATCGGTCCTGGTGCCGGACGCGGACGCGGCGACATCGCTGCTGCTGGGGGAAGTCCGGCCCGGTGACGTAGTGCTGGTCAAGGCATCCAACGCCTACCGCCTGTGGCGCATCGCCGAGGCCCTGCTGGAGGCAGGAACCAAGTGAAGAGCATCCTGATCGCCGCAGCGATCGCACTGGCAGTGTCGATCCTGCTGACGCCCTACCTGATCAAGATCTTCTCCCGCCAGGGTTTCGGCCAGGAGATCCGCGAGGACGGTCCGCAGCACCACAAGACCAAGCGCGGCACGCCGACCATGGGTGGCCTCGCCATCCTGGTCGCCATGTGGGCCGGCTACCTCGGAACGCACCTCGTGAACTCGATGTCGGCCTCGGCGTCCGGGCAGACCCCGTCGGCGTCCGGCCTGCTCGTGCTCATGCTGACGACCTCGCTGGGGCTCGTCGGCTTCCTCGACGACTTCATCAAGATCCGCAAGGCCCGCAACCTGGGCCTGAACAAGACGGCGAAGCTGGTGGGCCAGTTCATCGCGACGATCACGTTCGCGATCCTGGTGCTGCAGTTCCCGAACAAGGACGGCCTGACGCCCGCGTCGGTCAACCTGTCGTTCGTCCGCGACATCAGCGTGGTCTCGTTCGGCGTCGTCGGGTTCATCGTCTTCTGCTACGGCATGGTCGCCGCATGGTCGAACGCCGTGAACCTGACCGACGGCCTCGACGGTCTCGCCGGCGGCTCGTCGGCGATGGTGTTCGGCACGTACGTGGTGATCTCGTTCTGGCAGTTCCGCTACAACTGCTCCAGCTTCGCGGTGGCGGGCTGCTACGACGTGCGCGACCCGCTGGACCTCGCGGTGATCGCCGCGGCCGCGATGGCGGGCTGCATCGGCTTCCTCTGGTGGAACGCGGCTCCCGCCAAGATCTTCATGGGTGACACCGGGTCCCTCGCGCTCGGCGGTCTCGTCGCCGGTCTCGCGATCGCGACCCGCACCGAGCTGCTGATGATCGTCATCGGCGGTCTGTTCGTGGTCGAGGCCCTGTCGGTGGCGCTGCAGGTCGCGGTCTTCCGCACCTCACGACGGCGCCTGTTCCGCATGGCGCCGTTCCACCACCACTTCGAGCTCGCGGGCTGGGCGGAAACCACGGTCATCATCCGGTTCTGGCTGATGGGCGGCATCTGCTGCATGTTCGGGCTCGGCGTCTTCTACAGCGAGTGGCTGACAGGCGGGTTCTAGGGTCATGACCAAGCTGGCTGGTTCGAAGGTCCTGGTCGCCGGTGCCGGTGTGACCGGCCGGTCCGCCGCGGAGGCGTTGCTCGCGGCGGGCGCCGAGGTCGTGGTGACGGACTCGTCGCCGGAACGGCTGGCGGCACTGGAGACGCTGCTCGAGGGCGTCGAACTGGTCCCGGGACTGACCGAGCCGCCCGCCGGCACGTCGCTGGTGGTCACGAGCCCCGGCTGGCAGCCGTCGAGTCCGCTGCTCGCGGCCGCGGCGTCGGCGGGCGTCGAGGTGATCGGCGAGGTCGAGCTGGCCTGGCGGATGGCGTCGGAGCTGGCCGACCCGCCGGTGTGGCTCGCGGTGACGGGTACGAACGGCAAGACCACGACGGTCGGCATGCTGGAGTCGATCCTGCACGCCGCCGGCGCGGACGCCGTGGCGTGCGGCAACGTCGGTCTGCCCGTCGTGGACGCGCTGCTGGCCGGCCGCCGGGTGCTCGCCGTGGAGCTGTCGAGCTTCCAGCTGCACTGGGCGCCGTCGGTGCGGCCGCAGGCGGGTGCGCTGCTCAACCTCGCCGAGGACCACCTCGACTGGCACGGCGGCATGGACGCCTACGCGAAGGCCAAGGCGCGGATCCTCACCGGCGAGGTGGCGATCGGCTGGCTCGACGACGACCTGGTCGCCGACCTGCTGGAGGCCTCGCCCGCCCGTGACCAGGTCGGGTTCACGCTGCAGGAGCCGCAGGACGGCCAGCTCGGTGTGCGCGACGGCTGGCTCGTCGACAGGGCGTTCGCCGACGACGAGCCGCTGGTCGAGGTCTCGAAGATCCGCCCGGCCGGTCCTCCCGGCATCGCGGACGCGTTGGCCGCCACGGCTTTGGCGCGCGCGTACGGCGTGCCGTCGGAAGCGGTGCGCGAAGGCCTGGAGGCGTTCGAACCGGCAGCACACCGCGCCGTGCTCGTCACGGTGGACGGCGACGGCATCCGGTACGTCAACGACTCGAAGGCGACGAACCCGCACGCCGCGGTGGCGTCGCTGCGCGCGTACGACAGCGTCGTCTGGATCGCGGGCGGATTGCTGAAGGGCGCGTCCGTCGAGGACATGGTGCGCACCGAGGCCCACCGGCTGCGCGGCGCCGTGCTGATCGGTGCCGACCGCGCCGTCATCGCCGAGGCCTTGGCGAAGCACGCGCCGGACGTCCCGGTGCGCGTCGTCGACGTGCCCGGCGACCAGGAGCCGATGCGGGCCGTGGTCCGTGCCGCGCGGGAGCTCGCACAGCCCGGCGACGCGGTGCTGCTCGCGCCCGCCGCCGCGTCGATGGACATGTTCACCGACTACGCCCACCGCGGGCGGGCGTTCGCGGACGCCGTCACGGAGATGACGGGTGATCGGTAGGGTTCGGGGCGCGACACGCCACAGGAATCCCCGTTCGAGCGCTTGACACAGGAGACGATGATCTGGTGACCGTCGTCGCCGACAAGTCGAGGAACAAGCGGAAGGGCCATCCCGCGGGCCGCGTGTCGTCGATGCGCGGCGGCATGACCGCGTGGCTGAGCCGCCCGCTCGCCGACTTCCACCTCCTGCTCGCGATCTTCGGCATGCTCACCGTGCTCGGCCTGGTGATGGTGCTGTCCGCCTCGGCGCCGGGACAGGTCGCGTCGGGCGTGTCCGCGTACAGCGTGTTCCAGCGGCAGCTCATCTACGTCTGCATCGGAGCGGTGCTGTTCTGGGTGATGCTCCGGTTCCCGTTGCGCCGGCTCCGGCACGCCTCGACGGCCGCGATGGGCATCGGCGTGGTGCTGCTGATGCTGGTGCTGACGCCGCTCGGCGACGTCCGCGGTGGCGCCCGGTCGTGGTTCACGCTCGGGCCGGTGTCGTTCCAGCCGATCGAGGCCGTGAAGCTCGCGCTGGCGTTGTGGGGCGCGCACGTCCTGGTCACCAAGAGGGCCCTGCTCTCGCAGTACCGGCACCTGCTCGTGCCCGTCGTGCCGGTCGCGATGCTGGTGTTCGCGCTGGTCATGCTTCAGCCCGACCTCGGCGGCACGATCACGCTCGGCGTGGTGCTGATCAGCCTGCTGTGGTTCGTGGGCGCGCCGATGCGGTTGTTCGGCGTGATCGCCGGTGGCGCGGTGGCCGGCGCGGTCGTGCTCGCGATCGGCGCCGCGTACCGGCTCAAGCGCGTGACGACGTTCCTCGACCCGGACGCCGACCCGCTGGGCGCTGGTCTGCAGGCCCGTCAGGCGATGTACGCGCTCGCCGAGGGCGGCTGGTTCGGCAAGGGGCTGGCGCGGGGCAGCTCGCAGTGGCGGTACCTGCCGAACGTCGAGTCGGACTTCATCTTCGCCGTCATCGGCGAGGAGCTCGGGTTCATCGGGTGCGCGCTGGTGCTGGTGCTGTTCGGCGGGCTCGCGTGGGTGGGCCTGCGGGTGGCCGCCCGCAACACCGACCCGTGGATCCGGATCGTGTCCGCGACGCTGACCGTGTGGCTGGTCGCGCAGGCCGCGATCAACATCGGCTACGTCGTGCGGCTGCTGCCCGTCACGGGCATCACGCTGCCGATGATCTCCTCCGGGGGCACGTCGATCGTCACGACGATGGTCGTGTTCGGCATCCTCGCGAACTGCGCGCGGCACGAGCCCGACGCCGTGGCGGCGCTGCGGTCGCTCGGTCCCGGCAGGGTCGGCGGGCTGCTCAAGCTGCCCGCGCCCGAGGCGTACCGGCCACCGCCCAAGCGCAAGCCGGTCCGTCCCACGTCGCCGCCGCGCGCACCGGGACGGCGCACGCAGCAACTTCCGGTGGTCGACGAACGTCGTATGGCTGGACGGTCCGCTCCGCCCTCGGAGTACCGTCGCCGCGAAACGCGGCGGGTGAACCAGGGCCGTTCAGAGCAAGGCCGGTCGACCCGCGGTCGCGGGCGATACAACTGAGTGAATTCCTGAGCCAAAACCGGAGGCAAGTCTTGACCGGGCACCCTGCCCCCAGTGGTCCGTGCGTCGTGGTCGCAGGTGGTGGCACCGCCGGCCACATCGAGCCGGCACTGGCGCTGGCCGACGCGGTCATGCGGCTGCGACCGGACGCGCGCGTCGTCGCGCTCGGCACCGAGCGCGGCCTCGAAAGCAAGATCGTTCCAGCTCGCGGGTACCCGCTGGAGCTGATCCCGCCGGTGCCGATGCCGCGCAAGCCCACGCTGGACCTGCTGAAGCTGCCGCTGAACGTGCGCGGCGCCGTGCGGCAGACGCGGGAGGTGCTGGAGCGCGTCGGCGCGGACGTCGTCGTCGGCTTCGGCGGCTACGTGGCGCTGCCGGCGTACCTGGCCGCGCGTGGCCGCATCCCGATCGTGGTGCACGAGGCGAACGCGAAGGCCGGTCTCGCGAACAAGGTCGGCGCCAAGTTCGCGGCGCACGTCGCGGCGGCCGTGCCGGACTCGGGCCTGGCCGACGCGCAGATCATCGGCATCCCGTTGCGCCAGTCGATCACGACGCTGAACCGCGCCGCGCTGCGCGCCGAGGCCCGCCGGTTCTTCGGCCTCGACCCGCACGCGCCCGTGCTGCTGGTGTTCGGCGGTTCGCAGGGCGCGCGTTCGATCAACGAGGCCGTCGCGCCGGTGGCCGCCGAGTTCGCCCGCGCGGGCGTCAGCGTGCTGCACGCGTACGGCCCGAAGAACACCGTTGCGGTGCAACAGGTTCCTGGCCGGCCGCCGTACGTGACGGTGCCGTACCTGGAGCGCATGGACCTCGCCTACGCCGCCGCGGACGCCGTGCTGTGCCGCTCGGGTGCGATGACCGTCGCCGAGGTGTCGGCCGTCGGCCTGCCCGCGGTGTTCGTGCCGCTGCCCATCGGCAACGGTGAGCAGGCGCTGAACGCCGGACCGGTCGTCTCGGCCGGTGGCGGCCTGCTGGTGCCGGACGCGGAGCTGACGCCCGAGAAGGTCGCGTCGCTCGTCGTGCCGCTGATGGCCGACCGCAACCGGCTGGCCCAGATGTCCGCCGCCACGCTCGGCACCGGCCGTCGCGAGGCGGACGAGATCCTTGCCCGCTCAGTGCTGGATGTGATCAAGAAGTGAGCCTCGAACGCGTTCACCTCGTCGGCATCGGTGGTGCCGGCATGAGCGGCATCGCCCGGATCCTGCTGGCGCGCGGCCTGCAGGTGTCCGGCTCGGACGCCAAGGACTCGCGGACCGTGCTGGCCCTGCGCGCCCAGGGCGCGCGGATCGCCGTCGGGCACGACGCGGCGAACCTCGGCCAGCTCGTCGGCGGCCCGACCGAGGTCGTGGTGTCGACCGCGATCAAGGAGTCGAACCCGGAGTACGCGGCGGCGCGCGAGCGCGGCATCACGGTGCTGCGCCGCGCCGAGGCGCTGGCCGCTCTCATGGACGACCACCGCGTCGTGTGTGTCGCGGGTACGCACGGCAAGACGTCGACCACGTCGATGCTGACCGTCGCGTTGCAGCACTGCCGGCTCGACCCGTCGTTCGCGATCGGTGGTGACCTGAACGAGTCCGGCGCCAACGCCCACCAGGGCACCGGTGGCGTGTTCGTGGCGGAGGCGGACGAGTCCGACGGCTCGTTCCTGTTCTTCTCGCCGTCGGTCGCCGTCGTGACGAACGTCGAGGCGGACCACCTCGACCACCACGGCACCGTCGAGGCCTACACGGCCGTGTTCGACTCGTTCCTCGACCGGATCGTGCCGGGCGGCGTGCTGGTGTCCTGTGTGGACGATCCCGGTGCGGCCCGGTTGATCGCCGAGGCTCGTTCGCGCGGCATCCGTGTGCGCGAATACGGGCGCACTGCGTCCGACGCGCGTCTGGTCGACTACAAGCCGCTGGAGACCGGTGGCCTGGCGTCGGTGGAGATCGACGGTGTCGCCATCGAGGTCCGCGTTGCCGTGCCGGGGGAGCACATGGCGTTGAACGCCATCGCCGCTCTGCTGGCGGGCTTGGAGCTGGGCGCCGACCAGGAAGGCATGCTGGAGGGCCTGGCCGCGTTCGGTGGAGTGCGGCGGCGGTTCGAGTTCAAGGGCCGTGCCGGTGGCGTGTCCGTCTACGACGACTACGCACACCACCCGACCGAGGTCGACGCACAGGTGCGTGCCGCCCGTCCGGTCGCAGGCGCGGGTCGCGTCGTCGTGGTGTTCCAGCCGCACTTGTACTCACGCACCCGTACGTTCGCCACGGAGTTCGCCGCGGCGTTGTCGTTGGCGGACGAGGTGGTCGTGCTGGACGTGTACGGCGCCCGCGAGGAGCCCGAGCCCGGCGTGACCGGCGGCCTGATCGCCGAGCAGGTCACGGCCTCCGTGCACTACGAGCCGTCGTTCGACCGCGTGCCGGCTCTGGTGGCGGGACTGGTCCGCGAGGGCGACCTGGTGGTCACCATGGGCGCGGGCGACGTGACGATGCTAGGCCCCGAGATCGTCAGCGCGCTGGCGAGCGAAGAGCAGGCATGAGCGCCCCGGTTCGCGGCAGGTCCACGCGAGTTCGCACCGCGAACCGGAGACCGAAGAGCGCTGAGTACCGGGCGCGGCGCAGGATCATCCTGCGCCGCCGCCTGGTCGCACTGCTGACACTGCTCTCAGTGGTGGGCTTGACCTACTGCGTGTACTTCACGCCGTTGCTGGGCGTCAGCCAGGTGGACGTCCGTGGCTCCGTGGCACTGCCGGAGGACGAGATCCGTGCAACCGCGGCCATCGCCTCCGGATCCCCGTTGGTGCGCCTCGACCTCCAGGGCATCCACGACCGTGTAGCCGCGTTGCCCCGTGTCGCCGCAGTGGAGGTCGAACGCCAACTGCCGAACACGGTCCGTCTGCTGGTCACCGAACGCGTCCCCGTGGGCTCCGTGAAGCTGCCCGACGGCTTCCACCTGGTCGACGCCACCGGCAAGGACTACGCGATCCTGCCGACCCCGGCACCGGGCGTGCCCGAGCTGGTGCTGGCAGCGCCGTCGTCAGCGGACCCGGCCACCCAGGCCGTGGTCGGCGTGGTGAACGAGCTGCCGGAGAAGCTGCGCCCGGAGGTCTTGTCGGTGGCGGCGACGTCCGGCGCCGACGTGAAGCTGACGCTGACCGGCGACCGCGTGGTGAAGTGGGGCAGCTCCGAGAACACGCCGCGCAAGGCTGCCGTGCTGCTCGTGCTGCTGACCAGGCCGGGGACGACGTACGACGTGTCGTCGCCGGACCTGGCCACGATCTCCTGACTCAGCCCAGCGTCAGGTGGAAGCCCTGGTACCTGGCGTCGGACTCGGAGCGCCAGATGACGCCGCGGTTCGCGTTGCCGATCTTCGCTCCGTACAGCCGCTCGCCTTCCGGGATGCCGCTGACGGTGAACTTGAACGAGCACAGTCCGCCGGTGGCGGTCTGCAACGTGCCGGCGCCCAGCACCTCGTTGTCCTGGTTGACGATCTCGACCTGGCCGCCGAGCCTGACGTCGCTGTAGCCGCCGGAGCCGCAAAGGCCGTTCACCGTCATCGTCCCGCTGACCGTGAAGACGTCGGGCGAGGACGAGGTCGATGTCGGCGGTGTGGCTGACGTCGAGGTCGTGCCCGCGGAGCGCAGCAGGTCGGGACCGGTGGCTCTGCCCAGCCCGAACCCGATCCCGCCTGCCGTCAGAGCCACCAGTGCGAAGCCGATAGCGAGCCACGGCGGCCTGCGTCGTGGAGGTGGCGGTTCGGGTCCTGTGATCAGGACAGGTGGAAGAGGTTCCACGGAGTTCCTTCGGTTCAGAGGCGAGTCACGGCCGCGGCGTCGGCGGCCTCGACGGCGTCGGGAAGCGGCGCGTGCGCCGGTACGAGGAGCGGGGATTCGGCCGGGAGCACATGGGATTCCTCTTCCGGCCCGTCATCCGTTCGGCCTCAGCCGCGCCATCGCGGCTCGCACGAGCAGACTGCCGAGCCTGCTGGTCACGAGCTCCAAGACGATCGCTTCGATGACGAGCGAACGCACGGACGCGGGTGCGGGTGCCAAGACGAGCCTCCTGGTTGATGAACGACTGCCGTGTTCATCGGGCTGCTCCGCAGGGCATTAGCCGTCTTGATCGTTGTCACCCGAAGGAAGTACTCAAGCCGTGGTCCCTACCGTCGGTCGATCCACAAAGGATGATCATCGGCGAGGGTGGTGTCCCGGTTCGGCCCGGCCGGCGGGTGCGGGTGGTCGGCGAGCGGTGGCGGGTCGCGGTCGCGGCCGGTCCGGCGAGCAGAATCTTCATCTCGATCTGACCGCGGCGGCGATGCGGCCCCCGAAAAGGGGAAAGATGTGCCGAAGACACGGGGGAGACGATCTCCGCATTCTGCGTCCGACTAGGCTTGGGGTGCGCCGTGCTCCATGCCGTGCGTACTGCTTGACGGCACGACCGGGGAGTAGTAGCGCACAGTGTTGGGACCCTACGGCGTGGCTGCTGGACCGACGCACCGCCGGTGCTTACCGTCCAGCAGGAACATACGGGGTTGACATAACTCTGGATCTCGATGAGAGGTTGAGAGTTTCAATCCGGGTGCATCCCACCCAGCACCAGCGCGGACCACGATCAGGAAGGCGGATCCGATGACGCCCCCGCACAACTACCTCGCGGTGATCAAGGTCGTCGGCATCGGTGGTGGCGGTGTCAACGCCGTCAACCGCATGATCGAGGTCGGGCTCAAGGGCGTCGAGTTCATCGCGGTGAACACCGACGCGCAGGCCCTGCTGATGTCTGATGCCGACGTCAAGCTCGACATCGGCCGCGAGCTCACCCGCGGCCTCGGCGCCGGCGCGAACCCCGAGGTCGGGCACAGGGCCGCCGAAGACCACCGCGAGGAGATCGAAGAGGTCCTCAAGGGGGCCGACATGGTCTTCGTGACCGCCGGCGAGGGCGGCGGCACGGGCACCGGCGGCGCGCCGGTGGTGGCCTCGATCGCCCGCAAGCTCGGCGCACTGACCATCGGCGTCGTGACGCGCCCGTTCTCCTTCGAGGGCAAGCGCCGCGCCAAGCAGGCCGAGGACGGCATCCAGGCCCTGCGCAACGAGTGCGACACGCTCATCGTCATCCCGAACGACCGGCTGCTGCAGCTGGGCGACATCGGTGTCAGCCTCATGGACGCGTTCCGGTCCGCTGACGAGGTGCTGCTCTCCGGTGTCCAGGGCATCACCGACCTGATCACGACCCCCGGTCTGATCAACCTGGACTTCGCCGACGTCAAGTCGGTCATGTCCGGCGCCGGGTCGGCGTTGATGGGCATCGGCTCCGCCCGCGGTGAGGGAAGAGCGGTCCAGGCCGCGCAGAAGGCCATCAACTCGCCGTTGCTGGAGGCTTCGATGGAGGGTGCGCACGGCGTCCTCCTGTCGATCGCAGGTGGGTCCGACCTGGGCCTCTTCGAGATCAACGAGTCCGCCTCGCTGGTCCAGGAAGCCGCGCACCCCGACGCGAACATCATCTTCGGAACGGTCATCGACGACTCCCTCGGCGACGAGGTCAGGGTCACGGTGATAGCCGCCGGGTTCGACAGCGGTGGGCCCACGCACAAGAAGCTGGAGCCGACGGCGTTGTCCTCACCGCCCCGGGCCGCTTCCGGGCCGATCGCCGCCGCCTCGGCAGCGCCGTCGCACGTTCCCGCTGCTCAGCCCGTTGCGCAGCCGGTTGCGCAGACTCCGCCGGTGCAGGCGCCTCCGCCTCCGCCCGTGCCTCAGCCCGAGGTTCGGCAGGCTCCGCCCACCTCCGTTCCGCCGCAGCCTTCTCCGGTGCAGGGGAACGGGTACGCGCCGTCCGTGCCTCGGTCCTTGTCCCAGAACGGGTCCTTGCCTTCTCGGCCTGTCCCCGTCACTGACGACCCTGATGACGAGGTGGACGTGCCGCCGTTCATGCGGCGGTGATGGTTTTGGGCCGCTGGGTTGTGTTGCGGTTCTGATCTTGTCGGACCCCCTGAGTAGCGTTTGGGCTCAGGGGGTCTTCCTTGTGGGGGGACGCATCGCGTGGGTGGTGGCTCTCGGCTCCGCCTCCGTTCGTCGAACTAGGGTGTAGTCGTGCGCATTCGTCGTGTTGTCACCACCCGCGCCGGTGGCGTGTCCAAGGGGCCTTACGCGTCCTTCAACCTCGGTGATCACGTTGGGGATGATCTGGCCGCGGTTCAGGCCAACCGGGTTCGTCTTGCTGAGGGGATCGGTCTCACACCTGATCGTTTGGTGTGGATGGAGCAGGTTCACGGGCGGACTGTCGCCACTGTGGACGGGCCGCGGGCCGAGGCGCTTGAGGCCACTGATGCTGTTGTGACGAAACGGGCTGGTCTCGGGCTTGTGGTGTTGACGGCTGACTGCGTGCCTGTGTTGCTCGGGGACGCTGAGGCCGGTGTTGTCGGTGCTGTGCACGCTGGGCGTGTCGGTGCGCGTGTCGGGGTTGTCGTCGAGGCGCTCAAGGCGATGATGGCCCTGGGGGCTGAGCTTGAGCGGATCGAGGTTCTGCTCGGGCCCTCCGTCTGCGGTGAGTGCTACGAGGTGCCCGCTGACATGCAGAAAGACGTGGAGAAGCACCTGCCTGGCAGTGCTTCCAAGTCGCGCAGGGGGACGCCCGCGCTGGATTTGAAGGCCGGGTTGTGGAACCAGCTGGCCAGCGCTGGTGTGGGGAAGATCGGTGTGGATCCTCGCTGCACGTTCGAGGAGAAGGACCTGTTCAGCCACCGGCGGGAGGCGCCGACCGGGCGGCTCGCCTCGGTCGTGTGGGTCGAGCCGTGAGCCGGGCCGAGGAGCTGAGGGAGAACCTCGCCGAGGTCGAGGAGCGCATCGCCAGGGCTTGTGAGGCGGCGGGGCGGGATCGCGGCGAGGTGATGTTGCTCGCGGTGACGAAAACCTGGCCCGCGAGTGATGTGGAGATCCTTTATGAGCTCGGATTGCGGCACTTCGCGGAAAACCGGGATCAGGAAGCCGGTGTGAAGGCCGGCCAATTGAGACATCTCGAAGAAGCTCGATGGCACATGGTCGGGCGGTTGCAGCGGAACAAAGCGAAATCCGTTGTCGAGTGGGCCGATCAGGTCGACTCGGTCGACAGCGTCCGGCTGGCCGAGGCGCTCGCGAAGGCCGCGCTCGCCCGCGGGAAGACGTTGGACGTGTTGTTGCAGGTCAGCATCGACGGGGACACGTCGCGTGGCGGGTGTGCCGTTGCCGACGTGCCGGAACTGGCTGGCGCGATCACTCGTTCGGGTGGTCTTATTCTGCGAGGTGCGATGACTGTCGCACCTCTCACGATGAAGCCCGCGCACGCGTTTGAGGCGTTGGCTTCGGTGGTATCAGGCCTACGTGATGATCATCCCACTGCCACTGGTGTGTCTGCGGGAATGAGCAATGACCTGGAAGATGCCATATCGCACGGATCTACCTGTGTGCGTGTCGGAACGGCGTTGCTCGGCAGCCGGCGACTAACCTCGCCCTAGGTTGTCGGGAACCTCGGGACCGTCCGCACCGTCCCTAAGAGTGGGGAACCGCCGAGGAGGGGCTGGAATGAGCGCTTTGCACAAGCTGAAGGCCTACTTCGGGATGGTCCCCGCCGAGTACGCAGACGACCCCGGCTACGACGACGACCGCGGCCGCTACGGCGACTACCGGTCCGAGTACGCGGCCGAGGCCGACGACTACGACCCCTACCCGCGGCGCAACCGCGTGTTCACGCCGGGCCGGCCGGAGCTGCAGGGTTCCGGATACCGGGCCGACATCGACGAGCCGGACGACTACGAGCCGGAGTCGCGGCGCGGGGGCGGCAACAGCCCCTCGAGCACGCGGCGCTGGTCCGCTGAGGCACCTCCCGTCCACGGTGCGCTGGCGGTCGAGCCGCAGCGCGAGCCCGTGAGCAGGCTGCGCCCGGTCGCCGAGCCGGCGGGCAACCCGTTGGCGCGCATCACCACGCTGCATCCCCGCAGCTACAGCGAGGCGCGCACGATCGGGGAGCACTACCGGGACGGCACTCCGGTGATCTTGAACCTGACCGACATGGACGACGCGGACGCCAAGCGCCTCGTCGACTTCTCGGCCGGTCTCGCGTTCGCTCTGCGCGGGTCCATGGACAAGATCACCAGCAGGGTGTTCCTTCTCTCACCGCCGAATGTCGACGTGACCGCGGAGGACCGCCGGAAGCTGGCCGAGGGCGGGTTCGGGAACCACGGATAGAGTTGACCCGTGGACCCGATCCGTCTCGTCATCTTCTACGTCCTTTTCGCGTTCTCGCTGTTCCTGACCGCGCGTGTCGTGGTCGAGCTGGTGCGGACGTTCGCGAGGGAGTGGCGCCCCGCCGGCGGCGTAGCCGTGACGCTCGAGACCGTCTACACGGTCACCGACCCCCCGGTGTTACTGCTCCGTCGGGTGATCCCGACAGTGCGGATCGGGGGCGTCGGGCTGGACCTATCGATTATTGTGCTGTGGCTGGTCGTTATCATTCTGATGCGATTCGCAGATCCCAGGTGACGGGGAACCGTGGGATGACCGCAGCCCAGGAGTGCGAGAGGTGATCCGATGCCGTTGACCCCCGCTGACGTGCACAACGTCGCGTTCAGCAAGCCGCCGATTGGCAAGCGGGGCTACAACGAGGACGAGGTGGACGCGTTCCTCGACCTGGTTGAGGGCGAGCTGGCCCGCTTGATCGAGGAGAACAACGACCTCCGTCAGCAGGTCGAGCAGCTCGACCAGCAGCTCGAGACGTCACGTGCCGACCTCGACGACGCGCGTGCGAAGGCTGCCGCCAGCCCCATGACGAGCCGCATGCCCGTGGAGGAGCCGCCGCGCCGCCTGGCGCCGGTCCCACCGCCCACGGTGATGGAGCAGACGTCCCCTGGAGGGGCCGGCGACCACCACGTGCAGGCCGCGAAGGTCCTGGGTCTCGCCCAGGAGATGGCGGACCGGCTGACCGGCGAGGCCAAGGCCGAGGCGGACGGCATGCTGTCCGAGGCGCGCACGAAGTCCGAGCAGTTGCTGTCCGAGGCCCGTGCCAAGGCCGACACGATGGTCAACGAGGCGCGCACGCGTGCCGAGACCATGCTCAACGACGCGCGCACGCGTTCCGAGACGCTCGAGCGGCAGGCCCGTGAGAAGGCCACCGCGCTCGACCGCGACGCGCAGCGCAAGCACGCTGAGGTGATGGGCAACATCACCCAGGAGAAGAACACGCTCGAGAAGCAGATCGACAAGCTGCAGACGTTCGAGCGCGAGTACCGCACGCGACTGAAGACGATGCTCGAGTCGTCCCTGCGCGACCTCCAGGACCGCGGCCCGGCCGCTCCGTCCGAGGGCCGCTCCCAGGGCTACTCCTTCGGCGCACGCGCCGAAGCGGGCTGAACTACTGTTCGCTAGGTGCTCTTCGTAGTTCTGCTTCTGGTGCTGGCAGCCCTCGGGCTGCTCGTCCCCGCGCTGACCACGTCCAACACGATCTGGGCGTGGTCGTCCGTGGGAGCGAGCGTGCTCGCCGCCCTGGTCCTCGCATGGGACTGGTGGCGACGGCGTCCGGGGGACCCCGCTGCCGACACGCGGAACGCGGAACGACAAGCTGCAGTTGATGATCAACGGGTGGTGGTGTCGGATGAGGCCGACATGCCGTCCGCTGACGAGGAACCACCGGAAGAGGACACCGACGCGGCGGATCTGCTCGTCGTGGCCGATCTGGTGGACGAGGTCCGGGTGCTGGACGAGCGGCCCCGGTACCACCTGAGCTCGTGTTCCTGGCTCGCCGGGAGGCCCACGCTGGGCCTCCCGGTGCAGGAGGCACGACAGCTCCAGTTCACGCCGTGCGCCCTGTGCACCCCTGACGCGGTCCTGGTTCGCCAGAGCCGTTCCGCTTCCTGAGGGGCTGACCGGGTTATCCCGCGCCGTTTCGCGGACGAGCGATGTCTCGGCGGGCTGTGAGCTCCCCATGCCACTGAGATCCGTGCTGGGGGCGTCGCCGCGGTCGTCCTGTTCAGCGTGACACCGGCCACCGCGCAACCCGTGGCGCCTCCTCGCGAACGCCAGGCTGGAGATCGTGCCGGGCAAGGCGCACTTCGCGGAGCTCACCGGGAACGCCGCGGTGCGGGACCAGGTGCGGACCTTCGTCCGCGAGTCCTCGCCTCCTCCGGCCTTCCTCGACCGGTGGCTGATGCCGATCGGTGGCGGTGTGCTGCTGTTCGCGCTGGTGGTCGCCGGAGTCGTCGTGTTCCGCGAACGATCCGCCCGGAGCACGACCACCGCTGTCGACAGCTGATCTTCGCGCCGTTTCAGCGGACCTGCTGGACTAAGTGGGACACTGTCCCATATGTTAACCGGGACAGCGTCCCACTTAGTTCGGGAGAGAACATGCCGGTGACGTACGTGCTGGTGCACGGTGCATGGCACAGCGGTCAGAGCTGGGCGCGGGTCGTGCCGCGGCTCGGAGCGAGCGGCAGGCCGGTGTTCACCCCGACGCTCACCGGTTACGGCGAGACCCGGCACCTGCTGAGCCCGGACACGGGGCTAAGCACGCACACGGCCGACATCGTGCGGCTGCTGGTCGAGGAGGACCTCCGCGACGTCGTGCTGGTCGGGCACAGCTACGCGGGCATGGTGATCTCCGCGGTGGCCAACGAGGTTCCCGAGCGGATCGCGCGGCTGGTCTACCTCGACGCCATGGTGCCGGTCCACGGGGAGAGCGCGCTCGACGCCATGCCCGTGGTTCGCGGCATGATCGGCGACGACTGGCGGATGCCTCCGCCGCCTCCGCCTTTCGGGTTGTTCGGCATCACCGACCCGGGGGACATCGCCTGGCTCGGCACGATGGTCTCCGACCAGTCCACGCGGTGCCTGGAAGAACCTGTCGCCATGGACAACCCCGCTCTGGACGCGATTCCCCGCACGCACATCCACTGCACGGTGAAGCCGGAGGACATCGAGTTCCGTCCCGTGCCCGCCGTGCAGCCGAACGGGGAACCCGCCGACGTGCGCGAGCTGGCGACAGGACACGACTGCATGATCACCATGCCCGCGGAGCTGGCCGGGATGCTGCTCGACATCGGTGACCTGGCCGCCTCGCGGCTGTCCTCCGCGGTCGGTGCCGGTCGATAGGATGCGGTCATGAGCGACGTTCCCGGCGCAGCGGGCCCACCGCCGCGGCGCGCCGACGCGAGGCGCAACGCCGGGAACGTGCTCGACGCCGCGGCCGCGGTGTTCGTCACCTCCGGCGTCGACGCGCCGATCCGCGAGATCGCCGCCCGCGCCGGAGTGGGAACCGCGACCATCTACCGCCACTACCCGACGAGGGCCGACCTGATCGTGGCGGTCTACCGGTCGCAGGTGCAGTCGCTCTCCGAGGCGGGCCCCGCCCTGCTCGCCGCGGAACCGGGCCCCCACCGGGCGTTGGCGAAGTGGATCGACCAGTTCGTCGACTTCGTCATCACCAAGCAGGGGCTCGCGTCCGTGCTGCAGTCCGGCGAGTCGTGCTACGACCCGCTGCACGACTACTTCCTCGAACATCTCGTGCCGGTGTGCACGCGACTGCTGGAGGCGGCCGCGGAGGCCGGTGAGATCGCTCCCGGCCAGGACCCCTACGAGCTGATGCGCGGTGTCGGCAGCATCTGCGCCGGCGCGGCGACGAGCAAGGGGCACCGCTACGACGTGCGGCACCTCGTGCGGCTGCTGGTCAACGGCCTGCGGAGTGTCCCGGCAGGCGTCAGCGCCGGTAGCTGACCTTCGCTCGGATCTGGTGAGCCGGCGACCGGCACACCATGAGCGGTCCTGCTCAGCCGAGCACGACCGGGCGGGCGCCGTGGGCGGTGACGAGGCCCGGCAGGCGTTCGCGGCTTGTCACGATCACGCGGCAGCGCGCGGTGCCCGGCAGCAGCGGCACGACCTGGGCGGTGTCGGCGGCGTTGTCGAGCACGACGAGCATCCGCCGGTCCGCCAGCAAGGTGCGGTAGAGCGCTGTCTGCGCGTGCGGTTCGGGTGGGATGCCGTCCGGGGTGGTGCCCAGGGCGGTGATGAACTCGCGCACCACGTCGGCCGGATCGCGGTCGCCGAGGTCCGCGAAGAGCCGGCCGTCCGGGTAGTCGGCGGCGTGCTCGTGCGCCCAGTGCAGGGCAAGGCGGGTCTTGCCGGCTCCCGCGAGGCCGGTGATCGTGACGATCGGGGCGTCCTGGTCGAGGGCGGCCAGTTCCCGTTCCATGCCGGTGAAGGCCTCCGGCGACGGGGGAAACCGACTCGGATTCCACTGTGGACGGTGCAGGGACGCCGCCAGGTCCCGCAGGGCGGGGCCGGGGTCGAGGCCCAGCTCGTCGGCCAGGCGGTGCCGCAGGCTCGTGTAGTGGGCGAGGGCGTCGGAGCGCCGGTCGGCGCCGATCAGCGCGCGCATGAGCTGGCCTGCCAGTCGTTCGTCCAGCGGGCGTTCGCTTGCGCGGGTGGTCAGGCCTGGGAGGAGGGACTCGTGTTCGCCTGCCGCCAGGAGAGTGTCGACGTGGTCGAGTTCGGCGGCGGCGATCTCACCGGCGAGTGTTTCGCGGAGACTGGCGAACCACTCGCCGTGCAGGCCCTCGAACGGTTCGCCGCGCACGAGCGCTAGCGCCTCGTCGTGCCGTCCGTGCGACACGAGAGCGCGGAAGCGGTGCAGGTCGACGTCCTGAGGATCGGCTTCGAGCACGTAACCGCCGGAACGGCGCACGATCGGGATGTCCAGCGCGCTGCGCAGACGGGACATGTAGCTGTAGAGCGCGGCCTTGACCTGTCGTGGCGGCGTGTCGCCCCAGACCCGCGCGAGCAGCTTGTCGACGCCGACGACCTGGTTGACGTCCACCAGCAGCACGGCCAGGACGCTCAGCCGGCGCGCGTGCCCCACCTCGACGACGGCGGTGCCGCGCCGGACCTCTGGCGGACCGAGGAGGTGGAAGGTGTGCCTCACCGGTCCAGGAACAGCAGCATGATCAGCAACGCGAGCAGCGCCAGGTCCACGACGACGCCCGCAGGCTTCGAGTCGTACCTCAGACGGGTGACAGTGGCGCCGACCATCAGCAGTCCCAGCCCGACGGTGGCGGCGTGCGCCACCCACTCCCACGTGACCAGCCCGACGACCAGGCCCGCCGCACCCGCCCACTCCAGCGCGCCGATCGTCCGCCAGAGCGCCGGGTTCATCCGGAAGTGGTCACGTGCCTCGAGCGACGCCTTCGCCCCGAACAGCTTTCCCGCACCTGTCGCGACGAACAGCAGGGCCAGCACGATCGACAACGCGATGGTCAACGTCATCGGGCGAGCATACGGTTCCCCGGGCACGTCGTGATCGAGTGACGCGGGCCCGCCGAGGGCCGCGGCCGGTCCGAAGTGGACGGGCGGGCTGTCGTCTCCGGTGTCGGATCGCCCCGGCGTCGTTCCGGCTCACAAATTGTCAGACCCCGTCGCTACCGTCGTTCCCAGGACCAACCAGCAAAGGGGATTGCGATGGTCATGACTGGGGGATGGCGTGTCCTGGTGGGCGCACTGCTCCTTTCCGCCGCCGCGGTGGTGCCCGCCGCGGCGTCGGCTGATCCGGTTTCCGCCTGCCGGTCCTGGGAGTTCGTCGAACTCCCGGTGCCGCCGGCCGTGCGGTCCGGCGGCGTGACGTCCGGGGCGGGGTCGTTCGCCGTGGGCAACGGGTCGTTCTGGTCGATGGACGGCACCACCGTGCTCGTGTGGAAGGACGGGCAGCTGGTCGACCAGTTGTCGTTCTTCCGCAACGTCACGTGGGCGCGCGACGTGAACTCGTCCGGCGTGGTGATCCTGTCGGCGTACACGTTCCCGGCGGCCTCGCGGTGGCAGAACGGCGTCTACCAGTCGCTGCAGGGCTTACCCGGCGAGTACCGGGTGGAGGCGCTCGACGTGAACGAGCGCGGCGACGTGCTGGGCCGCTCGGACGGCAAGCCCGTGGTGTGGCCGGCGGGTTCCGCTGTGCCGCAACGGGTTCCGGGCACGGACGCGTCCTGGGAACCGGTGGGCATCGCGGACGACGGCTCGGTGCTCGTGTCGTCGGCGTCCGGCGCGCAGTGGGTCGGCTCGTCCGGTGTGGTGCCGCTCGGTGCCGTGCAGGTGCGTGCGGTGCGCGGCTCGTACGCGGTGGGGGTCGCGGACTCGCGGGTCGTGCGGTGGGACGTGTCCGGTGCCGCGGCGGAGTTCAGGTTCGCCTCGGACGCGGTGGCCGTGAACTCCCACGGCCACGTGCTGAGCAGGTCGCCCGGGGGCGACGCGGAGCTGTGGGAGAGCCCGGACCGCTCGTACCCGGTGCCCGGCGGTTCGTCGCTCGTCTCGGTGACCGACGAGGGCGACGTCCACGGCGGTGCCGAGGGCAGCCCGCTCCTGCTCGACTGTGCCGGGGGTGCGCGATGAGGCTGTGACCGCCGGTCTGGCGGGACGGGGCGGTTCGCATTGTCCCGCCAGACCTCCGGGGCACGTTCCGCGGACTTCGTGGCAGTCGTTCCAGCAGTCGTGGAGGTCTGCCGCGAGGCGGCAGACCGTGGGCTCGCTGTGGCGGAACTGATCCGACGATCCCGTTGGGCTTCAGGCGCGTTGCGGCTGGCGGCCAGCCGCCATGAAGGCCCGCCTCACCAGTCGCACCCACGGCGACCACCGCGCCGGAACCGCCGGCGGGTGTCCTGCGGCGGTCTCGCAGCCGTCGAGGAAGTCCTCCAGGCAGGCGTCGTGCAGCCAGCGGATCGCCAGCGCCCACCGCAGGCGCCGGACGAGGTCGAAGTCGCCGACCAGTTCGTGCCGCAGCACGGTGCCCGACGCCGACAGCGTGTGGGTGCCGGCGGTGCCGGTGAAGGCGAAGGTGATCGACGAGCCGGGTGTGTACGAGGTGCAGTGGTAGCGGATCGGGCCGTGCCCGCCGTCCGCTCCCACGCCCAGCGGCCTGTCGAACTCCTGCTTGCCCCAGGCCGGTGGCCAGAGCTCCTGGATGCGGTCGACGAACGGGCCTGCGGGTACGCCGAGGTCGCGCGAGTGCACGTTCCTGATCATGAGGATCCCCTTCCATACGCTGCCGTATGTTCCTGGACCGTACGGTAGCGTATGGAAGCGTGGTGCGGAGGACGCGGGACGACTGGACTGAGATAGCGCTGAGAGCACTGGCCGAAGGCGGTGTCGGCGCCGTCGCGATCGAGCCGCTCGCGGCGAGGGCCGGGGCGACGAAGGGCAGCGTCTACCACCACTTCCCGAACCGGGAGGCGTTGCTCAAGGCCACCGTCGAGCGGTGGGAGCGGGAGCACACCGAGAAGGTCATCGAGCTGGTCGAGGCGGAGAAGTCGCCGCAGGACAAGCTGAGGACCCTCTTCGGCACCGTGCTCGACCGCACCCGCAAGGGGTCGGTGGAGGTGGCGTTGCAGGGGGCCGCCGACAACGAGGTGATCGCGCCGGTCCTCCAGCGCGTCACCGAGAAGCGTCTCGGGTACCTGACCGAGCTGTTCGAGCAGCTCGGGTTCGAGCGCGAGCACGCGCGGAAGCGGGCGTTGATCGCGTTCAGCCTCTACCTGGGGCAGGCGCAGATGTGGGCGACGCTGCCCGGCCTCGTCGAACCGGTGCTCGACGAGGCCGTGCAGGTGCTAACCGGGAGAGGTCACGCCGCCGTCGCCCACAACGTGTAGGCGATCACGTCCGCGTTGCGGTCGAGCGCCGTGGCGTTGACGTTGGACAGGGTGTCGCAGGAGGCGTGGTAGCAGCGGTCGTAGGCCTGGCCGGCCGTGCCGCCCCACTTCTGCGCCTGTGCCGAGGTCTTGGTGCCCTCGGCGCCGGTGAAGGTGCCGCCGACCGGGATGCCCGAGCGGGCGAACGCCGCGTGGTCGGAACGGCCGCCGACGCTGGTCAGCTCGGTCTGGACGTTGATCGACGTGAAGCCCGCCTGCAGGCGCTGCTGCAGTGCCAGCGAACCGGAGGGCTGACCGGAGGCGCTGTAGACGAAGTAACCGGGGTTCGGCGAGCCGGTCATGTCGAAGTTCAGGTAGGCCTTGATCTTCGACCGGTCGGCCGTCGTCAGGGAGTTCACGTAGTAGGTCGAGCCGATCAGGCCGCGCTCCTCCGCGCCCCACCAGCCGAACCGGACGTGCTTGGCCGGCTGGAAACCGGTGGCCTTCATCTGGAGGGCGACCTCCAGGATCGACGCGGAGCCCGTGCCGTTGTCGTTGATGCCGGGACCCGCGGTGACGCTGTCGAGGTGGCCGCCCAGCATGACGACGTTGTTCGCGTCGCCGCCGGGGTAGTCGGCGATCAGGTTGTAGCCGGTGGCGCCGTTGTTGGTGAACGACTGCACGCGCGTCGTGAAGCCGGCCGCGTCCAGCTTGCTCTTCACCCAGTTGACCGAGGCCAGGTACCCCGGACGCCCGTGCGCGCGGTTGCCGCCGTTGGCGTTCGCGATCGACTGGAACTGGGAGAGGTGTGACTGGACGTTCGCGACCGAGATGTTCGGTGCCGCCAGGGCCGCCGGAGCGGCTGCTTGTGCTGTGGTTGCTCCGGCGACCGTCAAGGCGGCCGCCAGCGCGATCAGGATCCTCATGGTTCAACTCCGTGCAGGGTTGGGATTGAGCCACTGATCAACATGCTCCACCGCGCATGCGCCTGCTAGGGGCGAACGGCTGGAGTTGTTAACGCGTCTGATTCGTCCAATTCGGTGGTGATCAACCAGAATGGTCCAGGTGGGTGACGTCACGGTCGTTCTGGGCATCGGCGCTGCCGTGCTGCTGATCTCGGTGATCGCGGTGCGGGTGTCGACTCGCCTCGGCCTGCCCTCGTTGTTGTTGTACCTCGGGATCGGCGTGCTGCTGGGCGAGGCGGTGTTCGGCATCAAGTTCGACGACGCCGGCCTCACGCAGTCGCTCGGCATCGCCGCTCTCGTGCTGATCCTGACCGAGGGCGGGCTCACGACCCGCTGGAACGCTGTCAGGTCCTCGCTGCGGCTGGGCATCGCACTGTCCACAGTGGCCGTTGTCGTCAGCGTCGCCGTGACCGGCACGGCGTTGCACTTCTTGCTCGGCCTCGACTGGCGGATGGCGTTGCTGTGGGGCGCGGTGCTGTCGTCCACGGACGCGGCAGCGGTCTTCAGCGTCCTGCGGTCGTTGGGTGTCGGCGCACGGCTCACCGGTGCGCTCGAGCTGGAGTCGGGTCTCAACGACGCCCCGGTCTACATCGCCGTCGTGCTGCTGGCCTCCTCCGACCAGATCACGTGGACAGCGCCTCTGCTGGTGGTCTACGAGCTGGCCGCGGGTGCGCTCATCGGTATCGCGCTGGGCTTCCTGGGCGGTGCGGGACTCAGACGCGCGGCCCTGCCCGCCACCGGTCTGTACCCGCTCGCCACCGTCGCCGTGTGCGTGATGGCCTACACCGCGGGCGATCTCGCGCACGCGTCCGGGTTCCTCGCCACCTACGTCGCCGCGCTCGTCCTCGGCAACTTCCGCCTGCCGCACCGCGCCGACACGCTCTCGTTCGCCGAGGGCCTCGGCTGGCTCGCGCAGATCGGGCTGTTCGTCTTGCTCGGCCTCTACGCCTCGCCGTCGCGGTTGCTGGACGTGCTGTTCCCCGCGTTGGTCGCGGGCGTGGTGCTGACGTTCGTGGCACGGCCGTTGTCGGTGGTGCTGTCCTCGTTGCCGTTCAAGGTGCCGTGGCGGGAACAGGCGTTCCTCTCGTGGTCGGGGCTGCGGGGCGCGGTGCCGATCGTGTTCGCGCTGATCCCGTTGATCCAGGGGGTCGAAGGCGCGCGTGAGCTGGTCGACGTGGTGTTCGTGCTGGTCATCGTGCTGACGGTGGTGCAGGGCACGACGCTGCCGGTCCTCGCCCGGCGCCTCGGGCTGGTGCGGGCGGGGGAGCCGCAGGAGGTCCAGGTCGACTCCTCGCCGTTGGACGAGCTGGGCGCCGAGCTGCTGCAGGTGCACATCCAGCGCGGGTCGAAGCTGCACGGCGTCTACATGTCCGAGCTGAGGCTTCCGAGCGGCGCCACGGTGAGCCTCGTGGTGCGCGGCGGGAAGAGTTTCACGCCACAACCGACCACCCGGCTGCAGACCGACGACCAGTTGCTCATCGTCACCACCGAAGAGGCGCGTGAGGCCGCTGAACGGCGCGTTCGTGCCGTCGACAGGGCCGGTCGCTACGCACGGTGGAAGGGCGAGACCGGGGAATGACTCGGTTTCCGAGGCTTCTCACGATGTGATCGGGTGTCGACGAGCGCCGCGAGCCTCCGCTAACGTCGTCGGCAGGTCATGAGAGCCAGCGTCAAGCCCAAGCTTGCTGGCCGGCAACCCTCCAACCGCGGTGGGGTGCCCTTGGTGAGGACCTGGTCCGGCGCGTGGGGCGCCGGTCAAGCGCGGGCCTTCGCACAACGGGGCCCCTGGCCTCGGAGGCAGCTCGATGACGCTCGCGATCACCCCCGGCACCACCACCGCCGTTCCCGCCGTCGTCGGCGCTGACCTGCGCGTCCCGCTCGTCACCGGAGAGCGCGTCACGTACGCCAACCTCGACCACGCGGCGAGCGCGCCGTGCCTGCAGGAGGTCCGCGACGCCGTCGACGAGCTGCTGCCCTGGTACGCCAGCGTGCACCGCGGCGCCGGGTTCGCCTCGCAGGTCTCGACCCGCGTCTACGAGCAGGCCCGCGACCGCGTCCGCAAGTTCGTCGGCGCCCGCGCGTCCGACACCGTCGTCTTCACCCGCAACACCACGGATTCGCTGAACCTGCTGGCGCGCAGCGTTCCCAGGAACACCGCCGTCGTCCTGTTCGACAGCGAGCACCACGCGGCGCTGCTGCCGTGGCGCGGTCCGAACGTCCAGCGCATTCCTGCCCCGTCGTCGTCTAGTGCGGCCCTCGCGGCACTGGACCGGGCTCTGACCGCCGCCCCGGTCGGTCCTCGGCTCGTGATCGTCACCGGGGCGTCCAACGTCACGGGGGAGCTGTGGCCCGTCGCGGAGCTCGCGAAGGTCGCCCGCAGGCACGGCGCCCGCATCGCGCTCGATGCCGCGCAGCTCGCCCCGCACCGCCCGATCGACGTCCGTGAGCTGGACGTCGACTACATCGCGTTCTCCGGCCACAAGATCTACGCGCCGTTCGGCGCCGGTGTGCTCGTGGGCCGCGCCGACTGGCTGCAGCAGGCCCAGCCGTACCTGGTGGGCGGCGGCGCGACGTCGAAGGTCACCGACCACGGCGACCGGCTCGGCGTGGCCTGGTCCGCGGTGCCCGAGCGGCACGAGGCCGGCAGCCCCAACGTCGTCGGCGTGCACGCGCTCGCCGCGGCCTGCGAGATCCTGTCGCGGCACTGGGAGCAGACCGTCGCGCACGAGCATCAGCTGCTGACGCGCCTGCGCGAGGGTCTGAGCACGGTCCCGGGCTTCCGCGAGCTGGCGATCCTGACCGACGCGGACAAGGTCGGCGTCGTGAGCTTCACGGTCTCCGGCTTCGACGCGGGCTTCCTCGCGGCGGCGCTCTCGGCCGAATACGGCATCGGTGTGCGCGACGGCGCGTTCTGCGCGCACGTCATCGTGGGGCGTCTGGTCAAGCAGGTCGGGTCGCACGAGGAACGTGCCGTGCGCGCGTCGATCGGCCTCGGCACGACGGCTGAGCACGTGGACCGTTTGGTCGCGGCACTGCGCACCCTCGTCACCGAGGGTCCGAAGTGGACGTACGCGCGGCGCGACGGCCGCTGGGTCGCCGAGGACGACGGCCGAACCTTGCCGCCGTTCCTCGCGTAGTCCTGTTAGTGGACAATGACCTGGTGAGTGACGAGGCCGAGGCCGAGGAGAAGGTTCCAGCCGAGGTCGCTGAGAAACCGGCGGAGACGCAGGTCAGCGAGCCGGAGGAGCCCGCGGTCGAGGCCGCGCGGCCCGAGCCCGACGACGGGGAGAAACCGGCCGGGTCCCCCGCGAAGGCGGAGGACGACGAGGTCGAGGGCTTCTCGATCACCGGTTCACTGCCGGAGCCGAAGACGAGGTTCGTCGCGGTCCTGGCCGCCGGTGTGCTGGCGCTCGACGTGCTCACCAAGGTCCTGTCCGTGGCGTTCCTCGAGGGCGCCGAGCCGATCAAGACCTTCGGCGGCGCGCTCTACCTGACGTTCGTCCGCAACCCCGGCGCCGCCTTCGGGCTGGCCGAGGGCTGGACGTGGATCCTCGCGCTGATCGCGTTCGGCGTCGCCGGCTTCATCGTCTGGATCTCGCGCGACCTCCGCTCGCAGGGCTGGGCCGCCGGCCTCGGCCTGGTGCTGGGCGGCGCTGTCGGCAACCTCGCCGACCGCCTGTTCCGCGAGCCGGGACCGATGCGCGGCCACGTCGTCGACTTCCTGTCGCTCTTCGACCCGTACGGCGGCGTGTGGCCGGTCTTCAACATCGCCGACATGGCGATCGTCTGCGGTGGCGCGATTGTCATCGTGCTCTCGCTCCTGCGGCACGACTACGACGGGACCGTCATCAAGGAGTCCCCCGCGCCGGTCGAGCAGGACGGGCTGCGGGAGCAGCGGTAGCGGCCCTGGTAAATTCAGGGTTCTGCCTGGCGCGGTTACCGGTGACACGCCCAACCCCGGCGCCATGAGGCGAAACCCCAGCCAGAAGAAGGTCGAGGCCCCGCGTGAGCGGATACCGAACGCTGCCGATTCCCGACGGTCTGGACGGCATGCGCGTCGACGCCGGCCTCGCGAAGCTGCTCGGCCTGTCCCGCACGACCGTCGCCGCCATCGTCGACGCGGACGACGTGCTGGTCGACGGCCGGGTCGTCGGCAAGTCCGACCGGCTCACGGCAGGGGCGATGCTGGAGATCACCCTGCCCGCGCCTCCGCAGCCGGTCACCGTCCAGGCGATCCCGGTCGAGGGCATGATCATCCTGCACGAGGACGACGACATCATCGTCATCGACAAGCCCGTCGGTGTCGCCGTGCACCCGTCGCCGGGCTGGACCGGGCCGACCGTCGTCGGTGGGTTCCTCGCCTCCGGCCACCGCGTCGCCACGTCCGGTGCCGCCGAGCGCCAGGGCGTCGTGCACCGGCTC
>NZ_DATLEC010000041.1:0-49609 GCF_035525475.1 Lentzea sp. | reverse complement strand
GCGACCGCGAGAAGTCGCTGGCTTCGGGCGCCACGGACTACGTGGCGAAGCCGGTGGACACCGAGCACCTGATCCGGTTGATCGCGTACTACCTGGGCGTGTCGTCGGAGTCGTGACGCGGCCGGCGCGTGGGGCCGGGCGAGGGGCCCGGTTCGCCGCAGGCGGTTGCTGGGGGCGCGGTGGCTGGGCGTGGCCGGGTCGGCCGCGGGCGCGGTGGCTGGGCGCGGTGGCTGGGGTGTGAGGGCTGGCCTCGGGCGCGGTGCTGGGACGTGGCCTGAGCGTGGTGCGGCAGAAGGCGGCGGACCCGGTTGGCGTGGCCGCGGCGGACGGACCGCCGGATGCGGTCGCCGAGGTCTGGCTCAGCCGAAGCAGGCCGCGGTAGACGCGGTTGCCGTGGCGTGAGGCGGCGGGCGCGGTAGCCGAGGCGTGGCGCGGTCGCGCAGCCAGTCTGTGGGTACGGTGCCGCGACGCGACGCCGTGAAGCCAACCCCCAGGTCCACACACCTGCCACGGCCGCGCGGACAGGCTTGCGCAGGAGTCCCCCTGGATCTCGGACCCCCCGCGGCCCACCGTACCCAGCAGGTCTGACACTCACGGCGAAGCCGAGCCGCCCGCCGGACCACGCTGTGCAACTGTGCAGCCGGCCTCACGGGACCACCCGAAGAAACCTACGGCGCCGTGTCCACCGGCTCCTGGACCGCGTCGTCCACCGACGAGTGCAGGTTCAGCACCTCGGCCACGTCGGCCAGTTCGAACAAGCGCCGCACCGGGACCTGGGCGGACGCGATCCGCAGCTGTCCCCCGGCCTCGGCCAGCCGCCGGTGCCAGTCCAGCACCAGCGCCAGACCGGTCGAGTCCATGAACTGCAGGTGCGTCAGGTCCAGGACCGCGTGCGCGCCGCTGACGTCCGCGTCGAGCCGTGCGGACAGCACGGGGACGGTGTCGATGTCCAGTTCACCGGCGACGGCGAGCACTCGCCATCCCCGCTGGACCTCGCTGCCGACGTTGAGCTCCATCGTCGCCGTTCCTTCCGCCACGCCCGACTCGTGCGACCAAATCGTGCAGCACGACGTCCTGGCATGCGACCACCGGGGGGCTGAAAGATCCGAACGGGGGGCCGGATGTGCGACGATGCGCCTTGTGTTGAACGACCCACTGGCTGAGGTGCGGGTGACTCTGACCGCTGAGGGCGGGTCCTGCGCACGTGCTCGTCAGGTGGTGCGCAAGGCCGCTGCCTCGTGGGGCCTGTCCGAGGACCTCGCCGACGACGCGCAGCTCGTGGTCACCGAACTCGTCTCCAACGGGATCGACCACGGTGAGGGCCTCATCACCCTCTCGGTGCGCCGGAAGGCGGGCGGAATGCTCATCGAGGTGCACGACGAGTCGCCGAAGTTGCCTCTGCTCAGACCCGTGGACCCCGGTTCGGCGCGAGGGCGGGGGATGCAGCTCGTCAAGGCTTTGAGCGTCAGCTGGGGCACCACGCCGGACAGCGGTGGGAAAGTGGTCTGGGCTCAGCTAGAAGCCTGAAAAAGGGGTACCTGACCCCGTATGACCGCCATGCCTCCTGACCCCGACCCGCTCCGCACGCCCGGCCTGGAGCCCGGTGGCGGTGTCGCGCCGGGTGACACGCCGCCCGAGTCCGGGCAGACCTCGGGACTGTCGCACCACGAGCAGAAACCGCCGAGCAAGGCCGCGTCACGCATTGTGATCGGACTTATCGTGCTGTTCGCTGTTCTGATGGCCGCCATGTTCGTGACCAGGGCTTTCCTGCTGGGCTGACGTGTCCGCAGCGGCGATTCAGCTTGTGACCGTCACCGTGAGGCGCGTACGGTCGGTATGGACGGGAGTCCTCATGAACGAGCTTCGGCAGAGAACCACCTATGTCCAGTCCATCCCGATCGTCGCGCTGACCGGTGAGATCGACATGATGTCGTCCGCGCCGGTGACCAGCAGGCTCGCCGAGCTCCTCGACCACAAACCGCCCGCTCTGGTCGTCGACCTGCGGGAGGTGCGGTTCTTCGGTTCCGAGGGGATCCGCGCACTCGTGGACGCCCAGGCCCAGGCCGACGAGCTCGGCGTCAAGTTCGGCGTCGTCAGCGACACGAGAGTCGTGCTGCTCCCGTTGCAGATGACGGCAGTCGACCGGGTCCTCCGCCTGTTCGCCGACGTCGACGACGCCGTGACCGCGCTACGCGGCTGACTCGCGCCGGCCGCGCGACCGCTCGACCAGGTCCAGGAGCAGGCCCTCCTTGGTGGACCACGGCGAGATGTCCACGACGTCGTGCCCCGAGACCTTCATCAACCCCTCCGCGACCACCGCGCCCGCCAGCGACTGCTGGGCCCGGTGGCGGGAGATCCCCGGCAGCGCCGCGCGCTCGCGCACCGAGAGCTTCGCGAGACGGGGGATCCACTTCTCCAGGTCCTTGAGCCGCAGCTGCCGCTGCGCGTAGGTGCCGTTGCGCGCTCCGGCCAGCCGGGCGAGCTGCTCGAACACCTTCGAACAGCCGACCGCGCGAGCGCTCTCGTCGCGCGGGAAGGCCTCCGACAGCCGGTCGCGGACCTCGGCCCGCATCTCCTCCACGGCCAGGCCCGTCCGCGTCAGGGTCCTCGCCCCCAGCGGCAACGACAGCGCGAACTCCGGCTCGGCCCCGAACCCGGCCGCCAGCTCCACGGTGCCGCCACCGACGTCGAGCACGACCATCGGACCAGCGCTCCAGCCGAACCAGTGCCGCGCCGCCGCGTACGAGTAGCGGGCCTCTTCCTTGCCCGACAACACCTTCAGGTCGACACCGGTGCGTCTGGCGACCTTGCGCATGACCTCCTGCGCGTTCGTGCTGTCGCGCACCGACGACGTGGCGAACGGCAGGAACGGGACGTCACCGGCCTTCTTGCGGGCGGCCCTGACGGCGGCGCAGAGCGACTCGACACCGGCGGCGCTGATGGCGCCGGTGGAGTCCAGCTCCCTGTCCAGCCGCAACCGGACCTTGTGGGACACCAGCGGACGTGTCAGGTCACGTTCCACGATCACCAGGTGTGCGCTGAAGCACCCGACGTCGAGAACCCCGACCGCCATCCGCCACTCTCCTTCTCGTCGAGTTCCCTTTACCCCATCGGCGCCCATTGTGCGGGAACGGAGCCCCCGATCAGGCGAAGTACGCCGGATGAGATGCGTTACAGTCACCCGATGTCACTGGTGGAGATACCTTCCCGGCTCGAACACGCCCTCGGCAAGGCTCGACGTGGCGTGATCGTCCTGGCGGTGGACGGTCTCTCGTCCGACGTGGCCAAGCAGTCGTGGCTGGCCGCATCCCTCTCCACCCTCTCCTCGACAGTGCCCTCGACGGCCGCGACGGCCTGGCTGACCGCGTTGACCGGTGTCTCCGCCGACGTCCACCGCGTCCCGGGAACGGTGTACCGCAACGGTTCCGGACTCGTGCACGCCATCAACGGCACGCCGGCGATCCCGGACCTGCCGACCGTGCTCGAACGGCACGGCGCCACGGTCCTGGCCCGCGAGCTCGACCTCCTCGAAGGCCCCTGGGCCAGGGCCCTGCTCCGAGGATGCGCCCGGATACCCGCGCCGCCCAGGCACAAACTGACCGCCCAGGCGGAAGACCCGCCCCTGCTCGTCGCGAACGTCGTGGCAGACCTGGACAAGGCGTTACCGGACGCCGGGTTGCTCTGGACGTACGTCAACGTCGACGACTACGTGCACCGCAACGGGTACGACGAATCGGTGCACGAGGCGATGCTCCGTCTCGACGCGCACGCTTCCCGTTGGGCCGCACAGGGTTGGACCGTCGTGGCCCACTCCGCGCACGGCCAGGTCGCCGTCGACCCCGATCCCGGGCTCGTCGAGGCGTGGGACGCGATCGTGCGCGAGGACTGCGAGATTCCATCCGGCGGGGCCGGGCGCACGAGGTGGCTCTACCCCAGGCCCGAGCGCATGGACGCCGTGTTCGACCGCGTCGCAGCGGCACTGGGCTCGGCGGCGACCGTGCACCACGCCACCGACCTCGGTCTCCCCCAGCCGGAGGCGGGCCCCGTCGTCGCGGTGGCGGCGTCGCCGGGGTTCCCGATCCCCGACCCCTCCAGGAAGTTCGAGCACGGCGGTCTGAGCCGCGACGAGATCGACGTCCCGTTCGCGGTCTGGCAGGCCGTACAGTGACGGTGTGCGCGTCGAATTTTCAAGTTCCATAAGGGAAATCGATGCTGCCGATTGGGATTCGGTGGTGCACGCGACAGGTGCGCCGGTGTTCTACCGGCACGCGTACCTCAGCGCGTACGAACACGCGCCGCTGACGGACGTCCACTCCTTCGCGTACTTCGTGGTGCGCGACGGGGACAAGGCCGTCGCCGTCACCCCGGCCTACCTCCAGACGGTCGCGGATCCGTTGCGCCGCCTGCACGAGACCTATCCGGAGGCACGCGACCAGCGCGCCCTGCTCAGCCACGCGTGGCACTGCTACGACGCGCACGTGCCGGCCACGGCGAGGGTGCTGCCGCGGCTGCTGGAGTCGATGATCCGCACGGCGTCGATCTTCGGCGCCCGGTGGTGCGGCTTCGTGAACGTCCAGCGCGGCGACGCGCTTTCCCGCGACCTGCGGGCGAGCGGCCTGCCGGCGCGCCACCTGACCGACAGGTGGGTCACCGACCTGGCCGGCGTCGAGTCGTACGAGCACTACCTGGCGCGGCTGAGCCAGCGCGCGAGGGCGAACCTGCGCCGCAACGAGCGGAGAGCGCGCGAAGCGGGTGTCACCGCCGAGGCCGTGGACGTGGGCCACGCCGCGCTGGTCGAGATCACCGCGCTGTGCGACAAGACCGCGAACCGGTTCGACAACAACGACTTCTACCGCGACAGCACGTTCACCGCGTTCGTCGGGGCCCTCGGCGACCTGGTCCACGTGGTCGAGGTGCGGCAGCACGGACGGCTCGTCGCGGCCGGTGTCTGCCTCTCCGACGCCACCCGCTTCCACACCTGGACGTGCGGGATCGACTACACCGTCGAGGGCAACTACAGCCCGTACGGCGTGCTGTTCGCCGAGTCGGTCCGGCTCGCCCTGCGCCTGGGCAAGCCCACGCTGGAGGACGGCAGGAGCAACGCGGCCTTCAAGCAGCGGCACGGCCTGAGCCCGCGCCATCTGGACGCCGTTCTGTTCCCGGTCTGACAAGACGAGAAGTTCACCCTTGTGAACAATTGTTTTACAACGTCGGATTCCAGCGGGTTCACATGTCTGATGAATTGCAACTCCACCCTTTACCCTGCTCAGCGGCCTGGGGCAAGGCGGAATAATCAATTCTTGACGCACCTTGTCAGCCGCCGAACAGATCTGGCACTGTGTCGCCGGGCGCAAGACGAGAAAGGGACTGGACAGTCTCGTGAACCTGTCTCGACGCACCCTGCTGGCGTCTGCCGCGGCCACTCCCCTGCTCACCGGAGCCGGTGTCGCACTCGGTGCGGGAGAGGCCACCGCCTCCCCCGCACGGCTCCGCGGCGCACTCGATTACGGCCTCGCCAAGCTGAAGGCGGTCGCACCGGGCATCACGTCGTTCCCGGAGATCACCCGTGCCGAGAAGTGGACCTACGTCGCCGACGGCGGCTGGGTCGGCGGTTTCTGGCCGGGCACCCTCTGGCTCGCGCACCTCGACAGCGGCGACGCGCAGTTCCGCGCGCTGGCCGAGGCCGCGAACGACAGGCTGGCGCCGCGCCGGCTCGACCCCCGCGACCACGACCTGGGCTTCCTGTTCTCGCCGTCCTGGGTCACCGCGTACCGGCTCACCGGGAACACCAGGTGGCGTGACGGCGCTGTCGAGGCGGCGACCACGCTGACCAGGCGCTGGAACGCCACTGGCAGGTTCATCCGCGCGTGGGGCGCGATCGGCACGCCGGGCAACGCGGGCCGCGTCATCATCGACACGATGATGAACCTGGACCTGCTCGCGTTCGCCACCGAGCAGACCGGCGACCGCACGTTCCTCGACATCGCGATCGCCCACGCCAGGACCACGCAGACGCACTTCCTGCGCGCCGACGGCTCGACCCCGCACGTGTTCGACTTCAACCCGGACACGGGTGCGGCGATCGGCCAGAACACCGTCCAGGGCTACAGCCCGACGTCGTGCTGGTCGCGCGGCCAGGCATGGGGCATCTACGGCTTCACGACGATGTACCGCCGCACGGGCCTGCACGAGTTCCGCGACACCGCGCGCAAGATGGCCGACTTCGCCCTCGACGCCCTGACGCCGGACCACGTGCCGGTGTGGGACTACCGCTCGCCGTTGGGCGCCAACGACGTCAAGGACTCGTCGGCGGGCGCGATCATGGCGTGCGGCCTGCTCGACCTGGCCAAGGCCACCGGCACCGACCGCTACCGCGACCGGGCGCTGCGGATCCTCGACGGCCTGGTGGGCACCTGCCTGACCACGAGGTCGACGCGGGCGGAGGCGGTCATGGCGCGCGGCACCCGCAACCGCCCGTCCGAGGACGGCGTGGAGGTCTCGCTGCCCTACGGCGACTACTACCTGTTCGAGGCGATCCTGCGGGTGCTCGAGCCCGCGCGGATCTCGAAGGCCATCGGCCTGTAGGGCCTGTGTCGAAGTCCATGTTCGCGATGGCCGGGCCTGAGGCGGCCCCTGGGAGCACGGCCGGAACCACCTCCGGCTCGACTCTCATCGAACGAGACCTCGATACAGGCCCTGGTCACTGCTCGATCACGCGCGCCGTCGGCCCGGTCGTCCAGGTCGCTTCCAGCCTGGACAACCGGCCGGCGGTGGTGCGGAAGTTCACCACGAGCGGCCCGCCCGGCTGTTCCACGTTCACCGACCAGCCGTCGGCCGGAGTGGCGGACAACGCCACCACCACGCCCGTCGGGCGGTACCGGACGACCACGTCGCCGCCACGCAGGTGGAAGGCGTGGACGTAGGATCCGTCCGCCTGCCATTCCCCTTCCTGCGGTTGAGCCGAAGGGGGACGCGCATCCGTACTACTGGGAGGGACCGGTGCGGACGAGCTGACAACAGGAGGCCTGGTGGTCGTGGGTGTGGACGTGACGGGTGGTGCGCTGGTGGAGGGACCCTCCTCCGGCACCGGGACGGAGAGCGAGGTGACGGTCGGCAGCGGCAGCACGGCCGCCCCCAGCGCGGGGTCCGCCGCGACCACCGGAGCGGGCTCCATCGCCGACCGGATGCCGAACCAGGACAGGCCGACGGCGACCGCGGTCACCACGGCCCACGCGGCCAGGTATCCGATCGACCGTCTCACCGCGACGACCCTCCTCTGACATGGCATCGGTACTTCTGGTCGAGGACGACCCCGTGGTGCGGGCGGCGATCACGCGCGCCCTCACCGGCCAGGGCCACATCGTGCACGGTGTCGCGCTCGCGATCGAGGCCCTGCGCGAAGTCAGCGCCACAGGGTACGACGTCGTGGTGCTCGACCTGGGCCTGCCCGACCTCGACGGCGGCGACGCGCTGCGGATGATCCGCGGCGTCACGAACACCCCCGTGGTGATCGCCACCGCCCGCGACGACGAGGCGGAGATCATCCGCCTGCTCAACGCGGGCGCGGACGACTACCTCGTCAAACCCTTCTCCAGCGAGCACCTGGAGGCCCGCGTGCAGGCCGTGCTCCGGCGGGCGCGCGACGACAGGCAGCTCGTCGTCGGCGGCCTGGAGATCGACGTGAACCGCCGCAGGGCGTCGGTGGAGGGGCGGGAGCTCTCGCTCACGCACAAGGAGTTCGAGCTGCTCTCCTACCTCGCGGCACGCCACGGCGAGGTCGTCCCGCGCGCCGAGATCCTCGCGAACCTGTGGCCGTCCCACCGCGACGACCAGACGCTCGACGTCCACCTGTCCTGGTTGCGCCGCAAGCTCGGAGAGCGGGCCGCACAGCCGCGCTACCTGCACACGGTGCGTGGCGTCGGCGTGCGCCTGGTCGCACCGAGGTGAGGCGGTCACTGGTGCTGGTCGCTCTCGCGGCGACCAGCATGGTGGCGCTGGCCTTCCTCATCCCGCTCGCGATCGTCGTCAAGAACGCCGCGTACACCCGTGCGCTCAGCGAGGCCGAGAAGCAGGCCAACGCGCTCACCCCGGCGCTGGTGATCACCAGGAGGCCGCAGGAGGTCCGCCAGGCCATCCGCAGCACCCGCTACGGCGGCCAGCAACGCCTCGCCGTGCACCTGAGCGTCCCGGCCGAGACCTACGGCACGTCGCACATCACCGCGCGAGACCTGGAACAGGCGCGGAACCTCGCGACGGCGACCACGGTCGAGCGCCCCGACGGCGTCGCCTACCTGCAGCCGCTGGCCACCAGCGACAGCGGCATCGCGATCGTCGAGGCGTTCGTGCCGCACGAGGAGCTCACCCACGGCGTGATCGGCACGTGGTGGCTGCTGGCCGCGGTCGCGGTCGGCCTGGTCGCCGTGTCGGTGCTCGTCGCCGACCGCCTGGGCGCACGAGCCGTGGAGGCCACACGGGCGTTGGCGGAAGGCGCGCGGCGCATGGGACAGGGGGACCTCACCGCGCGCGTTCCGGTCAAGGGACCTCCCGAGGTGGCGGAGGCCGGCAAGGCGTTCAACGCCATGGCCGAGCGCGTCCGCCACCTCCTCGCCTCCGAACGGGAGGTGGTGGCCGATCTCTCCCACCGCCTCAGAACGCCCCTGACGGCCCTGCTGCTGGACGCGGACGCCCTCGGACAGGGGTCGAGTGCGGATCGCGTCCGCACGGCCGTTCAGGGGCTTGAGAGAGAGATCGGCGAGATCATCAAGGCCGCCCGGTCCGGTCTGCGGCCCGGCGGGAGCGGCGCCGACGCGGCGGACGTCGTCCGCGACCGGCTGGGGTTCTGGTCCGCGCTCGCCGACGACCAGGAGCGCCCCTGGACGGTCAGGGGCACCGACAAGCCCGCGCCCGTGCCGCTCGCCCGCACCGAGCTGGCGGCCGCGCTGGACGCGTTGCTGGGCAACGTCTTCCGCTACACGCCGGAGGGCACGCGGTTCGCCGTGACGCTCGTGCACCAGGCCGACCTGGTCGTGCTCGTCGTCGACGACGCCGGTCCCGGCATCGCGGACCGCGAACGCGCGGTGCGCCGCGGCGCCAGCGGTGGTGGTTCCACCGGCCTCGGGCTCGACATCGCCCGTCGCGCGGCGGAGAGCACGGGTGGCTCTCTCCACGTCGACCGCGGGCCGCTGGGGGGCGCACGCGTGCAAATGAGGCTCCGTCGCATCTAGTGGGCTCTCGCGGAAGAGCCGGGGAGAACTCCGCCGGCGGCGTGCGGACCGTGGGACGGGTCCGACGCCGCCGGCGGGCACCGGCCGGCCGCGGCGCACCGCTGCCGCACCACCGGGTCCCGAGCAGGAGGGAGGAACCCGATGAGCAGTGCGCGCTTGCCTTTCCCACACCGGTGTAACGAGGTGGATCTGCCGGGGCTCTCGGCGTCTGGTGTGGGGTTGCCGGTGTATTCAGCAGGACTTCGATCGCTTGATCTGACATGAAACTAGCTGACCGCCCGGCGCCACCACTCCCCCGTTCAGACGATTAATCGGACTTAAATATCTTTAAGCTTCGCGCGTCGAATCGACTTTCCTTGATTCGATTTAAACCTGCGCGGCATTCGCCTCAACCGGACAGGAGCCGGCTCGGTCCACGCGCCCCCGCGACGTGGCATACCGGCCGGAACGTGAATGCGCGGGCGGTTGCTTCACGAATTCACCGGGGCGGTTCGCCGGAAGGCGATCCGGACCCCGACCGATCACGCAGAGACCCGGACGCTATACTCACAGTGAGCAGAACGACCGAGTACTGTGACCCGGACGTGACTTTTGACGGGTGGGTCAACCAGGGCATTGCTTCCCGCGTATACCCATGTAGATTCCCGCTCACCGCGACGGCCATTCGGGTGACCACCGCGGATCGCGCGCCGCACGCGAAACGGAGGCAGCATGCAGGCGAACGCCCAGACCGCCCAGGTCGACGACCTGACACTCATCGCGCTGCCCACCGCGGTGAACTGCGCGGATCTGTTCGTGCGCTTCACACTCGGTGAGTGGCGTCTGCGCAACATGATCGGAGAGTGCTCGGCCGTCGCCTGCGCGCTGGTCGAAGCCGCCGTCGAGTCCGCGGACCCCAAGACGTCCCGGTTGATCACGCTGCGCCTGAGGCTCAGCGGCGACTACCTCGTGGTCGAGCTGGAGGCGGCGCGGTTCACGATGCCGCCCACCTCACCCGACCTGCGCACCGGTGAGCTCCAGCTCGCGGGCGGCATCAAGCTGATCTGGTGCGAGCTGCAGCTGCCCACCGGCGTGAACGCGACCGCGGTGCCGCTCCCCCGTCGCGAGAAGCGCCGTTCGCCCGCGGCCGAGGCATTGGGTGACGAGCCGAACGTCGATCCCGAACTCATCCAGCGAATTCTCTTCGGCCTCGGTGGCTCCATGGGCGGCGGCCCCCGCTAGGCCCCTTCCGCTTTCACGACAAAGGCGCGTCCAGTGATGGACGCGCCTTTGTCGTTCGAGCCCGTGGACGCTTTGCCAGCTCGATTCACGGAATCAGGACCGCGATCAGATGTTCTGGTTCGCGAATCCCTTGGTGGCGATCTTCGAGAGCATGCCCTGCCAGACCGACGCACTGGAGTGCGGGTCGCCCGTGACGCCGAGCGCCGACTTGAGGCCGTTGAACGCCGTCGTCGTCTTGGGGCCCCAGTCGCCGTCGATCACGAGACCGGAGGCGCGGAAGTTGTTGCAGACGGCCTGGACGAACTTGGTGTCCGACTCGGAGTCCGTGGCCGCGCGGACCGGCATGCCGCCGAAGTCCGAGTGGATGTGGTCGGCGTGGTCGGCGTTGTACCAGCCGTCGAGCACGTACCGGAACCGGCGGCGGCACACGGCCTCCGTCGCGAGGTAGCGCTTGCGGACCGACGCCGTGCCCGACGCGTGCGCCTGGTCGAGCGGCGAGACGGTGTTGCCGCCGGACCACCGGACGTGGTCGAGGTCCATCGCGGTGCCCGCGCCGTGCTGGCCCGGCTTGTCGACGTAGAACCCGGCGGAGACGATGTAGCTGATCGAGCCGTAGCTCGACGACAGCGAGCGCAGGTCCCGGATCCACGCGACGAGCGCGTTGTAGAACGCCTCGGTGGCCTGCCAGTTGCGCGCGGTCGTGTTGCCGCGGTCGGAACGCCAGTAGTAGACGGGCGTTCCGTCGATCTTCTGGAACGTCGTCATCGCCAGCGCGCCGACCTCGGCGGCCTTGATCTCCGCCTCGGTGTGCTGGTCGTTCGTCTTCGGGGCGGCACCGGCCAGGCCGGGCGCGATGGTGGACAGACCGGCGAGACCGGCGACGGCCGCCGCGCCTGTGACGAAGCCGCGCCTGGTGACGTTGTTCTCGAACACCCCAGTACTCCCTCTCGAGTCCGCGCCGGAGCGGACAGGGGAAAGCCTGTCCCAGCACCCGGCGCGAGGGAGTCTAGGGATCGTGTCCGACGCGGGGAATCCAGTCTGACCTGGCTTTTTCCGTTGTCTTTACCGCACGGAGCCGAGCACGCGAATCAGATTCTTCTCCGTGTCGGTGCCCAGCTTCTCGAGCGCCAGCTTCGCCACGGGCGCCCCGAGCTTCGCGATCCCGTTGAACTCGAGGTGGGCGTGGTAGGCGATCCGGGTGGTGCCGGGCGAGGAACCGGCGGTGATCGTGATGTCGTCCGTCGCGGTGGCGGTGTCGTTGCGGCCGACGAACTGCAGCCCCGTGGGGTCGTCGCGGGTCAGCTCGTAGACGAGCTCGGTCTTGCGGCCGAGGAACGTCGACACGTTGTGCCAGCGCGAGCCGACCTCGACCGGTCCGTCGTCGAGGCGCCGGCACGACACCGTGCCGGGATCCCACTGCTCGGTGCGGGAGAAGTCGCGCAGGTACTCGACGACGCCCTCGGGCGTGGACGCGACGGTGAAGGTGCGTTCGACGTCGACGCCGGACGTGTGCGGCGCGTTGAACGCCTGCGGCACCTGGCGGACCCGGTACTGGTCGACGAGCTCCGCCTGCCCCGCGGCGCGCCCGGCCAGCCGCTCCAGCCGTTCGTCGTCGAAGCTCTGCAGCTTGCGCAGCGTCCTCCACATCGCGGACTTGGCCTCGATGACGATGCGCAGCCCCTCCAGCTCGAGGACGTCGCTCAGCGGTGAGCGGCTCAGCACCCTGCCGTTGAGCTTGAGCCTGCCCGCCTTCTCCGAGAGCCAGCCCATCGCGGCCTTGTGCGGGCGCGACTCGACACCGACCTCGCGCATGAAGTCGAGCAGCTCCTTGCGGTCGGCGTCGAGGTCGTCGGCGAGGACGCGCAGCTCCGGGTGCGTGCGGCTGATGCGGCGAGCGAGCTCCGTGCCCGCCGTCGCCCCCGCCAGGTGGTCGTTGAGGTAGATGCCGAGCAGCTCCGTGTTCACGGCCCAGGGTTACCCAGCCGTGCCGCTACTTAGCCGTTTTCGCCCGCATCGGCTCCAGGATGATCGGCTGCGCGCGGCGCCCGGTGGCGATGTTCAACCCCCACTGCACCAGCACGGCGGCCCGGTTGCGCCACCCGACCAGGAACGCGATGTGCACCACCGCCCACGCCACCTTGCCGATGATCCCGCTGAGCCGCAGCTTCTTGATGTCGGCGACGGCGTCGGCGGGCGAGATCGTGGCCATGGTGCCGAGGTCGAGGTACTTGAACGGCTTGTGCGTCCTGCCCTCCAGCCGCGCCTTGATCACCTTCGCGACGTGGTGGCCCTCCTGGATCGCGGGCTCGGCGATACCGGGCAGGTTGTCGAGGTTGACCATGTCGCCGATCGCGAAGACGTCGGCGGTGACCGAGCAGTCCGCGGGGTCGACGAGGATCTTGCCCTTGCGGTCGACCTCGGCCCCGGTGGCCTCGGCGAGCTTGCGCGACAACGGCGACGCCTGCACGCCGGCCGCCCAGATGATCGTCCGCGCCTCGACCCGGTCGCCGTCCTTGGTGGTGAGGCCCTCCGCGTCGATCGACTCGACCATGGCGCCGGTCATCACCGTGATGCCGAGCTGCTCCAGCTTCTTCCTGGTGTGCGCCCGCAGCTTCTCGGGGAACGGCGGCAGCACGTGCGGCACCGCGTCGAGCAGCGTGATGCGGATGTCGCGCGGGTCGATCTCCCGGAACTGCCCCTTCAACGCCCTGCGCGCGAGGTCGGCGAGCTGCCCGACCAGCTCCACGCCGGTCGGTCCCGCCCCGACCACGGCGAACGACAACCACTGCTTGGGGTCGTTGGCCGCCGCTGCCGCCTCGAACGCCCGCAACAGCCGCGACCGCAGGTGGACCGCCTGTTCGAGGGTCTTCATGGGCGGCGCGACCTCGGCCCACTCGTCGTGCCCGAAGTAGCTGTCCTGCGACCCGGCCGCCACGACCAGCGTGTCGTACCCGACCTGGCGCGACGACCCGTCCGGCAGGTCGACGAGCACCTTCTTGCCCGCGGTGTCGAACCCGGTCACCTCGCCCAGCAGCACGTGCGCGTTGCGCTGCTTGCGCAGGATCGCCCGGAACGCGGGCGCGATGTCTCCTGTCGGGAGCAACGCCGTCGCCACCTGGTAGAGCAACGGCTGGAACAGGTGGTGGTTCGTGCGGTCGATCAGAGTGACCTCGACGTCCGCGCGCTTCAGTCCGCGCACCACGCCCAGTCCGCCGAAACCGCCACCGACAACGACTACCCGGTGCTTGCTCATGCGGTTCGCATACCCCAGATCGGGCAAGGTATCCGACCGGGCGCCCGATCGTAGCCGGTCGCACGTCCGCCGGTGGCGCGTGGCCGCATAACCGCGCGTGACGGGGGTACACCGCCGCCATGACCACCACGGCCGACCAGTCTCTCTGGCTCACCGCCATCCCCGCGCAGTCGCGCCCCCCGCTGACCGGCGAGCACACCTTCGACGTGGCCGTCGTCGGCGGCGGCATCACCGGCCTCACCACCGCGTTGCTGCTCAAGCGCCGCGGCCTCGACGTGATCGTGCTGGAGGCCGACCGCGTGGCGTCGGGTGTGTCCGGCAACAACACCGCGAAGGTCACCGCCCTGCAGGCCACCGTGTACTCGCGGATCCGGCGCACCCACGGCCTGGCGGCCGCCACCGACTACGCCACCGCCTCCCAGGCCGCGGTCGCCCAGGTCGCCGAGCTGGTCCGGTCCGAGAACATCGACTGCGACCTGCGCCGCGCCCCCGCCGTCACCTACGCCTACACCGAGGACGAGGTGCGCGACGTCGACCACGAGCTGATCTCCGCGCGCCACGTCGGGCTGCCGGTGCGCAGCGGCGCCACGGACGTCGACCTGCCGTTCCCCGTGCACGCGGCCATCCGGCTCGACGACCAGATCGCGCTGCACCCGGTGAAGTACCTGCAGGGCCTGGCCGACGCGGTCGACGGCGACGGCAGCAGGGTCTGCGAGCACAGCAGGGTGCTCGACGTGACCGGCACGCGACTGTCCACGAAGGACGGCAGCGTCAACGCGTCACAGGTCGTGATCGCCACGCACTACCCCACGCTCGATCGCGGCCTGTACTTCGCCCGCCTGGAGCTGACCCGCGCCTACTGCATCGCCGCCCGCGTCAGGAACCCGACGCAAGCGCTCGCGATCAGCACCGGCAGCCCGTCGTGGTCCGTCTCCGCGCACGGGGACAAGCTGATCCTCGCAGGCCAGAGCCACGCGACCGGCAAGCCCGTGGTGGAGCCGTTCCGCCGGCTGGAGGACTTCGCGCGCCAGCACTGGCAGGTCGAGGAGGTCACGCACCGGTGGTCGGCGCAGGACCCGACGTCCTACGACCACCTGCCGATGATCGGCGGCTACACGCCGGGCAGCGACACGCTGTTCACCGCCACCGGCTACATGAAGTGGGGCCTGACCAGCGGCACGTTCGCGGGAACGCTGCTCGCGGACCTCGTCACCGGCAAGCCCAACGACCTCGCCGACCGCTTCAGCCCGCACCGGCTGTCGCTCAAGTCGTTGCCGGACCTGGTGAAGAAGAACGCCGAGGTCGCGGCGCAGATGGTCGGCGACCGCATCGCGCCCGCCGACGCCACGTCGAGCGAGGACCTGCTGTGCGGCCAGGCGCACGTCATCCGCGACGGCCTGGGCAAGACGGGTGTCTACCGCGACGCCGACGGCAAGCTGCACGGGGTGTCGTTGCGCTGCACGCACCTCGGCTGCCTGGTGCGCTTCAACGCCGCCGAGCACAGCTGGGACTGCCCGTGCCACGGCTCGCGCTTCGACGTCGACGGCACGGTGCTGGAGGGACCGGCGACGCGGCCCCTCCCGAAGAAGGAGCCGCGCTAGCGCTGTGACCGCCGGTGTCCGCCCCGTGCTCCGGCGTTCGGACGAGGTGCTCCCCTGAACGCCGGAAGACGCGGTGAAGCCAGCGGTCACAGCGTTGCTAGCTCTTCGCCACCAGCGTCAGCACGTCGTAACGGGCCACGGACTCACCCTTCTGGTTCGCCACGTCGGCGTCCCAGCGCACCTCGCCGTAGTCCTGGTCCTCGCGCGGCGTGATCTGCTTGGCCGTCAGCGTCACCGTCAGCTGGTCGCCGGGGAACGTCGGCGTGAGGAACCGCAGGTTCTCCAGCCCGTAGTTGGCCAGCACCGGTCCCGGCTCCGGCGAGACGAAGAGACCGGCGGCGAACGACACCACGAGGTAGCCGTGCGCGACGCGTCCCCCGAAGAACGGGTTCGCGGCGGCGGCCTCCTCGTCCATGTGCGCGTAGAACGTGTCGCCCGTGAACGACGCGAAGTGCTCGATGTCCTCCAGCGTCACCTCGCGGGGGCCGGCCACGACCGTGTCGCCCACACGGAGTTCGGCCAGCGTCTTGCGGAACGGGTGCACGTCCGCCTCACGGCGCGGGGCACCCGTGACCCAGCGGTTGGTGATGGCGGACAACGCGCGCGGGCTGCCCTGCACGGCTGTGCGCTGCATGTGGTGCATCACGCCGCGCATGCCGCCCATCTCCTCGCCGCCGCCGGCACGCCCGGGACCGCCGTGCACCAGCATCGGCAACGGTGACCCGTGGCCGGTCGACTCGCCCGCGTCCTCGCGGTCCAGCACCAGCAGGCGGCCGTGCCACGGCGCCACGCCGATCACGACGTCCCGCACGAACTCGGTGTCCGCGGAGACGATCGACCCGACCAGCGAACCGGACCCGCGTGCCGCCAGCGTGATGGCGTCCTCCACCGAGTCGTACGGCATCAGCGTCGACACCGGCCCGAACGCCTCGACCTCGTGCGGCTGCACGGCGTCGGCGGCGGCGCGCAGCAGCATCGGTGACATGAACGCGCCGCGTTCGGCGTCGGCGTCCACAAGGGACAGGGCGCCGTCGCCGTAGACCACCGAAGCGCTCTCCCGCAACGCCTTCAGCGACCGGAGGACCTCCTCGCGCTGCTCCAGGCCGGCCAGCGCGCCCATCTTCACCGACTTGTCGGCGGGGTTGCCGATCACCACCCCGGACAGCTTCGCCGACGTCGCCTCGGCGACCGCGTCGATCAGCGACGCGGGCACGAGCGCGCGCCGGATCGCGGTGCACTTCTGGCCGGCCTTCGTCGTCATCTCGGTCACCAGCTGGTCGACGAACAGGTCGAACTCCGGCGTCCCCGCGACGGCGTCCGGGCCGAGGATCGAGCAGTTCAGGGAGTCCGCCTCGGCGTTGAACCGCACCGACGACCGGATCACGGCCTGGTGCGTGCGCAGGTGCTGGGCGGTCGACGCGGAGCCGGTGAACCCGACGAGGTCCTGCGGCGTCAGGTGGTCGAGCAGGTCGCCGGCGGAACCGCAGACCAGCTGCAGCGACCCCTCGGGCAGCAGACCGGAGGCGAGCATCAGCTCGACCAGCTTCTCGGTCACGTAGGCGGTCTGGGACGCGGGCTTGATCAGCGAGGGAACCCCGGCGATGAACGCGGGCGCGAACTTCTCGAGCGGCCCCCACATGGGGAAGTTGTAGGCGTTGATCTGCACCGCGACACCGCGCAACGGCGTGCAGATGTGCTGGCCGACGAACGTGCCGCCACGCCCGAGGGGCTCCAGCGCGCCGTCGACGAACACCTTGTCGTTCGGCAGCTCACGCTTGGCCTTGGACGCGTATCCGAGCAGCACGCCGAAGCCGCCGTCGACGTCGATCCACGAGTCGGAGCGGGTGGCGCCGGAGCGCGCGGACAACGCGTACAGCTCGGCCTTGTGCTCCTTCAGGTACAGCCCGAGCGCCTTCAGCAGCTGCGCCCGCTGGTGGAACGTGAGCTCGCGCAGCGCGGGCCCGCCGACCTCGCGGCCGTACCGCAGCGCCGCACCCATGTCGACGCCCGCGGACGAGATCCGGGCGATCTCCTCACCGGTGACGGCGTCGTGCAACGGCGCGCCCTCCACCGACGGCGTGTGCCATCCACCCGACACGTAGCTGCGCAGCAAGCTCATCGCGCCACCCCTTCTCGCTGGGCGCTGGATCCTCAGCGACCCGACCACCCGGCAACGTATCAGGGCTGGAGAGAGCGGCGCAGTGCCCGGCGAAGGCCCTCTCCCGGCGCCGCTGACAACGTTGTCAGGGGCGCCGGGAGGTCAGGGGATCACCGCGTTCCGAAGTCCTGCGTCCAGTAGTGGCCGTAGGTGGTGCCCTGGCGGTACTGGTGGCCGACGCCGATGTCGCGCAGGTCGCAGTTCAGGATGTTGGCGCGGTGCCCCGCGCTGTTCATCCACGTGCGGACAACGTCGGCTGCGGTCTGCTGGCCGGCCGCGATGTTCTCGGCGGCCCTGGTCCAGCGGGTGTAGCCGGCCCGTTCCATCCTGGCGACGAAGCTGCTGCCGTCCGAACCGTTGTGGCTGAAGAAGTTTCGTGCGGTCATGTCCTCCGAGTGTCGTTGTGCCGCCGTGCTCAGCGCCGGGTCCTGGCGCAGTGCGGGACATCCCGCCTTGGCGCGTTCGGCGTTGGTGAGGGCGATGACGTCCTCCTGCACGGTGGCCGCCGTGGCAGGGGGTGTGAGAACGGCGGCCGCGGCCAGGGTTGCGGCGGCGATCAGGGAAGTGCGTGACGCGAACATCGTTGTTCTCCTGAGCGGCAGGGACTTCGAGGTCAGACGATCTCCCAGGTGACGTTGATGATCCCGACCGCGGTGTCGGCCAGCTGGGAGAACGCGGGCTGGCTGAGGTCGATCTTGTTGGTCGGGCAGCTGGGGCACTTGTCCTTGATCGGGACGGTGATGGTGCGGCCGTTGTGCGTGACGCGGATGGACTTGCGGCACAACGGGTCGTTGTTCGGGTTGGGCGTCGTCCACAGGCCGGCGGGCGCCGCGACGAGCAGCTCGGTCGCCGCGTTGATCTGGGTGCCGCAGGCGCCGTAGCCGGCGTCGTTGTAGTAGCTGGCGGTCCCGCTGACCGCGGAAGCGGTACCGGAGAAGACGAACGAGAGGACCGCGGCCGACGCGAGGGCGCCGAGTGCCTTGGCGATGGGCTTCATGGCTTTCCTTTCCAGATCAGGGGTGGCTCAGGCCACGGAGCTGAAGGTGACGGTGAAACCGCTGCAGTTCGAGCACTGGAACACGGTCTGGTTGCCGGGCTCGGTGTCCTGCTTGGACCACGCGTAGGCCTTGGGGCAGCGGGACTTGATGGTGTTGCTGTAGTCCGTCGGCGCGTCCCGGTCGGGGTTGACGCAGTTGACGCGCTGCCCGTTGGCGCCGTACTTGACGTACGCGGGGTTGCAGTAGGGCAACAGGTTCTCGGTGCACCCGGCGGTGCCGCACGAGGTCGAACCCGGTGGTACCACCGCGTCGACCGGGGTGATCATCACCGGAACCGAGAACGCGTTGACGTAGCTGACGTTGTACCAGGGGGCGAGGCCGTCGCGGGAGTCGAAGTTGAACTCCGCGAGGCTGGCCGGTTGGTCGCCCAGGACGCACCGGTCGGCGTAGACGCCGCAGTCGCCGACAGCGCAGCGGAAGTCGACGCCGGACGTGCCCGTGCAGCCCTGCCGCGCGAAGAACTTGCCGCGCCAGTGACCGGGTGAGGCCGTCTCGGGGATCGTGATGGTCGCGGACTGGCCGTTGGCCAGCGTGGGCAGGCCCGTCAGGGCACGCGAGCCGTCCGCGTTCACGGTGGCGCCGATCCAGATCGTCTGACCGGTCCTGTTGACGAAGGTGACCCTGTGGTCGATCGCCGCGTTCGCCACCGGTGCGCTGACACCGGCGAGGGCGAGCGCGAGGGCGGACAGAGCGGTGACCCAACGGCCGAGTCGTCTTGTGAGCATCTGCGGGCTCCCTCCTGCGAATTCGGTGCGGACGCACCGGATGTCGTCAGTGCCCCACGGTCACGCAGCGGAGCCGAACGACGCTTCACGGTGAGACCGCAAAGTTTCAGCGGGGGTCTTCCGGAACCGGGAACCACCGGGTGACCTGCAACTCCCGGCGGCCGGACAGCCCGAGCCTGCGGTAGACCCTGGTCAGGTGGAGCTCGACGGTCCGCGTCGCCATCGCGAGCCTCGACGCGATCTCCCTGTTCGCCAGGCCCGTGCGGACGAGCCGCGCGACCTCGGCCTCGACGGGCGTCAGCACGGGTTCGGGATCGCGTGACGCGACGCCACCCAAGGCCTCGTCGACCCGCCGGACGAGTGCCGTGGCGCCGATGTCGAGGGCCGTGGCACGTGCTCGCGTGCAGATCTCGCGCGCCACCACCTGCTTGCCGTGCCCGGTGAGGCGATCTCCGTAGTCGCAGAGGACTTCCACCAGCTCCAGCCGGGCGTGTGCCATCTCCAGCAAACGGATCGAGCGCTCGTAGGCCAGGAGGTCCTCGCCGTCGGGCGGGTTCGCCCCCGCGACCGCCGACAGGCTCAGGCCGAGGGTTCCGGGCTCGCCCCACCGGGCCGCGGCGGCGTGCTCCTCCATCGCGAGGCGCGCGGCGTCATCGTTGTCACCGCAGGCCAACGCGGCTCTGGAAGCCCGGTAGCGCCACGGCAGGACAGCGGGGTTGACGACACCGGCCCCGGCCAACGCCCGTCCACAGGCGAGATTGGCCTGCAAGGCGTCGCGCGGACGTCCCCTTGCCATTGCCACCACGGCCTCGGCCGCGTGCAACAACGGATGACCAGCGTCGGCTTCGTGGGCGAGCAGCGCGGCTTCGGCGTCGCGCGGCTCCCCTCGGACGACGAAGTCCTCCACCGTCCAGAGCAGCACGACCGGGCGGATCTCCTCCGCGACGCCGTCGTGCCGCAACCCAGCGAGCAACGCCGAGCACCTCGCCAGGTCACCGGTGCGCCGTGCGACGCAGGCCTGGGCGAGCAGCGCGATCGCCCTGTCACCGGAACCCTCGTCGAGCAGGGCGAGGCTGTGCGCGTCCGCCGCGACCAGCTCACCGGCGCAGACCAGCGTCGCCAACGCACGCGACACGCACAGCGCGTTCTCGCGGCAGGCAGGAGCGGCGAGCGCCTGTTCGGCCGACTCGACGGCAACGGTCCAGTTCTCCCCCGCGGCGAGCAGACCGGCGGCGACCACCGCCGGGCACTCGTGGCCCGGATCAGCCGGCCGGCACGGGAACAGCCCGCTCACGCCGTCGGGACGAACGCCCGGCGGAGCCCCGGCCTCCCCTCCACCCCCATCTTGCGGTAGACGGCGGTGAGGTGGAACTCGACGGTGCGCAACGTCAGGTTCAGCTCGGCGGCGATCTCGCGGTTCGACTTCCCCGCTCTGGCCAGCAGGGCGATCCTGCGCTGCTGCACGCTGAGGGCGGACTCGCCGTCGTTGCGCAGCAGCCGGCAGGTCAGCTCGTCCGCCACTTTGCTCCACTGTGGACATCCAGCGTCGGCCGCCGCCTCACGCAGGCAGCGGGTGTGCTTGCGGGCGCGGTCGACCTCCCCACGTGCGAGCAGGAGCTGTGCCAGGTCGTGACGCGCTCGCAACGCCTCGCCCGCGGTCGAGGCCCGGCTCAGGTAGGTGAGCGCTTCCTCGAGCAGGACGTCGTCACCGCCGTGCGCCAGCGCCGAGGCGTGCAGGCCGAGCCCGATCCCCCGCGGCCCACCCCACCGGCGCGCCGCGACCAGGTCCTTGTCGGCGCAGATCCGCGCGAGCACGAGGTCTCCCCCGTCGGCGGCGGCCAGGGCGGCCGACGACCGCCAGGGCAGCACCGCCGGGTTGACGACACCGGCCGCCGCGACCTGCCGGCCGCAGTCGAGGAACTCGTCCAGCGCCGCGGCGGCCTGTCCCTCGGCCAGCAGCAGGCGGCCCCGCGCGAACCGCAGCTCGGCGTTGTCCGGGTGCTCGTCCGCCCCGTGCCGGGACTCCAGCACGACACGAGCCCTGCCGAGCTCACCGGCCTCGACGAGCGCCAGCACCAGCCACGCGACCGCGACGCCCCGCAACCGCGGGCGCACGCCTCTGCGGAGCGCGGCGTCCAGCAGCCGGACGGCCGTGCGCGGATCACCGCGCCGCACCATGATCCGCCCGCCGAGCACGTCGTGCACGTCCCTGCCGTGCTTGTGGGCCGAGCAGGCCCAGTGCCGGTGCGCCAGGGCGACTTCGTCGGCGTGGGTCAGGACCACCACCGCCTGCCAGAACGTGCCGGCGTCCAGCGACTCCGCCGACGTCAGCACCTGCCGCGCGGTGGCGGTCGCCTCTGCCCGGCCGGTTCCGCGGTTCGCCGCCTGCACGGCGCGGAACACGAGCGCGGCCGTCGGGGACCGCTCCCCCGTGCCGGGGCACCCCGGCACGTGGGCGAGGTCAGCCGGATCCAGTCCGGGAACCGGTCCGCCCGCGGTGAACGCGCGTGTCACCGCGTCGCCGGCGAGCAGGTCCGCCTCTTTCCAGCGTCCATTGCGGATCAATTCGATTCGCACACGGCGAACGTCGTCGAGCGTGTTGTCGTTCGTCACTCCGACGGTGCCCTTCCCTGCTCGGATCACACGAGAATCTCAGCCCACCAATTGATACGCAGTGCGACTTCTCTTCAACGTTGTTCCAGCACAGAGCCTGGCCAGCTCCTTCAGCGCCGTCTCGACCAGACGGCTACTTGGTCTGGACCATACCGGTAAACGCGCTGTGCGTGAACCGGCAAGTTCGTTTCCTCGACACCGGGCGCACGGGATTCCGGAGAGCATTCGCAAGAAGCGGGACCCCGCGATCACCGCATTGCAGGGACAACAAAAAGAATGTCTTGTTTTGTCAACCAAATGAGACTGTGCGGGCCTGGCCGAACAGCAAGAGGCAGTGCTCGGCGAACGCCTGCGCGCGGCGCGTCAACGGTCCGCTCGCCCAGCCCAGCACCACGGGCGTCGTCGGCACCACTGCCGGACGCGCTCACGTTCGTCGGCGGGCTTGCCTGATCGTCCCACCGGCGAGGACCATCGGCGGCGTGGACGAACTACGCGCGCTGATCTCCAAGCACGCCCGCCCCGACCTGACCACGGCCATCCCCGACGTCCTGGTCTCGAGGACCGCGGTCGGCGGACCGCCGTCACCGGCGATGACCGGCACGATCCTCGCGTTCGTCGCCCAGGGCCGCAAGCGCATCGCGTTGGGCGACCGCGTCTACGACTACCGCGCCGGCCAGTACCTGGTCGCCTCGATCGACATGCCGATCACCGGCAACTACGTCGGCATCAGCCCGTCGGAACCCGCGCTCGGCATCGGCCTCCTCCTGCACCCGCAGCAGGTCGCCGCACTGCTGCTGAGCAACGACCTCCCCAAACCCGCGGGCACGCCGGAGGGCCTCGCCGTCAGCGACGCCACCCCGGAGCTGCTCGACGCCGTGACGAGGCTCGCGCGCCTGCTCGACCAGCCGCGCGACGCGCGCGCCCTGGCGCCGTTGATCAAGCAGGAGATCCTCTGGCGGGTGATGACCGGCGACCAGGGCGCCGTCGTCCGCCAGCTCGGCGCGCAGGACAGCAGCCTCAGCCACATCGCCAAGGCCGTGAGGTGGATCCGGGAGAACTTCGCCGAGTCGTTCAAGGTCGAGAACGTCGCGCGGATCGCCGGCATGAGCGAGTCGGCGTTCTACCGCAACTTCCAGGCCGTCACGGCGATGAGCCCGATCCAGTTCCAGAAGCAGATCCGCCTGCAGGAGGCCAGGTTGCTGCTGGCGACCACCAGGGACGTCACGAGCGTCAGCCACCGCGTCGGCTACGACAGCCCGTCGCAGTTCAGCCGCGAGTACCGCCGCCAGTTCGGCGCGCCGCCCAGCAGGGACGCGATGCTCAGGCCAGAGCCCGCTCTCTGACCTCCAGGTACACCGCGCGGACCTCCAGCGTGCGCTCGACCTTCTCGAGCACGGGCGCGAAGAACTGGCGCCGGTGCTCGGCGTCGCTCATCGAGATCACCGAGAAGTACATGCTGCCGAACGCCGCGAACAGCGTCGCGTTGCGCAGCATCGCCGACGGCACGCCGGGAACGAGCGACATCGCGGGCGTCGCGCCGATCCACTGCTCGGCGATCGCGGGCGTGACGACGATCAGGCCGAGCACCACGAAGAACGCGAACAGCGCGAGCCCGACCACCGCGGCCTGCACGAGCTGGCGGATCGCGAGCATCACCAGCAGGTTGCGCACCTGCTGGCCGTTCAACCGCCTGGGCGGCAACGGCTCTGTGATGTCCACATCGGACAGCGGAGTGCCCTTGCAGGCGACCTCGAGGATCTCCGGCCGCAGGTCCTGCTCGACCCTGCCGATCTCGTCGCGCAGCCGTGCCGCCGCGGCCAGCACGGTGATCGAGGCGAACAGCAGCACCACCAGGCTGACCCGCGGCCACCGCAGCTGGTTCATCGCCTGCCACAGCTCACCGGTGAAGAACAGGAACAGCGTCACGAACAGCATCGGCGGCAACGCCCTGCCGAGCAGGTGGACGCTGTTGCGCAGGTCCGCGATCACGTGCCGGATGGCCGCGCGGACCAGCGACCCCAGCCCGTAGGTGGTGGCCAGCATCGTTGCCAGGAAGGCAAGTCCGAAGAAGACGACGAACAACGCCAGCGCTCCCCACACGGAGTCGGGCTGGTCATCGCCCGCCGGCGCGGTCACCTTGCTGTCGATGGCGTACTGGACCAACGGTGTGATCACCGGCATCGCCGCGTACGCGACCAGCACCAGCACGGTGGTGCGCGGCGAGAAGTTCGGCATCCGCCGCACGACCACCGAGAGCAGGACCCAGGCGGTCACCATCACCGCGACGATCAGCCCGAGCAGCACCCACCGCGACAGTCCCGAGGACTGCTGCAGCACCAGCCACGCGAGGCTGCCGACGGCGACGAACGCCAGCGCGGGCATCATCCGCGGCAGCACGTGGGACCGGAAGCCGTAGCCCTCGATCATGGTCGGCGCGCCCTGCCGCACGAACCACTGCTCGGTCCGCCACACCACCTCCGGGGAAGCCATGGCGTGGATCATGCCTCACCGGTCGAACAACCGGGCCAGCACGCTGAAGTAGTGCGTCGGGGCGATGCGGGCCAGCGCGTCGAACACGTAGGCGTCCGGTCCGACGAGGATCCGCGCCTTCCCCCGTTCGACGCCGCGGTGGATGATCTCGGCCGCCTTGTCCGGCGTGGTCAGCGCGATCTTGTCGAAGTCGGCCGCGATCTGCTCCAGCGACCGGCCCTGCTCGTCGAGCTCGGCGTGGATGCGGCCGTTGCGGATGATGCCGGTCCTGATGCCGCCGGGGTGGACGGTGACCGCCGAGACTCCGGTGCCGCGCAGCTCCTGGCGCAGCGAGTCGGTGAAGCCGCGGACGGCGAACTTCGCGGCGCAGTAAGCGCTCTGCTTCGGCATGCCGACCAGTCCGAAGACGCTGGACGTGTTGACGATGACGCCGTAGTTCCGCTCGATCAGCTGCGGCAGGAAGGCCCGCGTGCCGTTGACGACACCCCAGTAGTTGATGTCGAACAGCCAGGAGTCGTCCTCCGGGCGTGAGTCGAGCACGGTCGTGGACGTGGCGACGCCCGCGTTGTTGAACACCGCGGCCAACGGCAGCGAGAGCCAGTCCTGGGTCTCCTTGGCGAACCGGCGCATGTCGTCGGCGTCGCGCACGTCGAGGACCCGGCTCAGCACCGGGCCCGTCAGCGACGCGGCCGTCTCCGCCAGGCCCGCCTCGTCGACGTCGGCGATGACCACCGGTGAGCCGTGCCGGGACAGCCGTCGCGCGAGGCTTCGGCCGATTCCCGACGCGGCTCCGGTGATCACGGCCGGACGTCCGGCGATCTTGCGCAGCATGGGTGCTCCTGTCGTCGTCGACGGCGGCACCCCACGTTAGCGGCGCAGCTCGGGGAACTGGTCGTCCCGCCACTCCTGTGGCCGTTCGGCACCCTCGTTCTCGCGAGCGCGCAGGTCGACGCGGCGGATCTTGCCGGACACGGTCTTGGGCAGCTCGAAGAACTCCAGGCGCCGGATCCGCTGGAACGGCGCCAGGTTCTCGCGGGCGTGCCGCAGGATCTCGAGCGCCGTCTCGCGGGTCGGCTCCCAGCCCGCGCTCAGCGCCACGTAGGCCTTGGGCACCGCGAGCCGCAACGGGTCCGGTGACGGGACGACCGCGGCCTCCGTGACCGCCGGGTGCTCGATCAGCACGCTCTCCAGCTCGAACGGCGAGATCTTGTAGTCCGACGCCTTGAACACGTCGTCGGTCCGCCCGATGTAGAAGAGGTAGCCGTCCTCGTCACGGCTCGCGATGTCACCCGTGTGGTAGTAACCGCCGGCCATCGCCTCGGCGTTGCGCTCCTCGTCGCCGAAGTAGCCGACCATCAGCGACATCGGCCGTTGTCCCAGGTCGACGCAGATCTCGCCTTCGTCGGCCTGCTCACCGGTGATCGGGTCGACGAGCACGACGGGAACGCCCCGCAGCGGCCGTCCCATCGAGCCGGGCTTCACCCGCTCACCGGGCAGGTTGCCGACCGACAGCGTGGTCTCGGTCTGCCCGAAGCCGTCCCGCAGCGTGAGGCCCCACTGCTGCCGGACCTGCTCGACCACCTCGGGGTTGAGCGGCTCACCGGCGGCCACGACCTCCCGCAACGACCCCGGTCCGCCGCTGAGGTCGGCCTTGATCAGCATCCGCCACACGGTCGGGGGCGCGCAGAACGTCGTGACGCCCTTGTCCCGGATCTGGCCGAGCAGCGCGGCCGCGTCGAACCGGGTGTAGTTGTGGACGAAGATCGTCGCCTCGGCGATCCACGGCGCGAAGAAGCAGCTCCAGGCGTGCTTGGCCCAGCCGGGCGAGCTGATGTTGAGGTGGACGTCGCCGGGGCGCACGCCGATCCAGCGCATGGTCGTGAGGTGCCCGGCCGGGTACGAGACCTGGGTGTGCTCGACGAGCTTCGGGCGGCTGGTGGTGCCGGAGGTGAAGTACAGCAGCAGCCTGTCGTCCGCCCTGGTCAGCGGGTGCGGCAGCGGGTCGTCCTGCGCCTTCTCCGTCTCGGTGTAGTCGAGCCAGCCCTCCGCGGTGCCCCCCACGGCGATCAGGACGGGACCGGCCTCGAACTTGCCCGCGTCCTGCACCCGTGCGATGACGTGCCGCACGGACCCGCGGTGCAGCCGGTCCGCGAGGTCGGCGGGGCCGAGCGCCGTGGTGGTCGGCATGATCACCGCGCCGAGCTTCATCACGGCGAGCATCGACTCCCACAGCTCGACCTGGTTGCCGAGCATGATCATGACGCTGTCGCCCCTGCCCACGCCGTGCGACGCGAGCCAGTGCGCGACGCGGTTCGACCGGCGGCGCATCTCGTCGAACGTGAGGACGCGCTCGGACCCGTCCTCCTCGACGAGGTGCAACGCCGTGGTGTCGTTGCCGACGGCGATGACGTCGAACCAGTCGTGCGCCCAGTTGAAGCTGTCGCCCTCGAAGCTCGGCCAGGCGAACGACTCGGGGTCGTGGAGCATCAGGTCGCGGGCCGCGCGGTAGGTGTCGTGACTGGACATTCCCGAAGAGTGGAGAGGACCGGAGCGATCGGTATACCCCCGTCCGGGGGTGTGCCCCTTTTCGGGGGTGAGGGTGTCGGCGAGACTGCGGGCGTGTTGCCAGACCGTTTCCCGTCGCTGCTGGCGCAACGCCTGGACGTGTTGCGCCGGGCCACCGGGCTGCCCGTGGTGTTCGGCGGTGCCGTCACGCCCGGCAGCGACCTGGTGCTGAGCAGTTTCTTCGGCACGCAGGGCACCTCGTTGCACGGGCTGCGCGTCGGGGCCGGCCGCGGCCTGGGCGGCACGGCGATCGCCCTGGGCACGGCGGTCCGCGTGAACGACTACGCCACCACCCGCGCGATCACCCACGAGTTCGACCAGATGGTGGTCGTGAACGAGCGCCTGACCTCGGTGTTCGCCTACCCGGTGACGGTGCGCGGCACGGTGCGCGGCGTGCTCTACGGGGCCGTGCGCGGGCAGACGACCATCGGCGACCGCGCGATCAGGACGGCCGGAGCCGTCGCACAGGGCCTCGCAGGGGATCTCGACATGCCTTCTCTTCACACGCAGGCCGCACTCCGCGAGCTCTCCGAGGTCGCCAAGCTCGTCCGCGATCCCGTGCTGCGCGAACGGCTCCGCAAGGTGCACCAGGACCTCGGCGGCGAGGTGCCGGTGGCCGTCCCGACGGGGCTGACGCCGCGGGAACTCGATACGCTCCGGCTGGCCGCGGTCGGTGCGTCCAACCGGGAGATCGCCGCCGAGCTCGGGTTGAGCACCGAAACCGTCAAGGCCTACCTCCGGGGCGCGATGCGCAAGCTGGGGGTGCACAACAGAACCGCCGCCGTCCACGCGGCGAGGTCGACGGGAGCGCTCTGAATGTCCTGGCAGCAGAAGGCCGTGATCGGCACCGATCGCCTGTTGTACAAGCTGACCGGTGGCAGGATCGGGCTCGTGTCGTTCAGCGGGCAGACCGGCCTGACGCTGATCACGGTGGGCGCCCGCAGCGGTGAGCGGCGCGAGAACCAGGTCCAGTACGTGGCCGACGGCTCGTCGATGCTGGTGGTCGGGTCCAACTGGGGCAAGCCGCACCACCCCGCCTGGACCGCGAACCTGCTGGCCGGCCCGGACGTCCAGGTGAACGTGCGCGGTGATGTCCGGGACGTGCGCGCGACGTTGCTCGAAGGGGCCGAGCGCGAGGCCGCCTGGAGCAGGATGGTGGCGGCCTGGCCTGCGTTCCAGGACTACGTCGAGCGCTCAGGCGGCCGCGAGCTGCGGGTCTTCCGCCTCACTCCGCGCTGAGTCCCACGCGAGCCACACGCAGCCGACGACCATCAGCACGCCGTGGGCGATCCTCACCGCGGGCGGCGTGAAGAACTGCGGCAGGAACAGGGCGAAGCCCACCGCGAACACGATCGAGGGCATAGTCCGGAGCTTCAGCGCGACCAGGACCGCGGCGACGCCCATCGTCACCAGCCCGACGCCGAACGTCGTGATGGCGAAGGGGTTGTAGCGCACGGCCTCGGCCAGGTCGAGGAGGTTCGGCTGCGCGGCGATCGCGTGCAGCCCGAAGTCCTCCGCGCCGTAGTAGGGCAGCGTGAGGCCGGCGCCGACCCAGAACGTGATCGCGGCGGCGCGGTGGACCTCCAGCAGCGCGATGGGCACCAGGATGAAGCCGATCATGGCGAAGAGGTGCGACAACACCCACGCCTGCGACCCCATCGCGGCGGCCGCGCCCTGGGCGGTCGTCTCGTCCTCCCACGGTCTGACCGCGGGGTAGAGCAGGAACAGCAGTCCGGCGGCGGTGAGCGTCCACTTCACGATTTCCCCCTGAGATCGTCGAGATACATCCGGACGAGCTGGTCGTACGTGTCGCCGAGGTCCTCCGGCAGCCCGAAGCCGCCGCTGGACTCGATCGACGCGAAGCCGTGCACGATCACCCGCAGTCGTCGCGTGGCGTGCACCGCCTCCGATCCCTCCAGGCCGTACCCGCGCAACGTCGCGAACAGGACCTCCATGAGCTTCACGCCCGCGGTGCGCTGCAGGTCGTCGTGCAACGGGTCCATCGGCGCGGCCGCGTAGCGCTTCGGGTACTCCGCGACGTACGCGCGGTAGGCGTGCATCAGCGCCCTGACCGCGTCGTCGCCCGCCAGTCCCAGCACCGCCTCGGTGAACCGGTCGGTCATCTGCTCCATCACCCGCACGCCGAGGTGACCGCGCAGCTCGCCGAGACTCGCGACATGCTTGTAGAGCGAAGGCGTGGCGACGCCGGTCCGCGCGGCGACGGCGGCGAGCGTCAGCCCTTCGACGCCGTGCTCGTCGAGCAGCTCCAGCGCGGCGTCGACGACCTTGGCGGTGGTGAGACGTGAGCGAACGACCATAGCTTTAGAGCTAAAGCCATTAGCCAGGTTTCGTCAAGCAACCACCCCTGTTCGGATACGTGGTCTGAACCTGTGACACCCCCTTTGGGGCGCAACATGTTTTTCGTGCCCTGTTAACGCGCTGGTCAGCGCCCAGGTCGCTTGAGAGCGCTCTCACGTGACAAAAAGATGAAAACGTTTACACGTTGACCGAGGGTCACGGCGTGACAACACTTCTGAACCACTGGGCGCACGACCAAACACCCGGAAAGGTCGGTTCGATGCTTCGACGCATCGGGACGGGCCTCGCCGCCGCCTTCATGGTGGCCGCGGGGATCACCGTCGCCACCACCAGCCAAGCTCCCCCTGCCAACGCGGCGGTGACCTGGGCCGACGAGTTCAACGCTCCCGCCGGCAGTGGTGTCGATGGCAGCAAGTGGCAAATGGAAGTCGGAAACAACAACGGCAACAACCGAGAGTCGCAGTGGTACCAGGCCGGCACCTCGAACGCGGTGCACGACGGCCAGGGCAACCTGGTCATCACCGCCAAGCGTGAGAACCCCGGCAACTACCAGTGCTGGTCCGGCCGGTGTGAGTACACCTCTGCCCGCATCAACACCGCGGGCAAGTTCACCCAGACCTACGGCCGGTTCGAAGCGCGCATGAAGATGCCGCGCGGCAAGGGGATCTGGCCCGCGTTCTGGATGCTGGGTGCCGACATCAACAGCGGCAACCCGTGGCCGGGCTCCGGCGAGATCGACATCATGGAGTTCCTGGGACACCAGACGAACACCGTGTACGGCACGATCCACGGCCCCGGTTACTCCGGTTCCGGCGGCAAGTCCCACGCCTACAACGGCCCGAACTTCTCGGACGGTTTCCACAACTTCGCGGTTGACTGGAAGCCGGGCGAGATCACCTGGTCGGTGGACGGCAACGTCTACGCCCGCAACACCCCGACGGACGTCAACGGCAACCCGTGGGTGTTCAACAAGCCGTTCTTCATCATCATCAACCTCGCGGTCGGTGGTGAGTGGCCGGGCTACCCCGACGGCAGCACGACGTTCCCGCAGCAGCTCGTGATCGACTGGGTCCGCGTCTCCAACGACACCCCCGCGCCCGGTGGTGGCTCGGAGATCCGCGGTATCGGCGACAAGTGCGTCGACGTGGCGTGGGCGAACACCGCCAACGGCACGCCGGTCCAGCTCGTCGGCTGCAACGGCAACGCCGCCCAGAAGTGGAGCCGTCCTGGTGACGGCACCATCCGCGCGCTGGGCAAGTGCCTGGACGTCAGCGGCGGCGGCACCGCGAACGGCACGGTGACGCAACTCTGGGACTGCAACGGCTCCGCCGCACAGCAGTGGGTCGTGACAGGAGCCCAGGACATAGTGAACCCGCAGGCCAACAAGTGCCTGGACGCCGTGGGAGGTTCCTCGGCCGACGGCACGAGACTCCACATCTGGGACTGCCTCGGCGTCGCCAGCCAGAAGTGGCGGGTCTGACACCCTCCTCTACACCACCATGGCTTCAGAGGAACCGCGGTCGAGGACCGTGGTCACCAGGTCCATGATGGACTGATCAACAAGGGCGGTGCTCTCCTCCGGGAGGGTGCCGCTCTTGTTGCGTGTCCGGGCTGCCATCACCGCACTCGGGCTGCGTCGTACTGCTCGGCGGTGAGTTCCTCGAGCGGCACGCGCGTGCAGCCCCGGAGTTCGCGAATGAGTGCCGAGGCCACCACCCACCGGATGTCCGGGTCGTCGTAGGCCAGGTTCACGTCCTCGACCACGACAGGTCCGAACACGCCCTTCCGGTAGAGCGCTCCGCGGACTCCGGCGACCTCGGACACACGGACCCGGACAGCCGCGGCTCCCCGGCGCAATGCCGGACACAACCGCAAGGAGACGGCGACGCACGGCACGCAGACGGGCGGCTCGGTACAGGCCATGCCATCGGGCCATCCCGGCCAGTCGCCTCGGTGATCGCGTAGCAGCCACAGGACGCCGTCGTCGTTCCGATCAGCGGGGCCGGCGCACACCTGGCACAAGAGTTTGCGCACAGCCCGCCGCTGCCTGAGCGGGTGCACCTTGCCGAACTCCGGCTTGCCGACGCCGTGGCGCACACCGGACCGCAGCCACAGGACGCCGTGCGCGTCTCGGTCGCCAAGAACCTCGTTCGCGTAACCCACGCCAAAACCAGGACGCTCCACCACGCGGGAAGGAATCTCCTGCTCGGCGCTCCAGGTGGTGATGTATGGGGCGATGATCTGACCCACTTCTCCTCATCTCCGCAGACGACCAACACCGCGAAGAGCGTCAGCCCTCGCGCAGTGCAGAACGCACCGATCTCTCTGCTGACAGGACCGCTGGGAGGCGTGCCACGGTCCAGCGCCCGGAAGGACGCTATGGCGACCGCGGGTAACGGCTCGTACAAAATGTGTGACCTCCGACTAGGTACAGTGATGGCTGTCCATGCAGGTCAGTGAGGTGGGACATGGAGCAGGCCGACGAGCGCATCGGCGCACGCGTCCGCTACTGGCGTGAGCGGCGCAAGCTCGGACGCCAGCAGTTCGCCGACATGGTCGGACGCTCGACGTCGTGGCTGGACAAGATCGAGTCTGGCGAGCGTGACCTGGCTCGTGTGCCGATGATCGAGCGCGTGGCGGAGGTGCTGGGCATCGACTCGGCTGTGCTCACCGACGACAACCGCGACCAGCGCGCCCGCCGATGCGTTGATGTCCGCGAAGTCCAAGCGATCCGCCGAGCACTCGCCGCCTATCCCGGCTTGCGGACGTCGGCCCCGGAGACGACGGACTTCGAAGCTGTCACACGCCAAGCTTCCTACCTCGACCACGCCTGGACCATGTCCCGCTTCGCGGTTGTGGCGAGGCACTTGCCGGGACTCATGGCGGAGGCGCAAGCCGCGGTGCAGACCGTGCCAGAAGCTGACCGCGTGGCGGCCTGCCGCATCTTGGTCACGGTGTACCGCCTGGCGTCGTCCATGCTGCTCAAGTTCGAGACGAACGACGTGGCTTGGCTCGCCGCCGACCGCGCCATGAACACAGCGATGCAGATCGACGACACGTGGTCGCTCGCCCGCGCCACTCGCAGCGTTGCCCGCGCTATGACGAGCATTCACGAGCAGGCGCACGCCATCGCCACATTGCTGGCGATGGCTGACCGGATGCGAGCAGAGGTCAACAGCAACGCGTCCGAACTGCTGTCGCTACACGGGATGTTGTACCTGGCGGCCTCGATCACGGCGGCCGGGCAGGAAGACGCCGGGCAGGCCCGCGAGATGCATGAGGCGGCGCTTGCGTCCGCGCTGATCTACGAGCCGCACCACAACGACCATCACACCTTCTTCGGTGTCACCAACACGCAGCTTCACCGTGTCTCCGCCTTGGTGCGGCTGCACGAGTGCGGGCAGGCCTTGGAGTTCGCCGCGACGATCAGCCCCCGTGCTGTCGCTGCGCTGTCTGCTGAACGGCAGGCCAACTACCTACTCGATCTCACCGAGGCGCATACGGGCGTCGGCGACTACCGCCAGGCGGTGCGAATGCTGGGCCGTGCGGAACAGGTCGCGCCCGAGGAAGTTCGCTGTCGGCCGTTGGCTCACGGCCTGCTGCGATCGCTGCTGAACAACACCACGGGCGAGCCGGCAAAGCTGGTGCGTCAGATGGCTGAACGGGCGGGAGTCGAGGCGTGAGCGCACCTGTCCTGTACCTGATGATCTGCGGGGCGGGTCCGGCCGACCACATCGACCGCATGGTGAAGCTCGCGCAGGCGGACGGATGGGACGTCTGGTGCGTGGCCACGCCGGCCGCTGTAGAACACTTCCTCGACCTTGAAGCACTCGAAGCACTCAGTGGCCATCCTGTTCGTACGGGCCACCAGCGGGCCGGACAACCAGCACTCCCCGAAGCCACGGCTGTCATCGTCGCGCCCGCGACGTACAACACGATCAACAAGTGGGCGGCAGGCATCGCCGACACCTATGTGCTCACCCAGCTCGCCGAGCTGACCGGGCTGGGCGTCCCGATCGCAGTCCTGCCGTTTGTGAACACGGCGCTTGCCAACAACCGTCCGTTCCGGCGCAGCGTCGAGGAGCTGCGCGAAGCGGGTGTGACCGTGCTGTTCGGCGAGGGCGGGTTCGTGCCGCATCCGCCACGAACGGGTGGGCAGGTCATGGACGCGTATCCCTGGGGTGCGGCACTTTCGGCTGTAGGCACCTCCGGCACGGATGGGTGACTCGATGCACGGATGCTGAGGTAGGCATGCCGGGCAATGCCGATGTCGAAGACCTGTTTGAGACTCCCCGGTGCGCGTGCGTCCCCTCCAACGACGTGATCAAGAGGTTTGGTCCTTGTGCTCCTCGGCTAAGACGTCGTCGAACTGGCGCAGGTCTTCCAGCAGGTCAGGACGGTTCGCGTATCGCCGGAGCACCTCCGGGTCGCACCTGACCTGACCAGAACGCTGGACGCGAACCCCCGCGGCGGAAGGGTTCGCGTCCAGCGCCGTCTCACGCCAGAAGCCTTGCCACCGCCCAGTCCTGCACCGCCACGCCGACGGACTTGAACACCGTCCGCCCCTGCCGCAGCGGCGGGTTCCCCAGCGCCGCGCCGAGCTCGACGAGCGACTCCAGCCGCAGCACGCCGGAGCTCACCGCCCGGATGATCTCCCCCGCCTCGCTGAGCGCGGCCTCGACCTGGTCCACCACGACGACCTCCGCGGTCGCCAGCAACTCCTGCGGCAACTCCCGCATGACGGGCCGGTACGACCCGATAGCGTTGACGTGCACACGTTCCTTGAGCGCGTCGCACGAGAACAACGGCACCGTCGAAGCCGTGGCACAACACACGACGTCCGCCCCGCTCACTGCTTCCGCGGCGTTCGCCGCCACGTCCATCACCGTGTCCGGCAACTCGTCCCTGAGGTCCTCGACCAACGCCTCGGCCCTCCCGGCATTGCGGTTGAACACGACCAGCGTCTTCAACGGCCGCACCGCGTGCACCGCCCGCACCTGGTCCGCCGCCTGCGCCCCGGCCCCCAGCAACGCGAGGTGCGAGGCCCCCTCGTCGGCCAGCAGATCCGTCGCCACACCAACGACAGCACCGGTCCGCAGCGTGGTGAGCGGCACCGCGTCCGTGACGAACTGCCCGTCCGGGTGCGAGTAGACGACCGTGCCGGCGATGACGGGATCCCGCTCGATCTCGATGCTGACCACCTTGACCGCCGTCGACGCCGTCGGCCGGTGGTGCACGGCCATGACGAGGGACCGGCTGTCGCTGAAGGCGTGGCGCGGCGGCAGGTCGAACTCGCCCGCGGTGAGCCCGATGAACGCTTCTCTGACGGCATCGATCGCTGCGGGCATGGTCATGGTTCGGATGGTAACGACCTGCCTCGGGGCCGGGTCAGACCCAGTCCGCGTCGATCCCGCGGGCGCGCAGCATCTCCAGCGCCTCCTCGTTGCCGGTGTAGAGCAGCGTCATCGACTTCAGGTGGGGGAAGTGCCGCAGGTCGGCGAACTCGTCGACGTCGAACAGGTCGTCCTCGCCGTCCCAGCCCGGCGCGATCTGGAGGTAGATGCTGTTGCCGCCGTCCATCTCGATCTCGGTGATCTTCTCCGCGAGCTCGGCGGGGACCTCGAGCGCCTCGAAGTAGGCCAGCGCCTCGGGCACCGCCTCGACGCTCCAGGCGTCGTAGGTGAAGCCCTGCGCGGCGGCGTACTCGGTCAACCGGAACTTCGGCAGGAGGCCCTGGGCGTACATCAGCTCGTGGACGACGGCGAGCTTGAAGTTGATGTCGGCGAACGGGATCGGCTGACTCATGCCCGGATCGTAGAGGCGGCGATGACACCGCATTCGGGAAGTCGTCCTGTTCTTGACCCACCCGGCGATCGGGTGGTGACGATGGGCTGCGCCACCGCCATCACCAGGGGTCTCGGTAGTGGTCACGTCGAAGTTGTCGGTGAGGTGGTCGCCCCGGCCCGGGTCGACCCTGGCGGCCGGGGTGCCCGGCTGCTCGTCTCCCGGTACATCGCTCGGCTGGTCTCCGTCGATCATTCAGGCGCCGAAATCAAGCTAGCGGATCTCATAGCTCGAATGCATTCGCATACGCGCTGTCATCGCTTCAGACGACAACGCACGGCCGTGCGCCGACTACGCGCTCGTAATCAAAAACGGCTATGCACCACGCATTCACACCGCCCCAAGCCCCATTTAGTCGTCACGCCCGTCCATTCGGGTGCAACACGCGCGAGGCCGGTGGATTGGCCGAGTTCCAAGCCGCAAAATAAAACGGTGAAGTTTCGTTGGGCGCCCCACGAGGGGCGACGTCACGCCATCCCCGACGAGCCGGCCAGGGGGCAGCTCGTCGAGACGCTGTGCGGCGATCCCTTCATCCCGCACCAGGTCAGCCTGTGGCGCGACAAGAACGTGTGGCCGACGTGCCGGGACTGCGACGGCATCTGGCGAGAAAGCGAGGGGATCCTGCCATGGCCGCGGAAATCCTGACGGAGGACCTGCTCCGCATATCTCTTCAACGGCTCTCGCGTGAGGTGGTGAAGACTTATCCACAGTTCGGCGAGCTGCTCGCGAAGAACATGTTGCGCACGTGCGGCCTGATTCCGGACCTCGAACGCGCGGCGCACTACCGGGAGCTCGGCACGTTGCTCATCGACCTCGGCCGCCTGTACCTGGCCGAGGCCGACGAGCTCGCGACCGTGGAGGTGCCGACGACGTGAGGCCTACGACATGGCGACAGCGCGGCCGTTCGTGTCGAACTCGTGCGCCAGGGTCGTCAAAGCCCGCCCACCGGCGGCCCAGGCGGCCGTCCACGTGAGGCACTCGGCGGCGCCGTTGCCCGCGCGCGACACGAGGTCGTCGCCGATCGAGTCGAGCCACTCCCACGACGTGCCGCCGACGCCGGACAGGAAGGCGTCGTCCCAGGTGCGCGCCAGCGAGCGGATCGTGCCCTCGGAGCGCGCCCTCTCGTTGACGGACCTGATCCACGCCTGCCGCTCGGCCTCCGTGAGCACCTCGCCCGTCTCGGGCTCGCGGAAGCCGGGCAGGTCGTGGGCGAGGCCGCCGGATCCCACGTACAGCACTCGCTGAGTGGCGAAGAACTCGCCGACGCGGCGTCCCAGTGACGCCGCGCGGCGGAAGGAGGCGTGCGGTGGCGAGGCGCAGTTGAGGAAGATCGGCAGCACCGGCTTCGCGGAGATCGAGCCCAGCAGGTCTCGGGTCGTGTGGCCGAACGCGTGGTCCAGAGCGGCGTCGAAGGCCGTCGCGATGTCGAAGTCGTGCGCGACCAGGTCGGCTATCAGCGCACGTCCCTGAGCTGAAGGCACGTCGTAGGCGCCGACGGGGCCGGCGACGTCGCCCTGCGCGGTGGCCGACAGCACCACGGCGAAGGTCGGGACGACGGAACGGAAGGCGCGCCGGTGGTCCGTGCCGAAGAAGACGACCAGCTCCGGGTCGAACTCGCGCACGGCCTCGCGCGCGGTCGCGATCGCCTCGCGGACCGGGCCGCGGGGTGCGCTGGGCAGGGTGATCAGGTGCGAGGCGCAGACCGTTAAGCGGTTCTTCACCGGATCAGCTTAAGTTTCACGGTGTGACGAGACGTGCACTTGCGGTAATCATCACCGCGGTCCTGCTTGCTCCCGTTCCCTCTGCTCACGCCGGCATCACCAGGCGCATCGAGACCGAGCGGGTGGAGAGACCCGTCGCGCCCGGCGTCACCCTCGGCTCCTTCGACTGGTACGAGGAGGACGGCTGGATCCGCGGTGACGCGCTCGCCGTCGACCTCACCCGGGCGCAGGTCGGGTACGTCGACACCGGCACCGTCGCGCACGCCGCTCCCCTCTCCGCCCAGACCGCCGGAGCCGTCGCGGCGATCAACGGTGACTTCTTCGACATCGACAACTCCAACTCACCCGAAGGTGTCGGCATCCAGGACGGCCGGCTGAGGAAGTCGGGGCGGGGACGAGCTGTCGGCATCGATGCGGCGGGCGTGGGCAGCGTTATGGAGACCTTCTTCGAAGGCACGCTCAACGGCACGCACAAGCTGACACAGCTCAACAGCGCGCGCATCGACGTGGACGGCATCGGTGTCTTCAATCCTCTGTGGGGCACGTACAGCCGAGCGCGCGCTGTGCAAGGTGCGGCCAACACGGCCGAAGTGCTGGTCAAGGACGACATCGTCCAAGAGGTGACCACGCCTGGAGACAAGCCCATCAGCGGCTATGCGCTCGTGGGCCGGGACAAGGGCGCGGACGTGCTCAAAACCCTCCAGCCCGGCGACCAGGTGAAGGTCGAGTACACGAGCCGCACGAGCAACGGCAGCGAGCCCAGGACGGCCATCGGCGGGCGGCAGCTGCTGGTCGAGAACGGCAGGAACGTCGCACCGGACGACACGGTGCACCCGCGCACCGCGGTCGGGTTCTCCCGGGACGGCAAGAAGATGCACATGCTGACCGTCGACGGACGGCAGGGCGCGCACCTCCTCGGGCTGAACCTGAAGGACCTCGCCGACGCCATGATCGAGCTCGGCGCGCACAACGCCCTCAACCTCGACGGCGGCGGCTCGTCGACCATGCTCGTCCGCGAACCCGGCACCACCGGGCTCAGGACGGTCAACACGCCCTCGGACGGCGGCGAGCGCCCCGTCCCCAACGGCCTCGCGCTCTACGCGCCCACCGGCACCGGCCGCCTCACCGGTTTCGACGTGCAGACCAGCAGCAAGCGCGTCTTCCCCGGCATGACGCGCAGGATGACCGTACGAGCCCACGACGAGACGTACGGCCCGGCCACCGACGAGCACGTCACGCGCGCCACGGGCGGTTGGGCGATCGGCGACACCTTCCACGCGGCGACGAAACCGGGCCCGGCGTCGTTCACGGCGTCACGCGGCCGCATCTCCAAGACGACCGAGCTGACCGTGCTGGGCAGGCTCGCCAGGCTCGCGCCGGCCGAGCGCAGGATCAGCCTGAACCCGGCCGAGCAGAAGCCGTTGCGGATCAGCGGTGTCGACGCCAGGGGCTTCAGCGCGCCGGTCGAGCGGGCCGACCTCGACCTCCGCTACGACCGCGAGGTCATCGCGATCACCCCGGACCTCCAGGTGAAGGCGCTGAAGGCCGGCGCGACCACGGTCACGGCGAGGGCGGGCGGCGAGGAGACGCAGATCGCGGTCACCGTCGGGGCGCACGACGAGCTGGTCGCGACCTTCGACGACGCTCCACAGTGGACTTTCGGGTCCGCGAGGGCGACCGGCTCGGTCAGCCCGCACCCCGACGGCCACACCGGCCAGGGCCTGAAGCTGAGCTACGACTTCACCCGGTCGACCGGCACGCGCACCGCTCACGCCGTCCCACCGAAGCCGATCCCGGTCCAGGGGCAGCCCCTGTCACTCGCCGCCCACGTGCACGGCAGCGGCAAGGGCGAGTGGACCGCGTTCACCGTCACGGACTCGACCGGCCAGTCGCGGTCGCTCTACGGCCCGTACGTCACCTGGACCGGCTGGCAGCGGATCGAAGTGCCGGTGCCGCCCGAGCTCGCGTTCCCCGTCCAGGTCACCAGGTTCACCGTGATCGAGACGAAGGCCGACCGCTCGTACACCGGCGAGGTGGTCGTCGACGACATCACCGCCAGGATCCCGCCCGAGGTCGGCCTGCCACCGGCGCCGGTGCTGAAGGAGGACGTGATCGGCCAGGCCGGGGGCTGGAAGTTCGCGGTCGTGTCGGACGCCCAGTTCGTGGCCCGCGCCCCCGACAGCGAGCTGGTGAGGTCCGCGCGCCGGACGCTCCGGGAGGTGAAGGCGTCCGGGGCCGAGTTCGTCGTGATCAACGGCGACTTCGTCGACGAGGCCTCCCCCGAGGACCTGAGGTTCGCGCACCGGATCCTCGACGAGGAGCTCGGCGGCTTCCCCTGGTACTACGTGCCCGGCAACCACGAGATCATGGGACCCGGAACGATCGACGACTTCCGCCGCGAGTTCGGCGCCACCCACCGCGCCTTCGACCACAGGGGCACGCGGTTCGTGCTGCTCGACTCGTCGACGGGGACGCTCCGCGGCGGCGGCTTCGACCAGGTGGAGATGCTGCGGACCGCGCTGCGGACCGCCCAGGGCCAGGCCGTCGTGATGATGCACCACCCGCCGGACGACCCCACGCCCGCGCGCACGAGCCAGTTGGCGGACCGGATGGAAGCCGCTTACCTGCAGCGGCTGATGTCCGAACGCGACAAACCCACGGCGTTCATCGGCGGGCACGTCGGCGGCTTCTTCGCGTCCACTGTGGACGGCGTGCCGCACGTGGTGAACGGCAACTCCGGCAAGGCGCCGGCCGAGGTGGGCGGGTTCACCGGCTGGACCCTCGTCGGCGTCACGGGCGCCGGCGTCAAGGCCGAGGTCCGGCCTCACCTGGACGCACTCCAGGTGCACGCTCCGGCGCACCTGCGGCCCGGTGCGGCGGAAACGGTTGCGGCGACGCTGAAACAGGGATCGCGGACCGTGCCGGTCAGGTATCCCATGGGCGTGGTGTGGCAAGGGTCACGCGGTCTGCACGTGGGCGGGGCGGACGGGATCCGGCCGTGGCACGTGGCCCGGTTCGACCCGGACTCGGGTGTCCTCATCGGAGTCAGGCCTGGTCAGGTCGAGATCTCCGCCGTGGTCAACGGGGTGCGGAGCAGCGCGGAGGTGCGGATCGGGCCGCGGGAGGCCGCCTGAGCTGGTCTGGGTGAGTGCGGTGTCGGGCGGTGGGGGAGAATAGTCGGCATGACCACCGCCGACAACGGTTTCGCCGACCTGGGGCTGCGGCCCGACATCCTCAACGCACTCACCACTCTGGGCTACGAGGAGCCGACGCCGATCCAGAGCGAAGCGATCCCGCCACTGCTCGCGGGCAACGACCTGCTCGGGCAGGCCGCCACGGGCACGGGCAAGACGGCGGCGTTCGCCCTGCCGCTGCTCGAACGCATCGCCGACCGGATCGGCAAGGGCGAGAAGCCCCTGGCCCTCGTGCTGGCCCCCACCCGCGAGCTGGCGGTGCAGGTGTCCGAGGCCGTCCACCGCTACGGCCGGCACCTGGGCACGCGCGTCCTCCCGATCTACGGCGGCCAGCCGATCGGACGGCAGCTGCGCGAGCTGTCCCGCGGCGTCGACGTGGTGGTCGCGACCCCCGGCCGCGCCATCGACCACCTGCAGCGCGGCACCCTGCAGCTCAGCGACCTGCAGGTCGTCGTGCTCGACGAGGCCGACGAGATGCTCGACATGGGCTTCGCGGAGGACATCGACGCGATCCTCAGCGAGACGCCCGTCGAACGTCAGACCGTGCTGTTCTCCGCCACGATGCCGCCGCGCATCGACCGCATGGCCAAGAGCCACCTGCGCACGCCCGTGCTGATCCAGATCGAGCGCGAGAAGACCGAGCCCGGCGAGGCGCCGCGCGTCCGGCAGACCGCGTACCTGGTGCGCCGCGAGCACAAGCCCGCCGCACTGGGCCGCGTGCTCGACGTCGAGTCGCCGACCGCCGCCGTCGTCTTCTGCCGCACGCGCGACGAGGTCGACCAGCTCACCGAGACGCTGAACGGCCGCGGCTACCGCGCCGAGTCGCTGCACGGCGGCATCAGCCAGGAGCAGCGCGACCGCGTCATGGGACGCCTGCGCGGCGGCACCGCCGACCTGCTGGTGGCCACCGACGTCGCCGCCCGCGGTCTCGACATCGAGCAGCTCACGCACGTCGTCAACTACAACGTGCCGTCCGCGCCCGAGGCCTACACGCACCGCATCGGCCGTGTCGGCCGCGCGGGCCGTGAGGGCGTCGCGATCACGTTGGTCGAGCCGCGCGAGAACTCGTTGCTCAAGACGATCGAGCGCGTCACCAAGACCAAGATCCCGATGGAGAAGGTCCCGACGGTCGCCGACCTGCGCGCCCGGCAGCTGGAGCTCACCCGCTCGTCGCTGCAGGAGTCGCTGATGGAGGACGACCTGTCGCGCTTCCGCGTCGTCGTCGAGACGCTGGCCGACGAGTTCGACGTCATGGACATCGCGCTGGCCGCGGTGAAGCTCGCCCACGAGGCCTCCGGTGCCGCCGCGGACGAGGAGGAGATCCCGGAGGTGCGCCCGCGCGAGGACCGTCCTCGCCGCGACGGTGCGCCGGCGGGTCCCCGCCGCGAGCGCCGCGGCCCGTCCGAGGGCATGACGAGGCTGTTCCTGGGCGCGGGCCGGTCGTCCGGCATCCGGCCGCAGGACATCGTCGGCGCCATCACCGGCGAGACGGACCTCAAGGGCCGCGACATCGGCGCGATCGAGATCGCCGACCGGTTCTCGCTGGTCGAGGTGCCCGGTGACACCGCGAACGACGTGATCGAGCAGCTGCGCGACGCGACGATCAAGGGCAAGCGCGTGACGATCCGCCGCGAACGTCAGCCGCGTTGACGCCCGTGGACTTCCAGTACTTCGCCTGGCTGTCCGAGGACAAGGAGTCCGTGGAAGACGCACGGGAGATAGCCAGGATCGGAACGGGCGCCGACGGGCGCACGGTGCAGGAGCGCTACACGCCCGAGTCGGGCTGGGTGGGGACCGACCTGGTCCACGCCGTGCAGGACCTGCGCAAGCAGGGCTGGCTGATGACGATCAACCAGCAGGACGTCGACCTGTTCAAGGTGATCCTGGCCCGGCGGCGGCACCAGGCCTGACGGTCACGGCTTCCTGGCCTCGACCAGGAACCGCGCCGAGGTGCAGACGAACTCACCGTGCTCCTGGATGTGCTCGTGCACGTCCAGGAGCCGGTCCCGGTACGCCTCCGCGGTGAACCCCGGCACCGTCCACAGCACCTTGCGCAGGAAGTGCACGACGGCGCCGACGTCGAAGAACGCCACCCGCAACGCCACCGGTTCCAGCCGGAGCACCTCCAGCCCCGCCGCTTCGGCGTCGGACCGGGCCCGCGACGTGGAGCGGGCGTCACCGACGGGCTGCGGTCCCATCATGAAGTCCGTCAGCTCGCGGTTCGTGCCCTCGCCGATCTGCTGCGAGAAGTACGTTCCGCCGGGTTTCAGCACCCGCGCGATCTCCGCCCACGGCGTCACCACGGGATGCCGGCTGATCACGAGGTCGAACACCTCGGAGCGGAACGGCAACGGCCCCGCGTCCGGTGCCCGCACGACGAGCGCGTCCGGCAGGTTCCGCGCCGCCACGACGACATTCGGCGGCCACGACTCCGTGGCGGCGAGCAGCGGCGGCTTGACCGGCGCGGACGCCGTGACCTCTCCCCCGCCGGTCTGCAGGTCCAGCGCGGACTCCACGGCCGCGAGCTTCTCCGCGATCAACGCCGCGTAGCCCCACGGCGGGCGTTCCTCCGTGGCCCTGCCCTCGAACCAGGAGAAGTCCCAGCCCTCCAGCGGTACCGCGGCCCCCTCGGCCACCAGCTCCTCGAACGTCCCCATGGGCACGAATGGGACCACAGCTGCCCCATCAGAGGCCATCGGAATACCGTGGCGTCAGCCGTTGCGCGCCGGCCCCTGGTAGTCGTTCGTGATGATCAATATCAGACCGCCTTCGGCCTTCTCGATTCCGCTGAACCTCGGTTCGACCCTCGTACGAAGAAGGGCAGCGAGCTCCTTCGCGGCGGCTTCCTCCTCGGTACCGGGCCGGAAGTACACCGTGGTCGTGGGAATCGTGCCCTGGCTGTAGTTGCCGATCTCGGCCACGTTCCAGCCGAATGACCTCGCGTCATCGCACGCGCGAGCAGTGAGCCCAGTGATGGTGTTGTTGTTGTAGCAGGACAACCGTACGTTCCGGCCTGGTGCAGCCGTCGTCGACGACGACGTCGCAGAGGACGAACCGGTGACCGATGAGGCGGTCGTGGCGGATGGCCGGGTGGTCACACTCGATCCTGTGCTCAGCTGCTGACCGGACGTGTCCGGCTTGGTGACGAACGACCAGATCGTGTCGCTCAGGTACAAGGCCGCCACCAAGGCGATCGCGATCGCCACCAGGGCAATCGTGGTCGAGGCCAGGAGCCGAGCATTTCGCTGCGGTCGTTGGACCGAGCGACTCCTCTGCGCACTTCGCGGTCGCGGCGGCCTCGCCGCCGGCTTCGTCGGTCCGGCTGATCGCCCACGCAGCGGTGGGCCCGCCGGTCGCGAGCTGTGGCCCGCAGCATTCCTCAGTGCCTCGATGAATCTGTCACTTGGCATGCGCTCGCCACGCACGTCCTCGTGGTGGACCGTCATGAAGCCGAAGATCGGAGATCCCTCGAGGAGCAGCGGCAGCAGCTCCTTGCCCTGGTCGCGCGCCCGCGCCACCTCTTCGGCGACCCAGTGCGAGCTTTCCGCGTCCGGCGTCATCACCACGATCAGCGCGGCGCACGTGTCGATCTTCGTACGAACGACGTCGTCCCAGCGCTCTCCGGTGACGATCTCGTAGTCGAACCAGATCTCGACCCCGGCCGCCTCGGCGAGATGAGTGGCCAGCCGACGCACGTACTCCCGCTGCTTGCGGCTGTAGCTGATGAATACGTGCGGCAACGGTGTCCGATCAGAGTGTCAGAAGCGTCGCACGTTCCATCGCAACCGCACGTGACATCGTTTCGCATCAAAAAAACGACACCCGCCCGGTGCTGCGAGACGCCGCGTCCCTGGTTCGCCTCGCGCAACGACGGGCAGGTGCCGCCGCCGGGGTACAACGACCGTTCGGCCGCGCGGTTACGCCCAAAGGCGGTACGGGCGCAGGACCTTTTGGCCGACAGAGGCGTCGGCGGCGTTCACCGCAACCAGGCGTAGCGATACGTGACCATCGGCCGTCCCGCTCGAGGCGTCACGGACACCCGGTCGAGGCCGTCGTCGACCGAGGCGTCCGCGGAATTCACGCAAAGTGCCCGGCTGACGCGACGCGGTGAACTTCACCGCGCCTGGTCAGGCTCCGCGATAGGTGCCGAAGCTCCAGCGGTTGTCCTCGGGGTCGGCGACGGTGAAGCCGCGCGACCCGTAGTCCTCGTCGCGCAGCCCGCGGATCTCGGTCGCCCCACGGGCCAGCGCCCGCGCGTGGACCTCGTCCGGCCGGTCGGTCACGACGTAGATCGACGCGGCGCCCGCCCTGGTCGCCCCGGTCTCGCCGGCCGACCGCACGACGGACCCGAGCATCACGCCGCCGCCTTCCGGCCAGACCATCTCGCAGTGCACGACCTCGCCGTCGGCCTCTCCTGGCACGACGAGGTGTTCGGAGAACCCGAAGGCCTCCACGAGGAAGCGGATCGCGGCGGGAGCGTCCTGATAGGACAGTGTCGGCCAGCAGGTGGGTGCAGGTGTCGTCATGGCGACCACTCTGCGTCCTATCCGGGTTCGCTGCCTTGTACGAATGGAAGCTCGGCGGTGATCCACTCGGTCGGGGTCGCCCCGCACAACGCGCGCCAGTCGCGGTTGAAGTGCGCCTGGTCGGTGTAGCCGCAGGCGGCGGCCACCTCGGTGAGCGTGGGCCTGCGCTCGCCGCGCAGCATCCGGCCCGCCCGCTCGAACCGCATGACCCTGGCCACGACCTTCGGCGTCAGCCCGTACTCGGCGGCGAACCGCGCGCTCAGGTGCTGGCGGCTCCACCCGACCTCGGCGGCGATCTCCCCGACCGGCGCCCCGGCGGCCAGCCGCTGCCACGCCCACGCCACCTCGACCTGCTGCCTCACCGGCCGCACCAGCCCGCTCAGCACCTCGTCCACGAGCGCGAACCGGTCGGCCCACGTCGCGGCCACCCGCAGGCGTTCCCGCAGTTCCGCGGCCGGCACGCCGAGGGTGTCCAGCGCGACCGTCACCCCGGACAGCTCGCCGGCGGGCATGCCGAAGAACGCCCGCACCCCCACCGGCGTGAGGTCGCACTGGACACCGTGCTGGAACCCGTCGTGACTGATGATCACGGCCTCGTCGTGCAGGCCGCCGCACAACGCGGCGAACCGGCCGTCGGCGAGGTCGACGGTGCCGTCCATCGTGACGACCAGGGTGAGCGAACGCGACGGGAGGCCGCGGTGGATGCCGGGCTCGGTCCGCATCCGATACCCGGAGTACCGCGTCACGAACGGTCTCAGCCGCGGGTGCGGCAGGCCGACGACGTGTTCCACGTCCACAGCGCCGATGCTAGAACAGTCCTCCCAGAACCAGCAGCCCCGCGCCCACGGGCACCAGGTCCGGCCCGTAGGACGTGATGCTCACGTCGACGTCCGGCATGGCCCGCAGGTACAGCTCTGGCGACTCCAGCACCTTCCGTCCACTCAGGACTATCTGGTCGAGGTCCAGCAGCTGTACCAGGTTCGCCACCGCGGCACCCAGCACCCGTGCCGCCTCCACGCCGGTGGACGCCGCCGCGTGCACCGCCTCGACGCACCCGCGCCGCCCGCACACGCACAGCGGGCCGTCGAGCTGGATCGTCATGTGCCCGAACTCGCCCGCCCCCGACCGCGCGCCGCGGTGGACCTCTCCCCCGAGCAGCAGCCCGACGCCCAGACCGGTGCCGACGAACACCAGCGCGGCGTCCTCCAGCGGCCGGCGCCACGCCTCGGCGAGCACGGCGGCGTTGGTGTCCTTGTCGACCACGACGGGGAACCCGAGCCGTTCCTCCGCCAGCGCCCGCAACGGCACGGAGCCCCAGCCTGGCAGGCCGTTCGGGGACACCACGCCGCTGGGGAAGTCGAGCGGACCGGCGATCCCGATGCCGAGGCCGAGCACCTTCTCCTCTGCCGGGACCAGCGGCGCCAGCGCGTCCAGCACGTCGCCGGGCGTGAACATCGGCGCGAGCGGCACGACCGACGCCGACACCACCTCACCGGTCAGGTCGAGCCGGACCACCCGCAGCTCGTCGCGGTCGACGTACGCCCCGTACGAGCAGGCGCCCCCGGCGGCGAGCCGGAGCGACATCCGGGGCTTCCCACGGCCTCCGTCACGCACCGCGCCGGTCTCCTCCAGCAGGCCGGCGTCGATGAGCCTGGCCACGATCTTCGACACCGCCTGCGGGGTGAGTCCGGCCCGTGCGGCGATGGAAGCCCTGCTCGAAGCCCCGGAGCGGACCAGGCCGAGCACTGTCCGGTCGTTGTGCGAACGCAGCGAGGTGAGGTCCACGCTCGCAATTATTCAACAGCGTTGCTTTAATCGGAAGCATGAGAGTCGGACTTCTGGGCCACGGCATCGCGGGACGGGTCTTCCACGCCCCGCTCATCGCCTCCACCGAGGGCATGGACCTCGTCGCGATCGTGACGGCGAACCCGGAACGGCAGGCACAGGCCCGTGCCGCGTACCCGGAGGCGGCGATCGTCACCGCGGACGAGCTGTTCGAGATGGACCTCGACCTGGTCGTCGTCGCCACCCCCAACCGGACGCACGTCGAGTACGCGCGGCGCGCGATCGACAAGGGCGTGGTGGTCGTCGTCGACAAGCCGTTCGCGCCGACGTCCGCCGAGGCCGAGGAGCTCGTGGCCGCCGCGAAGGCCAAGGGCGTGCTGCTCACGGTCTTCCAGAACCGCCGCTGGGACAGCGACTTCCTCACCGTCCGCGAGGTCCTCGGCGAGCTCGGCGACGTCCGGCGGTTCGAGTCCCGGTTCGAGCGCTGGATCCCCGAGATCTGGGACAACTGGCGCGAGTTCGGCGCCCCGGAGGAGGCCGGTGGCCTGCTCTACGACCTCGGCGCACACCTCGTCGACCAGGCGCTGCAGCTCTTCGGGCCGGTCAGGACCGTCTACGCGGAGCTGGACCGGCGCCGGCCAGGCGCTCAGGTCGACGACGACGTGTTCGTGGCGCTGACGCACGAGAACGGTGTCCGCTCGCACCTGTGGGCCAACGCGCACGCGGCGAACCACGGGCCGCGGTTCCGCGTGCTCGGCAGCAAGGGCGCGTTCGAGATCAGCGGCCTGGACGAGCAGGAGGACGCGCTCGCCGCGGGCCGCCGTCCCACCGGTTCCGGCTGGGGCCACGAGGACCGGACCGGCCGGCTCGGCGTCCTCGGCGGGACGACCGAGGTCGCCGTCGAACCCGGCGCCTACCAGAACTTCTACGCCGAGCTGCTGGCCGGCCGCGTCCCGGTCGACCCGGCCGGCGCCGTCCAGGCACTGCGGGTCATCGAGGCCGCGTTCACGTCCGCACGACAGAACAGGGTGGTGGAGCTGTGAGTCCCACGAGTGAGGAGCTGCTGGACCAGGAGCGGCGGCTGCAGTTCACGCGCTTCGGCAACGACGTCGCGATCGAGCTCGGCCTGCACCTGCTCGACGCAGCCCGCGACCAGGGCCTGCCCGTCGCGATCTCGGTGCGGCGCAACGGTCACCTGCTCTTCCACGCCGCGCTGCCGGGCACCGCGCCGGACAACGACAGGTGGCTGGAGCGCAAGGCCCGCGTCGTCGACCTGTTCGGGCACAGCTCCTTCTACGTCGGCACGACGTTCCGCGAGAAGGGCACGACGTTCGAGGCGGGCTCAGGGCTCGACCCGGTCCTGTACGCGGCGCACGGCGGGGTCTTCCCCGTGATCGTCCGCGGCACCGGCCCGGTCGGCACCGCGGGCGTCTCGGGACTCCCCCAGGCCGACGACCACGAGTTCGTCGTGACCCAGCTCGAATCTTTCTTGAACGCCCGCGAAGCGCAATAGCACGAATAGGCTCCGGCACAAAATCCTGATTTCTGTTCCGGTCAGCGCCAAGGACACCGAGGCGGTATTGATGGACACCACTTCGAGTGGATTCGAACCCACTCGGAGTGGTATCGCATAGCACTGTCCGACACCTCTAAAATGCGCACAATAGAGTGATCCTATTGAGCCAAACGAGTGGCCCGCTCCTGCATCTCGCTACCAGCCCACCCTCACTCGATCGGGCAAGTAGAGGTAACCTATTAGATCAAAAGGCACACCGTCAGTAGCAACCACGAGCCCAAACCACCCACCCGAATGTCGCCTTCTTGGCCCCTTCACAGCCTCCAATCGCGCGAACTAACGTCCATTCCGGCTTCTTTCGGATTGGTCCTTTAGCGCATTGAGATGGGTGGGTGTGGGTTGTGACCTTGACGGATACTGACCTCAACGAGGGCCGTCAGCAGCTGAGTTTGGGTACGGCCGCCGCTCGTAATCTGGCCACGACCACCAAGTCCGTTCCGCAGATGCAGGGAATCACCTCCCGCTGGCTGCTCAAGGTGCTGCCCTGGGTCCAGGCCTCGGGTGGTGCGTACCGCGTCAACCGGCGCCTCACCTACACGCTGGGCGACGGCCGCGTCTCGTTCACCAACATCGGTGCCGAGGTCCGCGTCATCCCGATGGAGCTCACCGAGCTCGCGCTGCTCAAGGGCTTCGACGACGAGGCGGCCCTCAGCGCGCTGGCGGGCCGCTTCACGCAGCAGGAGTACGGCATCGGCGAGATCATCGTCCGGAAGGGCCGTCCGAAGGACCAGGTCGTCCTGATCGCGCACGGCAAGGTCGACAAGGTCGGCACCGGCGAGTACGGCGGCGAGACCGTGCTCGGCAACCTGGCCGACGGCCAGTACTTCGGCGAGACCGTCCTCGCGGGGCCGCAGGGCGAGTGGGAGTTCACCGCCAAGGCCGTCACCCCGGTCACCGTGCTCACGTTGTCCTGGGAGGACTTCCAGGCGCTCAACGGCGAGGCGGGCGGCCTGCGCGAGCACATCCAGCACGCCTTCAACAGCCGCAACAAGCCGCAGGACGAGCACGGCGAGGCCGAGATCGACGTGGCGTCCGGCCACGACGGCGAGCCCGTGCTGCCCGGCACGTTCGTCGACTACGAGCTCACGCCGCGCGAGTACGAGCTGAGCGTCGCGCAGACCGTGCTGCGGGTGCACAGCCGGGTCGCCGACCTCTACAACCACCCGATGAACCAGACCGAGGAGCAGTTGCGGCTGACCATCGAGGCCCTGCGCGAGCGGCAGGAGCACGAGATGATCAACAACCGGCGGATCGGGCTGCTGCACAACGCCGACCTCAAGCAGCGCATCCACACCCGCAACGGCCCGCCCACCCCGGACGACCTGGACGAACTGGTGTCGAGGCGGCGCAAGACCGCGTTCATGCTGGCCCACCCGCGCACCATCGCGGCGTTCGGCCGGGAGCTGAACAAGCGCGGCCTCTACCCGGACACGGCCGACGTGGACGGCACGCGGGTGACGACGTGGCGGGGCATCCCGATCCTGCCGTCGGACAAGATCCCCGTCACCGAGCGCCAGACCAGCTCGATCATCGCGATGCGGATCGGCGAGCAGGACAACGGCGTGATCGGCCTGCACCAGCCCGGCATCCCGGACGAGGTGCAGCCGAGCCTGAACGCCCGGTTCATGGGTATCAACGAGAAGGCCATCGTGTCCTACCTGGTCAGCGCCTACTACTCGGTGGCCGTGCTGGTCCCGGATGCGCTGGGCGTGCTGGAGCACGTGGAGATCGGCCGA
>NZ_DATLEC010000061.1:0-26729 GCF_035525475.1 Lentzea sp. | reverse complement strand
AGCCTTCCGCGACCCCCGCCGACATCGAGCGGGCGCTGAAGTCGACGGCCCACAGGTACGGCACCGGCTACCAGCCCGCCGGCCCCTACACCTCGTCCTACGACAAGGGAACCGGGCTCGTCGACGTGGTCGCCGCGGTAAACGTCCTGTAGATCACGATCACGCATCACTCGGTCGGGGAGATCGGGACTTTAGACCTGTATCTGCCCCGGTCGGGTGATGATCGAGCTGGTTCTTATGGCGGACATGCCTCAAGTCGGGGCAGAATGCAGCGAGCGGGATTTCACGATGATCACCTCACTCGGCAAAGGCGTAGGGGAAGACGTCCCTCGTCGAGCAGCGGAGGTCAGCAGTGAGCACCCGTGGCAGCACCAGTGGCGTGGTCTACGTCCACTCGTCGCCGTCTGCGGTCTGTCCGCACGTCGAGTGGGCGATCTCGGGCACCCTCGGTGTCCGAGTGGACCTCAGGTGGGCAGCGCAACCAGCGGCACCAGGCCAGTTGCGCGCTGAATGCGCGTGGACCGGAGACGCCGGCACCGGCGCGAAACTCGTGGCTGCGCTGCGCGCGTGGCCAATGCTCCGCTTCGAGGTGACCGAGGAACCGTCACCTGGTCAGGACGGCGAGCGCTTCTGCTTCGCCCCCGTTCTGGGGCTGTGGCACGCCCGCACATCGGCCAACGGCGACATCGTGGTCAACGAGGACCAGTTGCGTTCCCTCGCGGTGAGAGCCAGGGGCGGCGAGTCGTTCGCGCACGGCGTGGACGAGCTGCTCGGTGCCGCGTGGGACGACGCCCTGGAACCGTTCCGCCGTGCGGGCGACGGCGCGCCGGTCACCTGGCTGCACCGCGTCGGCTGACGGAACCAACCAGTCCGGTGTGGACCCCGCTCACCGCTTGGGCAGCGGGGTTTCCTCGTGGTGGGTGGGATCCCAGGCCAGCATGAGCCGTCCGTAGAGCGCGGACGTCTTCATGAGGTGCTCGTGGGTGCCGAGCAGCGGCTTGCCGCCGTCCATGACCAGCACGCGGTTGGCCCTCAGCGCCGAGCTCAGCCGGTGTGCGATCACCACGAGAACTCCTTGCCGCTGGGCGAAAGCCCGTTCGACGCGTGCTTCCGCGGCAGGGTCCAGGTGTGAGGTCGCCTCGTCGAGGATGACGACGGTCGCGGACGTCACGTAGACCCGCGCGAGCGCCAGAAGCTGTGCCTCACCTGCGGAAAGTCCTTCGCCGCCATGACCGAGGGCGGCGTCCAGGCCACCGATCCTGTCCAGAAGTGGTGTGGCACCAACCTTGTCGACCGCCTCGATGAGGTCCTGATCGGTCGCCCGCGGTGCGAGAAGCGCGAGGTTCTCCCGCACCGTGCCCGTGAACAGGTAGGTCTCCTGGGGAATCAGGGCGATCGCGTGGTGGCGGAGGGCCGGCGTGACGCGATCGACGGGAGCGCCGCCGAACAGGACGTTGCCCGAGTCCGGTGGCATCAGACCGGTGAGCAGACTGGCCATTGTGGACTTGCCGATGCCGGACGGGCCGACCACCGCCAGGTGGTCACCGGGGCGCAGGGCGAGGGACAGCCCCCGCAGCACCGGCTCCGCGTCCGGGCTCCAGCCGAACGTGACGTCCCGCAGCACGAACTCGCTGTTCGACGGGGTTTCGTCGCCGATCTCGCCGGTCGCCCGCGGCGCCGCTTCCTGCAGTCGTTTGAGCGCGACCATCAACCGCATCACGACGGTGCTCGTCGTGCGCGCCAGACCGTGCAGTGCGGGGTTCACGCTGTTGGTCAGGTAGACGACCGCTGCGAGCGCCGCACCTTTGGTGAGCTCGCCCGATGCCACGAGCGGGGGAGCGAACGCCACGAGCAGCACGATCGGGGCGAACCCGCCGATCGCGATCACCGTGGCACGCAACGAGTTCGCCCACGCGACGGTGACCGCGGCCCTGGCCTGCCGGTCGACCTGCGCGGCGATGTCCTCGTGAGCTTCGGCGGCGGCGTTGCAGGCGGCGACGTCGCGCAGTCCGGTGAGCACCGCTCCCGACGCCTCCGCTGTCCGTTCGTCCGCCATCACGACGTCGCGCTGCCGTTTGGCCAGCGAGGGGAGCATGAGCCCGAAGAGCACCAGTGCGGCGATGATCGGCAGGACGACCAGCCACATCAGGGCGGCCGCCGTGGTCGCGAGACCGATGAGCGCGGCGAGCGTGGTGACCAGGAGCGCACGGGCCTGCACCAGGACGCCGGCGGTCGCGTCGCGGACCACCTCGACGTGCCGGGTGATCATCGCGACCGCGCTGGCGTCGGGGGTGCGGCGGTGCGTGGGATCGCTCAGCACGCCCTGCACGACCCGCGTGACCAGGGCGTCCCGCATGGGTTCGACGACGTCGCCGAGCCGGGCGAACACCTGTCGCTGACCCAGCGCCCCCGCCACCGCGAGAGCGGCGAACGCGAGCAGCCACAGGACACCGGCCAGCGGGTTCCCGGCGGCGAAGCCGCTGTCGACGGCCGTCCCGACGAGCTTGCCGCCGAAGAACGCGGGCACGCCCTCCAGCGCGGACCAGCCGAGCAGGACCAGGACACCCCTGCGGTGCCCTGCCAGTGTGGAGAGGTAGAAACGCATCACTCGCCCCCGGTGAACACAGCGCGGTAGTCCTCGTCGTCCCACAGCCGCCGATGGGTTCCGGTGCCCCGGACCCTGCCGTTCTCCAGCCACACCACGAGGTCCGCCCGTGCGGCCGTCGCCGCCCGGTGCGTGACGACCACGCGGGTCCGGCCGGGGAGCGCGGTGGTGAGCGCCTTGTCCACTTCGGCCTCGGTCACGGTGTCCAGACTGGCCATGGCGTCGTCGAGCACGAGTATCTCGGGATCGCGGACGATCGCGCGGGCCAGGCCGATCCGTTGCGCCTCACCGCCCGAGAGCGGGGCATCGGCGACGGGGGTGTCATAGCCCTGCGGTAAGCGGATCAGCACGTCGTGCACCTGTGCGGAGATGGCGGCGTCGCGCACCTGGAGCTCGTCGGCGTCCGTTCCATAGGCGATCGAACGGCCGATCGTCGTGCCCAGCAACGCGGGGCGTTCGAAGGCGTACCCGACCTCGCCGTCGCGCAGCACCCTGCCGGAGTCCACAGAGGACAGTCCGCCCAGTACGGAGGCCAGCGTCGACTTGCCGGCGCCGGAGCTGCCGACGATCGCGGCGAACGTGCCGGCGGGGACGGAGAGGTTCACGTCGTGCAGGGCGTTGCCGACGCTGACGTCGCGCAGCTCCAGGACACCGGCGCCGGGAAGCGCCGCCGGACGGCCGGTGACCGGGGTGTCGAGGACCTCGGCGATGCGGGTCGCGGACGCGCGGGTGCGTTCCAGCGCGGTGAGCTGGGGGATCTGGCCGACGATGCCCATGCCGAGCGCGGCGTAGCCGAGGGCGGCCAGCACGTCGCCGGGGGTCAGCCTGCCCGCCATCACGCCGAAACCGGCGGTGATGAGCACCGCGACCTCCACGGCCGGCAGCAGCAGACCGGCGCGCCACATCATCCTGGCCTGGGTGCGCCACATCCCCGCACCGGCGGCAGCGAGCAGGGGCAGCGGGCGCAGCACGCGGTCGGTCTCGTGGCCTGCGATGCCCGCGGCGGCGATCGTGCGCCTGCCCGTCACCGCGTCGAGCAGCCGTGCCGACACGTCACCGGACACCTGTTGATAGGCCAGAACGTCGTCGGCTGTGAGCTGCATGTGCGTGCGGACCAGGAACATCGCCAGCGGCACGCTGACCGCGAACACGGCCGCGAGCCGCCAGTCCAGCAGGGCCAGCGCGATGACCGCGCCGACCGAGGAGACGGCCGTGACGAGCAGCGTGATCAGCGTGACGGCGATGCCGCCCGCGTTGCCGCAGTCGCCGGTCATCCGGCTCACCGAGTCCCCCGCGGCGAACGGCGAGGGGTGCCCGAGGTCGAGGAGTTTGCGGGAGAGTTTTCGCCGCAACCACGCCGTGGCGCGGCTGGTGATGCTCGCGGCGAGCACGATGCCGATCGCGTCACCGATGATCTCGCTCGCGGCCAGCAGGAGCAGGAACAGCACGGTGAACAGCACGAACGTGCCGCTCAGCGCCATGTCGACGGCGTTCGCGAGTGCCGTGGGGAGGAGGAGGCCGCCGGTCGTGGCCACGGCGGCGTTGAGCAGCAGGAGCCACGGGCGGTGGTCGCGGCGGACGACGGAGACCAGCAGGGCGTCACCGGGTTGGGCCATCGCCTGTTTCCTCCGCGGGTCTCGAGGGCGCATCATGAGCCAGGGCCCGACAGCTGGCCGGCTGCCGGGCCCTGCAGGCGGGTGAGCGGCATACTTCGCCTATGCCGCTCACCGGCCGGGGTTCATCTGTGTGGCGTAGCTCAGCAGGCCAGCAGGCTGACGGTGCTGTGCGAGCAGGGCAGGAGCAGCGACGCGTTCGACGCGGTCGTGGAGCCACCGCCACCGCCGCCGCCGCCGTGGCCCGACGCCATCGCGTTGCTCGGGGCCTCGGGGGTCTCCAGGTCCTGCATGTCGAGGATGAATCCCATGACAATCTCCTTCAGTGGAGGATCGGTTTTCTTGCTACCGGTCAGCGGTGACCGGCGTTCGTGAGCCCAGGAAGGGCAGTGGCGGTACAGCGTCCACGGTGGACGCGATCGCGAGCAGGACGCCCGCACCGCCGGTGTTGAGGTCCATCGAGAGCCGGCGCAGCTGCACGCCGGGGAAGGCGAGCCCGCCGCCGTAGCGCACGGCGTGCCAGCCGAGGGCTTTGAGGTGCCGGTCGACGGCGCGGCCGAGGTGTTCGTCCGGCCGGTACCGCGTCGCGTGCGCCAGCGTCGCCATCAGTCCCGCCCTGCCCAGCGTGAACGCGGGCTGGATGACGAACTCGCCGGTGCAGCCGCTGAGCAGGTCGGGGAGCTTGGCGGCACAGGGCCGTTCCGGCGCGACCTTCGCGAACTCGGTGAGCACCAGTGCGATGCCCGCACCGCCGATGCCGACGTACGGCAGCGACCGGAAGGTGCCGTCGCGCACCTGCAGCGACCCGTCGAGCGCGACCATCGTCTCGGCCAGGTCGCGTTCCAGCGCCTGTTCGGAGAGGTCGAGCCAACGCGGCTGCTCGGTGTGCTCGAACATGCGCAGGAAGAACAACGCGGGGCCCGACCAGCCGTGCAGCAGTCCGGCCTTCGCCTTGGGACCGGGCGGTGGGGCCTGGTCCAGCTGCCGCGCGAGCCGTTCGGCCAGCTCCTCGGCCTGCGCCGTGAAGCCGTCGTCGTCGCGCGAGGCCGCGAAGTGCAGCAGGTTGAGGCCGATGCCGGACAGACCGGCGCTGAGCCCGTGGTCCTGCGTGGTGCGCACGAGCGGGGCGTAGCTCTCGACGAGCTCGGCCGCCATGTCGTGGTGGCCGAAGTTCTCCAGGACGTGGGCGATGCCGTGCGCGCCGACGAAGAAGCCCGGCTGCTTGGGCGGGTCGTTCCTGACCGCCTTGACCAGCCACTCCTCGTGCTCGGGGTACCGGCCCTCGCCGCTTTCGGCCAGCGCGTGCAGCACTCCCGCCGCGCCGTAGCCGAAGCACGTGCCGCCGACCTCGAACTGCTCGATGTCGCCGGGGAAGAGCCGGTCGTTCCGCTGCGGCGTCGCGCTGTGCAGGATCGCCGTGGCGATCTCCTTGCGCACGACCGTCCAATCAGGACTCTCGTCGTCGAACGAGGTGAACGCGGGGTCCGCCGGCGGGTCGACGCGCGGTGTGAGCACGTCGAGGATCTGCCGCTGGTAGTCCTCGGAGAGCCCGAAGCGCTCCGCGACGACGTGCACGTGCTGGCGCAGCTTGGCCGGAGCGAGCTCCAGCACCGCGTTGAGCGGCAGGAAGATCCACAGCTTGAGCGCGGCCAGCGGGTAGGCGTCGATGTCGAAGCCCTCGCGGTCGTTCGGTGCCTGGAACCCCGGCGCGCCGAGCGTCGGGCGGTGCACGTCCTCGATGGTGGACGACAGCTCGAAGTCGATCAGCGAGACCTCGTCGTCCTCGTCGACCAGGATGTTCATGGTGTGCAGGTCGCCGAACACGACACCGCGTTCGTGCACCCGCGCCATGAGGTCCTCGACCTTGGCGATGAGCGCCTCGGCCCTGGTCCGGTAGTTCCGCAGGAGCTCGTCGGTGGTGTCCTTGTGCGTCAACGGGTAGTTGTGGCCGAGCCACTGCCCGAGCGACCGCCCCGGCATGAACTCCATGGCCACGAACAGGTGCTCCCACTCCGTGAAGCGGTCGTACACCTCGGGAACGCCGTCGATGCCGTGCAGCTTCGTGAGGATCTCGAACTCGAGCTCCAGCCGGGCCACGGCGTCGCGCCCCTCGCGGTCGAGGCCGGCGTGCGGCCGGGCCTCCTTGAGCACGACCTCCTTGCCGTCGCTCTTGCGGGTCGCGAGATAGACGCCGCCACCGTTGGAGAAGTGCAGCGAGCTGGTGATCCGGTAGGGGAACTTCTCGGGGTCGCCGGCGTTGCGCTCGGCCAGGTGCGGCGCGAGGAACTCGGGCAGCTCGATCCACTCGGGCGTGCTGAAGACCGGCTTGCGCTTGTCCGCGACGAGCACGCCGTCGGGGCCTTTGATCGCGAGCACCTGCTGCCCGTCGACCTCGAGCCACTGCTCGGAGAACCCGCCGTAGCGCACGAACAGCGGACCCCTGCCGAAGCGCAGGTCGCTCAGGATGTAGGCGCCGTGCTCACCGTCGAGGAGCTGCCCGAGCTCGGTGCAGATGGTCTCGAGGTGCTCGGCGCTGGTCGGGTAGATCGTGACCAGCTTGCCGCTGCCCTCGCGGGGGGCGTACTTCGAGTTGCGGGCGAGCACGATCGACATCGTCCGCAGGTACTTGAACGAAATGCGCCGCTCGACGCAGTAGTCGTAAGTCGCCTTCAGCACGCGGCCGGCGTTGTCCAAACCAGCGGAAACGTGGATCTTCCAGCCCTGGTCGGGCAGCCGCACCCCTTCGGGGTGCTGGTGCCGCCACACGTTCCGCTCGACCATCGCCCAATCGTGCGGAAGGGCCGGCAGGTCCGCGGAAAAGTCGTCTCCGGAGAGGATTTCGGTGCTGCTCTGCAGATCGTAGAACTGTCGATCGGCGAAGCAGTACGCCTCGTATCTGAGGTCCACCGAATTCGCCTCCCTGAGTCGTTTGCGTTTCTTTGTTGCGACTCATTCCCGCACAATTCGACGCCTAGGGCCAATCCGCCGTTCGAGTCATATGGCTCACCTGTTCGTGCTCGAAGGAAGGCGTTTACCGGCTCGGATTCTACTGTCGGTGATGAGGTTCGGGGTCATCTCACCCGGTCGCAATGTTTGCGGCGTGGTGTTCTTGCGGCGCCTGGTCGGACCGTCGCTAAACGGAACCCGATGGTTCCAGATAGTGCGGCTCTGTGAACTGCGGTATTCCACGCCACTTTCGACGTATAGCCAAGTGGATGTGACCGTGGTCTACGCGCTGTGTTGTTTGGTCTTTTCGAGTGAAGTCGGAGTTGGGTTCTGATGCGTGTTTGGTACCGCCGGACGGCGGTACGGCGTACGCCGTTTGTACCCATTCGTAAGATGAGATTGCCCTTTAGGAATTTATGTCGCAAACATTGTCGTAATGCATGTAACTTGTGGTTCGCATCCCATGTCCACTTTCGAGTGAAGATTATGTTTTGATGTAACGGCGCTTCGTTTGCCGAGTGGGTCCCCGCTGTCCCGCGTGTCGTGCGGCTAGGCTGCGCGTCGTGGGGAGCATGGCGAGCCGATGGCTGGTGCCGGCCGTGGTGGTGATCACCGGTGCCGCGGTGGCGGCCGGGATGGTGGGGCGGACCGCGTACTCGCGTCCCGCGGAGGCCAAGGGGACGCCGGTGGTGCAGTCCTCGTCCGCCGGGCCGGTGCCGGGGTCCGCCGAGGTCCGGCTGAGCCCCGACTCGTTCACCCACCCCGACCGGACCGCCGTGCAGAGGGTGCTGCAGGGGTACTTCGACTCGATCAACTCCCGCGACTTCGCCGCTTGGCGGTCCGTGGTGTCGGCTCGGCGGGTTGCCGCCACTCCCGAGGCGGGGTGGGTCGCGGCTTATGAGACCACCCGGGACGGTGGGGTTGTGGTGCAGCGGGTCGAGTCCGACGTGGTGGCTCGGCGGTTGCGGGTTCTGATCTCCTTCGTGTCCACTCAGGACGTTGCCAAGGCTCCCGTTGCGCTGCCTGAGGGGTGTATCCGGTGGCGGGTCGTTTATGTCCTGGTGTGGGAGGGGGCCGAGTTGAAGGTGGATGACGCTCCGGAGAGCCGGGTTCCTCAGATGGCTCGGTGTTGAGTCCGGTTCGGTGTCGGGCGCGGGGCTCTGCCCCGGACCCCGTCAGCTGATCAAGGACCAGCCGGCGCCGTTAGCGGGTTGATGGCACGCCGGTTGCGTTGGGCGGCTTGCTGTTGGGTTGGTTGGGCGCGTTCGGTGACGGGACCACCCCACCAGTCGGCTCTGTGAAAGCGACTGCTCGCCTGCGGCTTCGCGGTCGGCTCGGTCGCGCAGAAGTGTCAGACCCCGTCTGTACGTTGGGTCGCGGGGGAGCCGAAATCCAAGGGGACCCTTGCGTAAGCCTGCCGTGCCGACCGCATACCCGGGCCGCGCGCCCGACGCGAGGCTGCGGATGCGCGGATCGGTCTGGTGTGGACAGCACAACGCCCCGGTCCGCTGAGCGGGCCGGGGCGTCGGGTGTGCGGTGGTGCTAGGCCGGGGTGAAGGCCAGGGCCACGTTGTGGCCGCCGAAGCCGAACGAGTCGTTCACCGCGGCGTCGAGCTTGATCTTGCGGGGTTCGCCTGCCACCACGTCCAGCGTTACCGCTGGGTCGAGGTTGTCCAGGTTCAGGGTCTGGGGGACGATGCCGTCTCGGATCGACAGGACCGTGACGATGGCCTCCACCGCCCCCGCCGCGCCCAGCAGGTGGCCCAGGGCGCCCTTCGGGGCGGTCAGGACCGGGTGGTCGCCGATCGCCTTGCGGATTGCCACGGTTTCCGCGACGTCGCCCACCGGCGTTGAGGTGGCGTGGCAGTTCACGTGGCCCACGTCGGACGGGTCGATGCCTCCTGACCGCAGAGCTGCGGCGATGGCACGCGACTGGCCCACGCCCTCGGGGTCCGGGGCGGTGATGTGGTAGCCGTCGGCACTGGTGCCGATGCCTGCCAGGCGGCCGTAGATCTTGGCTCCGCGGGCCTCCGCGAACTCCCGGCGTTCCAGGACCATGACGCCCGCGCCCTCGCCCAGGACGAAGCCGTCGCGGGCCGTGTCGAACGGGCGCGAGGCCTTTTCCGGGTCGTCGTTGCGGGTGCTCATGGTGCGGGCCTGGGAGAAACCCGCCACCGGGATCGCCGTGATGCACGCTTCCGCGCCGCCTGCCACGACCACGTCGGCTTCGCCGGCCTTGATCATGCGGTAGGCCCACGCGATGGCCTCTGCGCCCGACGCGCAGGCGGAGACCGGGGCGTGCACGCCCGCCTGGGCCTTCAGCTCGAGGCCCACGTGGGCCGCCGGGCCGTTCGGCATCAGCATCGGGACGGTCAGCGGCGACACCTTGCGCAGGCCCTGCGTCTCCAGGAGGTCGTCCTGGGTCAGCAGGGTGATCGCGCCGCCGATGCCCGTGCCGATGATGACGGCGAGGCGCTGGCGGTCGACGGTGTCGTCGTTGTGGCCGGCGTCGGACCACGCCTGGCGGGACGCCACGATGGCGACCTGCTCGGAGCGGTCCAGGCGGCGTGCCTCTACTCGGGGGAGCACCTCGGTCGGGTCGACGACGAGCTCTGAGGCGATCTTGACCGGCAGGTCGTACTTCTCGACCCAGTCGTGGGTCATGGGGCGGACCCCGGACTTGCCGGCCAGGAGCGCGTCCCAGGTCGACGTGACGTCACCGCCGAGCGGGGTGGTGGCACCCAGCCCGGTGATGACGACCTCGATGCCGGAACTCACTTGTTGCTGGTGATGTAGTTCACCGCGTCACCAACGGTCTTGAGGTTGGCCAGCTCGTCGTCAGGGATCTTCACGCCGAACTTGTCCTCGGCCTGGACGGCGATCTCGACCATCGACAGCGAGTCGATGTCGAGGTCGTCCACGAAGGACTTGTCAGCGGTGACGTCGTCGGCGGCAACGCCGGCGACCTCTTCGACGATCTCGGCAAGGCCGGACAGGACGTTCTCGCTCACTGAAGTTCCCTTTCGGTTGAAACGATGAAAAAACTCGGGGTGGTGCTCACGGGCACCGGACCACCTGTCCCGCGTAGGACAGGCCCGCGCCGAAACCGACCATCAGCACCACGTCTCCTGAGGAGATCTCGCCCGCCGTCCGCATGTGGTCCAGCGCCATGGGGATCGAGGCCGAGGAGGTGTTGCCGGACTCGACGATGTCTCGAGCGACCTTCAGGTCCTCGCGCGCACCATTCTTGCGCAGGCGCTTCGCGATCGCTTCGATGATCCTGAGGTTCGCCTGGTGCGGGGCGAACACGTCCACGTCGGACAGTGCGACACCCGCGAGCTCGGCGGCACGGATCGCGACCGGTGCGACCTGGGTCGTCGCCCACCGGAAGACCGTCTGGCCTTCCTGGTGGATGAACGAGTCGCGGTCGTCGATCCGGATGACCTCGGACATCGAGCCGTCCGAGCCCCACGCGACGGGGCCGATCTCGTTCGTGTCGCTGGCGCCGACCACGACGGCACCCGCGCCGTCCGCGAAGATGATCGCGGTCGAGCGGTCGTCCTGGTGGGTCCAGTCGGTGAGCTTCTCCGCGCCGATGACGAGGAAGTTGCGCACCGTGCCCGCGCGGACGATGTCCGACGCGGTCGCGACGGCGTAGCAGAAGCCCGCGCACGCGGCGTTGAGGTCGAACGCGGCGGCGGCCTGGACGCCGAGCTTCGTGGCGACCTGCGCGGCGGCGTTCGGGATGGTCGACGGCATGGTGCAGGTCGCCACGATCACGCCACCGATGTCGGCCGGGGTGAGACCCGCGTCCTCGATCGCTTTCGCGCCCGCCGTGACGGCCATGTCCACGACGCCCTCGTCCTTGGCGGCGACGCGCCTGTTGACGATGCCGACGCGCTCGCGGATCCACTCGTCCGAGGTGTCCATGCGCCGCGCGAGGTCGTGGTTGCTCACCACCGTCTCCGGCTGATAGCTGCCGAGGCCGATGATGCGGCTCCCCGCGGAAGCCCGCGGGGCCTGGAAGACTGTCCCAGAGGGAATCGTCACTGCGTGGCTCCAACGGTGTCGAAGAGCTCCGCGACCTTCTCGAGCTGGTCAGGGGTCTTCAGAGCGAGGGTGGTGGTGCCCTTCATCGCACGCTTGGCGAGACCCGTGAGAGCGCCCGCGGGCGGCAGCTCGACCGAGCCGGTGATGCCCCTCTCCACGAGGGTCGCCTGGCAGACGTCCCAGCGGACGGGGCTGGTGACCTGGGAGACCAGGCGGCTCAGCACCTCGGCGCCGTCGGTCACGGCCTGACCGTCCTTGTTGGACAGCAGCGGCAGCGACGGGTCCTGCGTGGCGACTTCGGCGGCACGCGCGCGCACCGCGTCCTCGGCGGGCGCCATGTACTTGGTGTGGAACGCGCCCGCGACGGCCAGCTTGCGGACCTTCGCCGTGCCGGGCGGGGTCTCCGCGAGCTCGTCGAGCGCGGCACGCGGGCCCGCCGCGACGATCTGGCCGGCGCCGTTGCGGTTGGCGGGCACGAGACCGAGCTCCTCGAGGCGCGCGAGCACCTCCTGCTCGTCGCCGCCGAGCACCGCGGCCATGCCGGTCGGCTCCAGGGCGCACGCCCGCGCCATCGCGGCGCCGCGCACACCGGCCAGCGCGACCGCGTCGTCGGCGCTGATCACGCCCGCGATCGACGCGGCGGCCAGCTCACCGACCGAGTGGCCCGCGACGACCACGCCGGCGGGCAGTTCGACGCGGCGGCGCAGCTCACCGAACGCGAGCAGCGCGAGAGCCACGACGAGCGGCTGGGTGATCGCGGTGTCGACGATCTCGTCGGCCTCCGCCGTGGTGCCGAGGCGCACGAGGTCGAGGCCCGTGATCTCCGACCACGTGCGCACCTGCTCCTCCGCCCCCTCCAGTTCGAGCCAGGGGCTGAGCATGCCGGGCGTCTGGGACCCTTGTCCGGGCGCGAGGAGTGCGATCACGTCGATTACTAAAGCTGGTGAACCCACCGGTACCCCATGTCGTGAAGAACGAAGTACGGCGATCGTATTTGTAGAGATCCTACAAAAGTGCTTGCCGACTGAAACAGCCAGGACGTCTGCGCAGCTCAGCGCGGTGCAAGGTCGTTTGGCCCTCACTCCAACGGATGTGTGCGAAGTCCGTCACAGCTCGAGGGCTACCACAGGCCCCGGGAGCGGGCAAGCCGTCCTACAGACAAAGCGACGCGAAGCACAAGCGCGTCCCGAGCGTCGTGTGCATTTCTTCCCGTCATTTCCTGAACCCGCCGAAGGCGATATCTGACCGTGTTCGGGTGCACGAACAGTCTTTTCGCGCACGTCTCCAGCACGCCACCGACCTCCAGGAACGCGTCCACGGTCTCCAGCAGCGCGCCACCCGCGTCCTCCAGCGGCCGGGCGACCCCGTCGACCAGCTGCCACTCGGCCTCGGGATCGCCCGCCAGCGCCCGTTCCGGCAGCAGGTCGAGCGAACGGACGGGCCTGGGCGCGGCGGGCCAGCCCACGACCGCGCGCAGCCCGCTCAACGCGTCACCGGCGCTGCGGTGCGCCTCGGACAGGCTGGCCACGGTCGGGCCCGCCACCACGGGACCCTCGCCGAAACCCTCGGAGATGCGGCCCAGCACGTCCTCACCGGTCTCCGTCGGCCCGCCCAGCACGACGACCAGCCGCGAGCCCTGCACGGACAGCAGCACCGGCCGTCCCGCGCGGGCTGCCTTGCTGCGGACCGAGTAGATGATCGTGGGCGGGTCCTCGCCGCCGGGGTTGCCGACCAGCACCGTCGCTTCGAGCGCCGGGTCCCAGCCGAGCGCCGTGGCTCGCGAGAGCAGCGACTCCTCGGGGTCGCCGCGCACGATGCCGTCCACGACCAGCGCCTCCAGCCGCGCGTCCCACGCGCCGCGCGCCTCGGCCGCCGCCGCGTACGAGGTGGCGGCGGAGAAGGCGATCTCCCGCCCGTACCGCAGCACGCCCTCCATCAGCAGCGCGCGTTCGGCCTCGGTCGCCGCCATCGCCGGCATCTGCTCCTCGAACAGCTCCAGCGCTATCCGGACGAGCTCGACGGTCTGGCGCAGGCTCACCCAGCGGGAGATGTCCTTGGGGGCGCTGCGGAACGCGTCCGCGGTGAGCCGGATCGCCTGCTGCCGGTCGTGCAGCCACTCGACGAAGCCCGCCACGCCGTTCTGGATCAGCAGCAGAACGCTCGCGCGCTGGTCCGCGGGCATGCGCGCGAACCACGAGAGCCGCCGCTCCATCTCGGCCACGCTGGCGGTGGCGAGCGAGCCGGACGCGCGTTCGATCTTGCGCATCGTGCGGGCGGAGAGCGCGGGCGGGTGCTCCTCCTTCTCCTCGCTGCTGGTCATACCCGCAGCTTAGGGCCAGGAAGGTGACATCACCGGGACGGGTGACGCAACCCATGAACTCGTGTGAACGGCCATACCTTCGGGCATCGATGGTCTTTCGTACGGCACGGAGGTTGGTCTTGCACAGGTTCCTGGCTTTCGTCCTGGGCGTGGTCGTGCTCACCGCCACGGGCGTCACGGCGTCAGCCGACCCTCCCAACCCCTTGGCGGAGTACCACTCCCAACCGGTCAGGTGGGCGCAGTGCCAGGGAAAGCTCGCCGAACTGGAGTGCGCCGCGCTCGTCGCCCCGCTCGACTACACCGCCCCGGCCGGCGACCGGATCAACCTGGTGATCAGCCGCAGGAAGGCGGCAGCGCCCGGCCGCAGGCGGGGCGTGCTGCTCACCAACCCCGGCGGGCCCGGCGGTTCCGGGCTCGGCCTGCCGCTGTTCCTGGCCAACTCCGAGATCGCGCAGGTCTACGACCTCATCGGCTTCGACCCGCGCGGCGTCGGCGGCTCGTCGGCGCTGAACTGCCGCGTCACGCCCGCGCTCGCCGAGCCGGAGTCCCGGCCGCCGGACAGCGAGTTCGTCAAGTGGGCGGCCGAGGCGCGGGAGGCCGAGGCGGCCTGCCAGGAGTCGGGTGGCGGGATCCGGCGCCACATCAGCACCGCGAACACCGCGCGCGACATGGACATCGTGCGGGCGGTGCTCGGCGAGGCGAAGATCAACTACCTGGGCTACTCCTACGGCACGTACCTGGGCGCGGTGTACGGGACGTTGTTCCCGGACCGGCTCGACCGCAGCGTGCTCGACTCGGCCGTGCACCCGGAGTGGGTCTGGCGCGAGCAGTTCCGCCAGCAGGCCGTGGCCTACCGGCGCGACGTCGAGGCGTGGGCGGCCTGGGCCGGGGAGCGCAACGAGAAGTTCCAGCTGGGCAGGTCCTGGGAGGAGGTCCTGGCCGAGGTCGAGAAGGTCGCCGCGAAGCTGCACACCGCGCCGATCGGCGAGTACGGCCGCTCGTCCTTCGACGGGACGCTGGGAGTGGGTGCCCGCTACCGTCCACTGTGGTCGGACCTGGCGTCGATCGTGGTGAAGCTGCGGTCGGGGGAGGGGCCGGAGAAGGCGGCGGCGGCCAAGGCCGGTCAGGTGCTCGCGGACACCGGCGCGAACGAGCTGCGGTCCGGTGTGTTCGACACGGTCACCTGCGAGTCGGACTGGCCGACGGAGCTGCACCTCTACTACGAGGATATGCGCACGTTCCGCGAGCGCTACCCGTACGGCTTCGGCATCGTGCGGGCGGCGCCGATGACGTGCACGTTCCGCTCGTTCACCCCGCCGGAGCCGCCGGTGCGGATCGCCCGCAACGGCTACCCGGTCGGCGTCGTCGTGCAGTCCGAGGGCGACACGCAGACGCAGTACGCGGGCGGCCCCGCGATGGCGGAACGGCTCGGGCACAACCTGATCACCGTCGTCGACGAGGGCAAGCACGGCCTCTACAACGGCAACGCCTGCGTCGACGCGCAGGTCAACCGGTACCTGGTCGACGGTGCGCTGCCCGGCAGCAGCACCCAGTGCCCCGGCGACCCGCGGCCCGACGTGCCGAAGGACGGGGAGGGCGGCGCCGCGCCCGCGCTGTCGCCGGACCGGATCCAGGCCTACCTCGACGGCCGCGGCCTGAGCGCCGCAATGCCGTAGGGATCTCGCCGGAAATGTGGAAGCGCCCACCACGGAGTGTGGCGGGCGCTTCCCTCTCCCCGGTCCCCACCGGTAGTTCCACTCTGGACTGCAGCGGGACGAAAATCCACGTCAGCCACCCTTTCGTGTAGCAGTGTCGACGTTGTGGGGCGGTGTCATCCGCGAAACGATCAAGCGATCGGATCTTCACTCACCGCAACTTTTGTTCTAGGAGGGCCCGTGGGCTCGCAAATCACCGAGGGCCTGGGCCAGGCGTGGGCGATGGTGGCCACGTTCGTGCCGAAGCTGCTCGGCTTCCTGGTCGTCCTGCTCATCGGCTGGTTCATCGCCAAGGCCCTCGCCAAGGGCGTCCGGTTCCTGCTCAAGCGGGTCGGCTTCGAGAAGCTGGTCGACCGCTCCGGCCTGAACGGCGCGATGCGGCAGTCGTCGATGGACGCGTCCGGGCTGATCGCCAAGATCGTGTACTACTTCGTGCTGCTGATCGCGCTGCAACTGGCGTTCGGCGTCTTCGGCGCCTCGAACCCGGTCAGCACGCTGCTCAACGAGGTCATCGCGTACCTGCCGCGCATCGTCGTGGCGATCGTGCTCGTGATCGTCGCCTCGGCGATCGGCACCGCCCTGAAGGGTCTCGTGACCGGTGCGCTGGGCCAGCGCTCCTACACGAAGGTCATGGGCAACATCACCTACGGCTTCGTGATGGCGCTCGGCGTCATCGCGGCGCTCAACCAGCTCGGCATCGCCATCTCGGTGACCATGCCGGTCCTGATCGCCGTTCTCGCGACCGTCGCCGGTGTCGTCGTCATCGGCGTGGGTGGCGGCCTGGTCCGCCCGATGCAGCAGCGCTGGGAGGGCTGGCTGTCCCGCGTGCAGGAGGAGGCGCAGGTCCAGTCGCCGATGCCGCGCGCGTCGCAGGAGATGCCGTCCAGCGTGGGCGGCCGCCTGGGTGACATGCCGACGCCTCCGTCGGGCACGCCGATGTCCGAGAAGTAGCTCTCGTTTCCAGGAAGGGGCCCCGCGCAAACATCGTGCGCGAGGCCCCTTCCTCGTGTTCTGACGTTTCTCCAGCTCCGGTCCAGCGTCCCGCCGGAGTCTCGTCCCACCCGAACTGTTCCGTCGCGGTGGAGGACCTATGAAAGCCCTTGTGCTGTCCGCGGGCGCACGTCCCGCCGGATACTCGATACCCCGGCAGATCGTTCCCATCGCGAACAAGCCGGTGCTCGAGTACGTGGTCGAGAACCTGAGGGACGTCGGGATCAGCGAGATCGGCATCGTCGTCGGCGAGAACGCCCAGGAGATCTCCGAGCTGTTCGGCGACGGCGCGTACCTGGGCGTGTCGATCACCTACATCAGGCAGGACGTCGCACTGGGGCTGGCGCACTGCGTGCGGATCGCCCGGCCGTTCCTCGGCGACGACGACTTCGTCCTGTACCTCGGCGACAACCTGCTGGTCGAGGGCATCGGGCAGATCGCGGACGAGTTCGAGCGCCTGCGGCCGTCCGCGCAGGTGCTCGTGGACAAGGTGGAGGACCCGCGGCTCTACGGCGTCGCCGAGGTGGACGAGAACTCCCGCGTGACGCGGCTGATCGAGCACCCGCAGGAGCCCCGCAGCGACCTCGCGCTGATCGGCGTCTACTTCTTCACGCCCGCGATCCACGCCGCCGTCGACGCGATCGAGCCTTCGTGGCGCGGCGAGTTCGAGATCACCGACGCGTTGCAGTGGCTGGTGACGCACGAGCGGGACGTGCGGGCGCGGATGTACTCGGGGTTCTGGAAGGACACCGGCAAGGTCGAGGACGTGCTGGAGTGCAACCGAGAGCTGCTGATGGGGCTGCGGACCGACATCCAGGGCATCGTCGACGACGAGTCGCGGCTCATCGGTGACGTCGTGGTCGAGGAGGGGGCGCGCGTGGTGCGGTCGTGCATCGTCGGGCCCGCGATCATCGGGGCAGGGACGCTGGTCGAGGAGTCGATCATCGGGCCGTACACGTCGATCGGCGCGGACTGCCGGATCACCGAGTCCGGCGTGGCCGACTCGATCGTGCTCAACGAGGCGTCCGTGCACAACGTGTCCGGCATCGAGACGTCGCTGATCGGCCGCCGGGCCAGGGTCGGGTCGGCGCGCCAGCACCGGCTGGTCGTCGGCGACGGCGCGCACGTCGACCTCGCGGCTTAGTTCCGCATCCAGTCCTGAAGGCGGTCGCACTCCTCGGCGACCGCCTTCTGCCTGCTCACGGGCAACCTGTCGAGGTAGTCGACGGTGATGGTGCGTTCTCTGGTGATCGCCCAGGTGGCGGCGACGCAGCCGTCCACGAGGACCGTGGGCTTGCCGCCGACGACCACGCCGAGCCGGTCGTCGGCGATGACGCGGCGGCGGTCGGCGTGGGCGAGCAGGACGTTGTCGAACTCCGGCAGCAGCCTGACCGGCAGAGGGGTGTCCGGGTCGGGGCGCGGTGCGCCGGGCAGGTCGAACAGCTCCTTGCCGGCCTCGTCCCGGAACGTCACGAGCTCGGGAGCGAGCTCGATCGTGGTGCACACGGCCCTTCCGCTGCTGTGCCACAGGCCGCGCGGGGGAAGCTGGACGAGGGCGAGCTTGTTGCGCAGGACGTTGCCGAGAACGGTGTGCTCGCGGTCGGCCCAGCGCTCCCTGAGCCGCCTGCCGGCGTCCGCGGTGCCCTGCGGGGTGCCGTCGAGGATCTCGCGGCCCGCCTCGGCGACCTCGTCGAGGTCCAGGTCGCGCAGCCTGCTCGCGAACGGCCCGCTCCGCAGCTCGCGGTCGAGCTCGAGCTGGGTGTGGGGGCGCAGCCCGAGCGCGTCCCGTGCGCTGACCAGGTGGATCGTGCCGCGCATCAGGAGCAGGCGGACGGCCTGTTTCGTGGTGAGCAGGACCTCCAGCTCTTCCGGCCGGAACCCGGCGAGCCGCGTCCAGAGACCGACGTAGGGCGACTTCGGTTCCTGCGCCTGGATCCCGAAGAGGTGCTCGATGGCGGCGAGCGCGCTCGTGTCAGCGCGCTCGCGCAGCATCTGGCGTTCGATCAACGCCCTGTTGAGCTGGTCCCGGCTGAGCCTGTCCTGGCTGGGCTGGTCCTGGCTGGGCCGGTCCTGGCTGGGCGTCCCCATCGGGACAGGTTAGAACCTGATGAACGCGAACCCGGTGCCGTCCGGGCGTTCGCCGTCGTGGACGACGAGCAGGTTGAGCTTGCCGAGGACGACGTCGGCGCCGTCGGAGTGCTCGACGTCCTTGACGCGGAAGTCCTTGAGGGGCTTCATGTCGGCCTTGCGGTAGGCGACGAACCGGGAGTCGCCCTGGCTGGACGCGAGTAGCACGCCGTCCGCGATCGTGAGGCCCTCGGCGTCGGCTTCGAGCCACTGGCCGCCGAAGCCGGGGTTCGGGCCGTCGGCCTCGCACTCCTCGGTCTCCGGGTTGTACCTCTGCGGCGCGCCCCACGTGCGGACCTTGTCGACGAGCTGCGGCTTGCCGAAGCCGTTGCCCCGCAGCGGGATCCGCCAGATGCCGACGTCCTCCTGGGCGGCGTACAGGGTATTCGTGCTCTCGTCGATCACCATCCCCTCGACCTGCGGGCCCTCGCCGGGCTCGCCGCACACCGTCCAGCTCCGGCCGTCCGGCAGCGTGAAGGTGCTCGGGAGGTCCAGAGTGGACACCTTCTTCGTGTCGTAAGTCCTACTCTTCTGCACTTGCAGCAGCGCGATGCTCGTCTCGTTGCGGCGGCTGGTGACGACGACGTCCTTGCCGCCGACGCGTCCGGCGGCCAGGCCGTAGACGTTGTGCTGGTCCTCGACCTCCTGCTCGGTCTCGCTGAACACCGGCTTCGTCGCGGGGTTCGTGACATCCCTGACACCGCGTTCGTCCACTTGGAACACCCGGACGCGGTCACGCCCGCGGTCGCTGACGAACGCCAGGTCGCCGAGCACGTCGACGTTGTTGAACCGGCCGGGCTTGGCGTCCGGAGCGGGCGGCCGCGGCGCCGGGTGGACGCTGATCGTGCGGCCGTTCAGGTCGAACGCCGCCAGGCCGCCTTCCTTGAGCGTGCCCAGGACCACACTGCGTTCGGTGTTGCGCGGGTTCACCCAGATGGCCGGATCGTCGGCGTCCGCCGGCTCCTCGAACGTCTGCGTGATCACCGTCGGTGTGATGACGGGCGTCGCGGGCGCTGTGAGGAACAAAGGGACGAGCGCGAGTGCTAAGGAAGATGACATGGTGGGACCGTAGGAAACACCGGTGTACTGCGACTGAACCGCGGGGGAACAAGCCGTGTGGTACGAGCTGGGATTGACGATATTCGGGCAGAAGATCGCGTACACGGAGCTGTTCGGGCAGGTGCTCGCGCTCGCGGTGGTCTTCCTCGCGCAGCGCCGGTCACTGCTGACCTGGCCCGTTCAGCTGGTCTCGGTCGCCCTGCTGTTCACGGTCTACCTGTCGTCGCACCTCGGCGGTCTCGCGACCCGGCAGATCGTCGTAGGGCTGATCGCCGTCTACGGCTGGTACGCGTGGGTGCGCCGGCGTGACCCGGTCTTCGGCGTGGTGGTGCGCAAGGGTTCCTGGCTGGAACGCGGCGCCGTGGCGGGTGTCTTCGTCGTCGGTACCGTCGCGTTCGCGCTGGTGCTGGACTGGCTGGACGCCTCGTGGGCGCCGTGGCCCGACGCCGCGATCTTCGTCGGCACCGTGCTGGCGTTCGCGCTGCAGGGCCTGGGGCTGGTCGAGTTCTGGCTGGTGTGGCTGGTGGTCGACGCCGTCGGCGTGCCGTTGCAGATCCAGTCGGGCCTGTACTTCAGCGCGTTCGTCTACCTGATCTTCGCGGGCCTGGTCGTCCACGGTTTCATCGACTGGAACCGCACGGCCCGGCGGTTGACACAGGCGGCAAGGTCTCCCCTATGAGGGGACTGACCGCATTACTGGCCGCTGCTTCCCTGCTGGTTCCCGTGCCCGCTCTGGCTTCGGAGGAGCCGCGGACGGGTTTCGAGAAGACCGGCGCCTGGACCACCGAGTCCGGGGAACAGGCCTACCTGCGCGCGACCGGCCTGCCCGTGACCGAGATCGGCAGGACCGCCCAGGGCCGTCCGATCCAGCTCGTGCGCGTCGGCTCTCGTTCGGCGCGCACGGTGGTGCTGTTCATCTGCTCCCAGCACGGCGACGAGCCGGCGGGCCGCGAAGCGTGCCTGATCCGCATGCGCTCCCTGCCGCGCACGTCGTCGGTGACGTACCTGTTCGTCCCGAACGCCAACCCGGACGGGCGCGTTGCCCACACCCGCGGCAACTCCGCCGGCATCGACATCAACCGCGACCACCTGCTGCTGCGCACCGCCGAGGCCCGCGCGATGGCCGCCGTGATCCGCGACTGGCACCCCGACGTCATCCACGACCTGCACGAGTTCGGCCCCTCCGCGCCGTACTACGTGAAGGACGTGCTGTGGCTGTGGCCGCGCAACCTCAACGTCTCCGACGGCGTGCACGACCTGTCCGAGACGTTGTCGCGCTCGTACGTCCGGCCGTCCGTCGAGGCCGCCGGCCGCACCTCCGGCGTCTACGGCATCTACGTCGACCCGGTGACCGGTGAGCCGGTCCGCCAGGTGGCCGGCGACGGCCAGGAACGCATCCTGCGCAACACGGGCGGGCTGAAGCACGGCGTGGGGCTCCTGGTGGAGACCAACGCCGGCGACACGCCCCAGTTCCGCGTCGAGTCGCATCTGAAGGCCCTGGACGGCACGCAGTCGTTCGTCCGGGCTGAGCGCTCGGCCATCGAAGCCGCCAATGCCGCGTCACGTGCCGTGCGGTCAGGGCCGGTGTACTTCGGCGGTGCCGACAACCAGGCCCCGGACCCGTCGGACGTGGTCGAGGCTCCCTGCGGGTACGTGCTGACCAGTGCGCAGTACGTCGACGTGCAGGACGAACTGGCGTTGCACGGCATCAAGTCCCAGTACCTGCGCGGCGGTGACCGGATCGTGCCGTTGAAGCAGGAGGCCCGCGCGCTGGCCCCGCTGCTGCTGGACGCCCGCGCCGACGAGCCGCTGCTGAAGGCCCGGCCCGTGGCGCGGTGCTGATGAGGGTCGAGCAGTTCACCCTTTTCGAGCTGTCGAGCGAGACCGTGCCGGCGGGCGAGATCTCGGCCCGCCTCGGCGTCGAGCCGGACGAGAGGCCCTGGAAGATCGTCCGGCGGGGCCCCGAGAGCGTCGACGAGCAGATCCGGCACGTCGTCGCCCGGCTGAAGCCGATCCGCGACGAGCTCGCCGCACTGGCCCCCGAGGTCACCGCGCGACTGGTCGTCGTGCGCTACTTCCGCGACAGCGCCGACCGCGCGGGTGGCGCCTGGTCCGTCCCGGCCGAGGCGGCCGAGTTCCTCGCCGCGACCGGCCTGCCGCTGGACGTCCACGAGTACGACCTCGTCGAGCCCGGCGACGAGCAGGCGCGCCGGATCACCACCGGTCTGCTGGCGAGCATGGAGCAGAACCTCGCCGAGCACGCCTGCCACCTGCACCGGCAGCTGGACGACGCCACCGTGGCCGAGACGGACGACCTGCTGATCGCGGACAGCGGCTTGGACGACGACACGTTCAACATCGTGGTCGCGGCCCGGTTCACCCCGTCGAACGTCACCACTCGCATCGCCGAGACGGTGCGCGCGGTGATGGCGACCGGTCGTCCGTTCTCGTGGTGGGTCGGCCCGGCCTCCACCCCGGCCGACCTCGGCCTGCGGCTGGTCGACGCCGGCCCACGTGCGGCGGAGACCGAGGCGGCCATGTGGCTGGACCTCGCCGACGCCGCCCTGCCCGAGCCGCACCTGGACGGGCTGGAGATCCGCCGGGTGACCACGGAGGCGGAGCTGGCGGACTACGCGGCCGTCCTGGCCGCGAACTGGGACCCGCCCGCGGCCACGGTCCGCCGCTTCTACGCCGAGGCCGCCCCGCACGCGTTGACGAGCCAGGCCCGCTACCTCGTCGGCTACGTGGACGGTCGTGCGGTGTGCACGGCGGAGGTGTTCCTGTACGCCGGTGTCGCCGGGATCTACAACATCGCGACCCTGGCGACCGACCGCCGTCGCGGCTATGGCGGCGCCATGACGCTGGCCGCGTTGAGCACCGCACGGGCCGAGGGGCACCGGATCGCGGTCCTGCAGGCCTCTCAGGAGGGCGAGACGGTCTACCGGCGTCTGGGGTTCACGATCGCCGGTCAGTTCACCGAGTACGCCCTCAGGGCGTGAAAAGGGCCGCTCCGCGCGAAGCGGAGCGGCCCCTTGTCGTCCCGGTGCCTACGCGAGGCCCGCGTCCGACGTGGACGGGCCGGCCGCCTGCACGTCGTCGATGCGGTACTTGCGGGCCGCCTCGACGACCTTGGACTGCTCGACCTCGCCGCGCCTGGCCAGGGCGGCCAGCGTGGCGACGACGACGGACTCCGCGTCCACCAGGAAGTGGCGGCGGGCGGCCGGGCGGGTGTCGGAGAAGCCGAAGCCGTCCGTGCCCAGGGTCGTCATGTCGGTCGGGACGTACGGGCGGATCAGGTCCGGGATCGCCGACGCCCAGTCGGACACGGCGATCACGGGGCCCTGCACGTCCTTCAGCACCTGCGTCACGTACGGCACGCGCGGCTCGGCCTCCACGTGCAGCAGGTTGTGGCGGTCGGTCTCGACGGCCTCGCGGCGCAGCTCCGAGTACGACGTGGCGGACCACACGTCCGCGGAGACGCCCCACTCGTCGGCGAGCAGCTTCTGCGCCTTGAGAGCCCACGGGAGGCCCACGCCCGAGCCGAGGATCTGGGCACGCGGCCCATCGGTCCGCGGGCCGTCCTGGTACTTGTAGAGGCCCCGCAGGAGGCCTTCCACGTCCAGGTTCTCCGGCTCGGCCGGCTGCACGTACGGCTCGTTGTAGACCGTCATGTAGTAGAAGATGTTCTCGGCGTTCTCGCCGTACATCCTCCGCAGACCGTCCTTGACGATGTGCGCGACCTCGAAGGACCACGCCGGGTCGTACGAGACGACGGCCGGGTTCGTGTGCGCCAGCAGCAGCGAGTGGCCGTCGGCGTGCTGCAGGCCCTCACCGGTCAGCGTGGTGCGGCCCGCGGTGGCGCCCAGCACGAAGCCGCGCGCCATCTGGTCCGCCGCCGCCCACAGGCCGTCGCCCGTGCGCTGGAAGCCGAACATCGAGTAGAAGATGTAGATCGGGATCATCGGCTCGCCCTGCGTGGCGTAGGACGTGCCGACCGCCGTGAACGACGCCGTGGAACCCGCCTCGTTGATGCCCTCGTGCAGGATCTGGCCCTGCTCCGACTCCTTGTAGGCGAGCATCAGGTTGGCGTCCACCGAGGTGTACGCCTGGCCGTTCGGGTTGTAGATCTTCTGCGTCGGGAACATGGAGTCCATGCCGAACGTCCGCGCCTCGTCCGGGATGATCGGGACGATGCGCGGGCCGATCTCCGGGTCCTTCGCGAGGTCGCGGACGAGGCGGACGAACGCCATCGTCGTGGCGACCTCCTGCTTGCCCGAACCGCGGCGCACGCCTTCGTAGACCTTGTCGCCCGGCAGCACCAGCGCCTTGGACTTGGTGCGGCGCTCCGGTACGAACCCGCCCAGCTGACGGCGGCGCTCCTGCATGTACTGGATTTCCGGCGAGTCCTGGCCGGGGTGGTAGTACGGCGGCAGGTACGGGTCGGCCTCGAGCTGCGCGTCCGAGATCGGGATGCGCAGGCTGTCCCGGAAGCCCTTCAGGTCGTCCAGGGTCATCTTCTTCATCTGGTGCGTCGCGTTGCGGGCCGCGAAGTGCGGGCCGAGCGAGTAGCCCTTGATGGTCTTGGCGAGGATGACGGTGGGCTGGCCGACGGTCTCGGTCGCCGCCTTGTAGGCCGCGTAGACCTTGCGGTAGTCGTGGCCGCCGCGCTTGAGGTTCCACACCTCGTCGTCGCTCATCGCGTCGACGAGGGCCTTCGTGCGCGGGTCGCGGCCGAAGAAGTGCTCCTTGACGTACGCGCCGTCGTTCGCCTTGTACGTCTGGTAGTCGCCGTCGGGCGTGTTGTTCATCAGGTTGACGAGCGCGCCGTCGCGGTCCGCGTGCAGCAGCGCGTCCCACTCGCGGCCCCAGACGACCTTGATGACGTTCCAGCCGGCGCCGCGGAAGAACGACTCCAGCTCCTGGATGATCTTGCCGTTGCCGCGTACCGGGCCGTCGAGGCGCTGCAGGTTGCAGTTGACGACGAACGTGAGGTTGTCCAGCTGCTCGTTCGCGGCGAGCTGGAGCAGGCCGCGCGACTCCGGTTCGTCCATCTCGCCGTCGCCGAGGAACGCCCACACGTGCTGGTCGGACGTGTCCTTGAAGCCGCGGTCGCGCAGGTAGCGGTTGAACCGCGCCTGGTAGATCGCGTTCATCGGGCCGATGCCCATCGAGACCGTGGGGAACTCCCAGAAGTCCGGCATCAGGCGCGGGTGCGGGTACGACGGCAGGCCGCCGCCGGGACCGGCGTGCGAGTACTCCTGGCGGAAGCCGTCGAGCTGGTGCTCGGACAGGCGGCCCTCGAGGAACGCGCGGGCGTAGACGCCGGGGGAGGCGTGGCCCTGGATGAAGACCTGGTCGCCGCCGCCGGGGTGGTTCTTGCCGCGGAAGAAGTGGTTGAAGCCGACCTCGTAGAGCGACGCGCTGGAGGCGTAGGTGGAAATGTGTCCACCGACACCCACGCCGGGCCGCTGCGCGCGGTGCACCGTCATCGCCGCGTTCCAGCGGATCCACGCACGGTAACGGCGCTCCACCTCCTCGTCACCGGGGAACCACGGCTCCCGCTCGGTGGGGATGGTGTTGACGTAGTCGGTGCTGGTCAGCGCGGGCATGCCGACGTGGTTCTCACGCGCACGCTCCAGCAGGCGCAGCATCAGGTACCGCGCCCGCTGCTGGCCACCGCCCTTGAGGACCTCGTCGAACGACTCCAGCCACTCGGACGTCTCCTCGGGGTCGATGTCCGGCAGGTGGGCTGCCATACCGTCGCGAATGACACGAACCCGCTCGGGGCCTGTGTTCTGCGGGCTCAAGGTGTCTCCTCGGCTTCGTTGGCGGTACTTCGCGTGGCCCGGAAACCGTGCCACGCGCTCCTATCGTTGTCCTTGCGCGCTGACTTCGTCATTGCTACTGGTGGGTAGTTCTGGATCGTGTCACTCACGCGCGCGCGATAAGAGGTATGTAGAGCGTGCCTCATGCCAGTGTAGGTCGCTCGACAGGGGGGCCTGTTACGGCGTGTCACGTGGTCAACAGTTGCGCCGGAGGTAGCTGACAGTGTTCGCTAGCCCGAGGTAGTCGACTTGGCGGCAGTCTCTGAGGCTGTCGCTCTTGCGTAGTTGGAGGAGTGAAAACCGTGGTCGCCGCGGAAGACGCCGGCAAGATCGGCGTCGCCGAGAAGCTCGGGATCGAATCGGGCATGGTCGTCCAAGAGCTCGGCTGGGACGAGGATGTCGACGACAACCTCCGTGCCGCCGTCGAAGAGCAGATCGGCGGTGACATCCTCGACGAGGACGCCGACGAGACCGTGAGCGTCGTGCTGCTCTGGTGGCGAGAGGACGACGGCGATCTGGTCGACGCTCTGCTCGAGGCCACCGGAGTGCTCGCCGAGGACGGCGTGATCTGGGTTCTCACCCCCAAGACCGGTCGTCCCGGCCACGTGGAGCCGAGCGACATCGCCGAGGCCGTGCCGACGGCAGGCCTCTCGCAGACCTCGAACATCAGCGTGGCCGAGGACTGGGCGGGCACGCGTCTCGTGTGGCCGAAGTCCACCAAGGCCAAGCGCTGACCCCAGGTCGGGTTGATCCACGGGCGTGCACGTGGCCCGTGGTTTCGTCCTGGTCGGCTGGAGGGATGCGGTCATGGCGGTCGAAGTAGGTTCGGAAGCCCCGGACTTCACGCTCAAGGACTACAACAGGCAGCCCGTGACGCTGTCGTCGTTCCGGGGCGCGAAGAACGTGCTGGTGGTCTTCTACCCGTTCGCGTTCAGCGGCACCTGCCGGGGCGAGCTGTGCCAGGTGAGGGACGAGCTGTCCGCGTACGAGGACGAGAACGTCCAGGTGCTGGGCGTGTCGGTGGACTCCCCGTTCGCCCTGAAGGCGTGGGCGGACCAGGAGGGCTACCGGTTCCCGCTGCTGTCGGACTTCTGGCCGCACGGCGCCGTCGCGCAGTCGTACGGCGTGTTCAACGAGGCCTCCGGCATGGCGCTGCGGGGGACGTTCCTGGTCGACGTCTCCGGCGTGGTGCGGTTCGTTCAGGTGAACGGGCCGGGTGAGGCCCGGGATCAGGAAGCCTGGAAGAGGGCCGTAGCCTCTCTCAGGGCATGATGTAGCTGTACCCCTGCGTTCTCGGGCGCGGGGTCGGGGCGTGTAGCTCAGCGGAAGAGCACTCGGTTTACACCCGAGCGGTCGCAGGTTCGATCCCTGTCGCGCCCACCAGCAGCACCGGCGCCGGGTCGCATCCGTGTCGAATAGTACGATCGGATGAAGCGATCTTCGTCCTCCCCTGCGGGTCCGGCCCCGCCGTGCATACTC
>NZ_DATLEC010000015.1:0-5015 GCF_035525475.1 Lentzea sp. | reverse complement strand
GCGAACGCGATGTTCTCGCGCAGCGTCCGGTGGAACATGGCAGGGTCCTGGGGCACGTACCCGATCAGGCCGCGCAGGTCGGCCTGGCTCAGTCGGGCGATGTCCTGGCCGCCGACGAGGATGCGGCCGCGGTCGACGTCCATCAGCCGCAGGAGCAACCGGGTGAGCGTGGTCTTGCCACCGCCGGAGCGGCCGACGAGCCCCACCCGCGTGCCCGCCGGGATGTCCAGGTCGAGCCCGTCGAACAGCGGCCCGCCGCCGCCGTGCGTGAACACGACGTTTTCGAACCGGATCCGGGAGTCCTTGACGCGCAACGGTTCCGGGTGCTCCAGGTCGAGCACGGTCGGCGGGTCGAGCAGCAGTTCGGTGAACTGGGCCGCCTCGGTGAGCGCGCTCTCCACCTGGCGGTAGATCTGGTTGAACTCGAACATGATCCGCGTCGCGTTCCCGAAGTAGGCGAACGTCACCACGATCGCCTCCACGCCGAGCCCGTCGCTGACCCCGATCGCGACCACGAGGCCGAGCACGTTGGTGAGCACGGACAGCGGCGCGATCAAGGTGTCGATGCGCAGGTTGTTGTAGTCCCACGACCGCAGTGTCAGCTTCCGCTGCTCGGCGGCACGGGTCCGGTGCTCCGCGCCCTCGCGCCGCTCGGCGGCGAACGCCCGCACCGTCTCCATGTTCGTGAGCGTGTCCGAGACGTGGCCGGACACCTCGGCGATGGCGGCCTCGCGCTGGTCGACCAGCCGCTGGCGGTGGCGGATGAGCGGCGCGACCACACATCCCGTGACCAGGATCAGGCCGATCAGCACAGCGACGAGCACCGGGTTGTAGGTCCACAGCACGACGCAGGCGAACCCCAGCGGGATGAGGTTGGCGAAGATCTTGAACGCCAGCGTGTCCACGAAGTCCTCGAAGCGGAACGCGAAGCTCAGCACCCGTTTGGTGAGCGACCCGGCGAAGTTGTCGTGGAAGAACGCCGCGTCCTTGCCCAGCAGCTCGTCCATCGCGAAGGCGGACAGGTTCTCGATCCCGTGGCCGTCCACGCGGTTGAGGCAGTGCAAGCCGATGCGCCACAACAGTTCCGACAGCAGCATGAAACCGCCGAAGGCCAGCACGTACGGCAGCACGGTGCCGAGGCTCGTGTCGCCACCGCCCGCAAGTTTCCCCACGAGCCCGCCCACCGCCAACGGCGCGAGGTAGAGCTGGCACGTGACGCCCAGCGCGGGTAACACGAGTGCGCCCACGGAGGTGAGTCCGTGGCGCCGCATTTCTTTTCCGTACAAGCGCAGGGCAAGCGGCACCGCGTTCTCGCGGACAGGCTTTTCCGATCCTGGCACGACCATTCGACCCCCCTCCGGATCCCTCGGCTTTCTCATGCTCCCGCAGAGGGCCGGGTGGCAGCGATCGAATATCGCCGCGTGGACGCGGATGGCGGAGTGCCTCGCGGCCTCACCGGCGAGTGGCACCGAGGCGGCAGGCACACGGGTTCATCCCGTTAGGACGACACCCGGGTCGGACGTGGCGAAGAGGCTGTCGAACACCCGGACGCGGTCGAAGGACAGGGCGTGCTCGCGTGCCCGGTCCGCCATGAGCTGCCGTTCGTCGGCCGACATGTCGAGCACCACCCGGTCGATCGCGGCGGCGATGTGGCCGACGTTGCCGGCCTCGACGACGATCGCCGTCCCGCCCACCGCTTCGCCGACGCCCCCGGTGGTGGTCGTGATCACCGGTCCCCCGCCCGCGAGCATCTTCTCGGTCAGCGCGATGCCGAAGGTCTCGACGAAGTCCGGTTCCGGCTTGGTGGGCAGCGCGTAGACGGCGCAGCCGTTCATCAGCAGCGGCTTTTCCTCGTCCTCCACGTCGGTGAGGAAGAGGATTCGATCATTGTCATGAGTGATGGCCTGGAGGTGCTCCAGTTCGGGGCCGTTGCCGGCGATCACGAGCTTCAGCCGTGACTGCGCCCGGCACTGGGCGAACGCGTCCACCAGGTCGTAGATGCCTTTGGCCCGTGTCACCCTGGACAGGAACAGCACGTACCCGTCACGTTCCAGGCCACGTCGCTTCAGGGCGGTGTCCACGAGCGCCGGGTCGAGGTCGAGGTACGCCGAGGTGTCGATCGGCGGGTAGCTGACCGACAGCCGGCGCACGCACTGGCGGGCGAACCCGGTGCCGCAGTGCGTGTCGATGGCCTCCGCGCAGGCGATGATCTCCTGCCTGGTGTACTCCGACACGGCGATCACCTGGTCGTTGGCGAGGAACCGGGTGAACAGGACCACGGCCGCCCCGAACCGCTTCTCGTGCAGGCACGAGCGGATCACGTTGGTGACGTCCGAGCCGACCGCCTTCGCGATGGTGTGGACGTCAGGTGCGTAGCCGGCCGCGCGTGCCGCGTCGACGGCGTCGCGCACCACGGCGTCGTGGGGAGCGAGGTACATCGACACGCACGTGGTCGGGACCGGCTCGGCGAGCAGTTCGACCAGGCGGCCCGTCAGCCCTGCCAGGTACCGGCCGTCGGGTACCCGGTAGTCGCCGACCGGTTCTGGCCGCTCCACGGTGATGCCTTCGCTGTAGGGCATGATCCCGTCCAGCGGCTTGAGCGGCAGACCTGCGGCCTGCAGCACGGGTATCGGCCACGTCAGCAGCCGGACGTCGTCGAAGCCGCGGGTGAGCGCGACCTCGGCCAGGTTGCGGGCTTCTCCGGAGTGACCGCAGATGACCGGGTCGGCCCGGACCACGATGACGAGACGGCGGCTCGGCCTGCTCATGCGCGAGTCCCCTTTCCGAGCGGATCGGACACCGATGGCGGCAGGATCTTGCGTCCCCACTCCGAGGGCTGCGGGCCCAGTTCGAGCAGCAGCCGGCCTCCGGCGTGGACGTCGGACGCGCGCAGGTGCGCCGCATCCAGCGGTTTGCCGTCCAGCCGGGCGGACTGCACGTACTGCGGCGGCGGGTCCGCGTCCAGCCCGTCGGAACTGATGGACGTCTCGCGGTGTCCGCGCGTCTCGATGACGAAGTCGCGGTCCCCGAGGTGCAGGGTGGCGTGGCTGAAGGCGGGCGCGTTGACGAGGAACAGGTTCTGCCCGGCGACCGGGAACAGGCCGAGCGAGGCCCACACGTACCAGGAGCTCAGCCCGCCCGAGTCGTCGTTGCCTGGCAGGCCGCCGGGACCGGTGCCGAACTGCCAGGTCAGCGCCGCGTGCACGATCTCGGCCGTGCGGTCCGGCCGGGCCGCGTAGTGGTAGGACCACGGTGCTTCCATGTCCGGCTCGTTGTTCAGCCCTTCGAACCGGTTCAGCAGGTAGCCGGCCGCCATCTCCGCCGCACCGGGCCGCTTGCCGGGCTGCGTCACAGGCGGGGCGCCGTAGCCGAAGAACGCGTCGAGCGTGCGGACGAAGGCTTCGTTCCCACCGACCATCGCGATTCTCGCGGCCATGTCGTGCAGCAGCCGGAACGAGTAGTTCCACTTGCCGCCCTCGTAGAACGACGAGTCGAGGAGCAGGCCGGTGTCCGGGTCGAACGCGTTGGACCACAGGCGGCTTCGCGCGTCGAGGTCGTCGGCGAGCTGGACGTCGTTCAGGCTCCGGGCGACACCGGCCGTGCAGTGGCAGGCGTAGGCGAGGTCGAGCGTGTGCGAGATCGGGTGCACGACGCCGTGCTCGTAGAAGTCCTCGCCGTACATCCGGCGCAGGTCGTCGTACATGTGCACCAGCGCCCAGGTCCAGTCCAGGTCGCCGAGGCCGAGGGCGTGCACGTCGGCCAGCGCGGTGTGGACCAACGCGCTCGCTTGCCGGAAGAACCTGTCCGCGCCGCGCGCCATCCGGTACCCGATGGGGAAGTTGCCCTCCTCCTCGCAGACCCGGATCAGCGACTCCAGGAGGTCGACCGCCCGGTCGGGGCAGATGGCCATGAGCAACGGCAGCTGGGTCTTGTAGATGTCCCACATCGTGCAGATGTCGAACACGAAGGGCCCGGAGGACGGCCAGAACGGGCTCTCGTCGTCGGCGAAGCACGGCTTGATCAGGGAGTGGTAGAGGGCCGTCGCGAACACCTGGCGCCTGGCGGGTGAGCCGCCCTCGACCTCCACCCGGCCCACGTGGTCGCGCCACCGGTCCTCGGTCCGCGCTCGGACGACGTCGAACGCCGGCGCCCCGTCACCGCATTCGCGGTACAGGTTCTCCCTGGCCTGGTCACAGCCGCGCAGGGAGAACCCGATCTGGATCTCGACGCTCTGCCCGGCGGTCGTGGGTCCCATGTAGAGCATCCCGAACGGGCGCAGCGTGGTCTGCCTGATGCGGTCGAAGTCGAGCCGCGTGCCACCCTCGATCAGCCGGCGGTCGTGCCAGAGCATCTGCCGCCAGCCCGGACTGTCGACCCTGATGTACACCGACAGCGGCACGCCTTCGACGACCACCGTTCCCTGGGCGCAGCCGTTGCCCAGGCTTTGCACGTGCGCGCGCAACGGCACCGTGCGGCCGAGGTCGATGGCCAGCCCGCCGCAGGACAGGTCGACGACGACCCGTGCGCTGCGATGCTCGGGAAAGGCGTACCGGTGGACGGCGACCTTGGCGCCGACGGTGACCTCACACCGGATGCCGGTGTCGAGGGTGGCCGCGTAGTACCCGGCTTCCGCTGTCTCGTCGTGCAGCGGCCAGGCCTCGCCGAGGACGTCCAGCGGCTGCACCATCGGGGTCACCCGCACGTAGTTGTAGTACTTGCGTATCGCACCGGTGCCGGACTGCTGGAAGTGGGTGAAACCGGAGGCCTGCAGCCGGTCGAACAGCTCCTCCGGCTGGCCCTCGGTGTTCTTCGTGTAGAGGCCGTACCCGGTCGGGTAAGCACCGGAGTAGGCGCAGGCGGACACCATGCCCAGCGGGGACGTCGCGCCGGGGTGGGTGTTGCCGACCTGCGCTTTCGGCCACCACCAGGTGGCCGCCAGCCCCTGCGCCGCGGGCAGTGAGGTGGCAGCCGTTCCGATGAAGGGATCAATTTCGTCGAGGATGACGAGACACTAG